>VFZL01000027.1 GCA_016871175.1 Acidimicrobiia bacterium | reverse complement strand
CGAGTCTGGCGCATGCCCAGGTCGTGATCGAGGCCTGGCGTCGGGAGTACAACGAAGAACGGCCGAAGAAGGGACTGGGCGGGCTGACACCCGTCTCGTATGCGAAACAGTTGACGGCGCAGATGAAAACGGCGACAGTAACCGCCGGGCTCTAAACGACGTCGCTACTCAAACGGGGGGGGACGTCAGCTCTACCGCGATGACCGAGCGGGACGGCCGTTGTAGAATGCACTTAGTCCTTTTCTCGAAAGGACACGCGCGCCCGTCGTCTTACGAGCGCTCGACTGACAAGGGAGACTCGTATGGCGAGCGGTACGATTAAGCGCATTGCCCGTGACAAGGGCTTCGGTTTCATCCGCGATGGCGCGGGACAGGAGTACTTCTTTCACCGTAGTGCGGTCCAGGGGAGCTTCGACGACCTGCGAGAGGGGCAGCGCGTGAGCTTCGAAGAGGAACAGTCACCGAAAGGCCCTCGCGCGGGCAGCGTGAGACCCGAATAGCACAGAGTCACGAGTCCCAAGTCCCAAGTCACATGGCTGGTGCGCTCCCGCGCATCGGTGTCTGAGCGCCGTCGTTCGGCGCAAGCGCTGTGCGCGCGCCTGACGATGTGACTTGCGACTTGGCAATTCGCCGACTGGCCGACGGCTGGACTACTTCCGAGCGCTGGGCGTAAGCGTCGTCTCCCGCCGTTCTCCGTTTCTCGTGTAGACCACCTTTACACCCTGTCCGACCTTCAGCGTCTCGAGCACATAGGTGTAGTCGTAGATGTTGGCGATTGTCTGACCGCCGATCTCGATGACGACGTCGCCCTTCTGCAAGCCCGCCGCGTCGGCTGGTCCTCCGCCAATCACGCCGCTCAGCAAGAGCCCTTTGACTTCGGTGGAGTAGTCCGGAATCGTGCCGGTGAACACGCGGACGCCGGCGCGCCCACCGCCTGGATCCGCTCTCTGCTCGACCTTGGTGAATATCGGCACCGTCTCGAGGTCGATGACTCGGCGCGCGATCGCCGCGGCGAACTCCACAATCCGATCGAGATCCTCGTAGTTGATCTTGTCCGCGGTGTCTGACGGTTTATGGTAGTCAACGTGCGTGCCGGTGAAGAAGTTGAGGCACGGGACGCTGGCTTGATTGAAGCTGGCGACGTCGGTTGGCTGGTAGGGGTCTGACTGCAGAAGCAGATCGAAACCGGCGGCCACGTTGGCTTGTTCGACGAGCCGGCCCCACACGTCGCTTGTTCCAGTGGCTTGCAGGATCAGTTTGTTGTCCTGCATGCGGCCCACCATGTCAAAATTGAGGTAGGCCGCCAATTGGTCTAGCGGCACATTGGGCTTGTTCACGAACGCGGCGGACCCCAAAAGACCGATTTCCTCACCCGACCAGAACTGGAGCAGCACGTTCCGCTTTCTGGGAGCCTTGGCCAGTAGCTCTCCCACGGCCAGCACGGCGGCCGAGCCCGACGCGTTGTCGTCGGCGCCGTGGTGGATCTGGCCCGCGTCTTCCTTCGTCGCGAGCGAGTTGCCATGATCGCCGCGGCCGAGGTGGTCGTAGTGCGCTCCGAGCGCCACCCACGGCTTGCTCGTGGACACGGCACGAGTCGTCGCCGGCAGGTACCCGAACACGTTGTTCCCCTGTCGGCTCTCGCGAAGCACCGATGGTTTGAGCGTCACCCGAACCGTGGGAATCGCGAACCCGGCGATGTGCGGGTTCGCTGAGTCGAGGCCTTTCTGTGCGGCAGCGAGTGTCTTCTCGCGATCGTTCAGAGTCGCAAAGATCGCGTCGGCCACAGACGCGCTGATACTCGCTGCGGAAACGCCGGAACCGGCCAGCGCGGTGTCGAAGCTCATGGGAATCGTTTCGCCGGCATTGGGTGAGTGAGGACCAGTAGCCACGATGAGGCCCTTCGCGCCGCGCTGGCGTGCGGCCATCGCCTTGTAGCGGAGACCCGAGTACCGCGTGAGGATCGATTTGGCCTTCGGATCCGCGTCCTCGGGGAAGTACCGAAGAACAAGGACGATCTTGTCCTTGACGTCGAGCGTGGCATAACTGTCGTAGCCGAAGTCCTGGGCGTCCGGGACGACGATCCCGTATCCGGCGAAGACGAGATCGCCGCTGACCTCCGTGTTGTCGGAGAAGGACAAGGCGCGGACGTCGCGTTCGCCGCTGAAGGTACGGGGCGAGCAGCTTGGTGCCGGTGTCGCGCACGACAGGGCCACGGTGGTTCCGCCATCCTTTGTACCGGCGGTGAAGTCGAACGGAATGCGGAATTCGTTCAGACCTGGCAGCGGCTTCGCGCCGATGCGTTTCAGCTCGGCGATGATGTAGTCGCTCGCCGCGCGTTCACCCGGCGAGCCCGAGAGGCGCCCTTCGGTGCGGTCCGAGGCAAGCGCATCGACATGCGCTTTCGCCCGTGACGCGGTGGCGGTTTGCGCCGCGGCCGGTGCTGTCGTGAACGCGATCGCCAACGTGCAGGCGGAGGCGAAGAGGGACGCCCGGACGGCTGTGAGGGCGGAACGCGCGGACGAGCAGGTCTCGAGCTTCATATGCGGATCTCTTTCGTGTGACCGGGCTACGGCTTCTTCGGACCTTGGCGCGGCGGCGCGTTCCTGATCGCGTCCAGCGCCTTCTCGTGGTTCCACTGCGCGAGGAAGAGTTGTCCCGCCGAACCGCCCGACCGTGCGGACGTCCATGCGAGCTGCCGGCCGTCCGGTGAAGGCACCGGCAGCCCATCGAAGCCGTCTGAGTACGTCACGCGAACGGGCTCCTTGGTGCCGGCCGAGTCGACCATGAAGACCTCGAAGTTCTCGAATCCGAGCTTGTTCGAGGCGAAGAGGATGTACTGGCCCGACGGATGCTCGTACGGTGCCCAGCTCATGGAGCCGAAATCGGTGATCTGTCTCTGATCCGTTCCATCCGGCTTCATCGTCCAGACGTTGGCGATCAAACCGTTCTCGTCGAATCGCCTCCACACAATCCGAGAGCCGTCGTGGTTGAAGAACGGCCCGCCGTCGTAACCGGGGGACGTCGTCAACCGCTTCTGCCCGGAGCCATCGGCCTTCATGATGTAGATCTCGGCGAAGTAGCTCGGATCCGTTTCGAGCTGCTTGTGTTCCTTGTCAGTGAGCGTGCGGTTGTACGCGTCGCGCATGGACGAGAGCACGATCCACTGCCCGTCGGGCGAGTACGACGCTTCGGCGTCGTATCCCTTCGCTGTCGTCAGGCGCCTCAGTGCACCGGTCTTGTCGCTGGCGACGTAGATGTCCATCTCGGGATCGTAGTCCCACGAGTACCGGCGCTCCTTGCCCGAGGCGCGGAACGAGAGCTCTTCCTCTTGATACTGCTTGGATTTCGGATCGTGGTGTGTGGAGGCGAACAGAATCTCGTCACTGTTGGGTCGGAAGAAAGCGCAGGTGGTCTTGCCGACACCGGGCGAGATGCGTTTCGCCTCGCCGTTCGCCAGATCAAGGACGTAGATTTGATAGAAGGGGTTGCCCGGTTCGCGTTCGCTTTGGAAGACGAGGCGCTTTCCGTCAGGCGCCCAGTAGCCTTCTCCAGCGCGCTTCCCCTCGATCGTCAACCGTCGGACGCGTGAGAGGAAGTCCCGCTCGGTCGTGGCGGATGCCGACCCTGGTGATCCCGAGGAGAGGGAGGTCGAGGGCGACGAAGCAGGCGACGGCGCTTGCGCGGCGCCGAACGCCGTCAGGCCGGCGAGCGCAGCGATAGCTGTCGCGACGGTTGTACCAACTCGCCCCCGTGACATGAACACCTCGCCCCGGGTCCCCTCGTGCGGCCGGCAGAGGCCGCCATATGGCCCGTCTGCCACTGATAATAATGATATTCTTAAGCTTCGGCCACTCTTGAAGGCGTTCCTCGGGCGATGGCCCGGGAGGACGAGATGACGGGAGAACGCGGATGCGCGGATTGAAGCTTGGCATCGTAATGGTGGTGATGGTGGCGGTGCCGTGGCTCGCCACGGCGCAGACCGACATCTCCGGCACGTGGCTCGTGAGCCTCGAAACGCCCCAAGGCAAGATGGAGCTCGAAGCCACCGTCAAGCAGGATGGTGAGAAGGTTGCTGGGCAGCTCACCAGTCCGATGGGATCCGTGGACTTCACGGGTTCGTACGCGAAGAACGCGCTGTCCATTCTCTATTCGGTACCGATTCAGGGCCAGGTCATCGACATTCGCATGACCGGAAGCGTCGAGGGTGAGACGCTGTCGGGCATCGTCGATCTGGGCGGCCTCATGCAGGCGCCGTGGTCGGCGAAGCGGAAGCCGGCGTCGTCGGCTGCGGCTGCCTCGGCTGTGGCTCCAGCCGTTGCCACCAATGGCGGAGCGCCCAGCGCATCCGGTGCGCCAGGGTCCGTCACGGGCAAGTGGAATCTGACCGTCCAGATGGGTCCGAACGCGCTCGCGCTCACTGCGACGTTGACCCAGGACGGTGAAGGGGTGACCGGGTCGATTCAAACGCCTTTTGGCCCCCTGCCGGCGAGCGGCACGATGGTTGGGAGCGCGCTGACCCTGCAGTTCACCGCTCAGATGCCGCAAGGCCCGATGAACGTCACGATGAATGGACAGCTCGGGTCCAACGGGTTGGCGGGAAAGGCCACGATCGCGGGGATGGGCGAGTCCGACTGGTCGGCCACCCGCGCGGCTGACTAGACCGGCATGCGGCGCCTCCAGATTCAGAGCGTGTTCGTCCTGACAGGCATCCTCGTTTGCCTGGCCACGCTCAGTGCGCAGAGCGTCGCGATCAAGCTTGCGACGGTGGTGCCGGACAGCTCGGTCTGGGACAAACAGTTGAAGCAGATGGCTGCGGAGTGGAAGCAGGCCACCTGGGATCGCGTCACGGTCACCGTGTTCAACGGAGGGTCTCAAGGCGACGAAACCAGCGTCTTGCGCAAGATGCGCCTCGATGCGCTGCAAGCGGCCTCGCTCACCGTCATTGGTCTGGCCCAGATCGATCCGGCCTTCAACGTCTTCAACGTGCCGTTCTTCTTCAATTCGTACGACGAGCTCAACGCCGTTGTCGAGCGGTTGACGCCGACGTTGCGGCAGCGCGTCGAGGCGAAAGGCTTTGTTCTTCTGAACTGGGGACACGGCGGATGGCTCCAGGTGTTCTCGAAGCGCCCGGTGAAGAGCATCGCGGACCTCAAGACGCTCAAGCTCTACACCTCGGCGGGCGACGACCGGATGACGCAGTTCTACAAAGCCAACGGGTACACGCCCCGCGCGATGGCCATGACTGACGTGCTGACCGGTCTCAGCACCGGCATGATCGAGGGGCTGCCGACACCACCCGTGGCCGCGCTCGCGTTTCAGTGGAATCGTCAGACGCCGTACATGCTCGATATCGGGCTGGCGCCGGTCGTCGGCGCCACTGTCATCACCCGCAAGACGTGGACGCGCATCCCCGAGGCTGACCGCGCCAAGCTCGTGGAGTCCGCGGCCGGTGTGGAGAAGCGCCTGCAGGTGGATGTGCCCAAACAGGATGCGCTCGCCGTCTTGCTGATGCAGCAGCAAGGGCTGACGGTGATCAAGGCGTCGGGTCCGGAGTGGCGCGCCGAGGCGGACAAGCTCGGCACGACGATGCGCGGCGAGATGGTGCCGAAGGACATCTTCGACCTCGCCACCAAGGAGCGCGACGCGTTTCGTCAACGCGCCCCGTCTGCTGCTCCCGGATCTCCCCCTGCTGCGCCTGCCGCCAGGTAATGGCGGTCCTCGCCATGCTCGAGGACCTCGTCGCCGCGTGCGCGCTCGCGGCGATGGTGCTGCTCCCGCTCCTCGAGATTGCCATGCGTCGCCTGGTGGGCGTTGGGATCCCCGCCGAGGGTCCGATCGTCCAGCATCTGGTGCTGTGGGTTGGCTTTCTTGGGGCTGCGATTGCCGCGCGCGATCGCAAGCTGCTCGCGCTCGCCACGGGCAGCCTCCTGCCGAAGGGCACCGCGCGGCGGGTGGCAAGTATCATCGCCTCTGCGATCGCGTCGGCGATGACGGTGCTTCTCGCATCGGGCGCCGTGCAGCTCGTGTCGAACGAGCGCGAGGCGGCGACGTCCATCGGTGCCAACATCCCCGTGTGGGTGACTCAGCTCGCGCTCCCAGCGGGCTTCGCGCTCATCGCCGTCCGTCTCGCGTGGTACGCGGACGACGGCTGGTGGGGACGTGTCGCCACCGCAACCGGGCTCGCCGTCGGTGGATGGCTGGCGCAGGCCCCGACGGCACTCGAGGGCGGATCGTTCCTGCCGTGGTTGGCGGTGCTCGTCATTGCTGCGGCGTTCGGCGCTCCTATCTTCGCGGTCCTCGGTGGCGCGGCCGTGTTGCTGTTTATGATGGACGGCGTGACACCCGCCGCGGTGCTGATTGAGACCTACGCATTGAACACGTCGGCCACGCTGCCGGCGATCCCGCTGTTTACCCTCGCGGGGTTTCTGCTCGCAGAAGGCCACGCATCGTCCCGATTACTCGGTGTGTTTCGGGCATGGTTCGGCTGGATTCCGGGCGGCACCGCTGTGGTCTGCGCGCTGTTATGCTCGTTCTTCACCGTGTTTACGGGCGGATCCGGGGTGACAATTCTTGCGCTCGGGGGCCTGCTGCTGCCTGCACTCCTCCGAGACGGATACGCTGAGCGCTTCTCCATTGGCCTGCTGACCGCCTCGGGCTCGCTTGGTCTCCTGCTCCCTCCGGCCCTCCCGCTCATTCTCTACGGCATCGTGGCGCAGCTTCCGATCGAGGACTTGTTCGTGGGCGGCATCCTGCCCGGGTTGCTTCTGACCGGCATGATCGCGGCGTGGGGCGTCAGACAGGGACTCGCCAGCGGTGCGACACGGACGACCTTCAACCTTCGCGAGGGCGTGCGGGCGCTCTGGGCGGCGAAGTGGGAGCTGGCTATGCCGATTGTTGTGCTGGTCTCGCTCTTCAGCGGATGGGCCACCGCTATCGAGTCGGCCGCGCTCGTGGCTTTCTATGCCTTCGTCGTGCAGACCATGATCCATCGCGACATCACATCTGCCAGGGCGGTGCTCCGGGTCCTCGTGGAGTGCGTCACAGTTGTCGGCGGCGTGCTCATCATCCTCGGCGTTGCGGTCGGGTTGACGAACTACCTGATCGGCGCGCAGGTGCCCGCGCGACTCCTGGAGTGGACGACGTCGTATATCGGCAGCCGTCTGACGTTCTTGTTGGCACTGAACGTGTTCCTGCTCGCGGTGGGTTGCCTGATGGATATCTTCTCGGCGACGGTGGTTGTCGCTCCGCTCCTCGTGCCGCTCGGGGCCGCCTACGACATCCACCCCGTGCATCTCGGGATCATCTTCATTGCCAACCTCGAGCTCGGGTACCTCACGCCCCCGGTGGGCCTGAACCTGTTCCTGGCGTCGTACCGATTCAAGCGATCGCTCCTCGAGGTGGCGCGGGCGTCGCTTCCCATGCTCGCCATCCTCGGCGTCGGCGTGTTGGTCATCACCTACGTCCCATGGCTCACGCTCGGCCTGTTGCGCTCGCTCGGTCGACTGTAGGCTGCCGATGGCGCTGCTGACCGTCGACCGAGTGAGGCACGCGTTCGGCCATCTACCGCTGCTCGACGGTGTGTCGCTGCAGCTGGACCGTGGTGAGCGTGTAGCTGTCATCGGACGCAACGGCACCGGGAAGTCGACGCTCCTGCAGATCATCTCGGGCGAGTTCGATCCAGACGAGGGCGCTGTGTGGCGTCAACCCGGGTTGCGTACCGCGCGCCTGGTGCAGGATGTCCCGCTGACCGACACGCGCTCGGTGTGGGACGTCGTGGCGGATGGTCTCCAGGCAACGGACAGCGCCGAGGGCGAGACCTGGCGGCGCGAGCGTCAAGTCGACCTGATTCTGTCGCGCCTGTCGCTGCCGGCGAAGGCTCGTGTCGACGCCCTGTCGGGTGGGTGGCGTCGGCGCGTCCTGCTGGCCAAGGCGCTCGTCTCGGAGCCCGACGTGCTGCTGCTCGACGAACCCACCAACCACCTGGACATCGAGGCCATCACGTGGCTGGAGGCCTTCCTCTCTGAGTACCGCAATGCCCTCGTGTTCGTCACCCACGACCGCGCGTTCCTTCAACGTCTGGCCACGCGCATCGTGGAACTCGACCGGGGCGAGCTCTCATCGTGGCCCGGAGACTATGAGATGTTTCTGCGCCGACAGGAGGAACGCCTGGAGGCGGAGGCGTTGGCGCTGGAGCGATTCGACAAGAAGCTCTCGCAGGAGGAAGCCTGGCTGCGACGGGGCATCAAGGCTCGTCGGACGCGAGACGAAGGGCGCGTACGCGCGTTGATGGCCATGCGCGCGGAGCGTGCAGAGCGTCGGGCCGTTCAGGGAAGCGTCCGCATGCAGATCGAGCGCGTCGACGCGTCCGGCCGACTCGTGTTCGAGGCCGAGCATGTGACCTTGGCCTTCGGAGACACGACCGTCGTGCGCGACTGCACGACGCGCATCCTCCGCGGAGACCGTGTGGGGCTCATTGGACCCAACGGTTCCGGTAAGACAACGTTGTTGCGACTATTGCTGGGTGAGCTGCTTCCAGATACCGGCACAGTGCGGCGCGGAGCGAACGTGCAGGTGGCGTACTACGACCAGCAACGCGAACAGCTCGATCCCGAGCGCACCGTCGTCGACACCATCGGAGACGGCAACGACACCATCACGGTGAACGGCCGCAGTCGCCACGTCCACGGCTATCTTCGTGATTTCCTGTTCACCGACGAGCGCGCGCGTTCACCGGTGAAGGCGTTGTCTGGCGGCGAGCGAAACCGGTTGCTGCTGGCCAGACTCTTCACGCGTCCGGCGAACGTACTCGTCCTGGACGAGCCGACGAATGATCTCGACCTCGAAACACTGGAGATGCTTGAATCGCAGCTCGTCGAGTGGACCGGTACGCTCTTGCTGGTGAGCCACGACCGCGTATTCCTGGATCACGTCGTGACCAGCACGCTGGTCTTCGAAGGCGAGGGTCAGGTGGAGGAATACGTCGGCGGGTACGAGGACTGGCTGCGCCAGCGGTCGCGGCCCACGCCGGCCGCGGCCGTTGAGCCTGGCGCCGGGAATCCCGCTTCCGCCGAACGGTCTCCCAAGGTCGAAGGCACGCTCCTCAGGCCGTCACTTAAACTGTCCTACAACGAGCAGCGCGAGTTCGAGGCGTTGCCGGGGCGGATCGAGGCTCTCGAGGCCGAGCACGCGTCGGTGCAGGCAACGATTCACGGTCCCGAGTTCTATCGGGACGGTGCCGAGGAGATTCGGCAGACGCTCGCGCGCGCTGACGCGATCGAAGCGGACCTGCTTGCCGCGCTCGCACGTTGGGACCAATTGGAGTCGCGCCGTGCGCGAGAGAAAGCATGAGGCCGAAGCGGCTACGACACCAGTCCCGGCGACTGGTCGAGCCTGACGTCGTTCCACCCCAGGGAGGTCCGCGCTGCCCGCTTCTCTTCAGCCCAGGCCAGAGCGTCAGTCTCTCGTTCGAACACTCGAGTCAGTACGACAGTGCCGTCGTGCGCGATGTCGAGCTCGATGCCGTAGGGGACGAGCCGCGCCGCACAGGTCACTTCCTTCCCGTCGCGCTGCACGATCCAGAGGGGTGTCGGGCGGTCCTGCACAGCAACATTGTACAGGTTCAGAGGCACGCGTGTTCATCCGTCTGCGGGTTCGTGATATTCTCGGCCGCACTTCCACGCGAAAGGCCCAGAGGCCGGGAGTGCTGCCGACGTTGACGATGTTTTCTCAGGATTCACAGAGCCCATGACAACGGATACTCCGCCCATCCCGCCGATGCCTTGTCCACGGTGCGAGGGAGCGGCGATCGCGACCACCGTCCGCACGGCCATCTGGCCAACGGACGATTCGTTGGTCGTGGTCGAGGACATCCCGGCGCGCGTCTGCAACCAGTGCATGGAGCAGTTCTACGACGAGGATGTCAGCGACGCGCTCCGCGTGCTGATGGAACGCGGGTTCCCGTCAACCGAAGCGAAGAAGCTCATCTCCGTGCCGGTCTTCTCGCTCGAGGGTCGCGTTCGAAAACGGGCAGCCGTGTCCGAAGACACGTATCTGGATTGATTGTCTACTGGAGGCCGTCGCATGCGCTGGCTCGCGTTCGTTTTTCTGCTTGTCTTCGGCGTGGTGATCGCCGCCTGTGGCGGCACGTCGGAACCGGTCCGCGAGGGCGGATCCGGCGACACTCCCGCTGCCGAGCCTGCACCCGCGCCAGCCACACCTCCAGCGGCGGAGTACAGGACCGTCGCCGACGTGTTCCCTGAGGCGCCCGAGAAAGCGCTGGTGATGAACAGCTGTGCGTCGTGCCACAACGTCGCGTGTTCGGCGATTGGCCAGCGGAGTGCCGAGCGGTGGGACGCCCTCAGGGACTCGCACAAAGATCGCGTGTTGGGTGCCGACGTCGAGGCCATCTTCACCTACCTGAAGACCCACTTCGGCGCGAGCAAGCCCGAACCGAAGATGCCGCCCGCGTTCCTCGAGGGCGGGTGCACACCGTTCTGAGGTGTGGCTCGGCGGCAACGCAGGTTCAAAGGTGCAGGGGTTCAGGCGGCGACGGTTCTCGGGCTGGGGGATTCACGGGTTCATGAGGAGATGTGTCCAATGGCGTAGGCTGCTGTCAATCGCCGGGGCAGCTGCGCTGGCGGCCTGTGGCGGTGGGTCGGCCCCGCAATCGAGTGATCAGGGGACGCCCAGCGCCCACGGCACGACTCCAGCCGGTGCGCGCGGCGACAACAATTCAGCCGCCGCGGCGAGCGTCACCAAGGTCAACATGGACGAGATCTTCCCGCAGGGTGCGGGTCGTGACCTGGTGCTCAACAACTGTCAGAACTGCCACACGTTCGTGCCCATCGTGATCCTGCAGATGGACGAAGACGCCTGGACGCGGAGCAGCCTCGATCACCGACCGCGTGTCACCGGCCTATCAGACGATGAGTTCACGACGCTGTACACGTATTTGAAGGCGAACTTCAATCCGAGTCGGCCAGTGCCCAAGCTCCCGAAGGAGCTCCTGGAATCCTGGACGACCTACTGACCGAACGGCCCGCGCGGCCGAGACAGCGGCGATGCTGTTCAATTCGTTCTCTTTCCTCGGCTTCCTCGCTGTTCTCGTCATCGCGTTCTACGCGAGTCCCCATCGATCTCGCTGGATGCTGCTGCTCGCAGCCAGCTTCCTGAACTACGCCCTGTTTCGCGTCGAGTACGTGCTGCTGTTGCTGGCGGTGACGCTCGTGGGCTACATCGGGGCGCTTGCGATAGGCCGCGTTGACGAGGCCAGATCGACGACGCGTCGTCGACGGCTGATGTTCTCGGTCGTGCTGGTGCTCGGCCTGCTCTTCGTCAACAAGTACGCAGACTTCACCATCGACAGTGTCAACGCGATACTCGGGCGCACCGCGCTGCCGCGGCTCGATCTGGCTGTCGCCGCCGGGTTGTCTTTCTACGCCTTCTCGTGTGTCAGCTATCTCGTCAACGTGTTCCGGGGCAGGCTGGAGGCCGTGGGGCATTTCGGCAAGTTCGCACTCTACATTGCGTTCTTCCCGAAGCTGCTCGCTGGGCCGATTGAGCGGGCGAGGCCGTTTTTGAGCCAGCTCGAGTCACCGCTGCGCTTCGACGCGCCCCGCGTGACCGGCGGCTTGCAACTGGTGCTATGGGGGCTGTTCAAGAAGGTCGTCATCGCGGATCGACTGGCCCCGCTCGTCGACGCCGCCTATCGGTCACCCGCCTTTGCCTCCCCAGCCGATCTCTTGCTGGCCACGTACTTCTTTGCGTTCCAGCTGTACTGCGATTTCTCGGGCTATTCGGACATCGCGATCGGCACGTCGCGCATGCTCGGCGTCGATTTGCTCGAAAACTTCCGACGCCCGTATCTCTCCACGTCGGTGCGGGAATTCTGGTCGGAACGATGGCACATCTCGCTTTCGGCCTGGTTTCGGGACTACCTCTACATCCCGCTGGGCGGCAGCCGCGTGTCGGTGTGGCGCGCTCATCTCAACGTCCTGATCGTGTTTCTCGTTTCCGGCCTGTGGCACGGAGCCAACTGGACCTTCGTCGTCTGGGGCGGTCTGAACGGACTCTATCAGGTGGGGGGCGGCGCCTTGAGTCGTCTCCGTGGGGGGATGGGCCGACGCCCACATAAGGCGAGGCCGGGCCGCTTGGTGGGCATCCTGGTTACGTTTCACTTGGTCCTGGTGACCTGGGTGTTCTTCCGGGCCAGCTCTCTTGGTGACGCGATCACGGTTATCTCGCGCGTCGGCGCGGCCGGCGGGTCCCTGCCGCGTCTCCTGGTCGCGCGGCTGTACGACCCCGCGGTGCAGCTGGTGGTCGCTCTCATCTGCATCCTGCTGATCGTCGAGGCCTTCGACGATCTCCAGTCGATGTGGGCGCGGCTCGATGCAAGGCCGATCTACGTGCGCTGGGCCGCGTATTACGCCTTGCTTGCGATGCTGCTGGTGTTGGGAAACTGGAACCTCACGCAGTTCGTGTACATGCAGTTCTGACATGGCTGCCATCCGCAACATCACTGAGGGGCGTCATTTCCTGACACGTGCGCTTGTCTTTGCGGCGATCGGGGTGCTCCCCTACGGCGCGCTGTACGCGTGGTCAGAGCGGCTGGTGTGGCGGCACGCGCAGACGAACAAGTTCTTTCTCGTCAAGTCGGCGCCGCCGACGCAGTACGACTACGTCATCCTGGGCGCGTCGCACGCGGCCGCGCTCGGCTACCAGGACATGACCCCTCGTCTCGAGGCGCTGACACAGAAGAAGATCGTGAATCTGGCCCTGGTGGGTGGTGGTGTGCGTGTCAGCCGATTGATCTTCGAGTATTTCCTGACGAGACATCGGACAGAAGGGGTGGTGTATGTCATTGACTCGTTCGCCTTCTACGCCAGGACGTGGAATGAGGATCGTCTTCAAGACACTCGGTTGTTCCTGCGGGCGCCATTCGATCTATCGCTGGCGCGTGAGCTGCTGTCCGATCCGTCCACGCGCTCGGTCGGCGTCGATGTCTTGACCGGGTTCTCGAAGATCAACAACAAGGATCGCTTCGCCAGCGACGTCTCTCCGGAGGAGAGTACGCGATTCAACCGGTCGTATCGGCCGGTGCAGCAGATCGACGATCAGCGCCTGACGTACCTGTACGCACAGCCAATCGATCAAGCGGTGTTCGCCCGCTACATGGCGGAGTTCGAGGACTTCCTGCGCGACGTGCAATCACGCGGGATCCGTGTCCTTGTGGTCAAGCCGCCCATCCCGGAGCGGATCGTCAGGTGGATCCCAGGGGAACAGGAGTTCGACGGGCGACTGAAGGAGCTGTTGGCTCGGCTCGACATTCCACTACACGACTTCACGCACGCCGGGAACGATGAGAAGCTGTTCTACGACACGGACCATCTGAACAAGGACGGCGTCGTGAACTTCTTCCAGGCGGCACTCGCGCCCCTCCTTGCGCAATAACGCGCCGCGACGTCTCACGGACCTGGCTTCGCGGGGAACCCGCCTTCTCGACCTGAGCTTGGGCCCGCACCGTCACATGTCGACCGTTCAAGACGGCTAGGGTGGCGTGAGCGCCCACGTGAGCGAAAGAGCTTGTGGCAGGTAGCAGACCTTGTCATCGCAGGCTTGGTACTCGAGTCGACCCGTTATCGTGCCGCCAGACGGCCAGCCCGATCGCGCCGTCACGTCGCGTGACAGGCGGAACGGGGCGTCGAACACCTGAACGCGTTCGTTCAACGGGGCAAACAGATAGACATTGGCTTTGGGATACTGCGTAGGACCAGTGTTGCGATCGCGTGCCTCGTCAAGGGTCAACTGGATCGGCGTGTAGCCCCTGTTGCCGGGAGCATAGACGCGCATGCCGGGCTTTGGCGTGATGTCGGCGACGAGGGTGAGCCGGTTCCATCCCGCGCCAGGACCGCGGATCATAGACGGCACGGCATCGAGGTAGCGACCTCGCACGACGGGAGGAGCCGGCAAGGGCCCGGGCTGGGCAGCGGTAGCCGACGAAATCTGACCGCCGGCGGGCGGGGCGGGCGTCAGCTGCTCGTCGAAACCCTGAATCGGTCCAGCGAGGACCGCGACCAGAACGACCAGCGTGCCGAGTCGCATCCGATTCGCCCGCACGTCTGAGGGCCTCGTCACTGTTGGCTGCGCGGGTCCGCCACGACTGGGATGCGCAGATCGACCGAGCGGCCGTCCCTCAGCACGCGCACCGTTGCGGTGGATCCGACCGCCGCATCGGCGACCAACCGATACAGCGAGGAGGGATCGTCGACCGGCTTACCGTTGAAGCCGGTGATGATGTCACCCGGCCGGAGACCCGCGCTGTACGCCTCGGAGTTCCGCAACATGCGAGAGACGACGACGCCTTTGGTGTTGGGTACTCCGAACTCGGCGGCGTGCTGGGGCGAGAGCGGCTCGATCGAGATCCCGCCGATCGTGCCGCGTCGGACCGCACCGAATTTGATCAAGTCGTCGATGATGTGGCGCGCGAGGTTGCTCGGTACCGCGAACCCGATGCCTTGATAGCCACCGCTTTGGCTGAAGATGCCCGTGTTGATGCCGATGAGCTCCCCGCGGTTGTTGATGAGCGCGCCCCCGGAGTTACCGGGATTGATGGCCGCATCGGTCTGGATGAAGTCTTCGTAGTCAGCGAATCCGACGTTCGCGCGGCCCGTCGCGCTGATGATGCCGGCGGTGACCGTCTGGCTGAGTTGAAAGGGGCTCCCGATCGCCAAAACCCACTCGCCGACCTGAAGCCTGCTCGAGTCGCCCCACGAAACATACGGAAGCCCCCTCACATCGATCTTCAGCAGCGCGATATCGGTCGCCGGATCGGTGCCGATGATGCGACCCTTGATCTCGCGCTTGTCGGACAGCGCGACGGTGACTTCCCGCGACCGCGTGTTCTCCCCGACGACATGATTGTTGGTGACCACGTAGCCGTCGGCCGAGATGATGACGCCGGAGCCAAGGCTCTGGGAGCGGCGTGTTCTCGCGCCGAACATGTCGTCTTGATCGCCAAAGAAGTACCGAAAGAAGGGATCGCTGGCAAAGGGCGAATTCGATTGCCGAACGAGCTGCGTCGAAGAGATGTTCGCAACGCCCCGCACCCCAGCACTGGCCACTCTCGTAAAGTCGGGGCCACCCATCGGTGTCGTCGTCAGCGCTGCGACCGCTTGCGCGGGGGGAGCTGGCGCCGAACGGGGTGTGCTCGGAGCGGGCTGCGTTTCGGCCGGGGCGGTTCGGCCAAACGACTCACTCACGCCGTTCAGGCGGCCAGTGACGACGAGCCCGGCGGCGAAACCAGCAACGACAAGAAGGGTAGAGAGGAGGAAGCGTCTCATAGGTTGACGTTGACTCTGCGCTCGTCACAGATTGCCAGAAGGCGACCGGAGGATCAATTGCCCAACCGGGCCGGATGAGACGGAGTAGCCTGCTGTCGAGAAGAGCGTCCTAGCGGACGTCGACCCGGCGGGCACCTCGGCCACCGGCCTTGGGGAGCGTGACGGTGAGCACGCCTTCCTTGAAGTCCGCCGCCACGCCTTCCACGTCGATCGGCTCGGGCAGAACGAAGGCGCGTGAGAAGCGCCCATGTCCACGCTCGACACGGTGGTACTGTTCACAGGGAACGAGCCCGACTTCTCGCGTTCCACGTATGGTGACGCGGCTCTCCTCGGCGTGAATCTCGATGGCCTCACGGTTCAAGCCTGGGAGCTCGGCCGTCAAAACGAACGTGGTCGCCGTCTCATAGAGGTCGACGGGCGGAGTCCAACCTGGCGCATCCGTGCCGACCAACTGTCCGATTTGCTCGTGCAGCGAGAGCAGATCGCGCACCGGATCCCAGTGTGTAAAAGCCACGGCGCAGTGTAGCACGGGTCTAGGCGTGCAGACCATATGTGCTACGATTCCAAGGATCTACGGATACACCATGCCACAGACCGTTCAAGCCAAGCGTCTCCGGAAGGGACAGCTCGTCAAGGTCGGTAACGACCTCTTCCGGATCCTGGAGCTCCACCACCTCACGCCGGGCAACCTGCGCGCGCATGTGCAGTGCAAGATGCGAAACATTCGCACTTTGACCCTCGCCGACACGAAGTGGCGGTCCGAGGACGACATCGAGCGCGCCACGCTCGACGAGCGCGAGATGCAGTATCTCTACAACGACGGCGACCTCTACTACTTCATGGACACGTCGACATACGAGCAGATCCACATCTCGGCCGAGGCAATGGGCGATGCGAAGGACTACCTCGTCGCGGAGGCCCTCATCAGAGTGGAGTTTTACGGCGAGGAACCTGTTGGCATCGAGCTGCCACAGGTGGTCGAGCTCGTGGTGAAAGAAACGGTTCCTGGCATCAAGGGCGCCACGGCGAGCGCCCAGGTCAAACCCGCCACGCTCGAGACCGGCCTGGTCATCAGCGTGCCTTCGTTCATCAACGAAGGCGACCGGATTCGCGTCAATACCGAGTCAGGCGAATATCAGGCGCGAGCGTAATGTTTGGGCCGCGATGCTGCGTGCGAAAAGAGCCTCCCCCTCTGGACCATGGCGGCCTAGCAAGGCGCACCGCGCGCCGGCGACGGAGCGGATCGGTGGGCGGGGGCCCGATCAGCCGCTGAGCCGGCGTTCGGGGCGGAGCCCCGATTGATCAATGGATGTCCTGCGAAGGTCTCCGCACGGCTGGATCGAGGTCATCACCGGAAGTATGTTCAGCGGCAAGAGCGAGGAGCTGATTCGCAGGCTCCGCCGCGCCCAGATTGCCCGCCAGCAGGTGCAGATCTTCAAGCCGCTCGTTGACGACCGCTTCGGCGAAGACCACATCGTGTCGCACAGCGACATGCGGCTGGCGTCAGAGAACGTGACGAATTCGACCGAGCTCCTGGCTCGGGTGCGCCCGAACGTCGAGGTGATCGGCATAGACGAGGGCCAGTTCTTCGATGCCGGCTTGCCGGCCGCGTGCAATACGCTCGCAGGGCAGGGCAGGCGCGTCATCGTGGCTGGCCTGGACCAGGATTACCTGGGCCGTCCCTTCGAGCCGATGCCTCAGCTGTTGGCGATCGCCGAGTACATCACCAAGACACTGGCCATTTGTGTCGTGTGTGGCGGGCCAGCCAATCATACGCAGCGGCTGGTGGCCAACGCCGATCGCGTGCTCGTCGGGGCATCCGGCCTGTACGAAGCCCGCTGTCGCCACTGCTTCGACCCGAACCTTTCTGCCGAAGCGCCGCGTTGACCGACAGTAGAATCTGCTCGTGAACATCCTCACGACGGTGCTCACCGTGCTGGGGGTTGGCTTTCTCGTGGCCAACGCGCGGCTGCTGCTCCAGTGCGTCCGATTCCGGAAGCGCCAAAAGGCGGCGCTGCTCGTGTGGCCCAACCCGAAGCCGCCTCATTACGGCATGGCCCTCGCGATCGGTGTCCTGCTCGGGTTCATCGTGTTCTACAAGCTCGTGCTCTCTCACCAACCGGCGTTCGGCGAGAGCATGATGTTCCTGTACTACGCGTACTTGCTTCCGCTCAGTCAACGCATCGGGCGGGGGTTCTATCAGGACGGGATATGGGCTGATGCCGGATTCATTCGCTGGGATGAAGTGGGAGGCATCACGTGGCGGGAAGGTTCGCACGCGGCGGCGCTCGTGGTCATCTCGCGCCTGAAGAACTTTGCCCGCGTCCTACCTGTGCCCATCGAGCACTACGGTGCCGCCCGTCGGCTCCTTCGCGACAAGATCGGCGAACACGCGATCCAATTCGCCGGGACGGGGCTGGAACTCAGTGGCCACGATGAACGCGAGGATACCTGACGACTTACGCTGCACGTCTCGACTCCGTGACGCGAACCACTATCCGCCGTGTGTCAGCCGAGCAAGCCGCCGAGCAGCCCCATCCCGTGAGCCATTGGATCGCCGAGCCAATCGGGCGGAGTCAGCCACACGAAGGTGAGGATGGCGATGACCCACAGATCGTACGGGATCGTCGTGCGTTCGTCGGTCCAGAAGAACGCGCGGTTGAAGGCGCCGCGCAGGCCGCGGTGCGTTGGCATCGGCAGGGCGTTCAGCGCCAAGTATGTGTAGTAGATGCGGTTGGCGACCGTGAGCACCGACAGTAAGAGAATCACCCACAGGACCGCTGCCATCCGGTTCGTGAACGCGCCGATCATGAAGAGCACGATCCGTTCGGGCCGTTCCATGAAGCCGACCTTGCACTTCTCGATGAGCGACTCCGCACGGGCGCGCGCATAGCTCGTCATGACCGAGAACGTCAGGGTGAGCGCCGCCACCAGCACGTAGTCGCTCCGTCCGAGCGACGAGTACAGATAGATGAGCCCGACAATCAACGCGAGGTCCGAGAATCGGTCGAGCGTGGAATCCCAGAAGGCGCCGAACTTCGACTCCAGCTTGAGCTCGTGTGCGACCTTGCCGTCGATGAAGTCGAAGATGTTGGCGCAAATCATCACGAACCCGGCCAGGACGAACCGTTGCGCGACCAGCGCCCAAGCGGCCAGGATGTTGATGACGACCCCGACCAAGGTGAGGATATTGGGATGGATGCGCAGGGCGACGCAGACCAAGATGATGGCCCGGAGCGGGAACCAGCAGATCGTGCCGATGATGCCAGTAACCGTCATCCGCGGGCGGTCCCCGCGCGGCGAGGTTGTGGTCGCTGGAACCGACTGAGCGACAGAGGCTTTCGTGCGCACGTGGCAGCTATAATGGAGGGTTCAGACGCGTCCGGTAACTCCGGCATAGTACCGTATGGCCATCCGCCAACTCAAGGATCAGATAGCCCGGTTGCCGGAACAGCCGGGGGTCTATCTCTATCTCAACGCGGCGGGCGACACCATCTACGTGGGGAAGGCGCGGTCGCTGCGCGACCGCGTCCGCGCGTACCTCGGCGCGTATGGCAACAGCCCAAAAACTGACGCTCTCCTCGACGACATCGTTCGCCTCGAGGTGATCGTCACCGACTCGGTGGTGGAGGCTCTGGCGCTCGAGAACAACCTGATCAAGCAGCGCAGCCCGAAATACAACATCCTGCTTCGCGACGACAAGAACTATCCGTACCTGCAACTCACGACTAACGAAGCGTTTCCGCGCGTTCTTGTCGCTCGGCGGGTGGAGCGCGACGGCGCCTACTACGCAGGTCCATTCATGCCGGCCCGGCTAGCCCGCCGCACCATGGGGCTGACCCATCGTCTGTTCGGTATCCGCTCGTGCAATGAAGTCATTACGGGCAAACGCGATCGGCCCTGTTTGGAATACGACATCAAGCGGTGCATTGCCCCGTGCGTCGGCACGATCTGCTCGGCGGAGACGTACGCCGGGGCGGTTGGTCTGACACGGCTCTTCCTGGAAGGGAAGAACGACGAGCTCCTGAAGTCGTTGCACGGGCGGATGCGGGCGGCGGCGGCGACCGAGCGGTTCGAGGAAGCCGCGCAGATGCGTGATGCGATTCGGACCATTCAAACGTTGCAAGACCGGCAGCAGAAGATGGCCACGACTGAGTTCGGCTATCGCGATGTCTTTGGCCTCAAGATGGGCCCGGCCGGCGCCGTGGTGCAGGTGTTCGAGGTACGACGGGGTCGTGTGATTGAGCGGATTGAGCTCGGATCGGATGCCGCCACTGCGGCGTCGGGGCCGGCCGACGTGCTGGCGGCCGCGATTCAGCAGTTCTATGAGGATCGAGACCCCCCGTCCGAGATCCACGTGCCCAACGAGCCGGAGGAACGTGACGCGCTCGAGACGTGGTTGACGGAGATCGCCGGACGGAAGGTCCGGATTCTCGTACCGCAACGTGGTGAGAAGCGCGGGCTGGTCGACCTCGCGACGCGCAACGCCGGCCTGGCGTATCAGCATCGATTCAATCGCGGCCCGGTCGCGGAGTACGACGCCCTGGAGACGCTGCGACGTGTCCTCGCATTGCCCGCGTCGCCTCGTCTCATTGAGTGCTTTGACATCTCGACGATCCAGGGACGCGAAACCGTGGCCTCGATGGTGGTGTGCGAGGACGGTCGGATGAAGCGAAGCGACTATCGGAAGTTTCGCATCCGCGCTGACCACGAGGGGCCCTTCCTGGATGACTTCGCCGCCATGCGACAGGTGGTTGGCCGGCGCTATCGCGCCGTGCTCGAGCGGGGTGGGCCCTTTCCGGACCTTCTCTTGATCGACGGTGGACAGGGCCAGCTCTCCGCGGCGTACGACGCGCTTGAGTCGCTCGGGCTGGCGAACCTGGTGGCCGTCGGTCTCGCGAAGAAGGAGGAGCTCGTACACACGCGGACCACTCCGGCGCCGATTGCGCTCGCGACGGACGATCCGGCGCTCCTGCTCCTGCAGCGCGTGCGAGACGAGGCGCATCGATTCGCGGTGACGTTTCATCGCAAGGCGCGGACGCAGCGTGATCTCCACTCGGAGTTGGACGGCGTGCCAGGCATCGGCCCCCGGCGTCGGCGCACGCTTCTTACGACGTTCGGGAGCCTGGCGGGCGTGCGGCGCGCCTCGCGCGAGGAGCTTGCGGCTGCGGTCGGTGGGAAAGTGGCGGACGCCGTCCTTGCGTTTTTCGCGAGCCGGCCTTAACCTCAAGGGTCGATCTTATCTTCTAGAGTCCGTGTACGCGAAGCCTCCTGTGGCCGATCCGAATCCGACTGTCACCAGCTCCGCCGTGTCTCATCTGCCGCGATCTCAACGCAAGCGGGTCGTATCCGGTATGCGGCCGACCGGACGCCTGCACCTCGGGCATTTGGTGGGCGCACTCGGCAACTGGGTGCCCCTTCAAGGGCAGTACGACTGCTTTTATTTCGTCGCCGATTGGCACGCCCTCACCAGCGATTACAGCGACACGACGCAGCTGACGTCGTTCGCCTATGAGAACGTGGCGGACTGGATCGGTGCTGGCCTCGATCCCGACGCAAGCACGTTCTTCGTGCAGTCGCTGGTTCCGGAACACGCCGAGCTTTACCTCTTGCTATCGATGGTGGTGCCGGTCCCGTGGCTCGAGCGTGTTCCGACGTACAAGGAGCAGCAAGAGAACTTGAAGGACAAGGACCTGTCCTCGATCGGCTTCCTGGGGTACCCGCTGCTGCAGAGTGCGGACGTCACCATCTATGACGCGAACCTCGTGCCCGTGGGCGAGGATCAGGTCGCGCACCTCGAGCTCGCGCGCGAGGTGGTGCGTCGCTTCAACAACTTCTTTGGGAACGTGCTCGTCGAACCGCAGCCGCTCCTGACCACCTTCGCGCGCCTGCCGGGGCTCGACGGCGACAAGAAGATGAGCAAGAGCTTAGGGAACACCATTCACCTCGCCGACACCGCAGACGAGGTGAAGAAGAAGGTGATGCAGATGTATACGGATCCCAAGCGCGTGCGCGCCGACATCCCGGGCACCGTGGAGGGGAATCCAGTCTTCGTCTATCACGACGCGTTCAATCCGGACCAGGCCGAAGTGGACGATCTCAAAGCTCGGTATCGTGCCGGGAAGGTGGGCGACGTCGAGGTAAAGACGAAGCTGGCCAGAGCGCTCAACGCGCACCTCGAACCCATCCGCGAACGGCGCACGGCGATGCTCGCGCGGCCAGATCAGCTGAAGGAGATCATGGTCGAGGGGTCGCGCCGGGCTCGCGTGAAGGCCCAAGAGACGATGGCCCGTGTGCGTGATGCGATGAAGATCGTGTACCGCTGACCATGACGCAATCGCACGAGTTCGAGTCGTCCGTTGATGCGTTTCCAGTCCGCCTGGACCACTTCGAAGGTCCGCTCGATCTGCTGCTGCACCTCATCAAGAAGCATGAGGTGGACATCCATGACATTCCGATCGCGTTGATTACGGCGCAGTACCTGGAGGTCATCGAGTTGATGGACGCGCTGAACCTCGATGTCGCCGGTGAGTTCCTCGTCATGGCCGCCACGCTCATCCACATCAAGTCCCGAACGCTCCTGCCACGACCCGAGACAGCCGCGACTGTCGAGGGGGAAGAGGAAGACCCGCGCGACGCTCTGGTGCGGCGTCTCGTCGAGCATCAGAAGTTCAAAGCGGCGGCGGAGCTGCTGCACGAACGCGAGCAGGTTCGAGCGGCGCAGTGGCAGCGCCCGGACGAGCGCGTCGCCGCGCTGGCGGGGGACGACTACGAACCCGAGCTCGAGGTCGACCTGTTCAGTCTGCTCAACGCGTTTCAGTCGGTGCTGAATCGCCTGAAGGGGCGGCCGCGGACGCTGCTACCGGCCGAGCAGGTGCCCATCGAGGTGCGAATCGAGCAGTTGCTGCAGCGATTGTCCGAGCACGAGGCGTGTGGGTTCGAGGCGTTGTTCGCCGATTGCGACGATCGCGCCGGCCTCATCGTCACGTTTCTTGCCTTGCTGGAAATGATCCGCCTGAAGCTCGTCAGGGTGTTCCAGTCCGGCAGCTTCGGGCCGATCCGCGTCTACAAACGTCCGCGGCCGGCCGACGCGCCGCACCCCATCGGCGATCCGGAGGCCCATCGTGGCTGATGCTGAGGACACTACCCCGCCGGCGCCAGACGCCGAACTGGCCGCGAGCACGGAACACACGACGGAACCGCTGAGGGATGAGACCGTCCCGCTGATTCGGTCCGCAGAGCTAAAAGCCATCGTCGAAGCGCTCGTCTTCGCCTCACCGGAGCCGCTGTCGCTCAAGGCGATGTGTAAGTTGCTGGATGCGGAAACGAACGAAGATGTCGAGGCGGCGCTCGCGGCGCTGAAGGCGGACTACGAACGGCCTGGGGGACTCCAGTTGGTCGAGGTCGCTGGCGGCTATCAGATCGTCACGCGGCCGGAGCTGCACGAGTGGGTACGGCGCCTGTTCCACGAGCGGAGTACGCAGAGGCTTTCCGTCCAGGCGCTCGAGACGCTCGCGGTGATTGCGTACCGTCAGCCGATCACCGCGGCGGAGGTGGCCGAGATCCGGGGCGTGAACACCTCGGGTGTGCTGAACACGCTCCTCGAGCGGCACCTCGTGAAGATCGTCGGTCGCAAGGCCGTGGTCGGTCGTCCGTTTCTCTACGCGACGACGCGTGAGTTCCTGATCCGCTTTGGTCTCAACGACATCTCCGATCTGCCGAGAGTGCAGGACATGATCGAAGCGCTCGGCCTCGAGTCACCGCTGCTCGTCGAGCAGATGCTGCCAGAGGACCAGCTTCCCCTCGAGGAACCGGATGCGGAGGGTGAGACACCTAGCGGCTCGACCGCCGCGGGCGAGGGGAGCGGTGGGCCGAGCGCCGAGCCGGTCCACTGATTGGTCGGGACGTCGCCCTGAACCCCGGCTTGGCCACTGCACGGGCGCCCGGCGCCCCGCTGTGCTTCTGCTCGGCACCAGTCGACGGCCGGTCCGTCGACTGGCGCGCGACGTGCTGTCGCAGCCGCGTGACCTCGTCATCCGTCAGGGGCCGATACTGTCCGAGCTTGAGGCCGGGATCGCGAAGGGGTCCGATGGCCACCCGTCTCAGTTGCTCGACTGGATGGCCGATGGCATCGCACATCCGACGCACCTGACGATTGCGGCCTTCTCGCAGCGTGATGCGTATGGTCGTCCGATCGCCGGCCACCCGCAGCCGTTCGACGTGGGACGGGGCGGTCTTGTGCTCGTCGAGCCGGATGCCTCGCGCCAGCCGCGTCAGATCGCGCGCGTCGGGGACGCCGAGCAGGCGCGCTTCATAGACTCGCGGCACGCCGTGGCGGGGATGCGTCAGCTGCGCTGCGAGCGTGCCGTCGTTGGTGAGCAGCAACAGGCCTTCGGAGTCGAAGTCCAGCCGACCGACGGGGTAGACGTACTCGCGCACGTCGGCCAGCAGGTCCAGTACCGTTGGGCGCCGCTGCGGATCCGACCGCGTCGTCACGTATCCGGCCGGCTTGTTCAGGAGCAGGTAGACGTGCCGATCGGGCAAAGTGATGCGGCGGCCGTCCACGCGGATGTCGTCCCTCGCCGGATCGGCCTTCGTTCCGAGCTCGCGAACGGTGGCGTGATTCACGCTCACCCGACCTTCCGCCATCAACCGCTCCGCCGCGCGCCGCGATGCGACGCCCGCCCGCGACAGGATCTTCTGCAGCCGTTCCATCCGAGTAGCGTACTCGGAACGGTCACGATAGACTCGACGATTGGTGTCGAGACGTCTCATCATCGCCATCGACGGTCCGTCAGGTGCCGGTAAGGGGACCATCGCCAAGGCGGTCGCCGCCGAGCTCGGCTACCGCCACGTCGATAGCGGCGCGTTGTACCGCGCCGTTGGTTGGAAGGCCGTGCGCGACGCGGTGCCTCTCACCGACGAGGCCGCGATTCACGACCTCGCCGAGCGGTCTCGCATCGCGGTCGAGGGTTCGACGGTGCGCATCGATGACGTGGACGTGTCTCGCGCGATCCGAACGCCTGAGATCGATCGAGCCGCGACGGCGATCGCCCGGCTCCCACGCGTCCGGGAGGTGTTGGTGGCGCGCCTCCGGTCGCTCGCCTTTGACGGGGGCGTCGTGATGGAGGGCCGCGACATCGGTACTGTGGTGTTCCCGCACGCCGACGTGAAGGTTTACCTCGACGCCGACGAGGACGAACGGGCGCGACGCCGCGCGCACGACCCGGCCCACAGCGGGTCGGCGACTCTCGCGGAGGTGACGTCCGCGCTCAGCGAGCGCGACCGCAGCGACCGTACGCGCCAGGCCTCGCCGCTCTATGCAGCCCCAGACGCGCTGGTCATCGACACGACAGGCCTCCCGATCGCCGACGTGGTGCGCGACGTGCTGGAGCGGATTCAGGCCCGCGTCGCCACGGCGTAAACCAATCGGGGCTCCGCCCCGAAGCCCGGAGTCGAGCTTCGACAGGCTCAGGACGACCAAGAGCAACGTCGAAGGTCGCGGGCGCGCGCTGCCGGTGTGCGGGGCGGTGTGGTCGCCGGTTCACGTTTCGACACGCCACGTCTGTCAAGGACGCCCGCGATCCCTTATTGCACACTCTTCCACCCGGACAGTTTCATGACGGATGACCGATATACGGACCGGAGGTGTTGTGTGCGTCGATGGACGACCGGCATCGCTGCGGTCATGGTGTGGACGCTTGCGAATATCAGCCCCGGCGGTGCGAGCGCACAGTCGCGTGAATATGCCGGCAAGGATGTGACCCGGATCGACTCGAGACAGTGGGGCGGTGTCCATGCGCGGCTTCAAAGTGGCTCAGCCGGCGGCGGTGCCGGATCGACTTCGACCGCCTCGTCGAGAAGATTCACCAGTTGACAGTGAGGGTCTCATGACCGACGCCCTTGGACGCGTCCTTGTCGTTGACGACAACCCTGCAAACCGCCAGATGCTGATGCGCCGGCTCGAACGGCGTGGCTTCGCCGTCGCCGGGGCCGAGCACGGCCGGCGGCGCTCGAGCGGTTGCACGCCGAGCCTTGCCCTCTGGTCTTGCTTGACCTCGAGATGCCGCAAATGGACGGGATGGAGGTCCTCGGACGCATTTGCCAGAGATGGGCGCCGGAGGCGCTGCCGGTCATCATCGTGACGTGCAACGACGAGCCGGATCAACTGGTACGGGCGCTGAACGCAGGCGCGAACGACTACGTCACCAAACCCGTCAACCTGGCGGTACTCGAGGCGCGCATACGGACGCAGCTGTCGCATCGGTCCGCACAGATGGCGCTTCGCGTGAGCGAGGAGCGTTACCGTGTGGCCGTCGCAGGCTCCAATGACGGCATCTGGGATTGGGACCTCCAGGCCAGGAGCGTCCACTACTCGGAGCGATGGGCGGGCATCTTGGGCTGTGACGTTGCGGAGCTGCGTCCCACTCCGGAGGAGTGGTTCAGTCGCATCTATTCCGAGGATGTCGACCGCGTGAAGCTCGAGATTGACGAAGCCATCGAGGGGCGCGCGGCTCACCTCGAGACGCAGCACCGGATGCGACATCGCACCGGATCGTATCGGTGGGTCCTCAGCCGGGCGGCCGTGGTCCGAACGCCCGAGGGGCAGCCCACGCGGATGGCCGGATCGCTGACCGACATCACCGACGGAAAGGTCGTCGACGCGCTGACAGGTCTGCCGAACCGCGCGCTGTTTATGGACCGACTGCGATGGTTCATCGAGCGGGCGCGCCGCTATCCCGAGCGTGCATTCGCCGTCATCGTCGTCGATCTGGATCGGATCAAGACGATCAACGACAGCCTCGGGCACAGCGCCGGCGATCAGTTATTGGCGGCCGTGGCGCGCCGGCTCGAGAAGAGCGTCCGGTCATTGGACCTCGTCGCGAGGCTGCCGACCAACGGCGAATCGCCGCGTCTCGGCCATACCGTTGCCCGTATGGGCGGCGACGAGTTCACGATGCTGCTGAGCGACGTCACGACGGCCGACGACGCGATCATCGTGGTGGAGCGGGTGCGGCGGGTGCTGAGCGCGCCATTCACCATCGACGGCCACGAAGTCTTCGTGTCTGCCAGTATCGGGATTGTCGTGAGCACGCCCGACGTCAGCGAGGCCGAATCACTGGTACGGGACGCGGGCATGGCCATGTACCGCGCGAAGACCCTGGGCGGCAATCACGTTCAGGTGTTCGACAGCGCGCTCCGCGGATATGCGTTGCGCAAGCTTCAACTCGAGACGGATCTCCGGCGGGCCTTGGAGTTGAGCGAGCTGCACGTAGAGCTACAGCCCATCGTGCGTTTGGCCGACCAGCACGTCACCGGATTCGAGGCGCTCGTACGCTGGCGGCGCGAAGGCCAGTGGGTCAGCGCCGAGGAGTTCGTGAAGGTTGCAGAAGAGTGCGGCCTCGTCTTCAGCCTCGATCTGTGGGTCCTGCGGCATACCTGTACGTTGCTCGCGAGCTGGCCGGACGCCCCCTATCGCTTCGCGGTCAATCTCTCGGGCCGATCGTTGAAGCAGCCCGACGTCGTCGAGCGCATTCAGCAGGTGCTCGCCGATACCGGGACCGCGCCGGGCCGAGTCGAAATCGAGATTACCGAGAGCGCGGCGATTGATAGTCTCAAGATGGCGAGCGCGACCTTGGATCGCTTGCGCGTGATGGGCTTGCGTCTCAGCCTGGACGACTTCGGCACGGGCTACTCGTCGCTCAGCTACTTGCATCGTCTACCAATCGACACGGTCAAGATCGACAAGTCGTTCATCGACCGCATCGGTGATGCCAGCAGCGATCATGAGATTGTGCGGACCGTCATCGACTTGGCGCACCGCCTGAAGCTCGACGTGATCGCCGAAGGCGTGGAGACGCTGGCTTAGTTCGAGGCGCTTCGCGAGCTGGGCTGCGAACGGGAGCAAGGCTACTATTTCTCGCGTCCGGTGGCGACCGACACCGCCCGCCGCATGGTGGGGACTAGCTTCGCAGCGTCGACCGAAGAGAAGGCAGCCGTGTCGGACTAGTCGCTCGTGGCGACCAGTCACCTGCGACTGTCTCTCGTCGGCTTGCAGGGCTCAGTCGCCAACACGGGCTCAGCGCCTATCCTTGTAGTCCTCTGACGACGCCGGGTCCAGCTCCCAGCGGTGCTTGTCGCGGTCGGCGACTTTGTCGCTGCCTCGAAGCTCTTCGGCGTCCTGGTACTCCACCCCAAGCGACCGACTGATGTCATCGACGACCCCTTGATCGGGCGTCGGGTTATCGCCCCCAGCCGCCTCCTCGCCGCTGAAATATGCGTTTTCAGCATCCGCGTCGACGTCCCCGCCCGTCAGACCACCCAGATTGCCCAGGTTCTCGCGCTCCTGGGCCATCTCGGCCCGACCCGTCCGAACCGCCGAACCACGCCGATCCATGTCCAGCGACGACGGTGGCGTGGGAATTCGCTCGTCCTCTGGCAGCATTCGGCGGTCCCGAGCGAGCGCCACGGGCACGCGGCGCGGGGGCTTCGGCGCCTTCGTCGGGGATGACGTCGGCGCGGTGGCGACTCGGCGCCGAGCAGGTCGGTTTGACGGCGCCGAACGCACCTTTGCCGGCCGCTTGTCGGCCTTGGCCCTGGCGCCTGATCGTCGCGGCGCGGGCTTGGACGCGATCCGGGCCTTGGGCCGCCGGCTCGCCTTCCTCTTGGCGGCCCGGGTGGAGGCCGACCGTCGCCGTGCTGCGGCCGACTTCCGAGTCGCCTGCCGTTTCGGCTTACCGGCCTTCTTGGAACTGTTGCGATGGGCGGGCTTCTGCGACGCCCGGCGTCCGGCCCGTTTGGCCATGCTCGACGTCCTTTCTGACCTTGACAGTTTTTCGATAAGTGTCGTACTATCTATTGCTTATCGGCAAGCAAGACGCGCAGGAGTGCGGGTGTTCGCCCGCGCCCTGGCGCGGCTGAGCGCCGAATACGCCGGGGAGCCGGTCCCCTCACCAATAGCCGGCAATCGACACTTCGGTGTCGCGCGGAGCCGCCTGTGCTGGCCGAGCGATGACGAGGGACGACAGGAGGACTTGCGCGACATGACGAACGTAGAAGACGAGCACACTCCCAGTCCGGCCAAGAGCGGAAGGGGGTCGCTCGATCGTGGCGGGCTGATTGCCCGCCCCCGGGATGACAACGACGCGATGGACCCCGAGGAATATGCCCGGCTGCTTGATTCCTACGATAGCAGCTTCCGGAACATCGCGGAAGGCGAGGTCGTCCAGGGGACCGTGTTGAGGGTCACCCCGTCCGAAGTCCTCGTCGACGTCGGGTACAAGTCCGAAGGCATCATCAGCATCGACGAGTTCCTGGACGAGAACGGTCAGGTCACCGTCGAGGCCGGCGACAAGGTCGACGTGCTCCTCGAGCGCACGGAGGACCGGGAAGGGTATGTCGTCCTCTCGCGCGAAAAAGCCGAGAAGATGAAGATCTGGGACGAGGTCGAGAAGGCCTACTCCGAGCGGAAGGTCGTCATCGGCCGAGTCATCGAGCGGATCAAGGGTGGTTTGGCGGTCGACATCGGCGTGCGCGCGTTTCTCCCGGGATCGCAGATCGATGTCCGGCCGGTCCGCAATCTCGACGCGCTGCGCGGCCAAGAGCTGCGCATGCGTGTCATCAAGGTCAACAAGAAGCGCGGCAACATCGTCCTTTCGAGGAAGGCCCTCCTCGAAGAGGAGAACGCCGAGAAGAAGAAGCACACGCTTGAAACGCTCGCGGAGGGCAAGGAGCTCCGCGGCGTCGTCAAGAACATTACAGACTACGGGGCTTTCATCGACCTCGGCGGCATCGACGGTCTGCTGCACATCACGGACATGTCGTGGGGCCGCGTCGGCCATCCCTCGGAGCTGTTCAAGGTCAACGATGAGATCGCCGTGGTCGTCCTGAAGTACGACCCTGCGACCGAACGTGTGTCGCTCGGCCACAAACAGCTCATCACCGATCCGTGGGCCAACGTGATCGATCGCTATCCGGTGGGGGCGCGCGTCGGCGGGAAGGTGGTCAGCTTGACCGACTACGGCGCGTTCATCGAGTTGGAGTCGGGCGTCGAGGGGCTGATCCACGTGTCCGAGATGTCGTGGAGCAAGCGCGTCAAGCACCCGTCGAAGCTCCTGAACGTGGGCGACACCGTTGGCGCGATGGTGTTGGGCGTGGATCCCACGACTCGCCGCATCTCGCTCGGACTCAAACAGTTCGAGAACAACCCGTGGCACCACCTGGCCGACAGGTATCCGGTCGGCTCGCGCATCCAAGGCAAAGTGCGCAACCTCACCGAGTTCGGCGCCTTCGTCGAAGTCGAGGACGACATCGACGGCCTCATCCACATATCCGACATGTCGTGGAGCAAGCGCGTCAAGCACCCGTCGGAGATTCTCAAGAAGGGCGACGTCGTCGACGCGATGGTCCTCAACATCGACGCCGAGAATCAGCGCCTCTCGCTCGGTCTGAAGCAGCTCGCCACCGACATCTGGGACGATTTCTTCACGCGCCACCATGTGGGCGACACGATCGAAGGCAAGGTCGTACGGATGACGAACTTCGGGGCCTTCGTGGAGCTCGATGAAGGCATCGAGGGGCTCATTCACGTGTCCGAGTTCGACGACGCGCGGTACGCCGGAAAGGCTGCCGAAGAGAAGATCGATCTGAAGGTCGAGGAGTCCTACACGATGAAGATCATCAAGTTGACGCCGGAGGAGCGCAAGATCGGGCTCTCCATTCGGGCGCTGAAGTCAGATGAGTTCCGGGCCGATTGGGATGCGTATCAGGAGAGCGCCGGTGACGGCACCGCGACGCTCGGCGATCACTTCAGGAATCGGAACTGAGACGGCTCGTGCCTCGGACGGGTGCCAGGCGGTGTGGCCTGGCGTTCGTCTGGGCCGCGAGGGATGAGCCTGACATGCCCATACCGACGTCCACTGGCGGCAGCATGACCAAGGCGGAGCTCGTCGAGGAAGTGTCTCGGGTCTCCGATCTCACGAAGAAGCACTCCGAAGTCATCGTCGACACGGTATTCAAGGCGATCATCGACGCGTTGCACCGCGGTGAGAAGATTGAGCTCCGCGGGTTCGGCAGCTTCCGGCTTCGCAAGCGCGAGCCGCGCAAGGGTCGCAATCCGAAGACCGGCGACAAAGTGGACGTCCCGCCGAAGAAGGTGCCGTACTTCAAGCCCGGCAAAGAACTCAAGGAGCTGATCAACCGGGAGTCCGACGGCGAGGAACCCGGCGACAGCGCGACACCGCCGGACTTCGTCGCCGTCTGACAACCATCGACCAACAACCAGCGACCATGGATCGTCTTTGGTCCCCCTGGAGACTCGAGTACGTGACCGGCGCGTCTGGTGACAAGTCGTCGGCATGCGTGTTCTGCGAGGCAAGCACCGCGGGGCGTGAGGAACTCGTTCTGATTCGAAGTACGCTCGCCTTCGTCATCCTCAATCTCTATCCGTATAACAATGGGCATCTGATGGTTGTTCCGACCCGGCACGTCGCGGGCCTGGCAGCGCTGACGGCAACCGAGGCCGCGGAGGTGATGCGGCTCACGCAGGACTCCGAGCGCGCCCTCATGGAAGCGTATCAACCACAGGGCATCAACGTCGGCGTGAATCTGGGTCGGGCGGCCGGAGCCGGCATTGTTGATCACGTGCACGTGCACCTCGTTCCCCGCTGGAGCGGCGACACGAACTTCATGTCCGTCGTCGGCGACGTCCGGGTCCTGCCCGAGGATCTCGCACAGACGGCCCAGCGGCTGCGTCCGGTGTTCGCGCGGCTCAAACGCGACTGGAGCTGACGTCGACGCGCGTCAGCGGTAGAGTGCAAGGATGCACCTCGAGCTGTCTCCCGAGCAGGCGGCGTTTCGCGCGGCGATTGACGCGTTCGCACGAGCGGAAGTCGCACCGCACGCGGCCGCGATCGACGAGTCCGGCGCATTTCCACTCGATGTCGTGCGGGCGGCCGGTCGCCACGGTCTGCTCGGCGCGACGGTGCCGAAGCACTGGGGTGGCGGTGGCCTCGACTATCTGAGCTACGTGCTCGCGATCGAGTCGATCGCCCGCGCGAGCGCGACGGTCGCCGTGGCGCTCACCGTGACCAACTCCCTGGTCGCCGAGCTTATCGCGCATGCCGGTGGCGCGCAACACCAGGACAGGTGGCTGCGTCGGCTCACGTCGGGCGAGGTTATCGGCGCTTTCGCTCTGTCCGAGCCCGAAGCCGGGACCGATGCCGCGAACCAGAAGACTCGCGCCGTGAAGACCGCCGCTGGGTTCCACCTCACCGGTCGAAAGGTGTGGGTTGCCAACGCCGAGGTGGCATCGGTGGTGGTGGTGTTCGCAAGCACGCGTCCGGGATTGAGGGACAAGGGCGTGACGGCGTTTCTCATTCCCATGGACAGTCCGGGTATCACCAAGACCGCGCGTGCGGACTCGTTGGGCGTCCGCGGGCTCGGATGTATGGACCTCGAGTTCGACATGGATGTCGCCGACGAACAGGTGCTCGGCTCCATTGACCAGGGGTTCCCGCTTGCGATGTGGGCGTTGCAGGGTGGCCGCGTGGCGATCGCCGCACAGGCACTCGGTATTGGGGAAGCGGCACTGGCCGAGGCAATCGCCTACGCCAAAGAACGTCAGGCGTTCGGGCAACCGATCGCCAACTATCAAGCGATCAAATGGATGTTGGCGGATCGGGCGACCGAGCTCGAAGCCGCGCGCATGCTCACCTGGAAGGCCGCTACGGCAAAGGACCGTCAGGAGCGCAGCACGCTGGAGGCCTCGATGGCCAAGCTCGCGGCGTCGGAAGCTGCCCACCACGCCGCCGATCGAGCCATGCAGATTCTGGCGTCGGCAGGCTACAGACGGGGCTCGGTGGTCGAACGGCTATTTCGCGACGTTCTGGCGACAGAGATTTACCAAGGCACGTCCGAGGCACAGCGCCTCATCATCGCGGGCCGGCTCTTGGGCACCTCCTGAGTCAGTCCGGCTTCTGCCCAGCCCGGTTTCCGGCCGGGACCTGGCCTGACACCGCACCCAACTTCGGTGCCCTCACGGCGGCGTTCATCGGAATGACCCGCTTTCAAAATGAAAGGAGGCAGGTGCCGACGTGGACCTTCGCAGCGGCGGAGGATCCTTGACGGTCACAGCCGCGGAGGGCTCCGCCCATCGTTGGAGCACCAGACAACCGCTTCGGCGACCCGGACCGTCCGGGCCCTGCGCGATGTGCTCGAGCACCGCGTCCACCGCTGAGTCGCCAAACGCCACGAGAGAGGATGTCGCCATGTTCTCAGTCCCGAGCGCACCCGTGAGGGCTTTCACCGCTCGCGCGTCGTTCAGCGTGCTCACGGCGAGGATCAGGTCGCCGTAGTAATCGCTGAAGGTCTCTGAGAGCGACCCACCCTTACGGACGACCGCGTTCTCGAGATCGAGCGCGCCGATCAATCCCAATTTCAGCGCGTCCGCCTGCTGCGGCTTCGCGGCGAGCAAGGCCGTAAGCGCGGGCTTCACCGCCTTGCGCTGCGCCTCGGCGGCGCCGAGCGCGACCAGATTCGAGAACGCGGCGCTGCGCTTCTGCCAGGTTTCACTCTTCAGCTGTGTGATCGACTCGGCCAGGTCAGGTGCAGCGCTGATGACAGCCGCGGCAACCGGCGCGGCGAGCAGCCATGCAGCACAGAGGGCGATCGTCGCAATTGTGCGCGCAGGGCACGCAGACGCCGAAGCGAGCCCTCGTCAGGCTGGGACCTGCAGTCAGCCTCCACGCTGGTCATGGTCGATACCCGCCATCGTGGTTCCGCCAGTCGGCGTGGAGGCAGTTGAGCTTGCATGGGCCGCTGAGCGGCTCGATGTAGTCCGCGCTAGCCTTCTCGGCAGCGGTCCACATGCGCTGCCATTCCTCCAACGACTTCGTCGCGTTGTCGAGGTCGGCGGCATCGCCGAAACTGTGTCGGCTGCGGCGCGCACCACCTGCCCGTTTGTTGCGGACGGGGTCGCGATAGCTGCTGTTGACGACGCGCGGAGCGCCATACGCCTCGATCAGCAGGTCCAAGCCGTACCACTTGTCGCTCGGCGCGAGCAGGGGATCGCGAAGGAGAGCCCACGGTTGCGTCGTGACACGAAAGATTGCCTCGAACGTGAGAGAGCGTGTGCCGCGGCTCTTCGTGAAGTCGGCGCAATCGAGGTCGATGGGAATACCCTGCGTGTCGTAGGCGTGCAGGAGGACATCGCGCTCGTCGCCGCAGCGCGACGGAATCGGGTCCGCCGCTGTCGTCCCCGCGGTGCCCGCCGGTCGGTCTGAGCGGGAACCGCGCTGCGTCGTGGCCTGGCCGGATGTCGAAGCGCCTTGGCCGTCCCGAGGTGCGCTCGTGGACTCCGACGTGGGCGTGCCGCACGCGAACTGCAGCACCGCGGCGATGGCAATGAATGAGGATCGGCCGAGCGATCTGGGCATCGGGGGCTCTCCCGTCAGTCGCTGCTTGGGAGCGTTGGCGTTGAACATGCGCCGGCGCAGCGCTGAGGCGGCGCGGTCGCACGAGACCCGGTGGCCAGCGACGAGGCGGTGTAGCAAATGGTCAGATCCAGGACAACCCGAATCGACGTTCGTTCCCCGCGTGCATACGCCAACTCAGCTTGCGGCGCTGGTCCCGGCCTTGGCCTGCCGCGCTGGCGTTCCGTCAAGGGCCGTCGAGTATCATGCGGCATGCGCCCGTCGTACTCTCCAGACACCCTCGCCACGGCGACACCCCGCGATCGGGGAGCGATCGACGGCCGTTACAAGTGGGATCTCACCTCCATCTTTCCGGACTGGGCGGCGTGGGAGGCGGCGTATGCGGAGCTCGATCGCCGCATTGACGCCTTCGCGGCCCTCAGAGGGACCCTCTCGTCCGGCGCGCACGCGCTTCTGCTGGCGCTGCAGCAGCGGGACGCGGTTGGACAGCTCGAGTACAAGGTGTGGTATTTCGCGTCACTCCGGTACGACGAGGACCAACGGGATAACGAGATCAACGCGCGACGCCAGCAGGTGCAGATCCTGTTCGCGAAGGCGACGCAGGCCGACGCGTGGTTCGACCCGGAGCTGCTGCGCATTCCGCTGACGACGGTGCAAACGTGGATGGCGGAATCCCCTGCGTTGGCGATCTACCGCTTCGCCATCGAGGATCTCTATCGTCAGCAGGATCATGTGCTGGACGATCAGGGTGAGCGGTTGCTCTCGCTCTCCAGCCGTTTCTCGTCGGCGCCGAATGACGCGTATGCTGCGCTGTCCACCGCGGACATGAAACACCCGACCATTCGGCTGACGTCGGGTGACGACGTGACGATCACCTACGGTCAGTACCGCGCCATTCTGGCGACCAATCGCTCTCAAGCAGATCGCGCTGCGGCGTTCAAGGCCTACCACAGCGTGTTTCGGGCGGCCGCCAACACCTACGCGTCGATCTACAACGCAGTGCTGCAACGGGACTGGTTCTACGCTCGGGCGCGCGGGTACGCCTCGACACTGGAAGGCGCACTGCATGGCAACAACATCCCGGCCGCCGTCGTGGAGAACCTGATTGCGGAGGCCAAGGCGGGCACCGAACCGTTGCGTCGGTATCACCGACTGCGGAAGAAGACCCTCGGGCTCGACAGGTACCATGCCTACGATACGACGCTTCCCATCGCGGACGTCGACCGAAAGTACCCTTACGATCGAGTGCTCGAGTGGCTGCCGGCATCAGTGGCTACACTGGGGCCCGAGTACCAGCGTCAGATGCGCGAGGCCTTGCACGGCCACTGCATCGACGTCTACGAGAACCCTGGCAAGCGCAGCGGCGCGTACTCAGCGCCCGTCTACGGCGCGCGCCCGTACATGCTGTTGAACTACAACGACACGCTCGACGCGGTGTTCACGCTCGCCCACGAGATGGGGCATTCGATGCACACCGTTTTGTCGCATGCCCATCAACCGTTCGTCTATGCGGGCTACACGATCTTTGTCGCCGAGGTGCCCTCGACGCTGAGCGAGGCGTTGTGTCTCGAGTTCATGCTCGCCCAGGCCGGGGATGAGCGGGAGCGGAGTGTGCTGCTCCAGCACGCGATCGACGGCATCGTCTCGACGTTCTACACACAAGTGATGTTCGCCGACTACGAGTTGCAAGCCCATCGGCTCGTCGAAGAGGGCAAGCCGATCACGGCCGACGTCTTGAGCGACATCTACATGGGGCTGTTCAAGTCGTATCACGGCGATGCCCTGGACTACGACGACGAGTCTCGCATCACGTGGGCGCGTATCCCCCACTTCTACAGCACGCCGTTCTACGTCTACCAGTACGCGACCTGCTTCGCGTCCAGCGCGCAGTTGATGGCTCAGTTGACGCAAGCGACGGACGCGTCTCGCGCCGAGGCGCTCGACCGCTACCTGACGCTGCTCAGGTCGGGCGGCAGCGACCACCCGATGACACTGTTGCAGCGCGCCGGGGTGGACCTCGGGCGTCCCGAGGCCGTCCGTGCGGTCGTGCAGCAGCTCGATACGCTGGTGACGCGGCTCGAGTCAGCGGTCACCTAACGGGAATGGCGAGGCGGCGTCGAATCGCGCTCGGGAGACGATGACGCATCTGCTCGGTCTGGCGGGCGTGCTGAGCATCTCGTTCTCCGCGGTGTTCATTCGGCTGGCCGCCGTCTCGCCGGTCACGGCCGTCTTCTTCCGCGCCCTCTACGCGGTGCCCGTCCTGCTCGTGATCAGGCAGTGGCGCCGGTCGGTCGACTCACGCGATCGACGGGCTCGATGGTTGGCGTTCGCCAGTGGTGTCATCCTGGCGGTCGACCTAGCGTTCTGGCACGAGTCGATCGCGTTTGTCGGCGCGGGGCTTGGCACCGTCATCGCGAACGTTCAAGTGGCGTTCATCGCGCTGGCGGGGTGGATGCTGTACGACGAGCGCCCGACCGGGCGGACCCTCGCACTGCTCGCCCTGGTTCTGGTTGGCATCGTGCTGACGTCGGGCCTCGCGCGCCAGGGCGCGTATGGGGAGGCGCCCGTCCTGGGCGTCGTCTTCGGCGTGATGGCCGGGGCGTCGTACGCCGCGTATCTGCTGATGTTCCGGGCCGCGAGCCAGCGCGCTGTTCCTCCTGTAGGCCCGCTACTCGATTCGACATTCGGTTTGGCGGCGGGCGCCGTGTGTGTGTCGGTGTTCGACGTCGGCTTCTCGCTGGTCCCGCAGTGGCCGGCGCACGAATGGTTGCTGGCGTTGGCGATCGGCGGCCAGGTCGTTGGGTGGCTCCTCATCGTCCACGCGCTGGCGCGGCTCCCGGCGCTGGAGACGTCCATTCTGCTGCTGGTGCAGCCGGTCTTTGCGCTCCTCTGGGGTCGATTGCTCTTTGCGGAACAGCTGTCCCCAGTTCAGTGGGGCGGCACGCTGCTGGTGCTCGCCGCCGTCGCGATCATCTCGACTGGGCGCGTGACTCGGCCGGCGACGCCCAGCGCGGTGGCCACGTCAGCGGCGCGCCGTTGACGCGGGGCCGGCTGAGCGTGCCAGGGCGTGAGTGGCGGCCACCTCGGCCGCTGCCCGCCGACCGCTCTCGACGGCGCCGTTCATGTAGCCCTGCCACCTGAGGCTCGTGTGCTCACCGGCGAAGAACAGCCGGCCGCTCGGCCGCGCGAGCCAGTGTCGGCGATCTGGCGGGAAGGTTGGATCGAAGTACGCATAGCCGCCGCGCGCGAACGGGTCGAGCTCCCACGATACATGGTGCGCGTGCAGCAGCTCCGCCCGACGGGACCCGAGCCACTCCAACTGCTTCGCGAGGCCGGCCGATCCCTCGCGGCCGAGCAGATCAATCATCCAGTCGCTCGCAGCCCCGCCCGCCATCAGCGATAGAATCGCCGGCTTCCCTCGCTGCTCCTCGTTGGCATCCCAGACCGCGCCGAAGGGCAGCGCGGAGCCGTACGCGGATGGCTTCCGCGGGATGCGCCAAAACCGACTCGAGAACTGGAGCAAGCTCTTGGTGGCGCGCCCGTACTTCAGCGTCGCGATCGCTTCGTGCTGTTGCCCCGGAAGTGCGGGGGTGATGGGCACGCGACGGAGAATCGAGGCCGGCAGCGTGCACACGAGATAGTCGCAGGCAAACTGATGCACATGACGCTGGTGGCGCAGGCTCGCCCGCACGCGGGCGCCATGTTGCGAGATCGCCACCAGCTCGGTATTCAGTTTCAGTCGGTCAGCGAGCCCAGAAGCAAGGGTTGTCGCGATCCGGTCCATGCCGCCGGCCACCCGATATGTGCGAGACGGGCCCACGGGATCCCCGGACGCGAATTGATCGACGAGCGCGAGGAGGGAGAGTTCCTCCGGCTCGGCGAGAAAGAAGCCCCGAAGGCCGATGGTGATCTCTCGGAAGTCAGGGTCGGCTTGAATATCATCCAGCCAGCGGAGCACCGAGCGTCGGGCAAGCAACGCCGCGATCGGCGTGTCCCACCGGCGCTCGGACAAGCGATAGGGTTCGCCGAGCGGATCGAGCGCCTCGGCGAGCCGGTCCCAGCCAGCGCCGGGCGTGACTGGCACCGCTCGGATCCTTCCGTCATCTTCCCGTCGTGCGAACGTCCAGCCCTGGCGGAGGACCTGGACGAGCTCGAGGCGAAGAGATTGGATCAGGGCGCGTAGTGCGTCGTGATTCTCGTCGATGAAGTCGCCGCCAGCCTCCGCATGTTGTCCGTCCGCGAAACCGCTGCGTGCCGTCCACACCCGCCCACCGACACGGTTGCGGGCCTCGACGACCGTCACGGTGGCGCCCATGGCGTCCAGGTCTCGCGCCGCGGCAAGTCCCGCCAGACCAGCGCCCGCAACCAGAACCGACACTCCTTCCAGCACTGCGTCTCCGTCCGTTACTGTATTGGAATCCGACGTCGCCCGGCCGACCTCTCTGGAGCGGCTATCACCGTTGTTCGAGGGTGTAGCCCTTGGCACGCAGGCTGGCCAAGATGCCGTCAGGCCCGATGAGGTGTGCCGCGCCCACGACGACGAACACCTGGCGGGGCCGGGCGGCGAGACCCTCAATGATGGGCAGCCAGCTCTGGTTTCGCTCGACGATGAGACGCCGGTACATCACCGGGTCGCTCTTGACGTCCTCCAAGACGATCCGCTCGATCGTCGCCGTGTCGCCGACCTTCCAGGCATTCGCCAGCGTGGCGACGGCGGCGGTCTCGTTGTCGATTTCGCGGATGGACTGCTGCAGGAGCCGGTCTTGGTCTGACATCGACATCTCGTCGAAGCGAGAGATCTGAAACCCCACCGTTTCCAGCCCCTGTACGGGCTTGTTTTCCGCGCGCGCTCGATCGTAGAAGTGCTTGTCCAGCCCGAGATCCGCGTCGAAGCCAGCCTTCTGCCACGCCATGCCGAGCAGCGTGAGCGCGAGCGACCACGGCTTGAAGCGCTTCAACGGTTCGAGCGGCAACCCGAGCGCTGCGGCGTGCTTCGCGACCAGGTCCAGCGTCTCCTTAGAGACGACGCCGTCGAGAGTCTGCCCCGACGGGAGGAGCCCGCGCGAGAGCATCGCCATCTGCGAATCGGGCGCGCGCATCTCTCCGAGGTCGAGCTCTTCGACCAGGAGATCGCACTCTTTGAACGCGGCCTCGAGCGCCGGACTGAGCGGGTAGTAGTCCTTCGTGAGCATGTGGACGGAGCCGACCAGGTACAGGGATCCCTTCGGACCGGTGGCCTTCCACAGGAAATTGCGTGGCTGCGCCTGACCGGGCGAGGCGATGCCGATCGCCGCAGCAAGCACGAAGCCGCGTAGGAACGTTCGCCGAGTGAACAGCCAGGCTGTCACGACGCAAACCCCATGTGTGTGGTTCCGCCCCGAACTCCGGCTTCGTTGATGGCTACGGTACTATCTTACGCGATGCCTCCCGCCTTTTGCGGCGCGATCCCGCGTGCCAGGTAGCTCGTGTCCGAGGTTCCTAACGATAGGCTGGCCTACAAGGCATACGAAATCGAAGAGCTCGTCGACATCTATTTCTACCGACGGGCAGGGTACGTGGTGGCCCGGCTCTCCCCGAACGCGGTCTCGATTCTGGCCGGCGTAGTCGGCGCGATCGGTGGAGCGCTCGTGGGACGCCCGCGGTGGGCGCTGGTGGGCGTGGGACTGCTGGTCGCCCACGGCGTCATTGATTCGGCGGATGGGCAGTTGGCGCGCATGACCGGGCGAACGTCGGAGTTCGGCCGTGTGCTGGACGGTCTCGCTGGCTACGCGACGCACCTCGCCTTGTACCTAGGGCTGGTCGCCGCCAGCGGTCCAGTGTGGGGGTGGGGCACGGCCTTCGCCTTGGCGGCCGTCGCCGGATTCTGCACGGCCATCCACGCGCAGATGTACGACTACCATCGGACCGCGTACGCGGGCTTCGCGATTCACGGACGGGTTCCGACCGAACTGATGACGCCCAGCGTGAGCGGCGTGCTGCGACCTGTCGTGCGAGGATACGCCGCGATGCAACGCGCGCTCGTCGGCCTGCACCGAATGGTCGAGCAGGACATCGCGCGCGACGTGTGCGATGGCCGAGTGCCCGACAGCGTTCGACACTTATATCGCGAGTGCTTTTATCGCCCCCCGTGTCGGTTTTCAGCAGGAAGGGACCCTGCCTTTTCAAAACGTTTCCCCCCTGAGGTGTTCCATCGCCTGACCGCGTGGTGACGGTCCTCAGGGTGCCGTAATCAGCCGGTTTCTGTCCACACTTTCGCCTCCTCGACTGGTCGAGAGCGGTTGGAACCTGCTTGGAGACAACGTACGGCGCTTCGCGATTACGGCGTGCGTTTTGGCGCGGCACCCGGAGTGGTTCATCCCGTTCACGTTGGGATCGCTGAACCTCGTGCTGCTGACGCTGTGGTGGTATCAGCGGGCCGCGGACCGACGGTTTCTCGCAGCACGTGGGTCAGCGTCCGGCGGTACACGATGAACGTCACGGCGACCACGAGCAGGCTGATCGCGAGGGCAGCGGGAATCGCGGATCGACGCCCGGTGACCAGGGCCAGCAGGAAGAACGTCAACGAGAATGCTTCTCGACGAAACAGGACGAACACCGCGGCTGTCGTCCGCAGGCCCCAAGCCCGTGTCTCCTTGGCCGCTTTCACGATCGCCACCTCAATCGGTTTGGTCGGCACGAAGAACTGGTCCATCGAGCGCGCGCGGCGGACCAGGGCCATCGCCCAGAGCAGCAAGCCCGGCGTGCGGTACACGAAAGGCACCCGCGCTGATGTGAACGTGACCTACGTGCGGTCGCGGTCCCGTGCCTCGACCAACGCGTTCACGCACTATTTCGACGCCGTGCGGTGGCCGATCGTGGCAGAGAACGCATACGCGCCCTCGCGCGCGGATGTGCCACATCGGTTGCTCGTACGGAGCCGCGTGCTGCCGACCCCGACGTGGCTGCTCGTCGCAGTCGTGGACTGGCGGACGGGACTACCGTACTCGACAGTGAACGAGATGCTCGACTTCGTCGGTCCACGTCAGGCGCGTCGATTTCCCCAGTACGTTCGCACGGAGCTCGGCATCGAGCATCGCGTGCGGATTCGAACCCTTCGGCCTTGGGTCGGCATTCGCGTGGACAACGCAATCCATGCCTGGCTCCCATCGGATGTGCAGGCGAACGTCACCTCGCCACTGTTCGGGACGTTCTACAACTCCGAATATCGACAGTTCCGCATTCAGTTCCGGTTTCAGCGCTAGCAAGGTGGGGCACCGCCGGCGGTCCGAACGCGCCGGCGCGGCAGCGACACTCGTGCTACGCTCTTGCCTGGTCGGGGCGCCGCCCCGAACACGGCTCAGTCGCCGCGCGTGGGTCCGACGCCCGCTTGGTTTCTTCGCGGGCTGCCTCTGCGCGCCACCGTTATGCGCTCGAACGGGCTCGGAGTCATCATCCCGCGCCGCATGACGGACCAATCGCCGCGAGCGCGGCGATGTCCCGATGTCCCGGTACGGCCACCGGAGGTGTCATGAGTCAGCGTGTGGTCACGTCCACGTCAGCAGCGGCCCGCCTCGACGCCGTTGTCTCGTTCCTCAGTGCCCGTCAGCCCGGGTCGGAGGGACTGATCGTCGCGGCCACCCGCGGCGCCGCGGACGATCTCGCTCGCGTTGTCGCCAGTCGCCTTGGCGCGACGTTCGGCCTGACACGTTTCAGCTTCACCGAGTTGGCAGCGCGCCTCGCGTCGATGGTGAGCGGTGGGTCTCCGCTCCTGTTCGGTACGACGGCGGGTGTTCAGGCGGTCTCGACGCGGGCGACGTTCGATGCCCTGGGTGCCGACGAGCTCTCGTACTTCGCTCCCGTCGCGCGGCTGCCGGGGTTCCCCCTGGCTCTCGCGCGCACCTTGCACGAGTTGCGTTTGGCGGGCGTGGACGCCGGCACGCTGTCCGACGGCTCCTCGGCCGCAGCGGATCTGGGCCGCCTCCTGGAGCGCATCGACCAACAGCTTGCCATGGCGGGAGTGGTCGACCGGGCTCGCCTGTTCACGCTTGCGGCGCGGGCGTGCGCCCCGAACGGATCGCCGGTGTGCTGGATTGGCTTGCCGGTAGCTCTGGTCGATATCCCCCTCGACTCGAACGCCGAGGCTGCGTTTGCGCGGGCTCTTCTGGACCGCGCGCCAGAGGCCCTCGTCACGCTCCCGACGGGCGACGAGCGTGCGCGAGCCGCGATCGACCCAGATGGTAGCCGTCACGTCACGCTGGTCGATCCAGCGCCGCAGGTGTCCGACCTGTGGCACTTGCGCCGGTACGTCTTCACCGCTGACCGTCCCGAGGTGCGCACGCCGACGGGCGATGTGCGCGTGTTTTCTGCGCCAGGCGAGGGGCGCGAGGTCCTCGAAATCACTCGGCGGATGCTCGACGAAGCCGAGCGGGGCACGCGGTTCGACGACATGGCTGTCCTGCTGCGCACGCCACAGCAGTACCTGGGACTGCTGGAGCACGCCTGCGCACGCGCGGACGTCCCGGCGTACTTCGACCGAGGCACGCGTCGCCCCGACCCATCGGGCCGCGCGTTTCTGGCGCTGCTCGCATGCGCGCTCGAGGGCTTGTCCGCCCGCCGATTCGACGAATACCTGTCACTCGGTCAGGTGCCGCGGGTCGGTGAGCAGGCCGCCAACGACGCCGCGCTGGCAGATCCCGTGCCGGCTCGCGACGAGGTCTTCGGAGAGCTGCCACCGACCGATGTTGGCGACGCGGCCGTGTCGGAGGCGGCGGATGCGCTGCTGCCGGCTGCAGGAGAGCCCGGGGCGGACCACGACGAGGACGCCGTCGTCTTCGGGACCCTTCGTGCGCCATGGAAGTGGGAGGAGCTGGTGGTCGAGTCCGCCGTGATTGGCGGTCGCGATCGCGCCGACGGCTCAGCGCGGTGGCGTCGGCGGCTGAAGGGGCTACGGGCCGAGTTCGAGGCCCAGCTCGTGGAGGCGTGCCGCGACGATCCGGAGGCCGGCCGCGCGCGCCACCTCCGGCGCGACCTGACGAACCTGGCGCATCTGACGTCGTTTGCGCTACCGGTGATCGATCTGTTGGCCGAGTGGCCAGACACCGCATCGTGGAGTGCGTGGCTCGAGCGATTCACGCGCCTCGCGGCCTGCTCGCTCAAGCGACCCGAGCGCGTGCAGCGTCTGCTCGCCGAGCTCCGTCCGCTGGCGACCATTACCGAGGTGTCGCTCGAAGAAGCGTCGCGCGTGCTCCATGACCGACTGACGACGCTGGAGTGGGATCCGCCCCCACGTCGTTACGGTCGCGTGTTCGTCGGGACGCCACAGCAGGCGCGCGGGCGGACGTTTCGCGTCGTGTTCGTGCCGGGACTGGCCGAGCGCATCATGCCGCAGCGACCGCGAGAGGATCCCCTGTTGCTGGATGAAAGTCGGGCAACGCTCGATGCCGCAGGACGCGGTGACGGCTCGTTGGGTCTGTTCCAGCAGGATGAAAGGGCGGCAGCTGAGCGGTTGCTCCTTCGGATCGCGGTGGGCGCGGCGGGCGAGCGGCTCTACCTGTCCTATCCCCGGCTGGACAGCAACGCCGAAGGGCGCGCGCGCGTGCCGTCGTTCTACGCGCTCGACGTCGTGCGGGCGATCACCGGGCGAGTGCCGGACCACCGCGTGCTGGCCCAACACGCTGCGAAGGAATCGGGGGCCAGTCTCGGGTGGCCGGCGCCCGAGGATCCGGACCGAGCGGTCGACGATCTCGAGCACGACCTTGCCGTCCTGCGTCCGTTGCTCGACGCGCGGGATCAAGGGCCGGTGAAGGGCCGCGCCCACTACATGCTCGATCTCAACGATTCGCTCAGGCGCTCCATCACGGGCCGGTGGCTCCGCGACAAGCCGGCCTGGTCGAAAAGCGACGGACTGGTGTCGGACTCGCCTGCGTTGACCCCGTACCTCGCGAAGCAGCGGCTCGGCGCCCGGCCGTACTCGCTCTCGGCGCTGCAACGGTTTGCGACCTGCCCGTATCAGTTCCTCCTCGCGGCGATCCATCGCCTCGAGCCATGGATCGAACCAGAGCCACTGGTGCGACTCGATCCGCTCACGCGAGGCTCGTTGTTCCACGCCGTGCAGACGGAGTTCCAGCGCGAGATGCGCGGCAGCGGAAGTCTGCCGATCGCGCCCGATCGCGTGGCTGACGCAGTCACCAGGCTGGAGGGGATCCTCGAGCGGGTGGCCGCCGAGTACGAGGAACGTCTGGCGCCGGCCATTCCTCGCGTGTGGCGCGACGAGATCGACGACCTGCGGCGAGACTTGTCCATCTGGGTCCGCCGCATGGCCGACGAGCAGGAGTGGATTCCCGAGTACTTCGAGTGGAGCTTTGGCCTCAGCGATGCGAGCCGCGATCCACGGAGCTTGACCGAGCCGGTCCGTATCGACGGTCGATTCACCCTGCGAGGATCGGTGGATTTAATCGAACACCACGCGACGGTCGACGTGCTTCGTGTGACCGACCACAAGACCGGTCGCAACCGATCCACGCCGGACCTGATCGTTGGCGGTGGGACCATGCTGCAACCGGTCCTGTACAGCATGGTGGCCGAGCAGGCACTTGGGAAGAAGGTCGTGGCGGGACGCCTGTACTACAGCACCACAGTCGGCGGCTTCGCGACCAAGAGTATCGACCTCAACGACTACACGCGCCGCCAGGGGCTCGACGTCCTGACGATCGTCGATCGCGCGATCGAGCAGGGGTTCCTCGTCGCGGCGCCCGCCCAGCGCGCGTGCACCTGGTGCGATTTCAAACCCGTCTGTGGACCGCACGAGGAGGCGCGTGCGGGCCGCAAGGCGTCCGAACGGTTGGCTGATCTCGAGACGCTGAGGTCGATGCGATGACGGTGTTGCCCATCGTCCGACCCGGTGGGGCAGACGCTCGGAAGCCCGATGACCAGGCGGCACGCGAGGCGATCGCGGGCGATCTCGACGTGACGCTGGTCGTAGAGGCTGCGGCCGGCACCGGCAAGACGACCGAGCTGGTGAATCGGATGCTGAGGGTGCTCGAGACCGGCGCCGCGGCGATCGACGAGATCGTGGCGGTGACGTTCACGGAGAAGGCGGCTGGCGAACTGAAGCTCCGGATGCGAGAGGCGCTCGAGCTCCGCAGGGCCGCAGCCGCGGACGACGAGGTGCGGCAGCGACTGGAGGCCGCGCTCGGCAGACTCGAGGAGGCGTACGTCAATACGATCCACGGCTTCTGCGCGGACCTCCTGCGGGAGCGCCCGGTCGAGGCGCGCGTGGATCCCCTCTTCGCCGTGCTGACCGAACCGCAAGCCGTGCGCCTCTACGATCGAGCGTTTCGCGCCTGGCTGCAGGACACCCTGCGGGAGCCGCCCGAGGGGGTGCGTCGCGCCCTGCGCCGCGCGGCGGGAGTCGCCTTTGGTGGAGGCACGCTGGGACCGACTGGGACGATCGATGAGGGCCCAATCGGGCGGCTGCGGAGCGCCGGTCGTGCGCTGCTCGAGACGCGAGACTACCCGGCGCTGTGGCGACGGATCCCGACGTTCCATCGGGAGACCGAAGTCCGACGCCTGGTCGAGGCACTGCACGCGCTGGCTGCGCTCTCCGCACAGCCCTTGAATACACGCGACAACCTATACCAGGACCTGGACGCCGTGCGTCGGCTGAGTGGCCAGATTCAGTTGGAGCAGGACTTCGGCAATCACGACATCGACGGCTGGGAAGCGCGCCTGGTGGACCTCGTTCGAGACAAGGGCTTCTCGCGGACACGGAAGGGCAGCGGGTACAAGTACAGCGCCAAGGTGACCAGGACGGAAGTCCTCTCGACGAGAGACGCGCTCTTCAGCGATCTGCAGCAGTTCAAGAAGGCCGCCGATGCAGACCTCGCGGCGCTGCTCCAGCGTGAGCTGAAGAGCGCGACTGAGCGCTACGAAACGCTGAAGTTCGCGACGGGCGTGCTCGACTTCACCGACCTGCTGGCTCGTGCGCGAGACCTCCTTCGCGACACGCCCGCCGTTCGCCGACATTTGCAGGGGAAGTTCCGGCGCATCTTCGTTGACGAGTTCCAGGACACGGATCCGCTGCAGGCCGAGATCCTGCTGCTGCTCGCTGCCGAGGATGAATCGATTTCGGACTATCGGGAAGCCAAGCCCAAGCCGGGCAAGCTCTTCATCGTCGGCGATCCGAAGCAATCGATCTATCGGTTCCGAGGAACCGACGTGGAGACGTACTGGCGCGTCAGCCGGCACATCGAGCAACATGGCGGTCGCCGTGTCCAACTGACGACGAGCTTCCGGAGCGTGCCCGGCATTCAGCGGTTCGTCAACGCGGCGTTTAGGGGCGAGATGGTCGCTGACGACCGGGCGCTTCAACCGGACTACGTCGCTCTTTCCGAGGGGCGCCAAGCACACAAGACGCAACCATCGGTTGTCGCGCTGCCGGTGCCAAGGCCGTACTCGGATCGTGGTGCGGGGCGAAGGATCTCACCGTGGGCTGTCGAACGGTCTCTTCCACACGCCGTTGCGGCGTTCGTAGACTGGCTCATCGATCCGAAGAACGGTTGGGAGGTGTGTGATCGGAATGGGATCGATGGCGAGCAGTGGGTTCCGCTGCAGGCGAAACACGTGGCGATCCTGTTCCGACGCTTGAACAGCTTTGGCAAAGACGTGACGCGGCCCTACGTCGAAGCCATTGAGGCTCGGGGCATCCCACACCTGCTCGTTGGAGGCAAGGCGTTTCACAACCGTGAAGAGGTGGAGGTGATTCGAGCGGCCCTCGCCGCCATTGAGTGGCCCGACGATGAGCTGTCGGTGTTCGCTACGCTGCGCGGCTCGCTCTTCGCGATCGAAGATGCGCACCTGTTGGAGTACAAGGCCAGGTTTGGAGCGTTTCATCCGTTCCGAATCCCCAGAGAGTTGGGCGGGAGCTCCGGGCACGAGCTCGCACTCTCGGCCGAGGAGACATCGCACTTGGTGTCCGTCGCCGACGCGCTGCGTCTGCTCCAGGACCTCCATCGCCGGCGTAACTACCGACCGGTGGCGGATACGGTGAGTCGGCTCCTGACCGAGACACGCGCGCACGTTGGATTCATCCTCAGACCAGCTGGGGAACAGGCCTTGGCGAATGTGCTGCACGTGGCCGAGCTCGCCCGGCAGTACGAAACGGCAGGCGGCATTTCGTTCCGAGGGTTCATCGAGGAGCTGCGGTCGGCCACCGAGCGTGAGGCCGCGGAGGCCCCGATTCTTGAGGACTCGAGCGACGGTGTGCGGTTGATGACGGTCCACAAGGCGAAGGGTCTCGAGTTCCCGGTGGTGATTCTGGCCGACGTGACGTGCCGACAGAGTCGCGCCGACGCCTCCCGCTACGTGGATGCGAACCGCGGCCTGTGCGCTGTGAAGCTTGCGGGGTGGGCACCGCACGAGCTGCACGATCACGAAGCGGAGGAGGTGGCGCGCGATGAGGCCGAGGGCGTCCGGCTGGCGTATGTGGCCGCCACTCGCGCGCGCGACCTGCTCGTGGTCCCTGCCGTGGGAGACGAACCGTTCGAGGGTGGCTGGGTCTCGCCGCTCAATCGTGCGCTCTATCCGCCCGTGGCGGCTCGCCGCTCTGCCGCCCGCGCACCAGCCTGCCCGGTATTCAAGTCGAAGGACACCGTGCTCGCCCGGCCGCGTGATGAGCCGGCGTCGCCGGCGACCGTCGCACCGGGATTGCATCAGTTCGCAGGGGAAGGCGGGTACTCGGTGGTCTGGTGGGATCCCACCGCGCTCGCGCTGGAGGCTGCACCACCGCTCGGTGTTCGGCGCGCGGATCTCGTGGTCAAGGATGTGCCCAGGCATGTGATCGCCGATGGGCGGACGCACTACGATCGATGGCGGCTCGCGCGTGCGGACGCGCGGGCGCGAGGGGCGGTGCCTTCGCTAAAGGTGATGACGGTGCGGGAGCTGAGCGATCCGAAGCGAGAGAGCGGGCCGATCGAAGCGCCCGGTGCCTCGACCATCCCCGTGAGCATCGTGGAGGTCCGTGATCTGGCTGGGCCGGACGCTGACGCCTCGTGGTCCGCGGGCGGCGCGACCTTCGGGACGCTGATTCATGCTGTGCTCGCGCAGGCGCCGTTCGAGGCGTCGGACGAGCGCCTCCAGCAGATCGCCGACGTCGAAGCTCGCCTGCTCGGACTTCCTGCCGTCGACGCGGCGATTGCCGCTCGCAAAGTGGCGCGGGTCTGGAAACACGAGTTGCTCGCACGGGCCAGGCGGGCGGCGGCACGGGGAGCCTGCCGTCGCGAGACGCCGGTGACGCTCCGGTTGGACGACGGGACCGTGATGGAGGGTGTCGTCGATCTCGCGTTCGAGGAGGACGCCCGCTGGGTGATCGTCGACTACAAGACCGACCGCGAGCTGACAGGCGCAGAGCCGCAGTATCGGAGGCAAGTGGCTGCCTACGCGGCCGCCGTGTCTGCCGCAACGGGTGCGCCCGCTTCCGCCTTCCTCGTCCGGACGTGAAGGCGCGCATGCAGGTCTACCTCGTTGACGGCACGTACGAGCTGTTCCGACATTACCACGCGCTGCCGTCCGCCAAGGACACCGACGGTCGAGAGGTGGCGGCCGTCCGCGGTGTGGTCGGCTCGCTGCTGGGCATGCTTCAGCACGGCGTGACACATCTCGCGGTCGCCACCGATCACGTCATCGAGTCGTTTCGCAACGACCTCTGGCGCGGATACAAGACGAGCGCAGGCGTGCAGCCGGAGCTGTTGGCGCAGTTTCCGCTGCTCGAGGAGGCGATCGCGGCGCTCGGCATCGCCGTGTGGCCCATGGTGGAGTTCGAGGCCGACGATGCCCTGGCGGCCGGCGCAACGCGCGCGGCCGCAGATCCACGTGTGGAGCAGGTCCTCATCTGTACGCCGGACAAGGATCTGGCCCAATCCGTGCGGGGTACGCGGATCGTCCAGGTCAATCGGCGCACCCGCGAGACGCGAGACGAACAAGGCGTCATCGCCAAGTTCGGGGTGGCGCCGGCCTCGATCCCTGATTACCTCGCCCTGGTGGGAGATGCCTCGGACGGCTACCCCGGGCTGCAGGGGTGGGGGGCGCGATCGGCGGCCGCGGTGCTGGCTCGGTTCGAGAGGCTGGAGGCGATTCCCAGCGATTGGAGTGAGTGGCACGTGAACGTGAATCGACCGAGTTCGCTCGCGGCGACGCTGGCGAGAGATCGCGAGCGGGCTTTCTTGTTTCGGACGCTGGCGACGCTCAGAACCGACATCGATGTCTTCGTGGATGTCGACCAGCTACAGTGGAAGGGTCCTACCCCAGCCTTCGAACCGCTCGCGGCTCGTCTCGATGCGTCCGGGGAGACGACGGGCGGTGGCCTGCGCGCCCAGGCGAAGCGCCGGGCAGCTCGGGTCCGCGTGTAGGGGTACAGGAGATGGGAGGCGGGGCTGCTCCGGCGGACGAAATCATCGCGCGAATCTGCCGTCATGAACGAGACTGTGGCGGCTGCGGTCTCCAGCACCTGCCTTACGTAGAGCAGATCCAGCGGAAAGCCCGAGCCTTGCTCGACCGCTTGCCTCGCGACGTACGTCCGGCGGGAGCACCGGCCTCCTTGTTCGTTCCCGTCTTTCCCCCCACGCGCGACGGACCCTGGCACTTCAGACAGAAAGTCGCTTTCGTGTTCGGAACCATGGGTCGGGATCTCGTCATGGGACACTACGCCAGCGGATCACAGCGAGTGGTGGCCGTGGAGGAGTGTCCGGTTCACAGCGCCCGCGGGAATCGCATCGCGTTCGCTCTGAGGGACGAGATGAAGCGCGCACACGTCGGCGCCGTCGATTCCTCCGCGGGAGTGTTACGGTATCTCCTCGTCCGCACCACCGAAGACGACAGCGAAGCGATCGCGATGCTGGTTGTCAGTGACAACGACAGGCGGCTGAGGAAGCCGATTCGCGCGCTGCTCGCGTCGCCGAACCGACCGGACGGCTTCTATCTGAACATCCACAAGGATCCAGGGCCGTACATGGTGGGCGAGGAGACCATCAGAATCGCCGGCCGTTCGCACGTGCGCGAACGTGTGGGTCGCGTGAGCTATCTCGTGTCGCCGACAGCCTTCTTTCAGACCAATGTGCGAGCCGCGGGAGCGCTACAAGCGATGGTGCTGGGCTGGGTCGGGGGAGCGGGGGCTCGTGTGCTGGACCTCTATGCCGGCAGCGGACTGTTCTCGCTTCCGCTGGCCGCCGCGGGCGCGCACGTCGTAGGCGTCGAGGAAAATCGCGCGGCCGTGAAAGACGCTGAGGCGAATCGGCGGCTGAACCACGTGCCCACGGGCCGGTTGCGTTTCCTCGCGGACCGGGTGGAGCACGCGCTGACGCGTCTCACCCACGAGCGCTGGGACGCGATCGTGCTTGATCCCCCTCGGTCGGGATGCACGCCAGCCGTCATCGACAAGGTCTTCGGACGGATCGCGGCTCCAGTGGTGGTCTATGTGTCGTGTAACCCGGACGCGCTGGCCGTCGAGCTCCCAGTCATCCTCGCGCAAGGGTACGTCGTAGACGAGGTTCGCGCCGTGGATATGTTTCCACACACCGAGCACATCGAGGCGGTGTTGTGCTTGAAACGCGTTGCACGTCGAGGCGATGTTCACGACAGAAAGGACTGAACCACCGCCATGGCCACGGCATCGACGCTCGGCTGGATCGGGAAGCTGATGACGCGCGAACTCGACGCATTCGAGCGGGAGCTCGCGCTGTGTCCAGACGCTGCCGTCTGGCGCGTCGCGCCAGGGGTGACGAACTCGCTTGGCAACCTCGTGCTGCACGTGTGCGGCAATCTGCAGCACTTCGTGGGTCATCTGCTGGGCGGCACGAGCTATGTGCGTGACCGCGACGCAGAGTTCACCCGCACCGGCGTTCCTCGTGCCCAGCTGGTGGAGGAGATCAGTAGAGCGGCGACGGTGGTCGATCAGACGCTGAAGCGCCTGACGGAAGAGCAGATGGCGCGACCATTCCCGGAGGCGGTCGGTGGTGTGACCCTCCCCACCGGACTGTTTCTGACCCACCTGGCCGCGCACCTGGCGTTTCACCTTGGCCAGGCGGGCTACGTGCGACGGCTCATCACGGGCGACTCGCGGTCTGCCGGGCCGCTCGCGCTGAAGCCGCTTGCGGATTGAGTCCAACAAACGATGGCGCGTTCGCCTGATGGTGCGATCGCGCTCAGCGCTGGCTCGGGAGCCGTGGCGTCTGCGGAGGCGGGTCGCTCTGCCCTGGCGACGGCGGGGGCGGACGGATGGGCACAGCGCCGCCGGTTGGTGGGGTCGTTGGCGCAGGGGCACCAGGGTCCCCAGCGGACGGCGGGGCGTTCGGACGAGGGATCTCGATCGCGGGCAGCTCTGCAATTGGCGATACCGAGTCACGGCCGACGCGGAACGCGCGCAAGTCGGATTCGCTGACGTCGAGAACGCGGATGATATGCGGCGTAAGCGTCAGGATGATATCGGTCTGCTTCGTCTCCGTGCGGTTGTGCGCGAACAGACGGCCGACCAGCGGCAGGTCGCTGAGTCCGGGCACGCCCGACAGCGATCGCCGTTCGTCGTCCCGAATCAGGCCCGCGAGCATGTTCGTCTCGCCGTCGCGAAGGCGGATCACCGTGTTGATCTCGCGGTTCCCGAACGTCGGCAGATTCCCGAATCCCGTGGCCGCGGTGCCTGAGATGCTCTGCACCGCGATCCGGAGGGTCAATGACACATCGTTGTTGTGGTGGGTGCGGGGCGTGATGTCGATGTTGACGCCGATGTTCTCGTAGTTGAAGGAGGTGAGTGGCTGTTGCGGGACGCCGCCCTGGGCGATCGGTGCAAAAGTCGTGACGGGGATGGGCACGCGTTCGCCAAATCGTGCTTGGGCTGTCAGTCCCTCGGAAGTTCGCAGTTGCGGGTTCGCGAGCGTACGGGTGGCGGCATCGCTCTTGAGGAGGCGGTAGTACAGGCCCGGCAGGTTCGCGAGCAAGACGTCGGACTGGGAGAGGTTTCGAAGCGATCGAAGGCTCAGTGGGCTGTTGCTGCCAGATGCGACGTTTGCCGACCCGCTGATGCCGTCCGAACCAGGCGAGGCGACCTGGAGACCCCATTCCGACAGTCGCGTCCGATCGACCTCGAGCAGCTCGACGTCGATGATCACCTCTGGGCGCGCCTTGTCGATAGCCGAGATCACACGGGCCGCGGCCGCCACCCGCTCCGGCGAGTCCTTCACCGTGAGCGCGTTCGTCGCCGTGATTGGAGACAGGCGCCGTGCGTCCAGGACCAGCCGCAGGAGATCCATCGTTTCCTTCAGGTCGACGTTGCTCAAGTAGAAGGTGCGAACGACCTCGTCTTCGTACTCGCGGCGCTTCGCCGGCGTGTCCGGGATGACGAGCACCGTGCGCGGCCCCGTGACACGATAGAACGAGCGCGTGGCGTTTGAGAGCGATCGCAGCGCCGTTTCGAGCGTGGCATTCCGTAGGTCGATCGTGACCGGCGTCTCGCGGAACGTCGAGTCGAAGGCCACACTCAGTTCCGCGAACTTGGCGACGGAAAGGAACACGTCCCGACTGCTCGCCGATCGGAAGATGAGCGACGCGGGCATCTTCACGTCGGACGGGAGGTCGAGACTAGGCGGTGGAAGATCGCGGGCACGCTCGATGAGCGCCTCGAGCTCGGTCTTGCCTTCGCGGGCGACGGCCACGCGTGTGCGCAACTGTAGACGGGTGGTACGCAGCGCCTCATCGACTTCGCTGCTGGTTGGATTCAGCTCAGCGGCGAGCTGGTACTCGACAAGGGCCTCGTCGTACTTCCCGACACTCGATAGGCGACGGCCGTTAGCAAAGTGATCGGCGGAGGCTCGGAGCTTGGCCCGCTCCAGCGCGAGGCGGGCGTTGGTGTCGTTCGGCTTCAGTCGGACGGCCTTTGTGTACTCAACAACGGCGCGGTCGTGGTCCTGCGCCTGTTCGGCCCGCTGGCCGTCACGCAGGGCCGAGCCGGCCGCGCACGCCCAGACCGTCAGACTCAGCGCGGCGAGAAAGACGATGCGTCGCGCCTTGGCGTGGACGCTAGTCCGCAGGGGGCGCCCGGCGGACTGGTGGGTGCTAACGAATGGAGCCACCGCCTGCTCCGCGGTTCGCCGCGCCTCCCTCGCTGATGACGTCAACCCCGCGTGGTATCGCAAACACAAAGTCCTTGTCGGACAATCCTACGTTTTCCTTGAGGTTTATGAACAAGAAACTCGAGGTGCTGCTCTGGGCGTCCGTTGACTCGAGCCCTCGGAGCCCGAGCGTCTTGGCATCGACCGTCAACACTAGCGACTGGAACTCCGCTTGTGGCGTCTTGGGCACGAGCTTGAGCGCCCGAGTGCCGCCGGAGGCGCCTTTCGGTGGCACGACCTCGGTGGTAATGAAGTCCCGCGCCAGGTTCCCCTGGCCAGCGAGGAAGAGGGCCGGAGTCGTGGCCTGATCCCCTTGGGGGACGCTCGAGACCATGACCTGCCTGTCAGCGGGGATGTAGGCGTAGAGCTTCACGCTGTCCGAAACGAAGGTCTTCTTCTCCGGTGCCGTGTATTCCCACCGCATCCTTCCCGGCTTTTTCACCTGCAGCCGACCGCGTTCGGTGAGCTGGCGGCGCAGCACACCGCCCGTGTACACGTGCTCGAAGTCCGCCGAGAAGTCGCGCACTGCGTCATATTTCCTCTGCAGAGCCGCCACAAGCTCGGCCGCTGACTGCGCGCCGAGCGCATGACCCCATCCCATGACGGTGATGAGGCTGAGCGCGAGGCAGTACGCCATGCGTCGGTGACCGGTCACGAATCCACGATAGCACGCCAGCGGAAACAGGAGCCGGGTCAACCCGAGCGCTTCCCGGCGATGAGCGTGCGGATCGCCGCAAAGGAATGCGTGTTCATCACGTGCCGCGCCTCGACCCAGCCGCGGCGCGCGGTCTTCACGCCGAACTCCATCTGTCGGTCGAGCATGTCGGCGCGATGGCTGTCGCTGTCAACCGCCAGCATGGCGCCGGCGGCAACGGCGCGGCGGGCAAGCACGCCGTCCAGGTCGAGATGAGAGGGCCCGCCGTCGATTTCGATCATCGTGCTGGTTTCGACGGCTACCGCGAACAGGCGGTCGTAGTCGATCTCATAGCCCGGCCGGCCGGGGATGACGCGGTTGGTCGGGTGCGTGATGAGCGACACCAGAGGATGCCGCATCGCGGCTCGGTAGCGGTCCATCAGTTGCTCCGGCCCGTGGCCAGCGCGGTCGTGGAGCGAGGCCAACACGATGTCGAAGCGCTCGAGCACGCGATCGCCGAAGTCGAGTCGCCCGTCCGGCAAGATGTCGACCTCGCATCCGTGGAGGATGGCGATTTGCGGATAACGCGCCCGTGCGGCCGCGATGTCGTCTGCCTGCTTCCCAAGCGTCTCTAGGCTCAGGCTCGCGGCGGCAGAAGACCGCGGCGAATGGTCCGTGATGGCCATGTACTCATAGCCAAGTGCCACGCAGGTCCGGACCATGGCCTCGACCGAATCACGGCCGTCCGAGTACGACGTGTGCATGTGGAGATCGCCCCGAATCGCGGCTCGCGACAGTAACGTCGGTAATGTGCGCGTTTCGGCCGCACGGACCTCGGCGTCTCCCTCTCGAACTTCTGGCGGCACCCATTGCAAGTCGAGGGCCTCGTAGATTTTCTCCTCGTTCTCGCCCACGGGTTGGTCACGGTCTGGTCTGGTCAGGCCAGCGGGGCCAAGCGACCAGCCGCTACGGACGGCCCGGCGGTGCAGGGCGTCGAGGTGACGATGTGATCCCGTCTGGATGAGGAGCTCAGCCCCCGCCGTCGCGGGCGCCGGGCAACGAATGCCCACCTGTGTGCCGTCGGTGAGGATGTACATCCGGCGCGCGCTGCGATGGAGGAAACGCGAGACGTCGATGGCCGCCAATACGTCTGAGAACACCCCCTCCGGGTCGTCGGTCGCGGCGACGATCTCAATATCGCCCACCGTGTCTTGTGCACGGCGCAGGGAGCCCGCCGGCTCCGCCCAGCGCACGGCCGGATGGGCTCGTAGCGGACTCAGAATGGCCTCCGCGATTGCCGTTGCGCGACCAAGTGGGATCCGTCGGCGCGTCTGCCGCAAGCGTGGCAGGACCTGCGCCACGTCGGTCTCAGACTCTTCCGTGAACCCTGGAAGCGAGCGAAGATGACCGCGCCTCACGAGGTCTGCGAAATCGGCGATCGCAGTCGCCCCAGTCGCCTCGTGGAGCGTCGCGAGTTGGTCGAGCGTGACCACCTCGGCCTCGAAGAGCCAGCGAAGATCGGCCGGAAGATCGGCAATGACAGATTCGAGCAATACCCAGCCTCCGGCGTCGAAGAGATGGCGCAGCCGGGTCAAGCCCTCATCGTCCTCCGGGACTGAGGTACTTCGTTCGACGAGTGGGCCGGGCTGCTTGTCCGTGCGGATCTGGTGGAGTGACGTCCCCCCCCTGTTTGAGTAGCGACGTCGTTTAGAGCCCGGCGGTTACTGTCGCCGTTTTCATCTGCGCCGTCAACTGTTTCGCATACGAGACGGGTGTCA
>VFZL01000026.1 GCA_016871175.1 Acidimicrobiia bacterium | reverse complement strand
GAACGGGGGGCGCTCGCCGGCGTTGCCGGCTCGCGCTGACTTGAAGAACGCAGAGCCCCTACCCGGTCCCACCGGCGTCATTCTCCAGTGACGACTGGTTCGAAGAAAGCCGGCAGGTCAGTTCAGCTCGACGAAGCTGGACCGTCGATCGCGAACGAGCTGCAGCGGCACCAGCCCCATCTCCGCTTGAAGCTGGCGTTTGACCTCTGTGACAAGGGTCGAGCGGGTCGCCTCTGCGTCGGCGATGCGCGCGCCGCGCTCGCCAGCAGTGCCGCGGGGTCGCTCGTCAACCCGACCGGCGCCCTTCAGATGGCCTCGCATCTCCGCCCGGACGGCGTCGAGTTTCGCGTCGTACACCGCCGTGGCGAACGCATGCTCGCTCCTCGCGTGGAACGTTCCGAACAGGACGCCCGACACGGCTACCGACATCAACGCCACAATCGACCAGAACCGAGACGGCATCTTTGCGACTCCGATGTACCCTCACGACGAGTCCGTGCGAGCGACATCTCACGTCGATGCGCACGCGTGCAGCCTGAGGCCGCGCGTGGGCTCACAGGAGGTATCGGCACGAACTCAGATCCGCTCGAAGTTCTTCTCGATTTCGCGGCGTGTGAGGCGAAGCATGACAGGCCGTCCATGCGGGCAGACGGTCGAATAGGCCGTAGCCCGGAGCTCGTCGAGGATGTGGGTCATCTTCTCGTACGTCAACGGATCGTTCGCCTTGACGGCCGCGTGACACGCCATGGTCGCGGCGAGACGACGGAGGGCGTCCTGCACGTGCGCGCCGCGGTCGAGCCCATCGAGGTCTTCGGCCAGCGCGCGGACGGCTCTCGACGCATCCTCCGTCTTGAGCAGCACGGGCACCGCCGCGACCCGCAGCGTCCCATCGCCGAAGGCTTCGACCTCGAACCCCAGCCGCTCCAGCTCGGCTCGACGAGCGATCACCGCCTGCTGCCCGGCCGGCGTCAACTCGATGAGCAACGGCACGAGCAGCCGTTGCGACTCCAGCGTGCCACGTGTCAGACGCTCCATGACACGCTCGAAGAGCACGCGTTCGTGCGCCACGTGTTGGTCGATGATGGCCACGCCCTCGTCATCGACAGCGATGATGAACGTGTCACGGAACTGCCCCAGCGGGATCAACGGCCGTACCTCGGGCGACGCGGGCGCTCCGGCTGAACGTGGCGTGGGCTCGAGCGCATCCACCGCCGCGCTCGCGCCCTGCGACGGTGTCGAGGCTGCCGTGGGTACCGGCGCGGATCCGCTGATGGTCGTTGCCGCGCCCAGCACCCACCGATTCGGATAGTGTCCGCCTGCCAAGACGCCGGGCAACCCGGCAGGTCGAGGCTCGGCACCAGGTGCCGCGTCCGGTCGAAGGTACAGCTGCGGCGTCCCGCTCTGCCCGAGTGCCTGCATGAAAGCCCGCCGCACGACCTCGTGCACCAGCGACTGATCTCGAAAGCGTACCTCGGCTTTCGTCGGGTGGACGTTCACGTCCAACGCGTCTGGCGGAATGCGGATGAACACGTGCACTTCGGGGCTGCGTTCCTTGATTGATGCCTGGCTGTATGCATCGAGGATCGCGTGCGCAATCGTCCGATCCTTGATGATCCGCCGATTGATGAAGATGTGCTGCGGCCCTCTCGTCGGTCCGTGGTCGGCGAGCGCCGCGATGAATCCGGTGAGCTGAATGCCGCCGGCCTCCTTCCGCACCTCGAGCAGATCGCTTCGGTCGCCGTACAGCTGGAAGAGCCGGTCGCGACTCGTTCGGGCCGGCGGACACTCGAAGACCGTCCGTCTACCGCTGGTCAGCGTGAACCCAACGTCGTGGTACGCAAGCGCCAGTTGCGAGGCGATACGAGACACCTGCGCCGACTCCGCCGCATCGGCCTTGAGAAACTTGCGCCGCGCAGGCAGGTTGTAGAAGAGGTCGTTCACCTCGATGGTCGTGCCCTCGGGTGCGCCGACCTCCTGCATCGACGAGACGAGGCCGCCGTTCACGCGAATCTCGGTAGCCGAGGGCTCTCCTTTCGCGCGCGTTCGGAGCACGAAGTGTGATACCGAGGCAATTGACGGCAGGGCCTCTCCCCGAAAGCCGAGGGTGCTGATGGCGGCCAGGTCGTCGGATCGCCGGATCTTGCTCGTGGCGTGGCGTTCGATGGCCAACCGTGCATCATCGGGGTCCATCCCCTCGCCGTTGTCCTGAACGCGGATCTGCTTCTTGCCGCCGAGCTCCACGTGAATGGTCACGCGCGTCGCGACGGCGTCGATGCTGTTCTCGACGAGTTCCTTGACCACCGAGGCCGGCCGCTCCACCACCTCGCCTGCGGCGATCTGGTTCGCCAGGTCCAGGGGCAGGCGGATGATCTTGCCCATGTCAGATCCAGCGGATCCGACGAAACACCGTAAGCATCGACACGATGAGCAGGAACATGAGGCCGACCACCCACCAGAACTGCGCCGCCGGGCCGCCGGGGAAATGGGGCAGCGGGATGTTCATGCCCCACAACCCCGAGATCACCGTGAGCGGCATGAAGACGGTGGTGAGTACGGTCAGCAGCTTCATCACCTGGTTCAGGCGATTGCTCACGCTCGTCAGATGGGCGTCGAGAATGCCGCTGATGCGATCCTGGAACACGTAGGCTTCGTCGTTCAGCCGAACGAGATGGTCGTAGACATCTCTGAACCGCAGCGCCATTTCCGAGCTGATGTCGACGAACTCGCGGCGAGCGAGCCGCGCGATCACGTCACGCTGCGGCGAGACGACGCGTCGCAGCGACGCGACGTCTCGCTTCTGGTCGAGGATGGCTCGAATCAGCGTCGCGTTGTCGTGCGAAAACACCTCTTCTTCGATCTCGTCGAGTGTCTCTTCGAGCTTCTCGACCTCCGGGCGATAGTGGTCCACCATCGCGTCGACGATCCGATGAAACAGCGCGACGGGTCCATCGCCGAGCAGGGCGTGGTTCCGGGGACAGTGCTCGCGCAGCGCGGCAATGGAACGGGAATAGCCGTCGTGCACGGTCACCAAGAAGTGTCGCCCGAGAAAGAAGTCGACGTCGTGAGTGGCGAAGCCATGGTTCGCTTTACGGAAGTCGATGCCGTGCAGGACGACGTACAGGTGGCCGTCGTACGGCTCGATCTTCGGATACTGCAGCGTGCTCATTGCGTCCTCGACCGCCAACGGGTGGAACCCGAACGTATCGGACAGAATGAGCGACTCCGGAATGGACGGCGAGGCGAGATCGAGCCACACCAGCACGCCCGACCCAGGGCCGAGCCAGGCGCGCTCGAGGCTCGTCACCTGCTCGGTTTCGTTGTTCCGGTGGACGAAGATCGTGATCACGCGCGCTGTCCCACCGCCCGTCCCGCGTCAGTCGCCGACCCTCACCGCCAGCGCCGCCTGAGCTGCCGCCAGCCGCGCCACCGGAATCCGATACGGCGAGGCGCTCACGTAGTCGAGCCCCACGTTGTGGAAGAAGTGAATCGAGGACGGGTCGCCACCGTGCTCGCCGCAAATCCCGAGCTTCAGGTCTGGCCGCGTCTTCCGGCCCAACTCGACTCCCGTGCGGACCACCGCGCCCACGCCGTCGACATCGATTGACACGAACGGGTCCTTCTCGAGGATCTTCTTTTCCTGATAGGACCGCAGGAACTTGCCGATATCGTCGCGAGAGAAGCCGAACAGCATCTGCGTGAGATCGTTGGTGCCGAACGAAAAGAAGTGCGCTTCCTCGGCCACTTGATCGGCCGTGATCGCACCGCGCGGCACTTCGATCATCGTGCCCACGAGGTACTTGATCTTGATTCCCTGGGCCCTCATCGTCTCGTGCGCCACGCGGTCGACGATCGCCTTTTGGTCCCTCAACTCTCGAACGTGACCGACGAGCGGGATCATGATTTCCGGGATGACCTTCAGGCCTTCTTTGTTCAGACGGCATGCCGCCTCGATGATGGCGCGCGTCTGCATCTCGGTGATCTCGGGATAGGTGATTCCCAACCGAACGCCGCGGTGACCGAGCATGGGATTGAACTCATGCAGCTGCTCGACGCGATGGAGCAGGCGTCGCTTCTCCTCCAGCCCTGCTTTGTCCTTTCCGGTCAACTCGAGCCTCGCGATATCGACCATGAGATCCTCGCGCTTCGGCAGGAACTCATGAAGCGGCGGATCGATGGTCCGGATGGTCACGGGACACCCGTGCATTCCCTTGAAGACCCCGTAGAAGTCCTCGCGCTGGAGCGGCAGCAGCTCGTTGATCGCCTCTCGGCGATCCGCCTCGTTGTCCGCCAGGATCATACGCTGCACGATCGGAATCCGCCCCTCGCCGAAGAACATGTGTTCGGTGCGGCAGAGGCCGATGCCACGCGCGCCGAACTTGTACGCCAACTCGGCCTGGTCCGGCTGGTCGGCGTTCGCGCGGATCCCGAGCCGGCGGAGCTTGTCCGCCCATGACAGCAGCTTCTCGAAGCGCTGGTACAGGTCTGAGTCCTTCGCGGCCAGGGTGCCATCGAGCACTTGGAGGATTTCGCTCGCCTTCGAGGCGGCCCGCGCGATCTTCACTTCACCACTGAGGCCATCGAACGAGATGTAGTCGCCCTCACGAACGGCCTTCCCATCGACCACGAACTGTTTGGCCGCTTCGTCGATCGCGAGGCCGCCAGCGCCGACGATGGCCGGCTTGCCCATCTGGCGCCCGACCACCGCGGCGTGCGAGGTCATGCCACCGGTGGCCGTCAGCACGCCCTGCGAGACGAACATGCCGTGGATGTCGTCGGGCACCGTCTCGCGTCGGACCAAGATCACCTGCTTGCCCTGTTGCGTCCATTGGACCGCGTGGTCGGCTGAGAAGACGACCTGTCCGCTCGCCGCGCCGGGCGAGGCTGGCAGCCCCTTGGTCGCCACTGGAATCTTCCTCCACTCCGCCGGGTCGAAACCGGGCGCTAGGAGCTGACTGAGCGATTCCGGATCGACGAGCAGGACCGCCTCCTTCGGTGAAATCAGGCGCTCTGCGACCAGGTCCGTGGCAATCACCACCGCCGCAAACCCGGTCCGCTTACCGTTGCGCGTCTGCAGCATGTACAGCCGCTCGTCCTGGATCGTGAACTCGAAGTCCTGGACGTCCTTGTAGTGCCGCTCGAGGCGCGTCGTGATGTGCCGGAGCTGCCGGTAGGCCTTCGGCATCACCTGCTCGAGCTGCCGAATCGGTTGGGGCGTCCGGACCCCCGCCACGACGTCCTCGCCTTGGGCGTTGATCAGGAACTCACCATAGAACTCTTTCGCGCCGGTGGCAGGATTCCGAGTGAAGCCCACGCCAGTGCCCGATCGCTCGCCCGTATTCCCGAACACCATCATTTGCACGTTGACGGCGGTGCCGATGTGGTCGGGAATCTCGTAAATGCGGCGGTACTCCTGGGCGCGGGGATTCATCCAGGATCGGAAGACCGCGTTTCGCGCCATCTTGAGCTGCTCTGACGGGTTCTGTGGAAACGCCTTCCCGGTGCGCTTCTTCACCAGTCCTTGATACCGCTCGACCACCTCGCGCAACGCGATCTCGTCGAGGTCGGTGTCGACCGTCGTTCCCTTCGCCTTCTTCACATCCTCGAACTCGTGTTCGAACGCGTCCTTGGGGATTTCGAGGACGACGTTGCCGAACATCTGAATGAAGCGCCGATAACTGTCGAACGCGAAGCGCCCGTTCTTCGTCCACCGCTTCAGCCCTTTGACGGCGTCATCATTGAGCCCGAGGTTGAGAATGGTGTCCATCATACCGGGCATCGAGAACTTCGCGCCCGACCGGACTGATACGAGCAGCGGGTTGTTCGTGGAACCCAATTGCGCGCCGGCCGCGTGTTCGAGCTTCGCGAGGTGGCGATCGATCTCGGCGTCGATGGAGGCTGGGATTCTGCCCTTCTCTCGGTAATAGAGGTTACAGACCGCGGTCGAGATGGTGAACCCAGGCGGCACGGGGAGTCCCGCGTTGGTCATCTCGGCGAGGCCAGAGCCCTTACCGCCGAGGACGTCCTTCATGTCACGGTTGCCGTCGGCTTTCCCGCCGCCGAAGAAGTAGACGTACTTCGCCGACTTAGCCGCCGTGCTGCCGGTGGTCGCCGTTGTCGCGGCCTTCCTCCGGGCGGTCCCGATCGCTTTGCCCGTTCTTTTTCCCGCCGTCTTCCCTTTCGCCATATCGATGCGCATCCTCATTCAAAGCGTCCCGGAACACGTACACCAGCGGGTCCGAGCGCTCGCGTCAAAGAATCCCAATCTTTCGTCGGAGAGTCCCGATGCAGTGGCCGTACGCCGTGCGGACTCACGGTGAGCCGCCTCTCGCGCGGAAAGGTCGCCGCTCGCGTCAATTGTAGTGCGTGAGCGAGGCTATTTGGCTACGGCGACCACCTCGGAAACGTCGCCGATGCGCAAGACCGCATCTCTCAAGTGGGCCATCAGAGAGAGTCGTGCCGTACGCACAGCGGCGTCATCTGTCATGACGAGGACATCAGTGAAGAACCGGTCCACTGGAGGACCGAGCTCGGACAGACTGGCCAATGCGGCCTTGAAGTTCCGCTGAGTGGCAGACTCGGCCACTCCAGGTAGTCGCCGCTGGAGCTCATCGAGCAACGCCTGCTCGGCGGGCTCCCGGAGCACACCGCGCAGCGCCGAGAGGTCGATCGGCGCCACGTCCTTCAACTCGCTGGCAATATTCTTGACCCGTTTGAACGCCGTGGCGAGCTGCGTGAACTCGGGCGAAGTCGCGAATCCTTCCAGCGCCTCCACCTGGGCCGCCGCTGTCGCCGGCTCGAGTGCCAGCACGGACCCTGAGGTGACGGCGCGGACGTTTCGGCGGTCCGCACCGCGCGCCTCGAGCACGAACTGCACGCGCTCCAAAAAAAACTTCAATAACTCGTCAAGGTCCGCGTGCGGCCAGCCGGAGAGCCGCGGCCTGTCTGAATAGCCTGCCGCCGCCAACTGGAGCACGTGTCCCAGCGTCGGTCGCACGCGCACGTGACCTGTGAGCGTCTTCAGCTCGAGGAGCACGCAGATGACGCCGTGCGCGGCGCGGCGCAGCCCCAACGGGTCACGCGACCCGGTTGGCCGCTCGCCCGCGCCGAACAAACCCACAATCGTGTCGAGCTTGTCCGCCATCGATACCGCGGCCCACGTGAGCCCGGCCCTACCAAGCGCCGTCGCGGACGGCTCGGCCCCTGCGTCAACCGCGGCAGGCAGATAGTGAAAGTAGATCGCCTTCCACACCTCTTCCGGCAAGCCCTCCTCTCGGGCGTAGATACCGCCCATGGTCCCTTGGAGCTCAGTGAACTCGCGAACCATGTCGGTCGTGAGATCCGCTTTCGCCAAACGGGCGGCCTGCGCCGCCGCCCGGCATGTCGCCGGGTCCGTTTGAAGCGTCTCGCGCGCCAACGCTTCGGCGAGGCGCTCGATGCGCGTCACCTTCTCACGATAGCTGCCCAGCTTTCTGTGAAACAGCAACGTGGAGAGCCGGTCGACACGCGATTCGAGCGTTGCGCGCCGGTCCCCATCCCAAAAGAACTTGGCGTCTCGAAGGCGCGCGGTCACCACCCGCTCCGCGTTTCGGGCGATCGTGCGCTCGTTGTCTGGCTCGGTGTTGATCACAGCCAGAAATGCGTTCTTCAATGAGCCGTCCTCGGACTCGACCGGGAAGTAGTGCTGATGGCGAATCAGCGTGGTCGTGAGCACCTCGTGCGGCAGGGCCAGGAACTCCGCACCGAACGTGCCGCTCACCACCGAGGGGTACTCGACGAGATCCGGGACTTCCTCGAGCAGCGTGGACTGACTGTGGACGACGCGACTCACGCGACCCTGCAGGCGCTGCGCCTTCGCGTCCAGCTCGCGCGCGATCTTGTCGTGTCGGTCGCCCCGTTCAAGGATCACGAAGTTCTCGAGCAGGCGCGCGCGGTACTCGTCGAAGCTGCGTACTTTGATCGAACGCCCCGCGCGTCCGCTCGTCGTGAGGAATCGGTGGCCGTAGGTGACCGCGCCCGTTCCCACCTCCTGCACCTGGGAGCACTGCGCGCGCTCGGTTCGACCGATGGCGAAGGGCACCACCCGCCCGCCATAGAGGTAGAGAATCCATCGAATGGGCCGTCCAAACAACAACTCACCCTTGCCGTCCTCGAGCAACGCGTCCCAATGCATCGACTTCGGAAACTTCAGCGCACGCAGGACCGCACCGAGAACCTCGGGCAGGACGTCGACGGCCGCGCGGCCTCGCTGGCGCTTGCGATAACCGATGTAGACGCCTTTGGGCGTCTCGATTCGCTCCAGGGCGATTACGTCGACGCCCTGGCGTGCGGCAAAGCCAGCCGCCGCCGGCGTGGGCGCGCCATCGGCGCCAAAGCTCGCGGACACGGGCGGTCCGGTGACAAGCTCCTCGATGTCGGTTTGGCGCTCTGCCAGCCGCGCGATCCTGACGGTCAGTCGCCGAGGCGTGCTGTACGTTTCGGCTGGCGCCTCCGGCGTCAGGCGCCGTTCCTTCAGCGCGGTGACCGTCACCTCTCCGAGCTTGTTCGTCAACTCCGGCAACCAGCTCGCCGGCAGCTCTTCACACCCGATCTCGAGTAGCAACTCCCGATCCATCGACAACCTCAGACCGTCTGCAACGTTGGCGGCGCGCTCGTTTCCGACACGTACGCCTTCGCAATGCCGACCGCGAGTTGTCGGACACGCAGGATGTACGCCGTGCGCTCGGTGACGCCGATGCTGTTGCTGGCGTCGAGCACGTTGAAGAGATGCGAGCACTTCAGGCAATGCTCAAGGGCTGGCCAGATCAGACCGGACTTGAGCAGCGTTTCCGTGAACTGGTAGTAGCGGTCGAAGAGGTCGCGATGAAACGCGCCGAAATCGGCCGGCGGCATGTCCACGCGCCCGAACACATAGCGTGACTGCTCGACCTCCTCGCGCAAGCGAACGTCGCCGTATTTCACACCGGGAGCCCATTCGATGTCGTACACGCTATCGGTCCGCTGCAGTGCCATCGCGATCCGCTCGAGGCCGTACGTCAGCTCGGCCGAGATGGGCGACAGCTCCACGGCTCCCGCTTGCTGGAAGTAGGTGAACTGCGAGATCTCCAGGCCATCGAACAACACCTGCCAGCCGATTCCCCAGGCGCCCAGCGCGGGCGACTCCCAATTGTCCTCCTCAAAGCGGATGTCGTGCTGACGCGGGTTGATGCCGCATGCCTCCAAGCTCTCGAGATACAGCTGCTGCACCTCGTCTGGCGAGGGTTTCAAGATCACCTGAAACTGGTGGTGCTTGACCAGCCGATTGGGGTTTTCGCCAAACCGTCCATCGGCCGGACGCCGGGAGGGCTGCACGTACGCCACGTTCCAGTGCGTCGGTCCCAACACGCGCAGAAACGTCTCCGGATGCATCGTGCCGGCGCCCACCTCGACGTCGAGCGGTTGCTGCAGGGTGCACCCTCGCGAGGCCCAGAACTCCGACAGCTTCAAGATCAGACTCTGAAAGGTCGTTGTCACATCTCTCGTCCCATCTCGCGCAGCACGCGCACCGACTTCAGCTCCTTCTCGAGGTGGTGCACGATCTGTCGCCGATGCGCCGCCTCCAACTCGTCGAGCGCGCGTCGGGATACCCGGACGTCACGCAGTCCAAGCGGACTCGACAGGCGCGCGGCCTCCAGAAAGGCCTGGGCCTCCGTCGACAGATTCGGCGGGACCTCGTACACGCCCTGCAACCGCAGCAGCCAGTACTCGAAGTACCGGGCCAGCGGAGGCACTGGCACACCGCGGACCAGGGCTTCCACGACGGACACACCGAGTCGGTAGAGTGTCTCGTTCGGGTCCGCATCCTGGGCCCACTCGTCAATGAGCTCCGCGAAGTAGCTCACATACCCGAGCGCGTCGGACGACGTCGCCGCCAACGGCGATCGCGTCGGCTCGACGTAGTGCAGGAACACCAGCTCGCGGCGTTCCCTTTCCGCGTACCCCACGCGGCCGCACGTCATGGGTTCGAGCGCGCCGCCGAACCGCTGCCGGCTCCGCCGCGCGTTCTTGGCGACTCCACGCTTCTTGCCTCGATCCTGCGTCAGGAACACGACGATCCGGTCGGACTCCCCAAGCCGATACGTCCGGAGGATCAGCGCGTCCGCGGTGTACAGAGGCATGCAAGTGGGCGTCGCTCGCGTCCAATTATACCGGCATCAGGATTCCGGCCGTGGCGCCGGCACACGGACCCCGATATCCTGCAGGATCCGGTCGTCTTCCCGCCACTCCGCTTTCACGCGCACGTGAAGGTCCAGGAAGACGCGGGTGCCGAAGAATGCCTCGAGCTCCTGGCGCGCCGCCGTACCGATTTGCTTGATCATCTCGCCGCCGCGACCCACGACGATCGGCTTGTGGGACTCTCGATCCACGATGATCACGCAGTGAATCCGCAAGAGGCCGGCCCGCCCAGTCGGTTCGTCGAACCGCTCGACGACGACGGCACTCGAGAAGGGGATCTCAGCGCGAGTGAAGCGCAGGAGTTGCTCGCGAACCATCTCAGCGGCAAGGACGCGTTCAGGCTGGTCTGTGAGGTAATCGGCCGGATAGAGCGGCTCTCCCTCGGGGAGCCACTTGAGAATCGTCTTCTCCAGCCGGTCGACGTTCTCGCCCGTGCGCGCAGATAACGGAATGATCTCGGTGAAACGGTCCATCTGCGCGTAGCCCTCGATGAGGGGCAAGAGCATCGGCTTCTTGACGAGGTCGACCTTGTTGAGCAGTAGGAACACCGGAACGGTCGCCCGCTCTAGGAGATCCAGCACGAACTGGTCCCCCTTGCCGGGCGGCTGCGAAACGTCGACGACCAGCCCCAGGATATCCACCTGGCCAATCGTGTCGACAGCGGCGTCGACCATGCGCACGTTCATCCGGTGCAGCGGGCGGTGGATACCTGGGGTATCGAGGTAAACGACCTGCCCTTCGGGGTAGTTCTGCACGCCGAGAATCCGCGTGCGCGTCGTCTGTGGCTTGTCAGAGACAATCGCGAGCTTGGTCCCGACCAGGCGGTTCAACAACGTCGACTTGCCCGCATTGGGCCGGCCGATCAGCGATACGAAACCGGACTTCATGCAGCCGGAGTCCCGGCCGGTGCATGTGCATGATCGGACTTGGAGAGGCGGACCTTATGGATGCGGCGCCCGTGCACCTCGAGGACCTCGACTTCCAGACCGTCCGCGTCCAACCGCTCCCCTTTCACCGGCACGCGCCCCAAGTGAGTCAGGAGGTAGCCGCCCAGCGTCTCGAAGCCCTCGCGCTCGATGTGCACGCCAAGTCGCTGATTCACTTCGTCGACGTCGACCTTGCCGCTGAACAAGAAGCGTCCGTTGCCTTCTTCTACGATCGATTCCGACTCCACGTCGTACTCGTCCCGAATCTCGCCGACGATCTCCTCGAGCATGTCTTCGATGGTCACGAGCCCCGCGGTGCCGCCATATTCGTCCACGACAATCGCGCACTGCGTCTGCTGGCGCTGGAACTGCTTGAGCAACTCCGGCACGCGCTTGCTCTCGGGCACGACCACCACTGGCCGCAGCAGCGACGTGATCGGGCGTGAATCGTCCGCCGAGTCGAGAGCGACGAGGTCCTTCACGAAAACGAATCCGGCGATGTTGTCGAGGCTGCCCGAGTACACCGGAAACCGCGAATACTCCTGCTCACGAAACAGCGCCCTCAGATCGCCGATCGTGGCGTCATCGCGGATCGCGAGGATGTCGGGCCGTGGTGTCATGACTTCGCGGACCAACGTGTCCCCAAAATCGACGATGCTCTTCAGCAGCCTGCGTTCCTCTCCTGCGATGATCCCTTCCTGCTCGGCTGTGTCTGGGTACGTCGTGGTCGCCTCGGTCGCCTTCTCCGTGCGATCTTCGGCCGTCGCGGGTGGAGCGGTCCGCCGACTGCCAACGGACCGAGCCGTCCACCGGGTTAGCGGCGCCAGCGCTCTTGCCACGAAATTGAACGACGGCAGGAGGACCTGGAGCGCCCGCTCGGGGTCCCGACCCACAATCAGCAACGGCAGAAACAGCTCGAACACGATCACGAACGCCCCGATCGTCAGGATGACCGCCAGCAGCCGGTGGGCCCCGTTGACCCCAATGGCCCCCGCCACGAGGGTCGTCGCCGCCACCGTCGTCAGGACGAGCAGCAGGCGAACCGGCACGAACAGCAACATCGGGTCGTCGAGGTACTCGGCGAGCGCGCCCGGACGGTCGCTCCGTTCGGCGACGAGCCGCAGCGAGAGTCGCATCAAGGCGCTGAAAGCGGCCTCGATCGCTCCCAAGTAGACGCCGAACAGCGCGAGCACGAAGATCAGGAGGGGAGTCATCTATTGCTCCGGGGGCCCTCCGCCTGTCTTTCGGCGTTTGGCGACCCGATCAGTTGGCCCCCTCCGCCGCCGCGTGAGCGGCCTTGCGCCTCGCGCCGTGTGAGCTACCGCTCTTGTTGGCGCGTGTGCGTCCACACGGTCGATGAGCCCGTTGGGGAGGCCGCCCCTCCTCCGCCAGGTTCGCTCGATGCGGGCCATGGCGCCATCATCTGACGGTGAGTCGTGATCGTACCCGATCAGGTGCAAGAGTCCATGCAGTGCCAGAATGCGTTCCTCCGTAGCCCAGCTGTGACCTAATTGCTGAGCTTGCCGACGCGCAACCCCCTCGGCAATCACGATATCGCCTAGGTACCGACCCGCCCCCGAGCTGGAGGGGGCAAGCCCTTCCTGCGAACTCGTCGGGAAACTCAGCACATCGGTGGTCCCATGGACGTGTCGAAATCTCCGATTCAGGGCCCGGACTCGGGCATCCGACACCAGCGCCACCGTCACGGCGCCGCACACTCGCCGGCCCGCGAGCGCCGAAAGCCAGCGGTCGAGCCCGCTCGCGGGCCGAGGTCGACCCCGGGCGTCCACGACGGCGACGTGCAGGCGGCCATCGGCCCGCGCTCCGCCGTGCACGTGGACGTCGGCATCCGCCCGCCTCGGTCGAGCCGCGTTCGCAGGTCGACGCGTCATGAACCGGTCGCTCCCACAGGCGCCATCACGACGCGGGCGACGATGGTGGATCGGGTGGGTCGGCCCCGGCGCTCGCGGCGCGGGGCTCAACCGTCGCCCGTCTCGTCCCGTTGGAATAGGCCTCGTACGCCCGCACGATCTGCTGCACGAGCCGGTGCCGCACCACATCACGGTCGTCGAAGTGAATGAACGCGATACCGTCAATCTCCCCAACCACGCGGAGGGCCTCGACCAGGCCCGATGCCCGACCGGTGGGCAGGTCGATCTGGGTGACATCGCCCGTGATCACGGCTTTGCTGCCGAACCCGAGTCGGGTCAGGAACATCTTCATCTGCTCGGACGTCGTGTTCTGCGCTTCGTCCAGGATGACGAACGAGTCGTTCAGCGTCCGGCCCCGCATGAAGGCGATGGGGGCGATCTCAATCGTGCCGCGCTCGAGGTACCGCGCAACTCGATCTGTCTCGAGCATGTCGTAGAGCGCGTCGTACAGCGGTCGCAGGTACGGGTTGACCTTCTCCTGGAGGTCGCCCGGCAAGAATCCGAGCTTCTCACCGGCTTCGACGGCCGGCCGTGCCAGGATGATCCGGTTGACCTTCTTCGCCACCAGCGCTGACACGGCCTGCGCCATTGCCAAGTACGTTTTGCCGGTCCCTGCCGGTCCGACGCCAAAGACGATGTCGTGGGTGTCGATAGCCTCGAGATAGCGGCGCTGGTTCACCGATTTGGGCGCGACACGCCGGCGTCCGGCGGGCATTACGCTGCCCTTGAGGAAGTGATCCCTCAGGTCGACGGTGGTATCGCGCTCCACCAGGTCCGCAGCCGTCCGCACGTCGGTGTGTGACAACTTGTAGCCGTCACGAATCAAGGCGCCAAGTTCGGTCAGCACGCGTTCAGCGGATTCGGCGGCCGCCTCCGGACCGTCAATGACGAGCTCGTGGCCCTGCGTCCGGATTCGTACCGCGAAGCGGGTCTCAAGCAGCTTCAGGTTCTCGTCGTAGGATCCAAACAGCGTCGCGATCACATCCTCCGGGACGCCTACTTTTCTCATTCGTGGGTCTCAGCTTTCAGCGGTCAGCCGCTTGCTCTCGGCTTCGGCTCGCGGCCCTCAGGTTCCTCTCGCTACTCCACGATCCTGATATGCAGCTCCCGTAGCTGCTTCAGGTCGACAGACGACGGCGCATCGGCCATGATATCCACCGCCGCGGCCGTCTTTGGAAACGCAATCACCTCTCGGATCGACGACTCGCCTGACAGCAGCGCCACGACGCGGTCGAGGCCGAGCGCGATTCCTCCGTGCGGCGGTGTCCCGTACTCGAGAGCCTCGAGGAAGAAGCCGAACCTGAGCTTGGCCTCCTCGTCGGAGATGCCGAGCAGCCGGAACATCCGGGCCTGCAAGGCCGCGTCGTGGATACGAATACTCCCGCCGCCGATCTCGCTGCCGTTGAGCACGAGATCGTAAGCCTTCGCACGGACGGCGCCTGGATCGGTGTCGAGCTTCGCGATGTCCTCATCCAGAGGCGCGGTAAACGGATGATGCATCGAGAACCAGCGCTGGTCGTCGCTGCTCCATTCCAGGAGCGGGAAGTCCGTCACCCACAGGAATTGGAAGTTGTCGGATTGGAGCAACTCTTCCTTCTTCGCGATGTGCAGCCGGAGCTGCCCGAGCAGCGTCGACGTCGCCTCTGCTGGTCCACCGGCGATGAGCAGCAGGTCATCGGCACCGGCGCCCGCCAATTCGAACGCCTTTCGCAGCTCACCTTCCGTCAGCGCCTTCACCGAGCTGATCGGCGGTTCGCCGGGTCGTGCCCAGATGAGGCCAGCGAACCCCATCTCCTTTGCGACGTCGCCCAACACATCGATCTGGCTTCTCGTGTACTGGTTGCCTCCCGGCACGACGATGCCCCGAATGACGCCGCCCTCGGTCAGGATCTTGGTGAAGACCCGGAACTGGGACGCGCGAAACGCGTCCGAGACGTCCTGAATCTCGAGCCCACACCGGAGGTCAGGCTTATCCGATCCGTAGCGGGCGATCGCTTCGGCATACGGCATTCGACGAAACGGGGTCACGACGTCGCGATCGATCTCCTTGAATATCCGGACGAGGAGCGGCTCAATCAGCCCGAACACGAGGTCCATTGAAGCAAAGGAGATCTCGACGTCAATCTGCGTGAACTCGGGCTGCCGATCCGCACGGAGATCCTCGTCGCGGAAACAGCGCGTGATCTGGAAGTAGCGGTCCATGCCGCCGATCATCAGAATCTGTTTGAAGATCTGCGGCGATTGCGGCAGCGCATAGAACTCGCCTCGATGCACGCGGCTCGGCACGAGGTAATCGCGCGCGCCCTCCGGTGTGGACTTCGTCAGGATCGGCGTCTCGATTTCCCAAAAACCGTTGTCGTTGAAGTACTGGCGGACGGCGAACGCCACGCGATGACGTAGTCCGAGGTTCTGTTGCAGCCGCGGCCGCCGCAGATCTAGATAACGGTACTTCAGCCGCACATCCTCCGACACCAGTGAGTCGCCGGAGATCGGGAACGGCGGCGTTTTGGCCTCGTTCAACAATCGGATCGACCGCGCCAACACCTCTACTTCGCCCGTCGCCAGCTTGGGGTTGATGGTCTCCTCGGTGCGTCGCTCCACCACGCCCGCGATGCCCACGACGAACTCCGGCCGCAAACGCTTGGCGATCGCCATCAGCGCTCCATCGTCCCGCACGACGACCTGCGAGATCCCGGCTCGGTCACGAAGGTCGAGGAACAGGACGCCGCCGAAATCGCGCACCCGATGAATCCAGCCGAGCAACACGACCGACGCATCGAGGTCGGCAGGCCGGAGCGCGCCACACGTGTGAGTTCGTTTCCAGTCGCCGAGAGGTTCAGCCATGTCGAAGACTTTGCGTTGACAGATGTGAGAGAGACACAAGACCGTTCACGACGCAGGCGCGCCAGCCACGTCCGCAGAACCGTCGGCCGGCACCAATCGTACGATTTCCGCGATGCGCGTCGCCGCGACGGCGCGCGCCGGGCTTTCCTGCTGGCGTGTCTGGAGGTCGCGCACCGTGACTTGACCGCGTGTGCGCTCGTCCTCGCCAACCATCGCCACGACCGGGACCTGCCGGGCGCTGGCGTACTTCAGCGGTTTCTCCAACTTGCGCGCCGCCTCCGGGAACACCTCGACCCGCAGGTGCTGCGTGCGGAGCTCAGCCGCCAGCGCGAGCGCGTCGGTGCGCAGGTCGTCGGTCATGAAGACGACCATCACGTCGACCGCGCCCCGCGAGACCCGCGCGGGAAACATCCCCCGCTCCGTCATCACCACGACGATGCGCTCGAGGCCGAGCGAGAAACCACAGGCAGGGACGTTGCGGCCGAGGAACATGCCGATCAGATTGTCGTACCGGCCTCCGCCGCCCAGGCTGCCCGCAAGATCCGGAACCGCGATCTCCATGATCGCCCCCGTGTAGTACGACAAACCACGCGCCAGGCTCGGGTCGATGAGGAGCCGACGCCCGGCGGATGTGGAATCCGTGAGCACGACGAGATCCGTCAGCGGCCTCGCCGCGTCCGAGCCCACACGAGCGGTCAGCATGGCAAGCGCTTCGGACCTCGCGTCCAACCCCGACGGGAACGCGCCGAAGAAGTTGATGCAGGCGCGGATGGCACCCTCGTCGACGCCGCGCGCCACCAGCTCGCGCTGGACACCGTCGGTGCCGATCTTGTCCATCTTGTCGATGCCGACGAGCGTATCTGCGTGTTGCGCCGACGCAATCCCAAAACCATCGAGCAGCGCTGTCAGCACACGGCGATCATTCAAGCGGATCGTGAAATCCTCGAAGCCCAACTTCGAGAGGACGTCGCTCACCGCCGCGAGCAACTCGGCCTCCACCATCAGCGACGTCGTGCCGATCGCGTCGATGTCACACTGGTAGAACTCGCGAAACCGCCCGCGTGCGGGACGATCGGCGCGCCACACGGGCTGAATCTGGTAGCGCTTGAAGAAGCGCGGCAGCTCGTTCTGGTACTGGGCAACCACACGCGCGAGCGGCACCGTCAGGTCGTACCGCAGCGCCAGATCGGCCTCACCGGTCCCTTCGTGCTCGCCGCGACGAAGAATCTTGAAGATCAGCTTGTTTCCTTCGTCGCCGTACTTGCCGAGGAGCGTCTCGATGTTCTCGAACGCGGGCGTCTCGAGCGGTTCGAAGCCGTACTGCTCGTACACGTCCCGAACCACTCGGACGACGTGCTCACGTCGGCGGATGTCGTCTGGCAGAAAATCGCGCGTTCCGCGCGCGGGCTGCGCGCCGGCCGTCATGTCTGTTCCATGTAGTCGAGTCGGTACTGCACGTACCGGTCGGCGTACATCTGGATTTCCGCGATCGCCTCTTCACCCAGCGTCCGCATCACCTTGGCTGGCATGCCTACCACGAGGGACCGCGGCGGGATCACCAGACCCTCGGGCACCAGCGCTCCAGCCGCCACGATGGATCCCGTGCCAATCCGGCACCCGTTCAACAGCGTCGCTCGCATGCCGATGAGACACTGCCCTTCGATTGTGCAGCCATGAATCATCGCCGCGTGGCCGACGGTCACGTCATCGCCCACGACGGTGGGGTGGGTGTCCCTCATGACGTGCACGATCGTCCCATCCTGGATGTTCGTCCGACGCCCGATGCGGATGTGGTGGACATCGCCGCGGATGACGACCGCCATCCAGACGCTGCTCTCCTCCCCGATCTCCACGTCACCGATGACCTGGGCGCTCTCGTCAACGAAGGCGGAAGGATGCACGCGCGGCAACCGGCCGCGGTGAGGTCGTAGCATTTCACGTGGATTATACAAGCTGGGGAGGCATGGCCGGCCAGGTCGGCCGGTCCGGCCACCTGCCCCCTTCAGCGCTCCAGGCGCGGCAACGTGACCTCGAGCTGCGCCTGATACTTGCCCTTCTTGTCACGGTAGGACGTGCCGCACGGCTCGTCGCTCTGAAAGAACAGGACCTGGGCAATCCCTTCGCTTGCGTAGATCTTGGCCGGCAACGGCGTCGTATTCGAGATCTCGAGCGTGGCCGTGCCCTCCCACTCGGGTTCAAACGGCGTGACGTTGACGATGATCCCGCATCGGGCGTACGTCGATTTGCCGAGGCAGACCGTGAGCACGTCACGGGGAATGCGGAAGTACTCCACCGTGCGGGCCAGAGCGAACGAGTTCGGCGGCACGATACACACGTCGGTCTTGAGATCGACGAATGACCGCGGATCGAACGCTTTGGGATCAATCACGGTGTTGTTGATGTTCGTGAACACCTTGAACTCGTCCGCCACGCGGATGTCGTAGCCGTACGACGACACGCCGTACGAGATGACCCCGCGGCGTACCTGCTGATCCTCGAACGGCTCAATCATCTTGTGCTCAAGGGCCATACGGCGAATCCACTTGTCGCTTTTGATCGACATTCGTCGGTACCTGCGGCTGAGGTGCGAAGGTTCTGTACCAGGGTTCAGAGGTTCACGGGTTCGTCTTGTCCTCATCGCCTGCGCGGCTCGCCTCGCTAGCGGCGCAGGAAACTCATGAGGAGCGTCAGCAGGATACTCAGCACAATCGAGGTCACGAGCGGGACGTAGAACGAGAAGTTCCCGCGTCGGACCGAGAAGTCGCCTGGGAGTCGGAACAACGGCAGCCCGAGCATGATGAGCGCGCCGAGAGCTGCGGTGGCCAGTCCGAGCACCAACAGTAACTTGCCCATCGTCGTCCCTTGGGAGACCCCGGTCCGTTCTCGAGCTGACGCCGTCGGAAGGCTCACCGGCCCTGCACGCGCCGGCTAGGGCCGCCCGCTCAATTCAGCTCCATACCCGCGAAGAAATAGCCGATCTCGTACGCAGCCGTTTCGGGCGCATCCGATCCGTGCGTGGCGTTGCGCTCTATGGACTCCGCAAACTCCTTCCGCAGTGTACCTGGATCGGCCTTGGCCGGATCGGTGGCGCCCATGAGCTGGCGCCACTTCTTGACGGCCTCAGGAGCCTCGAGCACCAGCGCGATCGCGGGCCCAGACGACATGAAGGCCGTCAAGCTGCCGAAAAAGGGCCGCTCGCGATGCACGGCGTAGAAGCCTTCCGCGTCTTTCTTGCTGAGCGCCACGCGCCGCATGGCGCGGATCGCGAACCCCTCGGCCTCGATCCGGGCAATGATCTTCCCCGAGACGCCCCGCGCCACCGCGTCGGGCTTGATGATCGCCAACGTTCGCTCGGTCATCTGACTAGCTCCTTCACGGCCTGCCCCATGTCCGCCGGGCTCTTGACGACCCTCACGCCAGCCGCCGTGAGCGCGGCCATCTTCTCGGCGGCCGTGCCCTTGCCCCCCGCGATGATCGCCCCCGCATGGCCCATGCGGCGCCCTGGCGGCGCGGTCTGCCCCGCGATGAAGGCCACCACGGGCTTCTTGAAGTTGACCTTGATCCAGGCGGCGGCATCCTCTTCTGCACTGCCACCGATTTCGCCGATCAGCACGACGGCCTCGGTGTGGGCGTCGGCGGCAAACAGCTCTAGCGCATCGATATGCGTCGTACCAATGAGCGGATCGCCGCCAATCCCGATGCACGTCGTCTGGCCGAGCCCCAGTCGCGACAGCTGGTGAATCGCCTCGTAGGTGAGCGTGCCGCTCTTCGAGACGATCCCGATGCGCCCCTCACGGCAGATGTGACCAGGAATGATGCCGGCCTTGGCTTGTCCCGCGGTGATGAGACCGGGACAGTTCGGGCCGACCAAACGCGTGGCCGGCTTCGACTTCAGGAACGTCATCGCGCGCATCATGTCGAGCGTCGGAATGCCTTCCGTGATGCACACCACGACCCCGATTGCGGCGTCGGCGGCCTCCATGACGGCGTCCGCGGCAAACGCCGGCGGCACGAAGATGACCGACGCATTCGCGCCAGTCTTCGCCACCGCGTCATGCACGGTATCGAAGATGGGCCAGCCTTCATGCGTGGTGCCGCCCTTCCCGGGCGTCACGCCACCCACGACGGTGGTCCCGTAGGCCGCCGCCTGCCTCGCGTGAAACGTGCCTTCGCGCCCCGTGAGGCCCTGCACGATGAGCCGCGTGTGGTTGTCGATGAGTACAGCCATGGTGTCCGTCAGCGTGCCAGCTGGACGACCTTGGTGGCGGCCTCACCCATGCTGTCGGCCGTGGTGAAGTTCATCCCGCTCTCCCGGAGCAGGCGCGTGCCCTCGTCGACGTTGGTGCCTTCCATGCGGATGACGATGGGCACCGGGACCCCGAGCTCCCTGACGGCTCCAATGACGCCTTGCGCCAGCACGTCACACCGCAGAATGCCACCGAAGATGTTGATCAGGACCGCCTGGACGTTCTTATCGGACATCAAGATCCGAAACGCGTTCTTGATCTGCTCTGCGCTGGCCCCGCCGCCGACGTCGAGGAAGTTGGCCGGCTCGCCGCCCGCCAACTTGATGATGTCCATCGTGGCCATCGCCAGCCCGGCGCCGTTGACCATGCAGCCGATGTTGCCATCCAGGTGGATGTAGTTCAGCGAGAACTTGGACGCCTCGATCTCGAGCGGATCTTCTTCGCCCAGGTCGCGCAGGTCGCGCACGTCCTGGTGTCGGTACAACGCGTTGTCGTCGAAGTTCACCTTGGCGTCGAGCGCCAGCAGCTGGCCGTCCCCGGTCACCACCAGCGGATTGATTTCCACCATCGATGCGTCAGTCTGGACGAACGCGTCATACAGGAAGCCAACCAACTTGACCAGCTTGTTGGTCTGTGCGCCACTCAGCCCAATTGCGAACCCGATCCTGCGCGACTGAAAGGGCACGACGCCCACGCCAGGCTCGATATAGGCGCGCACGATCTTCTCCGGCGTGTGGGCAGCGACCTCTTCGATGTCCATCCCGCCCGCCGCACTCGCCATGATCACGGGCTTGCCGGACGCGCGGTCGATCACGATGCTCAGATACAGCTCGCGCTCCACCTTCAGCCCTTCTTCGATGAGCACACGTAACACGACGCGCCCTTCCGGACCCGTCTGGTGTGTCACGAGCCGCATGCCGATCATCGCGCGCGCGCGCGCCTCGGCTTCCTCCGAAGACTGGGCGAGCTTGACGCCTCCCCCTTTGCCGCGACCTCCCGCATGGATCTGCGCCTTGACCACCACGACGCCGCCGCCAAGCCGACGGGCGATCTCGCCCGCCTCGGTGGCGTTGAAGGCAACCTCTCCGCGCGGCACGGGCACACCGTACCGAGCCAGTATCGCCTTGGCCTGATATTCGTGAATTTTCATGTCGGCGAGATCGAGAATGGTACTCGCCTTCTCGTCTGGACGTCAACCGTAACACTTGCGATACACTGACGTTGTCGCACCGTTGATCCCTCACAGACGGGCGTCCGCGCGTTCTCCCGTAAACTGGTCGGCATCGTTCGTCAACCCCGCGCGCCAACGTTGGGCGGTGGGTTCGCTCGGAGGCTAGTGCATGGAAGCAGTGCCAGTGAAAGCGGTTCCCGTCACGATCGTGCCTCGCCGGTTCGGCGAGACTTCCCGACGGGACGCATGGTGGGTCGAACCACTGCTCGTGTTCCTTGTGTTCGGGAGTTTCGTCGTCTACGCGACGTGGGCCGCATTTCAGAACGCGCACTACACCTACGGTCCGTATCTGTCGCCGTTCTATTCGCCAGAGCTCTGGGGCAGCTCTCATCATGCGGTGTTCGGGCCAAGACCAGACTGGTGGCCGGCGTTCGTGCCCTTCTCACCGGCGTTGTTGATTCTCCCGTTCCCGGGGCTCTTCCGCTTCACGTGCTATTACTACCGCGGCGCGTATTACAAGGCGTTCTGGGCCGATCCGGTGTCGTGTTCCGTGGGTGAGCCCCGTGGACCGCGCTACCGCGGGGAGCGCTCGTTCCCGCTGGTGCTCCAGAACGTCCACCGCTACTTCGCCTACATCGCGCTGATCTTCATCGTGATCCTCACCTATGACGTCTGGCTCGCCCTGTGGTGGGACAACCCGACGACCGGCCAACAACAGTTCGGGATCGGGCTCGGGACGCTCCTGCTCGCCGTCAACGTCGTCCTGCTCGCGTGTTACGCGTTGGGCTGCCACTCGCTGCGGCACCTGTTCGGCGGCCGTTTCGACGAGGTGTCGAAGACGAGCGTGAGCCAAGCCTGCTACAACTGCTCGAGTGCACTCAACGGACGCCATCAGTTCTTTGCTTACGTCAGTCTCTTCTCGGTTGCTTTCAGTGACATCTACGTCCGGCTGTGCTCGATGGGCATCTGGTCCGACGTGAGGGTCCTCTGATGGCGGACCACACGACCTTCAGCTACGACGTCTTGATTGTTGGCGCGGGGGGAGCGGGTCTTCGGGCTGCCATCGAAGCTGCGCGCGGTGGCGTGTCGGTGGGGCTCATCTGCAAATCCCTCCTCGGCAAGGCCCACACCGTGATGGCCGAAGGCGGCATGGCGGCAGCCATGGCCAATAACGACGACCGCGACAATTGGCGCGTCCACTTCGCCGATACGATGCGGGGCGGGCAGTACCTGAACAACTGGCGGATGGCGGAGATTCACGCCAAAGAAGCGCCGGACCGTGTGCGTGAGCTCGAAGGCTGGGGCGCCGTCTTCGACCGAACGCCCGATGGCCGGATCAACCAGCGCAACTTCGGGGGCCACCGGTATCCCCGACTGGCGCACGTGGGCGACCGTACCGGACTCGAGCTGATTCGCACGCTCCAGGATCACACGGTGTACCTCGGCGTGCAGGTCCACATGGAGCACACCGTCATCGACCTGCTGCTCGACGGCGGACGCGCCGCGGGCGTGGTGGCGTACGACCGCGAGCGGGGACGGTTCAAGGTCTTCTCGGCGAAGGCGGTCGTCCTCGCCACCGGTGGACTCGGACGTGCATACAAAGTCACGAGCAACAGCTGGGAAGGTACCGGCGACGGTCACGCATTGGCCTATCGGGTGGGCGCGGAGCTCATTGACATGGAGTTCATCCAGTTCCATCCGACCGGGATGGTCTGGCCGCCCAGCGTCAAAGGCATCCTCGTCACCGAGGGGGTCCGCGGTGAAGGCGGCGTCCTGAAGAACAGCCAAGGCCGCCGGTTCATGTTCGACGACATCCCCGACAACTACAAACCACAGACGGCCTCGGACCCTGAGGAAGGCTGGCGCTATACACAGGGCGATAAGTCAGCACGCCGCCCGCCGGAACTCCTGACCCGCGACCACGTGGCGCGCTGCATCAATCGCGAAGTGAAGGCGGGCCGCGGCTCACCGCACGGCGGCGTGTTTCTCGACATCGCCTGGATCAAGGAAAAGATCAAGGACTCCGAGGCCCACATCAAACGCAAGCTCCCGAGCATGTACCATCAGTTCAAGGAACTGGCGGATCTCGACATCACCAAGGAGCCAATGGAGGTCGGGCCGACCACTCATTACGTCATGGGCGGCATCCGTGTCGACGCGGACTCGCAGGAATCCACGATTCCCGGGCTCTTCGCTGCCGGGGAGTGTGCGGCGGGCATCAACGGCGCCAATCGACTCGGCGGCAATTCTCTGTCTGACCTCATCGTCTTTGGGAAGCGCGCGGGTGAGTACGCGGCGGAATTCGCCAGGGGGCGCGGCGCAACCCGCCTGGATCAGGGCGCCGTGGACCGTGCCATCCTGTCGTCGCTCGAGCCATTCGAGCGGGGCGATGTCGGCGAGAACCCGTACAAGATTCAAGCCGACCTCCAGGACACCATGCAGTCACTCGTCGGCATCGTGCGCACGGAGAGTGAGATGCAGGAGGCGTTGGTCCGGATCGAGGCGCTGAAGGCGCGGGCGGCCAACACGTGCGTCTCCGGCCACCGTGAGTACCACTCGGGTTGGCACACCGCGCTCGACCTCCGGAACCTGCTCGCGGTCTCAGAGGCGATCGCGCGCTCGGCGATCGAACGCCGAGAGAGTCGGGGCGGTCACTTCCGGGAGGACTGTCCGGACAAGATCGCCGAGTTCTCCACGGTCAATATGATGGTCAAGCGATCGGCGGACGGCACGATGGAGCTCTCGCGGGTGCCGCTGCCACCGATTCCCGACTACCTGAAGGCAGTCATCGAGGAGCAGAAGTCGTAATGGCGACGGCCACGTTCAAGCTCTGGCGCACGCGTACGGATGGCGACGGTGCCTTTCAGCCCTACCAGACCGAGATCTCCGACGGGATGGTCGTTCTCGACGTCGTGCACAAGATTCAGGCGGAACAAGCACCTGACCTCGCCGTGCGGTGGAACTGCAAGGCCGGCAAGTGCGGATCGTGCTCGGCCGAAATCAACGGCAAACCACGCCTCATGTGCATGACGCGGCTCAGTCAAGTGAACCTCAACGAGCCGGTCACCGTCGAGCCCATGCGTGCCTTCCCGTCCATCAAGGATCTCGTGACGGACGTCTCGTGGAACATGCGGGTCAAGCAGACGATTCAGAAGTTCGCGCCGCGACCGGCGGACGCGCCAGACGGCACCTGGCGCATGGCGCAGAAGGATGTCGACCGCGTCCAGGAGTTTCGGAAGTGCATCGAGTGCTTCCTCTGCCAGGACGTGTGCCACGTGCTACGCGACCACAACAAGCACGACGAGTTCATCGGGCCGCGCTTCTTCGTGTACGCCGCCAACCTCGAGATGAACCCGATCGACACCGCCGACCGGGTGCCGGATCTCAAGGACAAGCACAATATCGGGTATTGCAACATCACCAAGTGCTGCACCAAGGTGTGCCCGGAGCACATTCACATTACCGACAACGCCATCATTCCGCTCAAGGAGCGCGTCGTCGATCGCTTCTACGATCCGGTGTCGAAGTTGCTGCGGACGGTGACGGGCCCCAGGAGGCAGGTGCCTTGAACTCGCTCAGGGGAAGCCGGGTGAGCCATCCAGCCCGCTCCTGCCCAGCCGACGGGCCCACCCGGCTTGCCAGCCCTTGCGGGTTCAGACGCCGATCACGTCCGTGAGCTCCTTCACCGCGCCCGCGGACTTCCTGAGCGCGGCGTCTTCTTCCGGTGTGAGCCTGATCTCGATGATCTGCTCGCAGCCTTTCGCCCCCAGCTTCACTGGCACGCCGACGAAGAGATCCTTGATCCCGTATTCGCCCTGCAGGAAGACGGAGCACGGATGAATCTTCTTCTTGTCTTTCAGGATGCATTCGACCATCTCGGCGGCGGCCGCACCCGGGGCATACCACGCGCTGGTGCCAACCAGCTTGGTGATCTCGGCGCCACCGTTGGCGGTCCGATCGCAGATGGCCTTGATCCGATCCGGTGGCAGCAGTTCGGTGATCGGGACGCCCGCGACGGTTGAATAGCGCGGAAGGGGAACCATCGTGTCCCCATGTCCCCCGAGGACGAAGGCGTGGATGTTCTCCACCGACACGTTCAGCTCCATCGCGATGAACGTCCGCATCCGCGCCGAGTCCAGTACGCCGGCCATGCCGATCACACGCTCCCGCGGAAAGCCGCTCAGCCGGTAGACGGCCTGGCACATCGCGTCGAGCGGGTTGGCCACCGGCACGATGATGCAGTGTGGCGACTGCTTGACGATTTCCGCCGTGACCGCCTTCATGATGCCGAAGTTGACGTTGAGTAGGTCGTCTCGGCTCATTCCCGGCTTCCGTGGGACGCCGGACGTGATCACCACGACGTCGGAGTTGGCCGCCGCCGCATAGTCGGCCCCGCCGATGATCCGGCTATCCGAGCCCGTGATCGGGCACGACTGGTACATGTCCAGCGCAATGCCCGCCGCTTTCTGATCCGCGATGTCAACGATGACGACGTCCGCGAGCTCTTTGTCTGCGATACACCGGGCGACGGTCGATCCAACGTTCCCCGCCCCACCTATAACGGTCACTTTGCGATTCATGCTCTAGTCCTCAACGATTCACATGTTCCTGATGATTTCGTCCGCGAACTCCGAAGTCTTCAGCTCGGTGGCCTTGTCCATCAACCGGGCAAAGTCATAGGTCACCCGCTTGGACGCGATGGCGCCGTCCATACCTTTCACGACGAGATCGGCCGCCTCGGGCCACCCCAGGTGCCGAAGCATCATCTCACCCGACAGGATCACCGAACCGGGGTTGACCTTGTCTTGATTGGCGTACTTGGGCGCCGTTCCATGCGTGGCCTCGAATACGGCGTGGCCGGTGACGTAATTGATGTTGCCGCCCGGCGCGATGCCGATGCCGCCGACCTGTGCGGCCAAGGCGTCGGAGAGGTAGTCGCCGTTCAAGTTCGGCGTCGCGATCACGTCGAACTCGTCGGGTCGAGTCAACACTTGCTGCAGCGCGATGTCGGCGATCGCGTCCTTGATGACGATGCCGGCGCCCGGCTTGCCGTCGGGGATTCTGCACCACGGCCCGCCATCGATCTCGACGGCGCCGTAGAACTGCTTCGCCACCTGGTAGCCCCAATCACGGAACGCCCCCTCGGTGAACTTCATGATGTTGCCCTTGTGCACGAGGGTGACGCTCTTCCGCTGCTTCGACACCGCGTAGCCAATGGCGCTGTGAATCAGCCGCTCGCTCCCGAGATAGCTGATGGGCTTCAATCCCACGCCCACCTGCACGGGGACATCGCGTTTCGGGGCACCGATGCCCTCCAGCGCCGCCTGCCACTCCCGCGAGGCCTGATCAGTCCCAAAGCGGATCTTCTTGAACTCCTTGGGGAACTCTCGGGCGAAGAAGTCGAGGACCTTGGCGGCCTCAGGAGTGCCGGCGGCGCACTCGATCCCTGCGTAGATGTCTTCCGTGTTCTCCCGGAAGATCACCATGTCGACTTTCTCGGGGTGCTTGACCGGCGAAGGAACGCCCTTGTACCAGCGGACAGGGCGCAGGCAGACAAACAGGTCCAGCAACTGGCGTAGGGCCACGTTCAGCGACCGAATGCCGCCGCCAACTGGCGTGGTGAGTGGACCCTTGATCCCGACGTAGTACTGCCAAAACGCCTCAACCGTGTCGTCGGGCAGCCACGTGTTGAACTTCGTGAAGCTCTTCTCGCCGGCGTAGACTTCGAGCCAGTTGATCCTTTTCTTCCCGCCGTAGGCCTTCGTGACGGCGGCATCGAGCACGCGGACGCTGGCACGCCAGATGTCTGGCCCAGTCCCGTCGCCTTCGATGAATGGGATGATGGGGTCGTCGGGCACGACGAGTCGTCCGGCCTGGCGGGTGATCGCCGTGCCAGTGGACGGCGGCGTCAGCGTGGTGAAGTTGGGCATAGGGTTCCCCGATTTCTCTGCTCTGGCGCGTGTTCTGATTAGGTCAGATCCCCCGAACCACGCCGGCAGTTTTCATCAGAAGTTGTGGAAAACTCTGTGGAAAAGGTCGCCCGTTTACCACACAGTGACACGCCAACAGGCGGAATTCAGCGGTTTGCACCATCACAGGGCACGTGATGATCGGGACGACCAGAACCTCGGGATTATACTGTAGGACCAACCGCAGGCTCCGCCGCCTTCGCCCACACACAACACACGAGAGTCATGGATCATCGCCACGCAGCCGCTTCCACTCGCTCCGACGTTGCTTCACTCAACATTGTCGTCTCGGACGACTTGCCCACTTCTGCACTGGACTTGTTGCGTGCCGAGGGGTGGAACGTGGACGCACGCAGCGGGCGTAAGCCCGAAGAGTTGGCGAAGGATTTGGCCGAGGCCGACGCCCTCATCGTGCGCAGCGCGACCAAGGTCACCAAAGAGCTGCTGGCCGCGGCGCCGAAGCTGCGGATCGTGGGGCGCGCGGGCACGGGTGTCGACAACATCGACATGACCGCTGCCAGCGGCCGCGGGATCCTCGTCGTCAACGCACCGGGTGCGAACAGCATCAGCGTCGCCGAGCAAGCGGTCGCTTTGATGCTCTCGCTCGCGCGGATGGTCCCGGGTGCCGACAAGGCAATGAAGGATGGCAAGTGGGAGAAGAAGAAGTTCACGGGGATCGAGCTGAAGGGCAAGACGCTCGGGATCGCCGGACTCGGACGCATCGGTCAGGAGGTGGCCGTTCGCGCCCGCTCGTTCGGCATGCGGATCCTCGCGCACGATCCGTTCATCGCCAAGGACATCGCCGAGAGCTTCGGTGCGGAGTTGGTCTCGCTGGACGACCTCTTCGCCTCGTCTGATTTCCTCAGCCTCCATCTCCCCTCGACACCGGAAACGAAAGGGATGCTCAACGACGAGCGGTTCGCGAAGATGAAGCCGGGGATCCGGATCATCAACACGGCACGCGGTGATCTCATCGACGAAGCCGCCTTGCGACGCGCCCTCGAGAAGGGCCTCGTCGCCGGCGCGGGACTCGATGTCTTCCAGAAGGAGCCCCCGGTGGACTGGGCGCTGCCGCAGATGCCGCAGGTGGTCGCGACGCCACACATCGCGGCGTCCACCGAGGAGGCGCAGGAGTTGGTTGGGCTCGACACCGCGTCGGCCGTTCGAGATTTTCTGCGCGACGGCGTGGTGCGGAACGCCGTCAACTTCCCGGCTATCCATCCAGACGAGCTGCAGCGCCTCCAGCCCTGGATCAAATTGGCTGACGCGCTCGCCACCATCGCCTCGCAGATGGGCGGTGCCGTGCGCGTGCAGACGCTCGGGCTGCGGTACTACGGCGCGCTCGCTGAAAACCGAGGCACGGAGATTCTGGCGGCGAGCGCGGCAGCGGGCCTGTTGCGTCCCATCCTGTCGGGCGGCGTGTCGGTGATCAACGCACGAGCCGCGGCGCGCGATCGCGGCATCGATATCGTGGAAACGCACAGCAGCCGTCCGCGACACTTCACCAGCCTGGTTTCGGTCAAGCTCCACACGAGCGACGGTGAGCGGTGGGCGGAGGGCACGGTCTTCGAACCGACTAGCCCCCGGCTCGTCTCGGTCCGCGGCATCAACGTGGAAGCCCCGTTGGCTGGGACCATGGTGATCATCGCGAACGAGGATCAACCCGGCGTCATCGGCGAGGTCGGGACCATCCTCGGCAGGCACGGCGTCAACATCGCCAGCTTCGCGCTAGGACGAGGCGAGGGCGGCGCCGTCGGCGTCGTCAATGTGGACGAGGACACGGGCGCGTCGCTCGAGACGGCCGTGGCGGCGATCCGCAAGGTACCAGCCGTCACGGACGCGTGGATCGTCCGACTCTGAGCTCCGTTATCTAGCGTACGCTCACGCGCAGCACGCCCGGACGAACGTGTACGGCCAAGCGAGTCGTCGGGTTCTTGGGCTCGCCGTCCAAGTGATACGGGAAGGGCTGCGCGTCCTCGATCGTGACCGTCGTCACCCGCCGGATCGAGACGCCTGGTACGCGATAGACGGTCTTCGTGAAGAGGCGAGGGATCGCCCAGAGTGACGCGAGACGGTGGCGCTCCTCCGCCACCACCAGATCCAGATGCCCGTCGTCGACGCGCGCGTGGGGCGCAATCCAGGCGCCATTACCGAACTGTGCGGCATTGGCGACGGTCACGAGCAGCGTGGGTCGAGATGTGCGCACGCCATCAATCGTGTACGGGCGAGCGCGGTAGGTGAGGAACGCGCGCGCAGCGACGCGGAGATAGGTCGAGAGCCCACGCCGGCCGACGCCGGCCGCATCGAATCCTGCCGCGACGTGCGCGTCGAAACCCGCACCGGCAACGCTGAAGAACCATTCGCCGTTGCCTTGGCCTCCATCGATGGCCCGCGGTGTCGCGCGACAGGCTTCGTGAATGGCGCGCATGGGATCGGGCGCGACGCCCAGCGTGCGTGCCAGACCGTTGCCAGATCCGGCGGGGATCAGCCCGAGTGAGGCGGGCGACTGCACCAGCGCTGACGCGACTTCGTTCATCGTGCCGTCGCCACCCCACGCGCACACGAGCGTGACGCCGCGCGCCACGGCGGCCGCCGCCAGCTCCCGGGCGTGACCACGGCGCTCGGTCAGCATGACGTCTCCGGAGAGGCCAGCGCTCGCAAGTGCGTTCGTGGCCTGAGCGGCCCGCTCACGCCCCCGATGCAGGCCGCCGCCTGACACCGGATTGATGATCACGACATGCGACACGCGTTACTTGAACGTCAGGACGATCGCCGGGCCCGCCTCGGCCTCGTCAACGGCGGTCAGCTCGACGGCGGCGTCGCGGATGGCCGTGAGACGATACCCGGCCACCACGGTACCCACTTCGGCGAAGTGCAGGCCGCCGGCTCCAGCGAGAATCGCTGTGCGTTTCGCACCCGGCTCCACACCGTCCTCGGCCAGACCGATCAGTGAGAACGGCAGGGCACTCGTCGCCGACACCGGAGTCGGCGGCGTCGGAACCGCGGCCGCCTCCCCGGCGGACGCCTGGGCCGCGTCTGATCGCAATGCCGCCGCCTGGCGGAACGAGAAAAGGTTGCGCGAGGGGACCGCAGAGGCCACTGGCGGGCGCAGTCGTTCGCGCAAGCGATCGACATCAGCGAAGAGCGCGGCTGGGTCGTCGAGCGGCGCCTGCGCCGGCGCCGGCACGAGCGGCGGCGGAGCCAGTGTCGATGTCGCCGCGCGCGCGAGGAACGTGACGAGCGCGCCACCGACCAGGCCGAGCACCACCGTGTACTTCCAATTCATCTGCGCTCGCCGCGTCTGCGACCTCTGCGCACGCTGCATTCGCGCGGATCGTAGCACGAGCACTCCACGATCGTGCTATGATTCGCCGTGCACCCCTCATCGACTGGTGCTGCCGTCGATTCAGGATATCGACTGCAAGTCGTCGCCATCATTCCCGCCCGATTCGCCTCGACTCGATTTCCCGGCAAACCGCTCGCGGACATCGATGGGCATCCCATGATCGAACACGTGTACCGCCGCACAGCGGCGTCGACGGCCGTGTCCGAGGTCATCGTGGCGACCGACGATCTCCGCGTGGCTCGCGTCGTTCGGAACTTCGGGGGACAGGTGCGGATGACCCGCGCGGATCATGCATCGGGCACCGACCGGCTGGCGGAGGTCGCCACGACGCTTGACTGTGACGTGATCGTCAACGTCCAGGGAGACGAGCCGCTGCTGGATCCGCGAGCGATTACCGAAGCGGTTGCGCCGTTCTCCGATCCTTCGATCTCGATGACGACGCTCTACCGCCGCATTGAGGTACCCGCGGACGTCACCAACCCGAACGTGGTGAAGGTGGTCGTCGATCGCGGCGGGTTCGCCCTGTACTTCTCCCGAGCGCCGATTCCTCATCTGCGCGATCCACGCGGCGGGTATCCGCCGCTCTATCGGCATGTGGGTCTGTACGCCTATCGGCGCTCGGCGTTGCTGGTCCTGGCGTCCCTGGATCCCACACCGCTGGAACGTGCCGAATCGCTCGAGCAACTGCGTGCGCTCGAGCACGGCATCCGAATCAAGACCGTCGAGACCGCGTACGACTCGATTGGCGTCGATACGCCGGACGACCTGGAACGCGTGCGGCGGCTGCTCGCCGCGCCGTCGGCCTGAAGGGCCCAACCGACCGCGACGTGAGCGCAGGAGGCGACGTGCGAGAAAAGTCGATGCAGACGACCAAATACATCTTTGTCACCGGCGGCGTCGTGTCGTCCCTCGGCAAGGGGCTCGCGGCGGCCTCGATTGGCGCGTTACTCGAGGGACACGGCTATCGCGTGAGCCTTCAGAAATTCGACCCCTACATCAACGTCGACCCCGGCACGATGAGCCCGTACCAGCACGGCGAGGTCTACGTCACCGACGACGGCGCCGAGACAGACCTCGACCTCGGGCACTACGAGCGCTTCACGCACGCGGTCACCACGCGCAACTCGAACTGGACCACCGGCAAGATCTATCAGAGCGTCATCCAGAAAGAGCGGCGCGGTGACTATCTCGGTCGGACCGTTCAAGTCATTCCTCACATCACGAACGAGATCAAGGATGCCATCCGCGCGGTCGCGAGGGACGTCGACATCGCGCTCGTGGAAATCGGTGGAACCGTCGGTGACATCGAGAGCCTGCCGTTCCTGGAAGCCATCCGTCAGTTCCGCCAGGACGAGGGCCGCGACCACACGTTGTACGTGCACTTGACCCTGGTCCCGTACATCGGAACCGCGGGTGAGCTCAAGACCAAGCCGACGCAGCACAGTGTGCGCGATCTGCGGTCGATCGGCATCCAGCCGGACATCCTGCTCTGCCGAACGGATCGGTTCCTCGAGCCAGACCTGAAGCGCAAGATCGCCCTGTTCTGCGACGTCGCCGAGGAAGCCGTCATCACCGCCAAGGATGTCCCGAACATCTATGAAGTGCCGCTGGTGCTGGCCGGCGAGGGGCTCGACACCATCATCATGAAATACCTCCACCTGCCACAGACCGAGCGCAGGGTGGCCGAGTGGGACGCGCTCGTGGCTCGCATCAAGAACCCCGTGGACACGCTCACGATCCACGTCGTCGGCAAGTACGTTGGGTACGAGGATTCCTACAAGAGCCTCAACGAGGCGCTGTATCACGGTGGCTTCTCGCACGGCCTGAAGATCAACATCAAGTGGACCGAGGCCGAAGCGCTCGAAGCACCAGGCGGAGAGGCGCTGTTGGCCGATGCGGACGGCATCTTGGTCCCCGGCGGCTTCGGCGACCGTGGCACGCGCGGCATGATGATGGCGGCTCAAGTGGCCCGCGAGCGCCAGATTCCGTACTTCGGCATCTGCTACGGCTTCCAATGGGCCACCGTGGAGTTCGCGAGACACGTCGCCGGGCTCAAGGACGCCGACTCCACCGAGTGCAATCCCGACACGCCGACGAAGGTCATCTACAAACTTCGCGACCTGCTCGGTGTCGATGCCCTGGGAGGAACGATGCGACTGGGATCGTATCCATGCCAGCTCGCGCCCGGTTCACTTGCGGAGAAGGTGTACGGGGCGAGCCTGGTTCACGAACGCCATCGGCATCGGTACGAGTTCAACGTGCAGTACGAGCCGGCACTGACGCAACACGGCATGCGGATCTCAGGGCGATCGCCCGACGGGAAGTTCGTGGAGATTGCGGAACTGCCCGCGCACCCGTGGTTCCTGGCGGTGCAGTTCCATCCGGAGTTCAAGTCCAAGCCGACGCATCCGCATCCGTTGTTCGCGGCCTTCGTGGAGGCGGCGTACCGGCACCGGAAGGGTCACGCGGTGCCGCCTTTCGAGACGTCGGCGACGCTGGCGTAGCCGGCCGCATCCGGCATAATGAACGGCGTGCCACCCGTCGAGCTTGGCCCGATAGTCTTCGGCGACAACCGCCCGATCGTGCTAATCGCCGGGCCGTGCGTAATCGAGAGTGAAGCGCACGCGTCCGGCCTGGCCGCACGACTGGTGGAGATCACGGCGCGACTCGGCATCCCGTTCATCTTCAAGGCGTCGTTCGACAAGGCGAACCGTACCTCCGGACGATCGTTCCGCGGACCAGGACTGGTCGAGGGGCTGCGCGTGCTCGCCGGCATCAAGGCCCGGTACGGCGTGCCTCTTCTGACTGACATTCACGAACCGGCTCAGGCAGGTCCCACCGGTGACGTGGCCGACGTCATTCAGATTCCGGCGTTTCTCGCACGTCAAACGGATCTGCTGCAGGCCGCCGCGGCCACGGGCTGCGTCGTGAACATCAAGAAGGGCCAGTTCATGGCGCCTGATGACATCCCGCACGCCGTTGCCAAGGTCCGCGGCGCCGGCAATCCGCGAGTCATCGTGACGGAGCGAGGTACGAGCTTTGGGTACCATAACCTCATCGTCGACATGCGGGCGTTCCCGATCATGCGAGCGCAAGGCGTGCCCGTGGTGTTCGACGTGACCCACAGCCTGCAGTTGCCGGGGGCCGGCGACGGTGTCACGGCTGGTCTTGCCCAGCACATCGAGCCGCTCGCCTCAGCGGGTGTGGCCGCTGGCGTGGACGGCGTCTTCCTCGAGGTTCATGAAGAGCCGACGCGCGCGAAGAGCGATGCACAAAATGCGCTGCATCTCGACCTCCTCGAACCGCTGCTCCGTCGGCTGATGGCGCTCGACGCGATCGTCAAGCAGCCAAGGGTCACCACGCATGGTTGACCGGTCGCGCGCGCGTCGCGTCCTCGAGACAGAGGCAGCCGCCATTCTGGCGCTCGTTCCTCGCCTCGACGCGCGGTTCGATCGCGCGGTGACGATGCTCCGCGAGTGCCGGGGACGCGTGATTCTGACCGGCATGGGGAAATCGGGGATCATCTCGCGCAAGATTGCCGCAACGCTCTCCAGCACGGGAACCCCGTCTCATTTTCTGCACCCGGCAGAAGCACTGCACGGCGACCTCGGGGTTTTGCAGAAGGACGACGTGGTCATCGCCCTGTCGCACAGCGGCGAGACGCAAGAGATCCTTCGACTGCTCGAGACGATCAAACGCCTCGGAGCGAGCCTGATAGCGATCACCGGGGGCGCCAAGTCCACGCTGGCCGAGGCGGCCGACGTCTGGCTCGACTGCAGCGTCACCGAAGAGGCTTGTCCGATGAACCTGGCGCCGACCGCGAGCACGACCGCCGCATTGGCGATGGGCGACGCCCTGGCGATGACTCTCCTCGTCGAGAAAGGCTTCAATGAGTCGGATTTCGCGACCTTGCATCCAGGAGGTAAGCTGGGCAAGCGCCTCATGCGCGTCGAACATCTCATGCACGTCGGCGAGCGCTGTCCGCGCGTGGCGCCCGACACCCGGATCCGCGAGGTGAGCGAGGAGATCTCCCGGGCCAAACACGGGATGACCTGCGTCGTGAACGGGCACGATGAGCTGCTCGGGCTCATCACCGACGGTGACCTCCGACGCCACTTGGTGCAGTCGCCTGACATCCTGTCACTGACCGCGGCTGACATCATGACCCGTACGCCGGTCGTCATCGGTCCCGAGGCGTTTGCGGTCGAGGCCTTGAACCTGATGGAACAGCGCAAGATCACCGCCCTGATCGTCGTCGCGGGCACGCCAGCTCGTGTCGCCGGGGTGGTCCACCTGCACGACCTGTGGAAGACGGAGCTCGTCTGACGTGAGCCCACACGAACGGGCCGCGCGCGTGAAGCTGATCCTGTTGGACGTGGATGGCGTCCTGACCGACGGATCGGTGCTCGTGCACGCCGACGGCACCGAGAGCAAGCCCTTCGCCATCCGCGACGGCATCGCGCTCGTGTGGGCCCAGCGCGTTGGCGTGAAGGTGGGACTGCTGTCCGCCCGCCACTCGCCGACCACGCCCCATCGCGCGGCACAGCTGGGCATCACGCTGATCTATCAGGGCGTGAAGAGCAAGGCGGACGCTTACGCCAAGATCACGTCCGCTCTCAGGGTGGCGGATGATGATGTCGCGTACATGGGCGATGATGTCGTCGACCTCGCAGTGTTGTCGCGAGTCGGGTTGGCCGCCGCACCAGCCGATGCGGTGGAGGAAGTCCGCTGCCGGGCGCACTGGGTCAGCCGGTACCCGGGGGGCCGGGGGGCGGTCCGTGAGCTCGTCGAAACGATTCTCCGAGCCCAGCAGCAGTGGGACAGAATCGTGTCCTCGTATCTGAACGAGGGGGCCGAGGCATGAACGGATACGGCCCGCTGCTCGCCGCCCTGGTCGCCTTGCTGGCCGGCCTCGCCATCGGCAAGGCCTGGGAGCGCTACAAGCTCAGCGGCGGCAAGTGGATCGACCGGCGTCGCGCGCGCGAGTCGCCGCACTACATCCTCGGCTTGAACTTCCTCGTTTCGAACCAGATCGACCTCGCAATCGAGGAATTGAGTCGGGCCGCGAGTCTCGATGACGATGCGCTGGAGGTCCACATGATTCTGGGCAACCTCTACCGCGAGAAGGGGCAAGTCGGCAAGGCGATCACGGTGCATCAGTCGCTGCTGCAACGCTCGAAGCTCACGCGGATCGAACACGCGTATGTGCTCTTGTGCCTCGGCTTGGACTACAAGCGCGGAGGGTTCGTCGATCGGGCCCTCGACGCGTTCACCGAGGTGCTGCGCCTCGATGCCAAGAACGAGTACGCCTTCCTCAATCTTCAAAAACTGCATGAGGAGCAGCACCAGTGGTCCGAGGCGTACGACACGCGCGAGCGTTTGAACAAGTTGGCCGCGATCGACTCGCGGCCGAAGAGTCAGGCGATCCTCGCATTCCTGGAGAACGAGATCGGTCTCGAAGCCATGCGGCGGAAGGACTACGGGGAAGCGGCGCGTCGCTTCCAGAGCGCGATTAACATCGACGCGCGAGCCGTGCCGGCGTACCTGAACCTCGGTGACGTCCGGGTCGCGGAAGGGCACGACCAGGACGCGGCCACGATCTGGGAGGAGCTCGTCGACATCGCGCCGGACCGCGCGTACCTGGCATTCGATCGACTCGAGGCGCTCGCGGTCCGCACCGGCAGTCCGAAGCGGTTCACGCGCCTCTGCCGAAAACTCATCGAGGAGAACCCGCAGGACTGGCGCGGACGGCTCGCGCTCTCCAAGCATTACGCCGCCGCCGGCCGCACACAAGAGGCGCTCGATCTCCTCTTCGCGGCGCTGATGCAGAACCCCCATGCCCTGAGCATCCACCAAGCCATCTGGCGCGCGCTCGGCCAGCTCCGCCACCCGGTGCATCTGGTCAATCGCTACACCGAGCTCACCCAGCACGCCGTCTTCTATCTCGACCCGCACGTGTGCCTCAGGTGCCGCTATCGGAGCACCGAACTCTTGTGGCAATGCCCGCACTGCCACGACTGGAACACGTTCGTCGAGGAGCGGATCGCCCCGGCGCAGGACTCTACGGAGGTGGAGGTCTAGACGGGCGTCAGACGCGCCTACCGGCTTCTCGATGGCCGCGGCGCTGCTTGTAGGCGTTCAATCGCAGCACCGACCTGCACGTTGGTTTCCGCGAACGTACCGTCGGTCGAGATCACGATGTCCGCGCGGCGGGCCTTTTCGGCCGCGGGAAGCTGTGCGGCGAGACGTTGGTCGATCTGCGCCTCCGTGAGGCCGCGTGCCCGCAGGCGCTCGCGCTGGTGAGCCTCAGAACAGACCGTGGCGATCACCCAATCGAACTCCCCTGCGCGGCCGGTTTCATAGAGCAACGGGATGTCCACCACCGCGAGGGCTGGCCTATCGGTCAGCTCGAACGCACGCAATCCAGCCTCGATGGCCCGATAGACCGCGGGATGCACGATGGCCTCCAGCGCACGTCGGGCCTCATCGTCCCCAAACACGATCGGACCGAGCTTCTGGCGATCGACGGCCCCATCCGGCGTCAACACGTCACCAAACCGCGCCGCGATCGCGTGTGACGTCTCGGTGCCAGCCGCCATGACATCATGCGCCAGTGAGTCGGCATCGAGGCACGGGATGCCTCGCTTGCGAAGCGCCTGCAAGACGTGGCTCTTGCCCGTCGCAATCCCCCCGGTCAACGCTACCTTCAACATCCCTACCTGCTCATCGGCGTACCGGCCCTAGCTGGTGGCTGGCTTGACGAACCGTTGCTCCGCCGCTGCCAGGGTGTTCTTGAGCAGCATCGCGATCGTGAGCGGACCGACGCCACCGGGTACGGGCGTCAACGCTCCCGCGATCTCTTCTACCGACGGATGCACGTCGCCCATCGTGAGCGCCCCTCGGCGCTCGAAGGCGTCACGCCGCTTTGACCCAGCAGGAAAGATCGACTCCACCAGCGCACGATCGCCGACACGACTCGTGCCAACATCGATGACCGTCGCGCCAGGCTTGACGTAGGCGGGCGTCACGAACGCCGGCCGGCCGATCGCCGCGACGAGGATATCCGCCTGCCGAGCGACAGCCGGAAGATCGACGGTCTTCGAGTGGCAGATGGTCACTGTCGCGTGGCGATGCAGCAGCAACAGCGCCATCGGCTTACCGACGATGTCGCTGCGACCGATGACGACGGCGTGCTTCCCCACAATCGGAATCCCAGAACGGTCGAGCAACTCGATGACGCCCGACGGCGTGCAGGCCGCAAGTGTCCAATGTCCCTGCACCAGTCGGCCCACGTTGATCGGATGAAACCCGTCCACGTCCTTCTCCACCGCAATGTGATCGACCACGTGTCGCTCGGCCTCGGCTCCGAGCGCCGCCGGCAGGGGCGATTGCACGAGGATCGCGTCGTGCACGTCACTCGCGTTGAGCCGTTCGACCGCCGCAATCACCTCGCCGAGGGACGCGGTGGCCGGGAGTCGCGTGAGGTCGGCTCGAAGGCCAGACTCTGCGGCCGACTTCAGCTTGCTCCCGACATACAGCTCTGAGCCGGCGTCATTCCCCACGAGCACGATCCCCAACCCCGGTGGGCGCCCCAATGTCGCCGTGAACGCCTCGACGGCGGGGCGTAGCTCCGTTCGAATCGCGAGACCGACGGCGGTCCCATCCAACATCCGCGCGCTCATGACACGATCGCCTCCGCCTCCAATCGCTTCAGCGAATGCGGACGTCCGAGCACGACCAACGTATCCCCTGATCGAATGGGCGTGTCTGGCTCGGGATTGAATTCCATCCTGCCGCCCTCCCGCTGAATACCGACGACGATCACGTCGTATCGTTGCCGCAAGTTCACCTCCAGAATCGACCGATTGGCGAGGCCCGAGGCAGACGAGACCGGGATCTCTTCGATCGCCAGCTCGAGGTTCTCTGAGCTCGTGGCCAACTCCACGAAGTCCACCACGGACGGGCGCAGCGCCGTGTGCGCGATCTGCACCGCGCCGATCTGATAGGGCGACACCACGCGGCTGGCGCCGGCGCGCTTGAGCTTGTGAACGGCATCCTCGGTCTCGGCGCGGCCGACGATCACCAAGCCTGGCGCCAGGCTTCTCGCGCTGAGGACCGTGTAGACGTTCTCCGCGTCCGTCCCAACGACCGCGATCAGTCCCCGCGCGCGATCAATGCCAGCTCGACGCAGCACATCCTCGCGGCTGGCGTCTGCATCGATCGCAAGGAACCCGTCGTCGAGCGCCGACTGGTATCGCGGAGCGTCACGCTCGACGATGACAAAAGGCACACGCTCGCGCACGAACTGGCGCGCGATCGTGCTGCCGATGCGTCCGTAGCCGCAAATGATGTAATGGTCCTGCAGCGTTTCGAGCATGCGTTCGCGCCGCCGCACCTGGAGCCGTGCAGGCAGGCCTCCTTCGACCACGGTCGTGGCGATGAGCGTGAATGTATACAAGGCGGTGCCCACGCCGGCGAACAGGAGCACCATCGTGAATGCTTCGCCTGGGCGCGACAAGGGACGGACCTCGCGGTAGCCGACGGCCGTGATGGTGATGACGGTCATGTACAGCGCGTCCCACGGACCCCAGCCTTCTATGAGCACGTAGCCGAGCGTTCCGCTCGCGATCACAACGGAGAGGGCCAGCGCTGCCAGCGCGGGCCGCTGCGCCAGAGCGAGCAGGAGCGGATTCTTCGGGGTCATCGGGAGGTTCGCCAGGGCGGCGTCCAATTGTAGCCGGCCGGACGGCTAGGACAACGCCGACAGGAATGCTCGAACGCGCTCAGCGGGCCGTCCGGTCGACAGCAGGTCCGAGATCACCGCGACGGACTGCGCGCCGGCGGCAATCACTGAAGCGGCGCGCGCCAGCGTGATCCCGCCGATCGCCACGAGAGGCAGTTGCCGTGGCACCGTGATGGACGCTGCCTCCCGAACCGCTTCCAGGCCGCGCGCCTCGTAACCGGTCTCCTTGGTCGTGCTGCCGAAGACGGGGCCGACGGCCGCGTACTGAATCGGCTGATCGAGGGCCGAGCGCAGCTGTGCGTCTGAATGAGTGGAGACACCCACGACGGAGGACGGACCGACCAGCCTCCGCACTGCGAGCGGCGGCAGATCCTCCTGGCCGACGTGAACACCCCCTGCGCCCGCCGCCGCCGCGACATCGGCGCGGTCGTTCACGATGACAAGGGCTCTCGCCTCTCTCGCCACGTCGACGACTGCTGCCGCCACGTCGAGGAACAAGCCGCCCGGAAGCTCCTTGGCCCGCACCTGGAGGAGCGTGGCGCCGCCATCGAGGCAGGCCCGCGCGAAGTCGACAACCGACCACCCTGCGCCGGCGCAGGCATCAGCGTCGCAGATGACATAGAGACGAGACGACGACCAATGACCGATCACACCGCTTCAGCGAAGCGCCCGCCGGAGGTTCGCGGCCGTGCCAGGAATCGCTCCATGAACGACGTGCCGCACTGGCCGGCGATGAAGTCGGGGTCATCGAGAATCTTCAAGTGGAGCGGAATGGAGGTCTTGATGCCCTCGATCACGGCCATCTCGAGCACGCGGCGCATCCGCGCGATGGCTTCGGCGCGGTCACGACCGTGGACGATGATCTTCGCGATGAGCGAGTCGTAGTACGGCGAGATAGTGCAGTCGGTATGCGCGAGCGTCTCGACTCGGACACCGGGGCCACCGGGAATGCTGAACACGTGTATCACGCCCGGCGAGGGTGTGAACGTCTCGGGATCCTCGGCATTGATCCGGCACTCGATAGAATGCCCGGTGAACGTGACGTCGCTCTGCTTGATCGACAGCGCCTCTCCCGCCGCGATCCGAATCTGCTCCTTGACGATGTCCATGCCCGTCACCATCTCAGTGACCGGGTGCTCGACTTGGAGGCGTGTGTTCGCCTCCATGAAGTAGAAGTGCCCCCGGGGATCCATCAGAAACTCGAACGTCCCGGCGTTCGTGTACTGGACCGCTTTTGCCGCATCGATGACGATGTGCCCCATTTTTCGGCGCATTTTGTCGGTGAGCGCGCGAGAGGGGGACTCCTCGAGCAGCTTCTGGTGGCGGCGCTGGATTGAGCACTCACGTTCCCCGAGGTGAATCAGGTTCCCGAATTGGTCGCCGAGAATCTGGAACTCGATGTGTCTCGGGGACTCGACGTACTTCTCGAGGTACACGTCCGGCAGGCCAAACGCGGCTTCCGCCTCCCGCCGCGCCGTCTTGACGGCGGTCGGCAGCTCCGCCGCAATCCGCACGACGCGCATGCCCCGGCCTCCACCACCGGCCGTTGCCTTGACGATCACGGGGTAGCCGATCTCCTTCGCGAGCTTGAGCGCACGATCTTCGCTATCGATCGGTCCATCGCTCCCCGGCAGCACGGGCACGCCCGCCTTCTTCATGACGCGCCGCGCGCGCGCCTTGTCCCCCATCAAGCGGATCACTTGCGGATCGGGCCCGATGAAGCGAATGTGACAGGCCTCGCAGACCTCGGCAAGATAGGCGCTCTCGGAAAGGAAGCCGTATCCGGGATGGATCGCGTCGGCTCCCGTGATTTCCGCCGCGCTGATGACCGCCGGCACGTTCAGATAGCTGTCGGTGCTGCACGCCGGGCCGATGCAAATATCCTCGTCGGCAAAGCGCACGTGTAGGGAATGCTCATCCGCCTCCGAGTAGATCGCCACGGTCTTGATACCCAGCTCGCGACACGCGAAGATGACGCGCATCGCGACCTCGCCCCGGTTCGCAATCAGAATCTTCTTGAACATGAATGCGCCTCGGCGCTACTTCGTCCGAATCGCGAACAGTCGCTCGCCGTACTGCACAGGCTGACCGTTCTCCACGTAGACGTTGACGACTTCTCCGTCGTACCCCGAGTCGATTTCATTCAGGAGCTTCATCGCTTCGATGATGCACAGGACCTGGCCCTTCTTCACCGTGCTCCCGACCTCGACAAAGGCCGGCGCGGTAGGCTCTGGTGACCGATAGAACGTCCCGACGATCGGGGACTTCACCACCGCGAGCTCGAGCTCGGTGTCGGCCGCATCCGAGGCTGGGGTGGCGACTCCGGTCGGGAGCACTCCCGACGCTGGCCACACCCCCGACGCCGCGGCTTCAGGCGGAAGGGGATACAGGGCGGACGGACCCGCCAACGCCGCCGAGGGCGTGACGCCCGGCCCCGCACCATCCCTGCGCACGCGCAGTCGAAGCCCCTCGTGTTCGATCTCGAGCTCAGACAACCCGTGGTCCTGCACCAGACGCAGGATCTGCTTCAGTTGATCGAGATCCATGGATTCAGGGGCTGGTCACAGCTCGAGCAGCTCGTTCGTCACCATCGTCAGGAGCTCTGCGCCTTGGTCGGTGACCACGACGTCGTCTTCGATCCTGGCCCCTCCCCACCCTGGGAAATACGCCCCCGGTTCAACCGTGAACACCATGCCTGTGTCTACCGCCTCGTGACGCGTGTCGACGCCCGGCCTCCGTTGCACGACGCGAGGATCCTCGTGGACCTCGATCCCTAGCCCATGCCCCGTCCCGTGGCCAAACGCCTCGGCCATCCCCTGCTCAGCCAGCGCGGACCGGGCCGCCGCGTCGATGTCGAACCGGGACACCCCCGGGCGAATCGCTGCGATCGCCCGGGCCTGCGCTTGCCTTACCGCTTCGTGGACCTGACGGGCTCGGTCGGAGGGCTTACCTACAGCGACCGTTCGGGTCAGGTCGACGCAGTATGAGCCGTGGACGCCGCCGAAGTCCAGCACGACCAAGTCGCCTTCGCCTATTATTCGCCCAGAGGGCCTCGCGTGTGGAAGTGCGGCGTGGGGCCCACTGCCAACGATGGTCTCGAAGGCCGGGCGTTGGAAGCCGGCGCGACGCAGATGCCAGTCGATGTCCGCAGCAACGTCTCGCTCGCTTCGACCCGCGCGTACGAGGGAGTACACACTGGAAGCCACCGCCGACAGGCGATGCCCCGCCTCTCGAAGCACGCTCACCTCGTATGCATCCTTCCGGACGCGCGCCTCCTCGACCACGCCTTCGGTCGGCGCAAGCGGATTCGGCGCGCCATCAGCTGTGAGGGTCCGAGCCAGCCAGTTGTAGCGGGCCACGGAGAGATGCGCGCTCTCGAACCCCACGCGGGCCGCGCGATAAGGGCCCAACGCTTCGGCGAGCCTGACGTCGTACGACCCGGCGACTACCGTCATCTCGAGGTCGGGGCACTCGTACGGCTTGCCCCGTGTATCCGCGATAGCGGCGACGTATCGCGAGTCGGTGAGGAAACGTATCCGCTCGCGATCCAGTACGACGATCGCGGCGCTGCCAGCGAAGTTCGTCAGGTAGAGGATGTTCGGGAGCGAGGTGACGACCAACGCGTCAAGCGATGCCCCGGTCAGGGCGGCACGGACGTTGTCGTGTCGTCGTCTAAGCGCGTCGCTCGGCGCGGAAGCCATTGATGGCCGTCAACCAGCCGTCCAGCTTCGCCAAGGTAGCCTGGTCGTCCGCAGCCCGAAGGGGCTCATCACGCGCGGACTCCCGTCGCACCTCCGACGGCTGAACTGTGGCGACTGTACCACTGGTCGACCCAGCCGTGCTTCCTTTCTTCCTTTCGGCCGGTCGGCAGGCGCCCGCAGCCCGGTCTGCTGCAGTTCCTGAGTCAATCGTTCGAGGGTGAGCAGGCCGGCCGGCTCCGCCTCCGGCGTCACGGGCGTGGTCGTTGCTGTTCGAGATGGCAGACGAGTGATCGCGTGGGTCAGCTGGGCGACCAGCTGCCGGAGATCTGGATCGTGGCGAGCCAGACCGAGCGCCCGGCGGTAGTGCGCGAGGGCCTCGGGCAGGTCCCCGCGCCGATGGAACACTTCTCCAAGGCCACGAAGCGCGGCCTGGTTGTCAGGCGATCCGGCAAGGGCCGCCTGTAGTTCGTCGTGTGCGGCTTCGATCTGTCCGAGTTCGAGAAGCGCGCGACCCAGGGTCACCCTGGCAGAGAGGTAGCCTGGATGCCTGGCGAGACCTGCCCGACAGACCGCGCTCTCGAACGCGCCAACCCGACGGTATTCCTCGGCGAGCTGCGCGAAGGCGATCGACGCCGGGTCCTGCTGGACCCGACGTCGAAGGTCGTCGATGCGCGGGAGCTGCTCAGGCATGTCGCCTACGGCGCCACCGTGAGCGTCTGAGTCGTCGTGGCTTTCTGACCCAGGTCGTCCATGACGCTGAGAACCACCGTATACGTGCCCGTGGCCGTGTAGGTGTGCTGCGTCAGGAACCCGGTCGTCGTGCCTGGAGTGCCGTCACCGAAGTTCCAGCTGTACTGCGTGATCCTCCGACCCGGGCCTGCCGTCGAGATGTCCGCGTTGAAATTCAGCGTCAAGCCGACACGCGGAGGCGTCGGCGACACGACGAAGGCCGCAGTTGGGCCCGCGGTCGGGCTCACCGTGACCGCCTGGGTCGTCGAGCTGCTCAAGCCACGATCGTTCGTCACGGTCAACACGACGGTGTAGGTGCCCGCCGTACTGAAGACGTGTGACGAGGTCTGACCGATACCCGTCGTGCCGTCGCCGAAGTTCCAGGCGAACGACGTGATGCCGGCCGTGTTGCTGCACGTGCTCTGAGTGGCACAGCTCGAGGAGGCGTCGAAGATCGCCGAGACACCTGCGTTGACCGGGGTCGGCGACACGGTGAACTGCGCCCTTGGCGCGCTGGCCGGCGGCTGATACACACCGACAGGCGTCAAGCGCAGCTCCGCGGTGTAGTTGTTCGCCGTCCGGTAGTTCGAGCCGATCGGCGTGGCGTAGATCGTGAGCAGATTCCCGTTCCCCTGGACTGGCGGCGGCGGGGGAGCCGTGTAGATGAGGGACGCGCGACCGTCTGCGTTGGTCACGACGTTCCGGGCCGACAGCAGCCCGTAGTCCTGTCTGACGCCGTTGACGGCGGTCTCCATGAGAAACGCCTGGCCCGACACGGCCTTACCGTCGGGCCCCTTGGCGATGACGGCAATCGACGACTGCGATCCGCCGTCCTGCGGCACGTGGTCCGGCGTGGCAGTGATGGTCACCGAGAGAGCGAGCTCGGAGGGGCCCGACCCGGGCGGCACGTCCACGCCGTGGACCGTGCATGCGGCGCTCACCGCGATCGCTGCGAGAAACGTGTAGCGAGAGACTGCCTTCATGGCGCTATCAATCCCCAAAGTTGCCGAAGTCGACTTGAATGGAGCCGGTCACCGAGATGTCGTTGCCCACGCGATCGGTGCCGTAGAAGGTCACGTCCGCGATCGTCGTGATGATCGTTGCGCTGTTACGGAGCTGGATGAGGGGGGGACTCCCGTTTGGCCGCGTGCCGCACGAGCTCGAAACCCATGCTGGCGTTGCCACCCTCAGGGACCGTCACGGTGGCGGCCCCCTCCCACGCATAGGGCACGTCCACGCCCTGCGTGTTGCGACCGTCGGCACGCCGATAGACGACGCGGTAGCGGTTGATAGTCACTGAGTTGTTGGACGTCGGCGACACGGTGATGTCTTTCATCCGCACCACGAACGACGCCCTGCCCACATCGTTGAAGATGGTCGGGCACGGATTCTCGGGTGTGCACGGAGCCGGCGACGTGACATTGGTGATCACGTCCGAATTCAGGAAGCTGCCCTCTTCGACGACGCTGCCGCCGCCCCTTTTCGCGGTCAGGTTCTCGATCACGAGGTAGACGGGCGCCTGGCCCTGTCGAGCCACGTCGCCACAGGAAGCGGCACTGCTGCCCAGCAGCGCCAGCGCAAGAAATCGTGAACCAAATCGCATCTGCGTCATGTCGACTATACCTTCGTGATACGCGGCGTGATGAAGATCAGGAGCTCGGTGCTCTGATTGTTGACGGCGTCACGCTTGAACAACCAGTTGAGGAACGGCACGCGGCTCAAGCCCGGCGTCCGGTCCGAGGACGCCTGCTCCTGGCTCGTGTAGATGCCGCCAATGACGGTCGTTTGCCCGTCGGCCAGCAACACCGTCGTGTTGGCCCGTTGCGTATTGATGGGCGGCGCTGCGGTGCCGACATCGGTGGTGACGGCCCGGGAGAAGTCGGGTGCGGCGTTCTCCACCGCGATCTTCATGATGACGGTGCCGGCGGCCGTGATCTGCGGAATCACTCGCAGCGTGAGCGCGGCGTCCTTGAAGCTCACCGTTGTCGTCTGGTTCGCCGTGGTCTGCACGGGGATCTGCACACCCTGGGTGATCTCGGCTTCGACGTTGTTCTGCGTCGAGATGCGCGGCGTGGACAACAACTTGCCGTTGCCCGACCTCTCGAGCGCCGACAGCGCCACGTCGAGGTTGAATGCGCCATTGATCGAGCCGAGCGCCAAGCCCACCGCACTCGGCGCACCGCCGACGGCAAGGTTCACCGCTCCGGGTGCTGGCGGCTGGCCGGTTGCGCCGGCGCGACCGCCGAGGTTCGCGCTATTGGGGAACGCTAAGTTCGTCGTATTGCCAAGCGCGGCGTCCGCACGGGCGCCGAAGCCCCACTGCACGCCGAGCGCCCGGGCGAAGTCCTTGGTCGTCTGCACGATCCGTGCTTCGATCTCCACCTGCGGCTGCGGCGTGTCGAGCGTGTTGAGCAGCGACTCGGCCGTGACGATCCGCTCCTGCAGGTCCGTGATGATCATCGTGTTCGTTCGCTTGTCGACCTGCACGATGCCACGCTGGGAGAGCGCACTCCGCGTGATGAGCTGCTCGAGCTCCTCCGCCTTCGCGTAGCTGAGGGTCTTCGTCATCACCTTCAGCTCACCGGCGAGCGCCTGCTCAGACTGGAGCTTGCGCCGCTGTATTTCTTCGTCGGCCAGCACGGTGAGCGGTGCGATGCGAACGATCGTCCCCTCGAGGATGTAGCCGAGCTTGTTGGTGCGAAGGATCATGTCGAGCGCCTGATCCCAAGGCACGTCGGTCATCATCACGTCCACGTTGCCGCTCACCGCCGGGTCGATGACGATGTTCAGCCCGCTGATCTCCGAGAACATCCGCAGCACCGACCGGAGGTCGGCGCCCTGGAAGTCGAGGCTGATCGGGTTCCCCGTGTAGTTGCGCCCCTGTCCACCCAGGGTCTGGACCGTCACCGCGGTCGCCGCCCCCGCCCCCGCGGCGGGCTCGGCGGTTGGACCACCCGACGCAGCACCAGCCGGCGCCTGCACGGCATCCTGCGCTTGCGCCAGAGTGGCTCCCTGGACCTTCACGGCCGGTCTCGCCTGTGGAGCGGAGGCATCGAGGCCCAAGGCCGCGATCGGATCGATCGCCGCCGGCGCGGCAGCCTGAGCCGGCTGCTTTGTCGCCGTGGCCTTCCGCTGCGTGAAGTCCACCACGATGGTGTTCCGCTCGCTGCGGACCTGATACTCGGCCGGCCGCGCCAGGCGCACGCGAACGCGCGAGATCGGCGCCCCCATGGCCTCGGCCGCCTCCACGTCGATCCCCGCGATGGGACCGCCGGCCGGCTGGCTGACGGCATCGGTCAACCGCTCGCCACCGACGTTGCGGAGGTCGAGCAGGATGGTCAGTGGATCCGGCCGCGATGCCACGTACGGCGCGGGCTCGCTGGTCTCAACGACCAACGATGTGCCACCGGCGTGCGGGCGAGCGCTGATGGTCTTCAGCTGCACCGTCGGCACCGCGGCAGCCCCGGCGGCTACCCCGGGCCGCTCGGCTAGGGTTCCCGTCAATACGAGCGTGATGAGAAAGAGGGCAAAGCCCCTGGTCGCAGTCACTGCTTCCCGTCCTCTATTGAGCGCAACAATTTGCGCACCTCCCGCTGTTTCACGAGCGACAGCGGATCGTTGACTTCCTGCACGATGACGAGACCTTAGGGCGTGATGGCCTTGACCACCCCGTCCCGGAACTTGTCACCTTCGTGCACCACGTATGCCCGTTTGTCGGGTCCCTGCACCATCGCGATCAAACTGCCCCGCGACTTCATGACTCCCCGCACGGAGAGATCGGTCACGACGAGGCCGACGGTGCCTTCGGGCCGTCGGCTTTCACCAGTGTTCGCGGTCAGGCTGAGGAACGGATCGCGGCGTCCGTCGGCCTGATACGAGTAGTGATCCATGGCGGTCGGCGCGGTTGCCGGCACGACGGCTGCGGGCGGCGCTGCAGCGGCTGGCGCAGGCGCGCCGGCCGGGGCCTGCGCGGCGACGAGCGCCGGCGCGCCGAGCGCGATGAGGCTGAACACCACTAGTCGCATGTCACGCCGCCTTCTTTGCGGGCTGCGCCCCCGGCTTGGGCGCCGCAGGCTTGTCGAGAAGCACGAACGTCGTCGCCACGCAGCTCGCCGTGATGGTGGAGTTCGGCGCGGGCGGATTCTTGCCTTTGATCACAAGATCGCTGACGTTGATGATGCGCGTGAACTTCCCGACGCGTTCGAAGAAGACCGCCAGGTTGTGATAGGTGCCATCGAGCTCGAGCGCGATCGGCCACTCTGCGTGCAGTTGCTTGGTCACCACGGGCTGCGGTCGGAAGCTCTTGATCGTGAGGTTCGACTGCGCCGCCACGGTCTGCATGCGGCGCAGCAGATCCGCGGCGTCCTTCTCCTCCGGCAACACGGCGCGGAGGCTGTCCAGGCGTCCCTCGAGCTCGCCGACCTGCGCGCGGAACTCGGACAGCTTCGCGGCCGTATCGCGGCCCTTGGCTACGTCGGCCAGAAGCATGGAGAGCTGCTGCTGGCGCGTGAGCATCTCGGCGCGCGCGTCCTTCTCGTAGTACCAGTAGAAGGCTCCGACGCCGGCCGCACCCAGGACGGCAAACGCCGTGACCTGCGCGTACCAGGGCAGCTTTGCGAGACTGATATCCATCGACGCTCGACTCCTCAGATGATCGGCTGGCCCCACGGCGGTGGCGGCTGGACCGGCGTGGTGGCCGGTGCCGCAGGTAGCGGGGCCGGCGCAGACGCCGAAGCGGGCACCGCCGGCGCCGGGGCGCCATTCGAGCCCGCCTTCTGAAACTGGGCCTTGATCGAGAATCGAATGAGCTCCACCCTGCCCGTCGTGTCCACCTGCGTGCCGACGATCTCGACCGATTTCTTGAAGTAGCCGGAGGACTCCAGATTGGCCACGAAGTCCGACAGCGTGGTGAGACCGGACGCCTGGCCCTCGATGAGCACCTCGGGATTCGCGGCACCCGGACTTTGCTTGAAGTCCGTCAGCCACAGCATCGGCGGTAACGCGTGACTCAGCTGATCGAGGATCTGCACGGGACCGCTTCGGTCCTTGCGGAGCTGCTCGATGAGAGACACGCGCTACTGGAGCTGCGTCCGGCGTTGCTCGAACTTCTGCACCTCACCGATGATCGAGTGCAGCCGGGCCGTCTCCTGCTGCGCGCTGGAAATGTCAGCATCGAGCTGCATTGATTCGGCGCCAAGCTGATAGAAGCGCCACCCGATGAGGCCGGCGCTCGCGAGCAGGATGAGGCCGCACCCGATCACAACCTGCTGCCCCTTGAGGTTGACCTGCGGCAGACGTGATTTGCGAGAGGCCCGCGGCGTGTCCGCGCCGAGCAGGTTGATCTTGATCATCGGTCGCCTGTCTTTCGGAGTGCGAGACCAACGGCCACGGCGGCCATGCTCGCGACCTGCTCAGGAGCGCCCAGCTTCTGCGCATCGAAGCTGACCGTCTTGAACGGATTGAAGAACTCCACCGGCACGCTGAGCCGCTCGCCGAGCGACGCGGCGAAGCCGTCGACCACCGCCGCCCCGCCGCTCAGGATGATGCGATCGATGCGATCCGAGGTCGCCGTCGCTTTGAAGAAATCGAACGTCTTTTGAATCTCTAGCAGCACGTTTTCGTTCATCGCGTGCAGCACGGGCGCGACATCGTCGAACGAGACGCCCTCCACAGGCTCACCCTTCTTGGCCCGTTCGGCGGCGTCGAACGCGAGGCCCAGCTCCTTCTGCACCGCCTCCGTATAGGCGTTGCCGCCCGTCGAGATGTCGCGCGTGAAGAGCGATTGGTTGTTGCTCAGCACGTTGACATTGATGGAACTCGCACCCGCGTTCAGGAGCACGATTACCGCCGACGGGTCGTCGGCGTAGTTCACCTCGTAGGCATTCTGGAGTGCAAACGCGTCCACGTCCACGACCACCGCGTTGCGGCCGACCTGCGAGATGACGCCTGTGTAGTCCGCAATTTTGTCCTTCTTGGCCGCGACCAGCAGGACGTCCATGGTGCCTTTGCCGTCGGTGCCGGGGTTGAGGACTTGGTAATCGAGATTGACGTCCTGGATGTCGAACGGGATGTACTGCTCGGCCTCCCAGGAGATCGACTGGGCCAGCTCGGTTTCGGTCATCACGGGCAGGCTGATTTTCCTGACGATCACCGAATGCCCGGAGAGTGATGCGGCGACGTCCTTGGATTTGAAGGCCTTGTTAGCCTCGAAGAGCCGCCGGACAGCGTCGGCGACCGCGCCACCATCGATGATGGCGCCATCGACGATGCTGTCGGGCGGAATCGGTTCCGCGGCGAAGGCCGTGACGCGGAAGGCCTTGCCCACGGGCTTGAGCTCGACTGCCTTGACCGCGCTCGACCCGATGTCGAGCCCGACGACCGCTTTGCTTCTGCCGAAACCAAACACCGGATTCGTCCTCGTCTGTCGTCCCGGCACGGCGTCTAGCCAGCGGCGCCCGACTGCGGACCGTGATCCGCGAGGCGGTGTGCGGATGCGGACACCGGGGGTGCGACGCTGAGTCAAGCGCAAACGGGGTACCACCCGCGCTGAGCCAAAAGGGGCCGCAGTGAGAGGCAGGGGTGAGAAAAATGCCATCCTCGGCGGCGGTGGGGCGCACGGCTGAATTACAGATTCGTCAGCGGATCACAACGCTGAGTGGTGGTCGAACAGCCTTGTTCGCCGGTGGGGTCCGTCAGCGCCTCGGGCACTTGCAATCGTTGCTACTCGACGGCCAAAAGAGGGAGCTGCGCGAGGCGAAAGAGATGAGGGGAAAGGGCCAAGGTCGTAGGGAGCAGGTAGGTTTCGACGCCCCTCCCACCTGGGTCCGCCTGCTCCTCCTCGCCCGTCAGGCGGGTCGCAGGACACCGACGCGACCGTGCTTGACTCTACACAGAAGCGCCCATATCATTTTAGCTTTGCCGTCGCGGTTCCGCGCGGGAGTGATGCGTGGCGATCGCGACGCCCGACCCGGTTACCCCAGACAACGGTGCTGCGCCACCGCAACCGACCGTGCGTGTCGGCGTGAGCAGCATGGTTCGGCGGCGGATAGCACAGCAGACGAGGGCAGCGAAGCGAATGTCCACCTTCATGGCGACGGAGCAGTTGGTCACCAAAGACGACCACTGGCACGTCATCGACGCAAACGACAGGGTTCTGGGACGCATCGCCACGGAGGCTGCACGGCTGCTTCAAGGGAAGCACAAGCCGACCTACACTCCGTTCCTCAACGGCGGCGATCACGTCATCATTATTAACGCGGCGAAGGTCAAGCTCACGGGCCGCAAAGAGGATCAGAAGATCTATCGCCAGCATTCCGGATACGAGGGCGGTCTGCGCGAAACGCGCGCCCGCATCGTGCGACAAAAGCATCCGGAGCGGCTGGTCGAAGAGGCGGTGCACGGCATGTTGCCCAAGACCACGCTGGGTGCGGCTATGTACCGCCGGTTGAAGGTGTACGCCGGTCCGGATCACCCGCACGCGGCGCAGAAACCAACCACGCGCGAGGTGGCATAGGTGGCAACTCAGTACTACGGCACCGGGCGACGCAAGACCTCGACGGCCCGCGTCTTTCTTCGTCCCGGTTCCGGGGCGATCAACGTCAACACTCGCAGTTTCGATGCGTACTTCTCCACCGAAGCCTTGCGCACGCTGATTCGTCGCCCCTTCGCCGCCACCGAAACGACCGGCCAGTTCGACGTGCTCGCGACGGTCGCGGGCGGAGGGGTGTCGGGCCAGGCGGGCGCCGTGCGCCTGGGCATTGCGCGCGCATTGGTGCAGTACAACCTCGAGCTCCGCAAGCGGCTCAAAGCCGGGGGGCTCTTGACGCGCGACGCCCGTGCGAAGGAACGCAAGAAGTACGGCATGGCGGGCGCACGCAAGCGCTTCCAGTTCAGCAAGCGGTGAGTGGCTGTCACCGCGGAAGGTCGTCGTTCGTGCGAGAGGGCAAATCCCGAGAGACGGCAGGCACCCGATTTCAGAGTGCGGTCTACGCCGCATCCCGCCTGACGTCGCAGTAGGTTGATCTGAGATCACAGAGGATGGAGGACATTTGGCCGCGATCGCGATGAAAGACCTGCTGGAGGCCGGCGTGCACTTCGGCCACCAGACCAAGCGCTGGAACCCCAAGATGAAGGCGTACATCTTCGGGGAACGGAACGGGATCTACATCCTGGATTTGGGCAAGACGGTCAAGCTGTGCCACGACGCTGAGATGTTCGTCTCCAAGCTTGCCGCTGAGGGACGCACCATCTTGTTTGTGGGCACCAAGCGGCAGGCGCAGGACGTCATCGCCGAAGAAGCCCAGCGCTGCGGAATGTTCTACGTGAACGAGCGGTGGCTGGGTGGCCTACTGACCAACTTCTCCACCATTCAGCGCAGCCTGGGTCGACTCCGCGACCTCGAGACCATGGCCACCGACGGACGCTACGACACGCTCTCCAAGAAGGAGATCGCGCGGAACGAAAAGGAGCGGCGCAAGCTGCAGAAGAACCTCGCGGGCATCCGCGGGATGGCTCGCCTGCCCGAGGCCGTGTTCGTCGTCGACACCAAGAAGGAAAAGATTGCGGTCGACGAGGCGCGCAAGCTGAAGACCCCCGTCATCGGCATCGTCGATACCAACTGCGACCCCGATGAGGTCGACTTCGTGATCCCAGGCAACGACGATGCGTTGCGATCGATTCGCTTGCTCGCCTCCCGGATCGCTGATTCCGTGATCGAGGGGCGAGGCATGCGTGAGTCGGCCGAGGCCGAGACGAACCGCGAGACGAGCCCGGGCGACGGGAGTGGCGGGGACGATACGCGCCCCTCGCGCGCAGTGCGACGCCCGCCCGAGGCCGCACCGGCGTCGGCCTGAGCTCGACTCACGGGTCCCCTACCCCAGGTTTGGCGCCGGCCTCGCAGGGGCCGGCGTTTTCACGTACACCAGCGCGAATCGGAGACAGACGATGGCAGTGACGATCACCGCGGACCAGGTCAAGAAGCTGCGTGACCAGACCGGCGCCGGCATGATGGATTGCAAAGCGGCCCTGGTCGAGGCCAATGGCGATTTCGACGAGGCAAACACGATTCTCCGAAAGCGCGGCCAGTCAAACGCGGCCAAGAAAGCGGGACGCGCCACCGGCGAAGGGCTCATCGGTCGCTGGTTCAGCGACGACCACCAGGATGGCATCCTCGTGGACGTGAACTGCGAGACCGACTTCGTGGCGCGGACCGACGACTTCCTGAAACTCATCGACGATGTGATTGGCCTCATCAAGGCGGCAGGTGGTAGTGCGACCGACAGCTGGCTGAAAGACCCGAGTGGCCCGGTGCAACAGCGTGTGGCCGCGGCCATCGCCAAGGTCGGCGAGAACATGGCGGCCTCCCGGTTCGTCCGCTACACCGGCCAGGGATACGTGAGTCAGTACATTCACCTCGGTGGCAAGCTGGGCGTCCAGGTCGAGTTCGGCGGCGTGACGCCGGAGGTGGCCGCACATGGGGAATTCGTGACGCTCGCCAAGGAAGTGGCGATGCAGATCGCCGCCGCCAGCCCGACCTACACCGCGCGAGCGGACGTGCCGGCCGACGTGCTCGAGAAGGAGAAGACGATCTACCGGGCCCAAATGGAGCACTCGGGCAAACCGGCGAACGTCATCGAGAAGATCATCGACGGCAAGCTAGGCGCCTTCTACGAGCAGGTGGTCCTCGTGGATCAGCCGTTCGTGATCCGGCCTGAAACAAAGCAGACGGTCGCGCAGGCGGTCGCGGCCGTCAACAAAGCACTTGGCGCCTCCGTGACAATCAGCAGGTTCGCCCGCCTCAAGGTGGGCGAGGGGATATAGTCCCGACGCCGTTCGACGGTTCGAGGGTTCGCGGGTCGTTTCCGGCCTCGCGCTATAATCGCTACCCGTGACCGCGTCGTCCTCGCCCGCCTACAAGCGCGTTCTGCTGAAACTCTCCGGCGAAGCTCTCGTGGGCTCGCAGTCGTACGGGATCGATCCCGAAGTAGCGACCCAGATCGCGAAGGATGTCGGTGAGATCCAGAGCATGGGCGTCGAGACCGCCATCGTGATCGGCGGCGGGAACATCTTCCGTGGTGTAGCGGCGAGCGCGCGCGGCATGGATCGCGCCACGGCCGACTACATGGGGATGCTGGCCACGGTCATCAACGCGCTCGCGCTCCAGGACGCTCTCGAACAGCATGGCGTCAACACGCGCGTCGTCACCGCGATCGAGATGCGCGCGGTGGCCGAGCCGTTCATCCGACGTCGCGCCATCCGACATCTCGAGAAGGGCCGAGTCGTCGTGTTCGGCGCTGGCACCGGTAACCCGTATTTCAGCACCGACACGGCCGCGGCCTTGCGGGCCATGGAGATCAAGGCCGATGTCATTCTGAAGGCGACCAAAGTCGATGGCATCTACACCGCCGATCCGGTCAAGGATCCGTCAGCCACCCGCTACGATCGAATCTCCTACCTTCAGGTGCTCGAGCAGGGGCTGCAGGTCATGGACGCGACCGCGATCTCGCTGTGCATGGTCAACAAACTGCCCATCATGGTGTTCAACCTGCGAACGCCTGGCAACATCAAGCGGGCCATCTGCGGCGAACCCGTGGGCTCGATCGTGCGCGCGTAGGAGCGGGAGCCTGATGGCTGCCCATTTCATGAAGTCAGTCAACAGCTTGCCCGCCCGAGCTCGAGGAGCGGAGGTGGGCGGAGACGCACCATGGATGTGAGTGACCTGAAGGGGCTGTTCGGCGAGGCCTCCAAGCGGATGACCGCCGCCACCGAGCACGTGCGACATGAGCTATCGGGCGTCAGAACCGGACGCGCGTCCGTGACGATCCTCGACAGCGTTCACGTGGAGGCCTATGGCACCCGGATGCCGCTCAATCAGCTCGCGGGGCTGTCCATCCCCGAGCCGTCGCTCATCGTGGCACAGCCATTCGACCACTCCCTGTTGGGCACGATTGAGAAAGCGATCCGCGCCTCCGATCTGGGCTTGAATCCGTCGAACGACGGCAAAGTAGTCCGCATCCCTATCCCGTCGCTCACGGAGGAGCGGCGCAAGGAGCTGTCACGCCACGTGCACAAGCTCGCGGAGGAGGGCCGCAATCAAGTTCGTCAGGTTCGACGGGACGCGAAAGAGCGGCTCAAGAAGCTTCTCAAGGACCACAAGATCTCCGAGGACGACGAGAAGAAAGGGCTCGACGAGGTCCAGAAGCTCACCGACACCTCCGTCGCGCAGATCGACGACCTCCAGAAGAAGAAGGACCAGGAGCTGCTAGGACACTGACGAGACGGGAGAGCCGAAGTCAGCGGGGTGAAATGGGGGCACGTGACGCGACCCAAGAGTGCTCTCGCGCGTCGAAGACCCGTCTCAGCTTGACTCTCAGGGTTCGGCTCTCGACTCTCGCGCCGTCTTGGGTCAGTCCCCGAACGCGATCCCTAGCGCCTTCGCCGTGCGGAGAAGGTCGTAGTTCGGCGGGACCATCTTCGTCTTGCCAGTGACGTCCGCAAGGGGGCGGGACACGATGTCGGGCGGGGCTGAGGCGACCATCATCCCGAACTGCCGACTCAGGATCAGCTCTACCGCTTTGCCTCCAAACCGTGTCGCCAACGTTCGATCAAAGCTCGTGGGGGCGCCCCCGCGTTGGAGGTGACCGAGCACCACCGCGCGCGTTTCCTTCCCGGTCAGCTTCCCGAGCGCCTCGGACACCTGTGCCCCGATGCCGCCCAACCGCTCGACGTAGCCCTGACGTGCCTCCTCGACGAGCGTCCACTTGCCGCCCTTCGGAAACGCACCCTCGGCGACCACCACGATGCTGAACCGTGCCCCCCACTTATCGCGCTCACGCAGCCGCTCCGCCACGCATTCGAGATCAAACGGGATCTCGGGAATGAGGATGGCGTCGGCGCCGCCCGACACCCCCGCGTAGAGCGCGATCCAGCCGGCGTAGCGCCCCATCACCTCGACCACGATGATCCGCCGATGTGCCTCGGCAGTCGTGTGCAGGCGATCGATGGCGTCGGTCGCGAAGGCCACCGCCGTATCGAACCCGAAACAGTTGGTGGTCCCGACGATGTCGTTGTCGATCGTTTTCGGGACGCCCACGATTGGAAGACCTCGGTCGCAGAACTTCTGGGCAATGCCGAGCGTCCCATCGCCCCCAATGACGACCAGGGCATTCAGGCCCATTTTGTGGAACATCTCGATCACGCGGTCCGAGTAGTCTTTCGTGCCGTCCGAGGTGAGAATGGGATACGCGAACGGGTTCCCGCGATTGGTCGTGCCGAGTATGGTGCCGCCCAAACGGAGGATGCCCGTGACGTCGCGCGGCGTGAGTGTGCGGGATCGGCCGGGCTCGATCAGCCCGTCAAAGCTATCTTCCAGACCGATGACCTCGACGCCGGCGTTGCACGCCGTCTTCACGACGGCGCGAATGACGGCATTCAGCCCGGGCGCATCCCCCCCGCCGGTCAGGACACCGATACGACGGACCTCTGTGTTGTCGTTCACGCGAGCGACTATAACAAAAGTGACGTGGTGCTCACGTTGCGACCGTTGAAGCGCGCGTGTTACACTCCTGAGTCATCCATCGGGCGGCTAGCTCAGTTGGGAGAGCGCCGCGTTCGCAACGCGGAGGTCGGGAGTTCGAGCCTCCTGCCGTCCACCAGAAACACCCAACAAATACGGCCACAAACACACACCGCCCGGTAGCGATACCGGGCGGTGCTGTTTCCGGTGGTGCTCCGGGTGGTGCTCGGTGAAATGGCGCCGATCCGTCATCAGCAGGGGTTCTCCGGGTGTCCCGTCGATGCGATCGGATCGCGCCTAATAGCGTGCAGACGGTCGGTGTCCCGAAGGATGACATCCTCGCGTATATGTGGCTCCATCTCGGGGTTTCGAGGTCATCGGGCAGTCTTCCAGACATTGAGGCAAAGATGCGCGACGACATTTCGAGCAAGCTCACCCCCGAGC
>VFZL01000025.1 GCA_016871175.1 Acidimicrobiia bacterium | reverse complement strand
CTGGCGCACCCACTTCCGTAGCGTCTCGCCCGTCATGCCCAGCTTCGTCGCCACCGCCTGCCGCGCCGCCCACTCCGACGGGTGCGCCGGCCGCTGCTCCATCACCAGCCGGACCGCGCGCTCACGCACCTCCGGCGAACACCGACTTGGACGTCCCATAGACCCCATCCTCCCAAGAAATGAGGTCTCGCGAGAACCCGGTACGCTTCAGCATCGACTACACGCATGCTTCAGTCGGCGGTCTGGGCACTATACCGGCCTACATCGCCGCCTATGGCACCTCGCCCGCCGATCCTCGCAACACGACATTGGACGGGCTGTTCCTAACCGCGCGCGTGAAAGGGGGCTACGACTTTGTTGGCGAGGTCTGGCCCAATGGCCCACTGGCGGAGGACCCCGACCCGATTGCCTTCGAGGGTCACGGTACCCACGTCGCCGACATCATTGGGGGTGAGCAGGGCGTGGCTCCCTAGGCCAACCTGTACGCGGTGAAGGTGTGCTCTGCGGTCTCCTCCGCGTGCAGCGGCGCTGCCATCCTGCGGGGCCTCGAGTGGGCAGCCGACCCGAATGGGGACGGCGAGACGAGCGACCACATGAACGTGGTGAACATGTCGTTGGGTTTGTCCTATGGCCAGAACTATGACGACGACTCGTCGATCGCCGTAGACAACCTGATGACAATCGGCGCAATGGTCGTGATATCGGCGGGCAACAGCGCGAACCGCCCGTACATCGTGGGCACCAGCACCCTCTGGCGTGACCAGCGGTCTGCTCGTCTACGGCGGATCGGTCGGTAACCCGCTTGGCTGCGTCCCCTTCGCGACTGGATCGCTCGCTGGCAGGGTGCTCTTGGTCGATCGGGGCACTTGCGCTGTGAGCGTCAAAGCCTCCAACGGCGCAGCTGCGGGTGCGGCGGCCGTGATCATCGCCAACAATGTGGCGGGCAACGTGCCTCCGACGTTCGGGTTTGGTGGCGGCACTCCCACCGTGCCCGCACTTTCGATCACCCAGGCGGCTGGAGCCATACTGAGACCACTCGCCGGCCAACCGGCGACCATCGACGCCGGCTCCGCCCCGAATCTGACCGGCAGTGTCGTCGCGACCTCGTCGCGCGGACCAACCGCCGGCCAGATGTTCTACGGGAACCAGACTCAGTACGGTCAGGTCATCAAGCCCGAAATCGGAGCGCCGGGCGCCAGCCTCTCAGCGGTCGCCGGCAGCGGTACCGGAGTCGAACCGTTCGGTGGCACCTCGGGCGCGGCGCCAATGGTGGCCGGCGCCGCGGCGCTGCTCATGGACGCGACCGGGTGGCAATTGTCGCCGTTCGAGTTGAAGAGCCGATTGATGAACACCGGCGAGCGCCAGATTTTCGACTCCCCGGCGGTCTTTGGTGGACAGCTCGCGCCGATCACCCGCATTGGTGGTGGCGAAGTACGCATCGACCGCGCGATTGGCGCACAGGCAGCAGCCTGGGAGTCGATCAGCCGGAGTGGCGCGCTGTCCTTCGGGATGGTGGACGCGTTCAGGAACCCGACGTCGCTGAGCCGCATCGTTGTTGTTCGCAACTACGGCAACGCGCCGATCACCTACAGCATCACGCCGACGTTCCGCTTCGCCAATGATGCCGCCACGGGGGCGGTCATGTTGAACGCGCCGACGTCGATCTCAGTCGGGGCTCGCTCCAGCAGAAGCTTCAGGATCGTCATGGCGATCGACCCGACAAGGCTCACCTCGTGGCCGCTCAACTCGGGGCCCCAAGGGGGAAATGGGGACGCGCTGACGGCGGCAGAGTACGACGGCTATGTGCTGCTCGATGCCGATGGATCCGCCAACGACCTCGCCCTGCCATGGCATGTCATGCCGCGACGAGCGAGCGATGTCACGGCTCCGTCGGACGTGCTCTCCGCAGGCGGGATCGCCGCGGCGACGTTGACCAACAATGGTGCGGCCCCAGCGTTCGTTGAGGCCTTCAGCCTGATCGGCACGAGCTCGCTCGTGACCGCGTCGGGCGGCGCCGGCCAGGGGCTGATCGCGGTCGACCCGCGCTACGTCGGCGTGCGGTCGTTCCCCAATGTGTGTGGGCCCGGCGATACGGCCATTCAAGTGGGCCTCAACGCCTACCAGCGCGTGAGCCACGCCAACTACCCGGTGGAAGTTAACGTCGATTTCGACACCACCGGCGACGGGATCTATGACTACACCGGCTTCACGGTCGAAGCGGGTGGCTTCGCGGCCAGCGGGCAAAACATCTTCGCCGTCGGAGCGTTCCCCGGCCTCAGTGGGACGGCGCGGTTCTTCACCAATCACACCACCAACAGCGCGGACTGGGTCCTGACGCTGTGCAGCAGTCAGCTTGGTGGCGTTCCGCTTGGCCGAAGGATCGGCATGCGGCTCACGACCTACGATAACTACTTCACTGGTCGAGCGCTGAATTCCGTCGAGCCAATGATCTTCGTGCTCGGGGCGGAGCGCTTCAGGGCCCCGGATACCTCGGTGCCTGCGGGCACGTCGGTCTCGCTGCCGATCGCGGTTGGCGCCCCGAGCGGCACCAGCGAGACAGGTGCGCTGCTCCTTCTCAACACGGGCGCGAACGGCGCGAGGGAGGGGAACGAAGCACGCGCCATCACGGTTCGCTAGGCGGGATGCTGCTGAGTCTCAGCAGCTGCGTGGCGTCGAAAAGCAAACGGCTGCAAAACCAAGGGACCCCATCTCCCCGTTTTACAGCCGCGTCCCTTGGTGTCAGCGAGTCAGGCGCGACCTTCCTAGGCTCTCCAGTGCGCGCGCCCGCCTGAGCCTGTTCAGACCGCCATCTCACTGGCGTCGTGCTTCGACGGACCCTATAACCCAGGCTTCGGCGGCCCTTTGCAGCTACTCGCCGACTAGATGATGCGGGGCCTGATTGCCGACGCGGGGCTCGATGCGCGCATGGCCGGTACAGGTCGTGTTCGCCCGGTCTTCGTCCAGGCCGACGACGCAGCCGTCGAAGTGACCCCGGTGGTTACGACATTTGCGGGCTAGCGAAACGTCTTCGTCTTGACTGCCTCCTCGGCGCGGAACTCGTGGGAGAGCGTGTAGAAACCTGAAGCCTCCAGAGTGACAGTCGCCGGTTGATCCGTCGTGTTCTCCCAGAACCACCCGTGGATGCCTGAAAAGGGTGCCGTCAATGTGCCCGATGCGGATTGGCGCGCGGTCCCCTTCTCGTACGTCTGGGCGTACCCCCGTGGCGCTCCGTCCGGCTCGGCGTGTGCCTCGTAGTTGACCGGGACCGATGCTGTCCATGTGAAGAGCAACACCTGACCCTTCGCGAGGCGGTACTTGTACTCCATCCCTTCTCGCGGCCTGAGCGAGAACGTGACCGACTCATGCCGAACGGTCTTCTCGTCCGGCGCGATGATAGGTGTCTCGCCCGCTGCGCCTCCCTGTGATGCGGCTGCGTCGAGCGCAGCCACGTGCTGGCCAGTCACACCCAGATCGAGCAGCCCGGTGCGCGCGCCCACGCCGAACGGATCGACAGCGAACTCGGCCGGCAGCACGAAGAACACCAACACCAAACCGGCAACGAGCAGGGCGATGCCACTGGCGAGCGCGATGCGGTGCCTCGCGTTGGTCAGGGTGTCGGGAAGCGTGTAGACACGGGGATTGGACAGCATCAGCCGACTCGAGGACTCAAGAGAGAAGGACGTACCCGGAGAGCTGGTAGCCGATCAGGAGGAACCCACATGCCATCACGAACCCGTTGGTCGCGAAGGCGTGTCGAACGAAGCCTGGGCGTGTCCGCCAGTAGCTGAACACGATCAGAATCGCACCGAGTGCCAGCGCCTGGCCAATCTCGACGCCGAGGTTGAAACTCAAGATGTTCACCACCAGGCCCTTTGGCGAGAGCTGGAATTCCTGCAGCTTCGTCGCGAGGCCGAAGCCGTGGAACAGCCCGAAGACGAGAACCACCAGGCGACTGTCAGGTTGATACGGCAGGAAGCGATGGAGGCCCTCCATGTTCTCGAACGCCTTGTACACCACCGAAAAGCCGATCACCGCATCAATGAGGTACGGGTTCGCCTTGATACCACCCAGCACGCCGAGCAGAAGGGTGGCACTGTGTCCGAGGGTGAACAGGCTGACGTACACCAGCACGTCCTTCGCGCGATAGAGAAAGAAGATCACGCCGCACAGAAACAGCAGGTGGTCGTAGCCGGTCACCATGTGCTTGGCCCCGAGATACATGAACGGACCGACGGCTGCGCCGTCGATCCCCTGCAGAAAAACGGCGTCTTTCCCCGATACGCCGTGGGCCACGAGCGTCGCGTCGGCAGCGCCGGTCGAGAGCACGAGCGCGACGATCATCGAGCGCCGTGTGCTGCGTTGGGTCAAGGGCTCGCTCCTATCCAAACATGGCATGCGCCGAGGGTCAGCGCATGTATTGCGCGTGGCAGCCATTGCAACTGGTGTACACCTCGCCGCCCGCGTCGAACACCTGCTGAGGGTTCCGTGCCTGGACGGCGGTCAGCGTCAATTTCGCCGCATCGATCATCGCTTGGGACATCTTGATCCAGTCGCCGTCGAGCGCGCGGCCCTCCATCAACATCAGGTTACCCGCCTCGGCCAGCGCGGCGGCACCGTTGGCGACGGCCGCCCACTCCTCATTCGTCCTGGGCGCCTTTTCGGTCGTGCCCTCGAGGGTGATCGTCGTACTGACGGATTCGAAGATGGCCGTCGCCCCGGGCGTGACGATGCCCTGCATGATCTGTCTGATGCTGGCCACGGGCACCAGATCCGGGGCGGACGGCCGCATCGCCGTCGTTGGATGGCGGGCGCTCCGTGCGCCGACAACGACAAAGCCGATGCCGAAAACGAACAAGACGGCGCTGACACCGAAGAGCCACTCAGCGGATCGCATAGGCATGCCTTCAATTGGGGTTCGCCGGCTCCGGCGAGGAGGGCACCCGCCACAGGACGACGTCGGCACGGCCGACTTCGATCGATCGCTCCGGCTCCCAGGAGCCCATCGGGAACCGATGAGACACGATGCGCGTGCCGGGTTTCAGCTCACGAAGGAGCTTCGGCCTCAGCCGTTGGTTCAGCGAGCCCAGGAGATACAAGGTCACGACGGTCGCGGGTGACGGATCGCTCTTGAACATGTCGCCCTCGAAGAACTCGACGCGATCGGCGACGCCAGCCCTCACCGCGTTACGGCGCGCCTGTGCGACCAACGCGGGCTCGACCTCGATCCCGACGCCCCGTGCACCACGTCTGGCCGCGGCAATCGGAATCCGCCCGTCCCCGGATCCAAGATCGTAGACGACGTCCGTGGGCCCCACATCGGCGATCGTCAGCATGGCGTCGACCACGCGGTTCGGAGTCGGTACGTAGTGAATATCCGGCGTGCGCTTCCCCCCCGCCGCCTGGCCGAGGAGGCCTACCGAGGCCGCCACGGTCCAGACGAGGACACCAGCGTAAGCCATGAGAGGCCCGAGACGCCGCGCCGGAGCGGGTTGAAGGGGCGTCGGCTGCGGTGACAGCGAGAACAGAACTCCTCCGATGGGCCGCCGCATCGCGGTCGAGCTCAGTACCGAAGAACGGTGTGGAGCTGCTCGGTGCCGAGTTTCGCGCGGCCGTGCAAGAAGGTCAGCTCGATGAGGCAGGCGACCGCCTCCAGGTTGCCGCCGAGCTGTCGCACGAGGTCACAGGTGGCCTTCGCCGTTCCCCCGGTTGCCAGCAGATCATCGACGATCAGCACACGCTGCCCGCGAGCGACCGCATCGTGGTGAATCTCCAGCGCGTCGGCGCCGTACTCCAAATCGTACGAGGCGCGCATCGTCTTCGAGGGCAGCTTGCCCGGCTTCCGAACGGGCGAGAATCCGGCGCTGATGCGATCCGCCACGGCCGAGCCCAGGATGAAGCCACGGCTCTCGATCCCGACGACAATGTCGATGCTGCGGTTCATGAAGGGTTGCGCGAGGCTGTCGATGGCCATTCGAAAGCCGGTCGCGTCCTGCAGCAGCGTCGTGATGTCATAGAAGAGGATGCCCGGCTTGGGAAAATCGGGCACGCTGCGAATCCGACTCTTGAGCGCCGCTGGATCGATTTCCGTCGTCTGTCCTGTCACTCTCGCACCTCGAAGCCTGTGGCGCGGCCGCCCACGCCGGTCTCGGTCACGTCTACGTCATCCACACGCGCCGCCGGCGGCCCGTGCCGCAGACGATGCTCGAAGCGCCGGAGCGCTTCGGACTCCCCTTCGGCGACGACTTCAACGCGACCGTCGTGGGTGTTACGCACCCAGCCATGGAGCCCTTCGGCCGCTGCCGCCGACTGCACGAACGCGCGAAAACCGACCCGCTGAACGCGGCCTGACACGACGTAAAGACGGCCGACAAGCATGAGTCGGGAAGTGGACCGATTATAGCGCGGCCCCACCATCGGCCCTGAGATGGGTGCTCCCGGGCCTGTCGAAGGACGATCGCGCCGAGGTTCGGGCCGGAGCCCCTTTTGGTTGAGTTGGCATGATCGGCCCGAAAGCCTACAATCGCTCCACCCAGGGTCACGAACGGCGCTGAGCGTGTCAGCCTACCCGGTGTTGCAAGTCGAGACGGTCGCTTCGCCAAGCACACCATGTCCTCAGACGTGCGCGCCACGTCCACCACGCCTCACCGTCCGATCCTCATCGTCGAAGACGACGCGGACCTGCGAGAGATGATGGCGCAACTCCTGACGCTGGAGGGCTACTGTGCGGAGGCCGTGGCCAACGGCCGCGATGCGCTCGAGTATCTCCACCGGGGAGGGCGACCGGACCTCATCCTGCTCGATCTGATGATGCCGGTCATGGACGGGTGGGAGTTCCGTCGCAGGCAGCGTGAGGATCCGGCGCTGGCGTCCGTCCCGATGGTGGTCCTCTCCGCGCTCGATCAGGCCCGGGCGGCGGACCTGGGGGGCACGGCATTCCTGAAGAAGCCGCTCGACTTCGATCGTCTGCTCGAGCTCGTGCGTCAGCACTGTCGCGACACGCGCTGAGATGCTGGGCGGGCCGCTCGCCGGGGCTGGCTCCCGCACTTCGACGGAAACCACCGAAGGTCGGGCGCAAGATCGCGTCAAGCGGTCGATGGTCTTCCCTCGGCAGATTCTCCGCGTCCTCGGTTTCGGCGTCGCAGTGGTCGTCGGGCTGTCCATCCTGGCCGTCGTGGCCGGGCGGATCGCATTGACCACACCCTGGGGCCAAGAGCGCATCCGTCGGCTGATCGTGTCGCAGTCCAGTCGGTTCCTCACCGGCACGCTCGAAATCGATCGCATCGGCGGATCGATTCTTCGCGGGGTCGTCCTGCACGGCGTGCGGGTCGTCCAGGACAGGATCTCGGTGGTCACCATCGAGTCGGCATCCGTCGCCTACAGCTGGCGTGAGCTCTATCGGGATGCGAACGGCGGAACCACGATCCGACACCTCCGTCTGCAGGGCTTGCGAGTCGAGGTGGCCAAAGACGCCGATGGTCGATGGAACGTGGGGCGCCTCGTCAGGCCGCGCCCTCCACGTCCTCCCGGCGCGCTTCCCCCGTCTCTCATTCTGTTCGAGCGAATCGAGGTCGTCGACAGCACGATCGGGTTCCTCGATCCGCTGCTGTTTGGCGCCGTGCGAGTGCCGTCCCGTTTCGACGGGCTCAATGCCGCGCTCCGGTTCGACTGGCGTGGGTCGAGCTGGCGCGTCGAACTGGACAAGGCCTCGTGGACTGGCCACGAACCCGATCTGCCCGTCACTCGGCTCGCGGGCGGCATCGGTATCGACGAGCGGGGCTGGACCTTCGACGATCTGCAGGTGGAGACGTCGCGGAGTGCGTTTCCGCTCGGCGGGTCGGTGCGGCGGCAATCCGGTCCCACCACGTTCGATCTCGACATCAAGGCCGACCGTTTCGCCTTCGAGGAATGGGGCGGTCTCGTGCCGGGGCTGCGCAACATCGCCATCGAGTCTTCGTTCAAGACGAAGCTCTCGGGGCCGCTCACACAGATGACCATGGCGTTGGACATGCAGTCGAACGGTGGCGCGATCACAGGCGCCATCGTGCTCGACGGCTCCGTGCCCGGCTGGCACGGCTCTGGCGAGGTGGACGTCACCCGCGTGAACCTTGCACGATGGTTCAACCGACCCGACCGGCCGTCCGACATTACGGGGTACGTGACCTTCGACCTCGACCTGGATCTGGGACGCCGCTTTCCACGGGGCATGTTCGCATTCGATGGTCCCCACGCGATGTACCTGGGCTACGCCGCTGATCGCGTCCGCGCTCGGGGCACGCTGACTGCCCACGACGCCGTGATAGCGGCGGCGACCGCGACCGCCTACGGCGCCGACCTTCGCTTGCGAGCAGGCGCGATCGGGGTTGACGCGCCGTATCGCTATCGCTTCACGGGGCGAGCGGACGGTGTTGACCTGCGTCGCGTGCCGCGTGACGTGCCCGTGCCACACGTCGAGAGTACGTTGGCGCTCGACTTCGACGTGCGCGGACAGTTTGCGCCGGGCCGGTTCGCCGGCGAGGCCGTCTTGGATCGGTCCGAGTTCCTGGGCGCGCAGTTGGGCGCAGGCGCGGTGGGCTCGCTCGGCGCCTCCACGAGGCCCGTTCGATACTCGGGCGACGGTGACATCGCGGGTGTGAGCATTCGGCGGTTCGGTGAGGCGCTGGACGTCGCCTGGATGCGAGATCCCCGCTACGACGGGTTCCTCGACGGGCACTTCCGCGTCAGCGGTACCGGCACCACTGCAGCGACGATGACGCTCGATGCCGAGGGCCGCGTCACCCGTGGCGGGTTCTTCGAAGGCACGTTGAACGATGCCGATGTCGCGGTTCACCTCGCGGACGGTTCGTTACGAGCCTCGTACGACGGCCGCTTCTAGCAGATCAACGCGGCACGAGCGCTCACGGACGATCGATTCCAGTCGGGCCTGAGCGGCACTGCCCGCGTTTCCGTGACCGTGAAGGAAGCGCTGATGCGCACGACGAGCGTCGCGGACTACACGATAGACGCCACCGCCATGCTCACGAAGTCGCGCGCGCGCGGGCTCGAGCTCGACCAGGTGTCGACTGGACTGCGTCTTGCGGACCGGATGCTCCGCATCGACGCGCTAGACCTGCGCGGGCCGGCGCTACAGGCCTCGGCTCGGGGTACCGTCGCCCTCGATGGCTCGTCAGGCTCCTCGGTCGAATACGACATCCAGCGTGGCGAGCTGTCGTTCCTGACCGAAATGACCGGCCGGCCGCTGACGGGCGCGCTCGTCAGTCAAGGGCGACTGACGGGCTTCATCGACGCACCGCGCGTGACGGGCAACGCGCGGGTGTCACGCGTCGTCGTTGCCGGCGTGGAGATCCTGACGGGCGGTTTCGACTACGACGCGACTCTCCCTGTTGAAGCGCCGCTCGACGCGGTCGCACGGCTCTCGGGCGCGTGGGGACCGCTGACCGTTGGGGATCAAGCGATCAACCAGATCACAGGGGCCGCGACCTACGATCGACGGACCCTCGCGCTCGAGCTGAGAGGCGCGCGCGCGGGCGGCTTGAACACGACGCTCGACGGCCGACTGCGACTGCACGACCAAGGACGTGCGGCCGACGTCTCGACCTTGCGTGTGCAGCTCGAGGACGCGTCGTGGCGTTTGGCGGAAGGCGCCTCGCCCCGCGTGAGCTGGGATGCCAGCGGCCTCACGATTGGTGATCTCGTCCTGACCGATGACACGACCGGGCGACAACAGATAGCCGTGTCCGGTGACTGGCGGCCCACGGTCGCGGGAGCCGCGCTCCGCGTGCAGGCACGGGGCGTGTATCTCGATCCGATTGTGGGCATCTTCTCCGACCCGCCACGATTCGGCGGGCTGCTGGACGCCGACGCGACCATTCGTCGGTCGGCCGAAGCGGGCCGTCTCATTGTGACCGGGGCGCTGACGGTGCTCGAAGGTCGGGTTCAACGCCTCACCTACGATCGCCTCACGGCCACCGTCGAGTACGACGATGGTCGCTTCCTGGTCGATGGCCGGCTCGACCAGGCGCCCGGCGTCTGGCTGACCGCGCGGGGCACGGTGCCGCTCGGACTGTTCGTGGAGGGGCAGCCGGATCTCCCGATGGACCTAGCGCTGGCGTCGAGCTCGGTAGATCTGGGCATTCTGGCGGGGCTTACCGACACCGTGCGGGAAGTCAGCGGTGAACTCCAACTGGATGTGACCGTCGTCGGCACCGCGCGAGATCCACACCTCATCGGCACCGTCGGTTTGTCCAACGGCGCGTTCACGGTCGCCCCGACGGGCGCGCGATATCGCAACACGCGGATCCGCTTGGACCTCACGACCGACAAGGTGAATGTCCAGGCGCTTCATATGGAGGATGCGGACGGTCATGCCCTCGACCTGACGGGAAGCCTTGGCACGCATGAGTTGCGCGTCGGCGACCTCGCCGTCAACGTGAGGGCCCGGCAGTTCGAGGTGATGCGCAACGAGTTCGGAGCGACAGAGGTCGACGCCGACCTGGATCTGTGCGGGCAATTCGAATTGCCGCGGTTGACCGGGATCATCACCATCACTGGTGGCGACCTCAACGCGGACGAGATCCTGGATCGCGCCCTGCTCCGTCCGTACGCCACGCAGGCGGCCCCGGAACCAGTCGCGGGTCCGGCGATTCCGATCGATCCGCTCGCTGTGTTGAACCCCTGGCGGCGGATGGGGATCGACCTGGCCGTCCGGTCGCTCGGCACGCTCCACCTGGTCGGTGAGAACGTCCAGGTATCCCCAGGAACCCCGCTGGGTCTGGGCAATGTCAATGTGCGGGCGTTCGGAGAGATCTATCTGTACAAGGATCCGGCCCAGCCGCTCTTCGTGACCGGATCCTTCGACTCGTTGATTGGCACCTACTCGTTCCAGGGACGTCGGTTCGACCTCGACCCGGCCAGCTCGATCGTCTTTCGCGGTGACCTCAATCCGGAGCTGTACGTCACCGTGGCACGGACGATCCCCGGAGTCGAGACCCGTGTGTCGATCGTCGGGCCGCTCAACGAGCCAGCGCTCCTGCTCGCCAGCACGCCACCGCTCGACGACTCGAACATTCTGTCGCTCATCGTGTTCAATACCAACGTGAACGAGCTCAACGCTGTGCAACAACAGGAGCTCGCCGTGCGAGCCGGGACACTGGCTGCCGGATTCTTGGCGACACCGCTGATGAGTGCCCTGGAACGGACCCTGGGCCTGCAGATTCTCGAGATCGAACTGGCACCCAGCGGCTCGGCTGGTGCATCGACGGCCGCACCTCGCGTGACGATCGGCGACGAGATCGCTCCGGGGCTCGTCGCACGATTCAGTCGGCAGTTTGGCTCGCAGGAGTACAGCGAAGCGAGCATCGAGTACTTCCTGTCACGTCTGTTCCGTGTCCGCGCCACCTTCTCGGATGCGGGTTCGTCGCTTGCACGGTCGCCCTTCAGGCGGGTCGAACGCGCCGGCATCGATTTTCTGGTGTTCTTCAGCTTCTAGAGGCAGGCCGACCGGGTGGGCCCGGCCTCAGCTGGCCGGCCAGGCTAGCCAGCGCAACGGCGAAGCCACAGAAGATCGTCAGATGCGTCAGGCTACTTCGACTGCGGAAAGGTAATCTCACCGAGATTCGTCCGCCCCGCCACGATCTCGACAGCAAGATCGACGCGTCGAATGTCGGCAAAGACCGTCGCCGTATACGCCCCGGCCGGCACGGGTCTGTCGACGACGAATCGCCCGTCGGTTTCCGCGAGCGCCGTGTACGGGGATTTCGAGGCGATGATGACGGCCGCCATCGCGGGATGGATGTCGCATCCGACATCGTAGAAGCCGTCTTTCAGAAAGGTGTACGTGAAGGTGCCAGCGGTCGGCAGTGCGATATTGAAGGCCGCTTCCTTGGTCTCATCGTTCCGCACGCGAATGTTGTGCAGGATCTCGTCGCTGTTCCGGAACTCGGCGGGCTGACCCGTGCGGACGAACAAGACCCCTGGTGTGAACACCTGGGAGATCTGGTCCATGATGGGCATGCCGGTCTGTGGCGGAAACTCTCGCGGCTCCTTGGGCTCGAGGATCACGATCGAGGAGAGTCCGCCTGCCGCGGCTGGCGCCCTACCGACGACGATCGCCTCGCCGCGGGCCTTGGCGGCATCCCCCTCGGGATCGCCCGACTTGCGCGGCGCGGCAGGCTCCGTCGACGGCGTCGAGCAGGCCACCAGGGTCGCCGTGAGGGCCAGGGCGAGCGCAGATCGAGAGACAAGAGTGACACGACTCGACATCAAGACATACTCCGAGTGAACGAACGCCGAGAGCCATCAGCGGCCAGCTGTGAACGTCGAACTGGAAGAATGAGATCAATTCTGCACGAAAGCCGTGGGGCTGTCGACTGTGAACTTGGCGCGGAGTGGGTCAGCGGGCCAGGAGGCTACGCACGTTCTGGATGAACGTGCCTGTGGTGAACGGCTTGCCCAGAAATTCTGCATCGAGTCCTTCGTCGATGAGGTCATCGAGCGACGGGTCCCCTGACATGAGCAGCGTCCGCAACGTCGGTTGCGATGCGGCGAGACGACGCGCGAGCACCGGGCCACTGACCCCAGGAAGACACACGTCGCACACGAGCAGATCGACGGAGTCCGTTTGGGCCAGCGACTCGGCTTCTTCGCCGCTCGTGGCCGTCATCACGCGGTAGTCGTCACGCTCGAGCAGACGTGTCAGCAGCTCGCGAATGTTCGGGTCATCCTCGACGAGCAGGATCGTCATACCGCTACCGCCAGCCGGTCCAGACACTCCATCAGGGTTTTCGGCATCCTCAGCAGCGTCGCGACATGTCTCGCGGCCCCGCGCGCAATGGCCTCCTTCGGCATGCCAAAGACTACGCAGGAGTGCTCGTCTTCGGCGATGGTCTCGGCGCCCGCGTGGCGCAAGGCCAAGAGCCCGTCGGCGCCGTCCGAGCCCATGCCGGTCAGGATCGCTGCGACCATCGGCACATTCTTCAGCTTCGCGGCAGAGTTGAAGAGGACGTCTACGGCCGGCCGGCGGACCAGCTCGCGCCTCGAGGCGCCGAGCAGCCTTGATGCGGCGGGGTTGACGTCCAGCACGGCACCGACGCGATCGAGACACACGAGTGCGACAGGCGCCGCGTCGAAGGCGCGCGCCTGCGCCGCACGCGGCCTGCGCGCGGAAGGTTCCGAGCCCGTGTCGTTCATACCGTGATGACCCGGTCGATCGTATCCAAGAGGAGGTTCAGGTCCACTGGTTTGGTCAGGTGTGCGGCGAACCCGGCGTCGGTGGCGCGCCTGGCATCATCGCTGGCGGCCCGGGCCGAGATCGCAATGGCAGGCGGGGCGGTGCCGACGAGCCGATCCCGCATGGCACCGGGCAGGCCGAATCCGTCCATGCGCGGCATGTGGACGTCGGTCAGCACGACGTCCGGTCGGTCGGCTGAGAGCAGGCCCAGCGCCTCGACGCCGTCCGCAGCCACGACGACGTCTGCGCCGGCCTCTTGAAGGGCCCAGGACATCAGCTCGCGCGCGTCGGCCTCGTCGTCCACCACCAGCACGAGACGGCCGTGCAGCCGGCCGCCGCCAGCGCCTTCATAGGCGGACCGTCCTGCCCGGAAGGCCTTGGGCACCCTACTCGCGTCCATCACCGGCAGCGTGACGGTGAATGTCGCTCCGTGGCCTTCGCCCCGGCTCTCCGCCCGAATGTGCCCCCCCGTGGGCCTGTACGATATACCGAGCAATGGCGAGCCCAAGCCCCAGGCCCCCATGCATTCGCGTCGAGCTGGCGTCACCCTGGCGGAAGCGATCGAAGATGTGGGGCAGGAGCTCCGGATGAATCCCTTGGCCAGTATCTGACACCGACAGAACCGCGGTGGCGTCGGCGACGATCAGCCTCACCGTAACGCGCCCGCCTGACGGCGTGAACTTGATCGCATTGGAGAGCAGGTTGGTGGCGACCTGCTGCAGACGGTAAGGATCGGCGTCGACGATGGCGCCGTCGGCCAGGTCGAAATGCAATGCGACGCGCTTCCCTGCCGCCATCGGGCCGATCGCGTCCACGGCTGACACGATGACCGTCCGCAGCACGCTGGGTTTGCGCTCGATTGGGAACTTGCCTGTGATGATGCGTGACACGTCCAACAGGTCTTCGACCAGGCGCTGCTGCGCTTCGGCGTTGCGTTTGATGGACGCGAGGCCCCGGCTCACCGTCGTCGGGGCGACCTCGCCAGCCAGAAGAATCTGTGCCCAGCCGAGGACCGCGTTGAGCGGCGTGCGTAATTCGTGCGAGAGAACCGCGAGGAACTCGTCCTTGAGCCGGTTGGCTTGCTCGGCTTCGGCCCTCGCAGCCTGGGCTTGCGCGGCGGCGTCGCGATACCGAGCCTCGCTTTCGGCCAAGGCCGCTTCGTGGGCGCGGGTGCCCGAGATGTCCCGAACCACGACGACGGCCCCACGGGGGACGCCATCGCCGGATCGGATTGGCGCGGCGCTCGCGTCGATCGGATGACTCTGTCCATTCGGTCCGATGAGCCGTGTGTGGGGCGGCGCGCTATGGACCTGGCCGGTCTCGAGCGCGATGGTGATCGGATTGGCTACACGCGCATCGGTCGTTTCGTCGACCAGCGCAAAGACCTCCTCGAATGATCGACCGATGGCCTGGTCGGCTCGACAGCCTGCCAGACCCTGGGCGACGGAGTTCACCAGCGTCACCCGGCCTTCGACGTCGGTGGCGAGGATCCCGTCGCTGATGCTCGCCAGCGTCACGCTCAGATGTTCGCGGTCCGCGGCCACGCGCCGAGCCGCGCTGTCGCGGACGCGCCCGAGCACGATGGCGAAGAGCGCCAGGCCCACGAGCAAGAGGGCGCTGAGGATCCCGCTGCCGATGCGACCCACTCGCGCCCGACGATAGGCGGCTTCAGCCTCCTCGCGCCATGCGCGGAGGTTCTCTCCCTCCTCTCGTTCCACTTGGGCCACGAGCTGACGGATGACATTCATCTGCAGCTCGCCCTCGGCTCGTCGCAACTCGACAAGCCCGGCGGCGAAGCCTCCCGACTTGCGGCGGTCGATGGCCGTGGCCAGGGTAGATAGCCTCGCTTCGACCGCGCGTCGAAGGTGCGGGAGTCGGGCGTTCTGACTGGGGCTGCCAGCGGTCAACGCTTCGAGCTGATCGACCGACAGTGGAATCGCAGCGGACGCCCGGTGGTCCTCACGCTCGTCACCAGTGAGGACGTACCCTCGCTGGCCCGTCTCGGCTTCTATCGCGCGAAGCAGCACTTCGTCCAGTTGCCGTTGCACTTCGAGTGTCGTCGACGCTCGCGCAGCGTTGTCGAGGATCGCGCGGGTCTGGGCGACATTGCGCAGCGCATCACCACCCACGCGATCGCCGCCACGCCCAGCACCGTGGCGAGACCGAGCAGCCACGGCGCGATGGCAGATGGACGCATGGTAGAACGAATTCGAGAGGAACCTGCGTTCGCAGGTTCACGACCCAGACGAGTCTTGAACCGCCAACGGAGCGGGAACGACCGGGGCCAGTTATACCGCGGGTGTCGCCCTTGGGCGCGACGGAACTGGAGGTGGCTCGATGGCCCGCCGTGGCGCATACTGGGGTCGACATGGCGGAGCACCTGGACCCGGTCTGCGGGATGACCATCGAAGAGGAGGACGCCGTCGGCTCTCACGAGCATGAGGGCATCCGCTACTACTTCTGTGCGGAGAGCTGTCTCGATCGCTTCAAAGCCGAGCCACTGACGTTCCTGCATCCTGAGGGCCCCGCCTCGACGCCAGATGCGCCGCCGGGCGCCACCTTCATCTGTCCGATGGATCCAGAGATCCGGCAGAGCGTGCCTGGGGCGTGCCCACGGTGTGGCATGGCGCTCGAGCCCGACCTCTCGACCGTCCCGATGTCGAGCGTCGAATACACGTGCCCGATGCATCCAGAGATCGTGCGACCGGAGCCCGGCGCGTGCCCCATCTGTGGCATGGCACTCGAGCCGCGGACGGTGACGCGCGTCGACGCACCCAATCCGGAACTCGAGGACATGACGCGCCGCTTCTGGGTGGCCGCCGTCGGCGGCGCACCGGTCTTCGTCGTGACGATGGCGGACATGCTACGCGGTGGCGGGATGGGCCACTTGGCGTGGGTCAACTGGATGGGGCTCGTGCTGTCCGCGCCCGTCGTCTTCTGGGCCGGTTGGTCGTTCTTCACTCGAGCCTGGACGTCGATCGTAAACCGAAGTCCGAACATGTTCACGCTCATTGCGCTTGGCGTCGGCGCGGCATTCGGGTACAGCGCTCTCGGCACGGCCATGCCGCTGCTGTTTCCGTCCGACCTTCGCCCCCATGGCGTGGTCGAAACCTACTTCGATACCGCTGTCGTCATCACCGCTCTGGTTCTCCTCGGGCAGGTCCTGGAGCTGCGTGCGCGAGCCCGCACGTCGGCGGCCATGCGCCAGCTGCTGGGTCTGGCCCCGCCCGTCGCTCGGGTCGTGAGCCACGGCGAGGAACACGACGTGCCCCTCGATCGGGTACGTGTGGGTGATGTCTGCCGCGTGCGCCCAGGCGAACAGGTGCCGGTGGACGGTGTAGTTGTCGACGGGCGGAGCGCCGTGGATGAGTCCATGGTGACGGGCGAGTCGATTCCTGTCGAAAAGGACGCCGGTGCGAACGTCACCGGCGGCACGCTAAACACGACGGGGTCGCTCCTCGTTCGCGCCGAACGCGTCGGCGCTGACACCGTTCTCGCGCAGATCGTCCGCATGGTGTCGGAGGCGCAGCGGACTCGCGCACCGATTCAACGGACGGCCGATCGGCTGTCGGCGGTGTTCGTACCTGCCGTGGTCACGGTCGCGGTGATGGCCTTTGTGGCTTGGCTCCTGTGGGGCCCAGAGCCACGCCTCGGCTTCGCGCTCGTCAGCGCGGTCGCGGTGCTCATCATCGCGTGCCCGTGCGCCCTTGGTCTGGCGACACCGATGGCCATCATGGTCGGAACGGGACGCGGCGCAACGACAGGTGTCCTCGTGAAGAATGCGGCGGCGCTGGAGCGGCTCGAAGCCGTCGACACCGTCGTCGTCGACAAGACGGGCACTCTCACCGAGGGCCGGCCCGCCCTGGCGACGATCGTTTCGCTCGACGGCCGATCGGAAGGCGACATCCTGACCCTGGCTGCGGCGCTGGAGCAGCCGAGCGAGCACCCCTTGGCGGTGGCGATCCTTACCGCCGCTCGTGATCGCGGACTGGCGATCCCGCGGGCCGACCAGTTCCAGAGCGAACCCGGTCGCGGCATTCGCGGCATCATCAATGGGGCTCGAGCTTGGCTTGGAAACGCGGGCATGATGGCCGATTCGGGCATTCGAATGGACGACGCCGCGGGGGACGCCGAACGGCTCCGTCGGGAGGGCCAGACGGTGTTGTACCTGGCCGTAGAGGGTCGGCTCTCGGCGCTCGTGGGTGTGGCGGATCCGATCAAAACGACCGCCCCTGAGGCCGTGCAGGCCCTCAAGGCAGAGGGACTCCGCGTCATCATGGTGACCGGCGACACGCTGACCACTGCGCGGGCCGTGGCCGCGCACCTTGGTGTGGATGACGTCGTGGCCGAAGTGTTGCCAGCTCAGAAGTGCGCCGTGATTCAGGATCTCCAACGGCAAGGACGAGTGGTAGCCATGGCCGGGGACGGCGTCAACGATTCCCCAGCGCTTGCACAAGCGGATGTCGGGATCGCAATGGGGACCGGCACCGACGTGGCCATCGAGAGCGCGGGAGTGACGCTTCTGCGCGGCGACCTACGTGGAATGGTGCGCGCCCGGCGGTTGAGCCGAGCGACGATGCGCAACATCAGACAGAATCTCTTCCTCGCCTTCGTCTACAACGCAGTCGGCGTGCCGGTGGCGGCTGGTGTGTTGTATCCGTGGACCGGCGTGCTCATCAGCCCGATCTGGGCGAGCGCTGCCATGACGCTCAGCTCGGTCTCGGTGATCGGGAATGCGCTGCGTCTCCGGCGCGCCCGGCTCTAGCGGGGCTAGCGGGCACCTGCGCTCGAGGACGTGCAGATTGGGCCCGGCCGCGATTCCCCGGCCTCACCTCGCTGAACACGTGAGAGGATGGTGAGAGGCGGAGCCTCTCATGGCGATCGATCCCGTATGCAAGATGCAAGTGGATGAGAAGAAGAACGCCGGCACGAGCGAATACAACGGCACGACGTACTACTTCTGCGCGCCTGGCTGCAAGCGGAAGTTCGATGCGAACCCGCAGGCGTACGTCAAGCAGGAAAAGCCCTAGAAGCGTCCCCAGTGCAACAGCCGGATGGCCGTCAGGAAGATCGGCCCGAAGATGACGTCGAACACGCGCCAGGCGATGAGCATCCCGACGATGGCAAAGGTCTGGCCGTTCTGGAGCAGGAAGCGCTGGTAGCGCTGCGCCGGGCCGTCGCTCAAGAGGACGGGAATCGCCGCGCTTCCGTCGAGCGGTGGGAGCGGAAGCAGGTTGAAGAAGGCCTGCAGCAAGTTCATCGAGAACAGGACCGACAAAAAGAACGCCGGGCCGCCCCAACCGTCTTGCGCGGCGACGAGATGATCGAATCCCGCAGAGCCAGGGGTGTCGAAGCCGCCGACCAACATGCCGACGTGCAGGCCGCCGCCGGCGACGAGCACGAGCGATAGGTTGGCGGCCGGGCCGGCCAGTGCCATCCAACCAGCGCGCTTCGGGTGGTGCAGGGCCCAGATCCGGTCGAATGGCGCGCTGGCAAACCCCATAGGCCAGCCAGATACCAGCACGCTCAGGATGGGGAGCACGACCATCCCGAACGGTTCCCGCCGAATGTGAGGGCGTGGGTCGAGCGACACCTGACCGCCGTGATACGCGGTCAGGTCCCCCCCCAACAGCGCAGCCCATGCATGTCCGGCCTCGTGGAGCGTCGTCGACAGGAGGAACACGATGTAGTAGACCACCGCCGAGCCCAAGTCAGGCATGGCCCTGTACTATCACGGAAAGGAGCGCCACCGGTGTGGGTCGCGAACGGCGGCATGAGCCTGCGCACACTTCTTTGGCGCGAATCGGGCTGGTCCTGATACGATCACGCGTCACGCGGGGTGAAGGGATGAGCCCCTTTGGAGGTCAGGATGATTCGGAAAGCCATGGCAATCGCCGCCGTCGTGCTGGCGCTCGGTGCCACGAACGCATTCGCGCAGGGCGGCCAGTTAACCGCGCAGGATCTGGTTGAGATTCAGCAACTGTACGCCAAGTACAACTGGACGCTCGACTCGGGCGACTCGCAAGGGTATGCGGCGACCTTCACGCCCGACGGTGTCTTCAACAACAACGTCGGCCAAGAGGCCATCGTGAAGTTCGCCGACGGCTTCCACAAGGGCCTCGGGTCCCACGTGAAGCACTGGAACACGAACCTCATGATCACGCCGACGCCCGCAGGTGCCGCCGGTCAGGTGTACCTCGTACTGGTTGACTTTGCCACCAAGCCGGCGTCGATCGTCACCTCGGCCACCTACTCCGACGAGCTCGTGAAGACCCCGCAAGGCTGGCGCTTCAAGAAGCGGTCGACAAAGGGCGACGTCGCCCCGCCGCCCGCCACCAAGTAGTAGCGCGAGGGGCCGGTCCTTGACCGCCTGCAGGGCGGCAGGGCCGGCCGTCCCGTTCCGCATCAACTCGCGGCGAAATCATCTCCGCGAAAGTCACGTCTCTCCCCCTCTCATCGCCGGCTTCAGCCGATTGATCACCAGCGCTGCTGCAATCGAACTGTGTGTGACGGCGGTGACCGTTCGATCACGGCACGCCGTCGCATGCGATCGCCATACTCTGGGCGGTTCAGATTCTTTGATCGACCCTCGCCTGAAGCCGAGGGTCGATCAATCAGCGTCCCTCAGGTATTCCGGTCGCAAAAAAGGTTCAAAGCCGTACCGGCGAAAGTGGTCGGGGCGAGTGGATTCGAACCACCGACCCCTCGGTCCCGAACCGAGTGCTCTACCAGGCTGAGCCACGCCCCGACAGGCGTAAGGAGGGAGTGTTCCCGTGCGGCTCAGGATGCCGCACGACGCGCGATCATCTTACCCCAGCTTCGTCCCAAAGCGGAAGCGCCTCGACGGCCGCCAACGCGTCGTGTGCCGTTAGGTCCGGCTGCAGAGGGGTGACCGAGACAAATCCGGCTCGAACCGCCTCATAGTCGGACCGGTCGTGCGGATGCCAACTGTCCTGCCCTTCTTCGATCCAGAAGTATGGCCGCCCCTTAGGATCGTGACGCTCGGCCACTGACGTAATGTGATTCCGGGACGCCTGTACGGTCACCCGGAACCCCTTGGGTTGGCCCTTTGGAACGTTGAGGTTCAGGAAGGTCCGCCGCGGCAGCGGGTGGCGCACCATCGCGCCGGCGACGTTCACCGCCGCCTGCGCGGCGTAGCCGAAATCGTACGCCCCGCGCGTCATGCGGAGCGACACCGCCAGGCTTGGGATCCCGAGCAGCGCCCCTTCCAGCGCGCCCGCGACCGTGCCTGAGTACGTCACGTCGTCTCCGAGGTTATAGCCCTTGTTGATGCCCGACAGAACGAGGTCCGGCAGCCGCTTGAACACCTGCGTGACCGCGATGTTCACGCAATCGGTCGGTGTGCCATCGACGGCGTACAGGCCCTCGTGAATGAACTCGAGGCGAAGCGGCCGCTTGAGTGTCAAGGCGTGGCCGATGGCGCTCGCCTCGTCCACAGGCGCGACAATGATCACCTCGCCAAGCGACCGCGCGGCGTCGGCCAGCGTCGTGAGACCGTCCGATCGATATCCATCGTCGTTTGTCACAAGGATCAGCATGAAACTCCAATTATAGGCACGGTTCACGTGCCGCTCTTGGTACGAGGTCGCGGGTTGAGCGGTTCACGTGTTCGCAGGGTCGAGGCTCGTGTCGGAGGCGCGTTCGGGTTCCGACACGAGTGCGAATAGCGCGCCGGTGGCGAGGAGCGCGAGGGTCGCGCCTGCGGCGAAGGCGACCTGCCGGCCGTAGAGCGTCCAAAGGAGCCCGAACAGTAGGCTGGCGATCAACATGCCGATGCCCTGGACGGCCGTGTAGATGCCGAAAGCCCACCCACGGGTGGACAGAGGGGTCAGATCTGCGACGAGGGCTTTCTCCGTGCCCTCCGCGCAACCGAAGTACACCCCGTACATCATGAACCAGGCGAGCAGCGCCCATAGGGCGCTGCTCACCGCGAAGCCAATGTAGACCAGCGCGAACACCACCCATCCGAGGCCGATGACGCGACGACGGCCGACGCGATCCGACCATCGGGGTGCCACGAACGATATGCTGGCCTTGACGACGTGCAACCCGGCCCACATGAGAGGGACCATGTCGACACTCCCGGCGGCGTCGGTGAGCGTGAGGAGCAGAAAGGCGTCGGTGGAGTTGCCGACCGTGAAAAGCGCCAGGACGAGGAAAAACGTGCGAAGGTCACCCGGCATCGTCGAAGCGACGACGCCGGTCCCCGTCGACGCCGTGATCGCAGGACGGTTAGGCACCACCGGGGGCTCACGAACCAGGAAGATCAACATCACCGCGATCGCGCCTGGAACGACCGCCAGCGCAAACAACGTGCGATACTGGCCCGGCTGCCAGAACAGGAAGAGCGAGGCCAAGATTGGGCCGAGAATGGCGCCGGCGTGGTCCATGCCGCGGTGGAAGCCGAAGACACGACCGCGCGTGGCCGACGTGGCGAGCGCGGCGAGCAGCGCGTCTCTCGGTGCGCTTCGAATGCCCTTGCCCACGCGATCGATGAAGCGGACCGCGAAAACGTGCGACGCCGATTGAGCCACACTCATCAGCGGTCGCACCGCGGACGAGATCAGATACCCGATGAGCACGAGTGGGCGACGTCTGACCGCCCGATCCGACCAGCGCCCGGCGACGATTTTCAGGAGGCTGTTGACCGCCTCGGCCACGCCCTCGACCACGCCGAGCGACATGGCGCCCGCGCCGAGCATGGAGGTCAAGAAGAACGGGAGGAGTGGATAGATAGCTTCGCTCGAGGCATCGGTGGCGAGGCTCACCCAGCCCAGTAGCCAGACGGCTCGGGTCAACGGTGAGCCTTGCATCAGAGCAACCGGGCTCGGCTAGCGGCTGTAGGGCGTCAGCAGACCCCCTGGGACCGACTCGATGTAGATCGTATTCGGGTCGCCCTTGATCTCGCGGAAGACGGCCAAGTCGTGGATGCCGCCGATGCGAGTGAACCGATCGACGTCCCGCCGTACCGCACGTCCCGACGCGACGTATCGCGCGCCCTCGAAGCTGAAGTATGCGCCAACGTTAGTCGTGTCGCGCCGAGGAACCGACCGGATGACGCCACTTGGCGGAGCCGTGACGCGGCGACCAGGCGTGGTAGCCAGGGGAGGCACCTCGCGTGGGGCGACTGGCTCCGGCCATTCCCACCCCGCGCGGCCGACAGCCATGCGAGCGATCGCGCGTTCGCGTTCGGTCCACGTCCGCTCGATTTGGCCGAGATCGGTCGGCCTGGGTTCCACGACGAACGACGGCATCCGCGATCCCGTGGTCCCAGCGAACCACCCTTCACGCCGTCGTTCGTACGGCCGCATCAGCCCACCGGCCACGGGCACGTAGACGATGTCGTTGGGCACCAGGGTCGTGTTCTCGTACAGTGGGACGCCGTCGTGCGTGCCGCTGCGGATCATGATCCGACCATCGAAGAATTCCGTCGGGCCAGTCGGGTAGTAGAAATCGCCTTTGTAGAAGATGGCGTCGCCTCTGAGCTGCCAAGGCGCGCGGGCGGCGGTCACCAGCGGTGGACTGCTTTCGGGAAGCAGGTAGACCTGTGCGTAGCCCACGTGCGGGGCTATCACCGCCGCAAGCGCGATCCCGAGAATCTGCGATCGCATGATTCAACCTCCGTGAACGGCTCGACTACTGGGGGAGTCAGGCCAAGGCGACTGTATAACCGCCTGGAGGTTCTTGCCAAGAGCCAGGAGTGTAAGTGAAGTAGTCATCAGCCAGCCCGACTCCAGTCAGCGTGGGAGGGGCATCACTCGCCATCGATGACGGGGGTCGACCGTGCCCCACGGGCATGCGGCCGATTGATTCCTGAGCGTGTTTGGATCGCGGCAGAGCCTGTCATAATGCACCCATGTCCCTGCTGGACGCTTTCGGGCGCCCCCTCAAGAACCTCCGCCTGTCGGTCACGGACCGCTGCAATCTCCGCTGCGAGTACTGCATGCCGGAGGAGGACTACGTCTGGCTGCCTCGTGAGGACGTGCTCCACTTCGAGGAGATCTCCCTTCTCGTCGACGTCTTTCTAAGCCTGGGGGTTGACCGCATCCGAGTGACAGGGGGCGAACCGCTCCTGCGTCGGGATCTACCCACACTCATCCGGATGATCGTGGACAAGCCTGGCGTCACCGATCTCGCCATGACCACCAACGGCATCCTCCTGGCCGATCAGGCGGACACGCTGAAAGCAGCCGGAGTTCAACGCGTGACGGTGAGTCTGGACACGCTGCGATCGGATCGTTTTGCGGCGATCGCCCGCTACAACGAGCTGGCGCGCGTCCAGGCGGGCATCGCGGCTGCCACGCGGGTGTTTGGTGGGTTGAAGATCGACACGGTGATGATCCGCGGTGTGAATGACGATGAATTGGTCGATCTCATCGAATACGGCCGGACCGTGAGCGCCGAGGTTCGCTTCATCGAGTACATGGACGTGGGCGGCGCAACACGCTGGGCGCCCGAGCGGGTGCTGACTCGTCGCACGATGATCGAGCGCCTGGCTGCCCACTACGGAGGCGTGGAGCCTGTCATCGCGGCCAGCTCTGCGCCGGCCGATCGGTATCGCCTGCCCGACGGCACGGTGTTCGGCATCATCTCCTCCACGACCGAGCCGTTCTGCCGGGATTGCGACCGCAGTCGGCTGACCGCAGATGGCATGTGGTACTTGTGCCTCTACGCGACGCAAGGCCTTGACTTGCGGGGCGCGTTGCGCAGAGGGGCCTCGCGTGAGGAACTCGCCCGCATCATGACGAAGGCGTGGACCGAGCGCACGGACCGAGGGGCTGAAGTCAGGCTGGCGCTTGGCGACCGTCGCGCCTTCGTGCCACTCCGCTCGCTACGCCAGGATCCGCATCTCGAGATGCACACGCGGGGAGGGTGATGCTCGCCAGCCAGCCGTCCAGCAGCGCCCCTTCGCCGTAATCAGCCTTCTTCAATGAGTAGCAGCGGCGCCCGCACAGTGCCTGTCGAAGGCGGCCGTGAGCTCAATGGCAATCTGTTCGGCGGTGCGGTTCTCGATGTTGTAGCGCTCGAGCATGTACACGAGTTGACCGTCACGGAGAATCGCGACTGAAGGCGACGAGGGGCGGTAGCCGGTGAAGTACTCGCGGGCGCGACTGGTGGCCTCGATGTCGGCGCCGGCGAATACCGTTGCCACGCGATCCGGCCGCGTGGAGTGCTGCAGCGCCATGGCAATGCCGGGTCGAGCCTTCCCGGCGGCGCAACCACAGACCGAATTCACGACGATCATCAACGTGCCACGTGTGCTGGTGACCGCGGCGTCCACTTGTGCGGCGGAACGCAGTTCCTCGACGCCAAATCGCGTCAGCTCGGCGCGCATGGGCGCCACGAAATGTTCTGGGTACATGCCGCGTATTGTACCGCAGCTTTATTGAAATTAGCCTCGTCGACCTGCTGGTGGCCGCTCAAGCGGCCTGCGCGACCTCCGTGCCCGACGGGTGCCCCGGTGCCGCCAGCCGTCCGTAGGACAGCAGCGACACGGCCTCAAGAAGTCCCGTCGCACTCACCGGCTTTTCGAGGTACGCCTCGTCTTCCCACAGGGTCTGGCGTTCGCGGAACAGTTAGTCGCTGTAACCAGTGAAGTACAGCACCTTCAGACCGGGCTCGATGGTCCGAAGTCGTCGGGCGATCTCGTCGCCATTCATGCCAGGCATCATCAGATCGGTCAGGACCAGATCGAGAGGCTGAAAAGACTCCGCCACCGCCAACGCCTCGGGCTCGCCCTCGGCGACCGCAGTCTCGAAGCCGGCTTCGCGCAACACCCGGTCCACGAAGCGTCGGGTGAGCGTGTCAACGTCGACCACGAGGACCCGCAGCTTGCGGTCGGGAGCCTGCCGGTGCATTTATGCAGCGTACTCGCGTATCAAGCTGAAGAAAGACGTGTGCGGCAACATCGAGGGGCTCCTATCGCGAGCGCTGTCTTGGCGGACGCATCCCTACTGTGCCCAATCGGCGATCGCGATCAGAACTTGAATCCAAGCCACGGAGATATGAACCGCACTCGTCATCTCTCATCATCGGGAGTGGATCCGCGATCCCATGTGCATCGGCGTGCACCGTCTCCGCATGGGGGGGCCGGGCGGATGCGAAATAGGTTCGGCAGTCGTAGAGGGCACTAGCGGTGATCGTCCCCACGGGGCGGTACGGCGTGAAGGGTCCCGCCGGAGATTCGATGTCGCGCGAGCCGTCGGTACAGGGCCCGTCGGCTGATCCCGAGGACCTTCGCAGCCGCCATGCGATTGCCGCGGACATCTCGCAGCACCGTCAAGATGTGCTCTTTTTCGACGTCCTGGAGCGGCGCAGGCGTGCCGCCGGAACGGACCACGTGCAACCCGCCCCCACGAGGCGTGGTCACGCGGGGCTCGCCGCGAAACGCCACCGCCACGTCGTCTGCCGTGACGAGTGGACCCGCTGCGACAGCGCATGCGCGCTCGACACACGTGCGCAGTTCCTGCAAGTTGCCGTCCCACGGCGCCTCGCGGAGTGTGGTCATCGCGTCATCAGTGAAGCCCACGAGCAGCGTGCCGAGCGTCAATGCGCATTCGCGGAGCCAGCCGATCGCCAGCAACGGAATATCGTCGCGCCGCTCCCGGAGCGGAGGTAGCCCGATTCCGACTACGCTCAACCGGTAGTAGAGATCCGCGCGAAAACGTCCAGCGGCCACGTCGGCCCTCAGGTCACGCTGCGTCGCCGCGACGATGGTGACATCGACCATGCGGGGCCGCTCCGCGCCCACACGTTGAATCGTTCCGGTCTCGAGCGTCTGGACGAGCATGCCCTGGACGGCGAGCGGCAAGTCGCCGACGTCATCGAAGAAGACGGTGCCGCCGTGGGCTACCTCGAAGAGGCCCGGTGCCGACCCTTCGGCGCCCAGGAAGGCGCCCCTCTCGTGTCCGAAGAGCTTGCGTTCGAAGAGCGAATCCACGAGGGCCGAGCAGCTGATCGTGACAAACGGTTTGTTCGCCCGGGGACCGCACTGATGAAACGTGCGTGCGACGAGCTCTTGCCCGCTCCCGCGCTCGCCGCTGACCAGAACCACCCGCGCGGACGATGCCAGTGAGCGCACGAGCGCGGACACCTCCTGCACCACCGGCGTCGCCCCGAGGAGCGCGCACAGGTCTGGCGCCTCCCCGACCTCGGGGCGTCTCGAGCCGCTCGGCTGGCGTTCGTCGCGGACGTCCTCGAGTAGCGCGCGAAGTCGAGCGAAGTCGAACGGTTTGGTGAGGTACTCCCGCGCGCCCAGCTTCATCGCTTCGACGGCAGACTCGATGGCGCCGTACGCCGTGATGATCACGACGGGACACGCGGAGACCTCGCCGCGGAACTGCCGCAGCACGTCCATGCCGCTCAAGTCCGGCATGCGGAGGTCGACGAGCGCCAGGTCCGGTGTTCGCTCGCGCATGGCGCGCAGCGCGTCCTGCCCTGCCGAGCACGTGACCACATCGAAGCCGACTCGGGTGGCGATCCGCTCCAACACCCGCAGGACCGGAGCCTCGTCATCGGCGATGAGGACAAGTGGCCGCTCGTTGCCGGTGCCAGCAGGGTTGCGTCGGGGCTGGTCGGTTTGGTCCGGGGCGCGATCCGTCTTGTCGCGCGCCCACTGGTGCCGTGCCAATGCCCCCTCAGTCACGGTTCACATGCCTCGCAGAACCAGTCCACCACGACGGCCATCAGCCACCTGGCTCGACACGATGTCTATCGGCGCCGACCAGGCCCCAGAACACCCTCAAGGGGGCCCGGTTCTCGGGAGCTGATGAGCTCGTCGGAGCGATGATGTTGCCAAGGGCTGCGTGGAACCGACCACGATGTCACGAGGGCGGCGAGTGGACTTCGGGAGATGAGGTGCGTTACGTGAGGACCCATGGTTGCCCCGAGTCCTTCAGGCGCTCAGACTCGCGCGCGTCGCATGGGCAGAATCTTCGCGCCACGCCTGGCGGGCTGTAAGTGACGCGCTTCGAGAAACACGTGGCCGTCACGCTCGAGAGCGAGCAGGAGCTGGTGAAACTGCCGGCGTGTGCGCTCCTCGTCGGACGAGTCTCCCAGCGCGCTCATGGCGCGCTCGAGCGAGGCAACGGCCCAGGCAACGGTGATCTTCGGGTGTTGTTCCATGTGCAGTCACGCAATTGCGCGCACGGCGTGGCTGGTGCGCGCGGTGCGAGCCATCGAGAAAAAGTCTCCGCCGGCGACCCAATTTCGAATGCGCCGCGCCGCCTGCCGTTCGGCGGTCAGCTCACCGCGGCCGTCGGAGCACACGAAGTCCAGGCGCTCGCCGTTACGTGTCATGCGCACGACGAGGATCCGCTGCACGTGTTCGCTGCCGGTGTCTACGCTGTCGTCGTTGACGACCACATTGACCACTTCGACTTCGAGGTCGGCGGTCTGTGGCGTCGCGCACACCTTGACAGCCGTGTACGCTGAGAGCTCGTCGCGCAAGAGGCGCATCGCTTCGAGGCGCAGGAGCGTCTGGCGCTCACTCGCGTGGTCGAGGGAGTGCATGTAGAGGTACACGGTCATGGCCCGTCCAGTCCGGAGGCGCCAGCCAAGGCGACTTCCAGATGCGTCCACGAGTTGTAACGCACCGGTGCCATTTACTCCTGGTTTGCCCTGCGGGCCGGCGGGCCCGGGCGGGCCTTGAGGCCCCGTCGTCAGCGTTGGCAACAGGGTGATGCTCAAATCGTTGTTGCCGGAGGCAATCGTAACGGTCCTCGTGTCTGGGCTTCAGCCGCCCCCGGCGATCTGGACCGTGACGGTGTGTTCTCCCAGCGAGAGCGCGATGCTCATTGGGGTCACTTTGCCCGTTGCGACTCCGTCGACGAAGACCTGAGCGGATGAAGGGAAGGAGGTGACCTTGAGGACGCCTGCGGACTGCTGAGCGCTAGGCATTCGTGTCAAAGCCAGCATCAAGACGGCGAGGAAGGGGCCGGTGCGTCCCATCGTCGGACTCTTTTCCGTGGGCTGTGTGTCCCTGATGTGCCCCCCGGTGCCGAAATTGGTCGGGATGGCGGGATTCGAACCCACGACCCCTTGACCCCCAGTCAAGTGCGCTACCAGGCTGCGCTACATCCCGAACACGAGACGATCCCATATGACCGCGCACGTGGGGGCCGCGCGCAGAAGCGTTCTAAGCCTAGCAGAAAAGCGGCGCTATCGCTTTCGCCGAGCCGCTGCCATCGGGCTGGGCTTCTCCCTGGCTTTCGGCTCAGGCCTTTTCGATTTCTTCGCCGCGGCCGGGGGCGCGGGCCTCGCACGGGACGCCACCGAGGCTCGCATGGCGAGATGTGTGTTCGGTGCCGTCAAGCCGAAGTCGCCGGCTTGCCCACGACCAGCGAGGAGCTCGAGGATTGATTGCAGTCCGCGCTTGATCTCCGTCAGTCGCTCGCGGGCATGCCGCCCCATGAGCTTATCGATGACCGGGGCGTCAGCCGCTACCGGCATCGACTCACCCTGCAGCTTCCGACGTGCGCCGGCTAACGTCAGTCCCTCGACCAACAGCAAGTGCTTGATCTTGACGACCTGCTCGACGTCGGTCCGCCGGTAGACTCGCGGTCCCCCGGCGGTCTTGGCGAAACCCAGCTCTGGAAACTCGGCTTCCCAGGTCCGGAGCACGTATGGCTGCACCTTGAGGAGGTCACAAACCTCCGTCGCCTTGAAAAGTGCGCGATTCGGGATTTCGACTGGGGTGACGAAACCGTCCGGCATCCGTAGCGCCGAGTATATCACGAGGGCCATTCAGCTCCAGGCTGCTAAGGTGTCCGCTGACAGCGAGTTGCAGGGTCAGACGACGGCCGAAACCTTCCGCACCAGGTCCGATGCGAGCGGCCCGCTGAGCTTACGTCGCCCGTCGTCGAACCTGGACGCGGATGGGCGTTCCGAGGAACCCGAACTGCTCGCGCAGCCGGTTCACCAAGAACCGCTCGTATGAGAAATGGAAGGTCGTCGCCACGTTCGTGAAGAACACGAAGGCGGGGGGCGCCACGCCAACTTGGGCGGCGTACAGAATGCGGACGTGCCTCCGACCGGGACTAGTGGGCGGGTTCGCCGCCGTGACGTCCGCCAGGAAACGATTGAGCGTGGGTGTCGGAATGCGTTTACGCCGCGTCTCGGCGATCTTATCAATCGCGTCGAGCACCTTCGGCGCACGCTCGCCGGTTAGCGCGGAGATGTGCAGGATGAGCGCGTAGTCGAGGAACTTCATCTTTCGCCGCACTTCTTCGTCGAACCGCTTAGCGAACAGGGGATCGTCGCTTTTGACGAGGTCCCACTTGTTGGCAACGATGACGACACCGCGTCCCGCGCGATCGGCCTCGCCAGCGATGGCGGCGTCCTGATCCGTGGCGCCTTCTTCGGCATCAATGACGAGCGCGACGACGTCTGCCTCGACGATCGATTTCCTCGCACCGGCAACGCTGACCAGCTCGACCTGCCCACCACCGCGTACACGCCCGGGCCGTCGCATGCCTGCGGTATCCACGATGCGAAAGCGGCGGCGGTGCCACACCACGACGGCGTCAATCGGATCTCGCGTGGTGCCCGGAAGGTCGCTGACGAGGACGCGCTCCTCGTGCAGGAGCTTGTTCAAGAGCGAGGACTTCCCGACATTCGGGCGACCGACGATCGCCACTGCGGTCTCGAGCTTCACGGCTGTTCGACCGTCGTCTCGTCCGGCGCGAGGCGCGTCATTCCCGTCGGGCTCGACAGCCTCGGAGTCCGCTCCGCGGGGCGCGGTGGAAGTGCGCGCCGGGAGCCGGGCGAGAATCTCGTCGAGGAGGTCGCCGATACCGTTTCCGTGCTCGGCAGAGATCTCGACGATTGGTTCGAACCCGAGCTGATAGAACTCGAGCGCAGTGCCGCGCGCCCGCTTGTCGTCCGTTTTGTTCGCCGCGACTACGACCGGCTTCCCCGTGCTCCGCAGATCCTTTGCGATGGAGATATCCCCGGGAACCAGGCCCTCTCGTCCGTCAACGACCATGACGAATGCGTCTGCTGCGGCAATGGTCCGCTGCCCCTGCCGGACGACGAGTTCGTGTAGAGGGTCCTCACTTGCGCCGTACAAGCCACCGGTGTCCGTCAGCTCGAACGACCGGCCGCGCCACGTGACGGGCCGGTAGAGCGTATCCCGAGTCGTTCCGGGCACGGGCGTCACGATCGCGCGTCGCGAGCCGGTCATGCGGTTGAAAAGAGTCGATTTCCCGACGTTCGGGCGGCCGACCAGTACGACAGTGGCGCTCTTCCTCGCCATAATACGTGCTCGAGCTCAGCTCTGCCTTGACAGTGTAAGTGTCACAATTTATGCTAGTTACCAGTTTCTAGCCAAGCGCGGGGTGTGCGTGGTCCCAGGGACGCGTCCCTTCCACCCTGCCGCTCACGCCGCTTGCCAGGAGACCCTCGGATGATCAAGGTCGACATCGTCAACGAGGTTTCGAGGATCGCGGACATCACGAAGGTCAAAGCCGAGGTGGCCGTCGACGCCGTGTTCGACGCGATCCGCACGTCGATGCAACGTGGCGAACGAATCGAGCTTCGCGGCTTCGGTGTCTTCCAAGTCAAGCCTCGTAAGCGCGGCATCGGCCGTAACCCACGGACCGGCAAGGAGGTGCGCATCCCGCCCGGCCGGACGGTTCGCTTCAAGCCCGGCAAAGATCTTCAGAACATCGGGTAAGCCCCGAGTTAGCCTGCAGTTCGGACCACCAAGTGGAGCCAGTCTCGGTCGACCCAGAACGGCCCGCCACGCTCGACCTGGCAGAGCCGAGGCCACGGCGGAAGTTTCGCAACAAGCTGTGGGTCCACGCGCTCCTCTTTGTCTTGACGATCGGCACGACGAGCGTTGCTGGCATCGAGAACTACCTCGCGTTCTCGGCAGACGCCGGCTTCTCACCGATCCCTTCAGACCTATCCTGGATGCAGTCGCTCCTGGGCGGGTTCTGGTATAGCGGGACTGTCCTCATCATCTTGGGATGCCACGAACTGGGCCACTACCTCGCGTGTCGCCATTATGACGTCGACGCGTCTCTGCCTTACTTCCTGCCGGTTCCGATCACGCTTACCGGCACGCTCGGCGCGTTCATTCGCATCCGGGAGCCGATCGCCTCCAAGCGGATCCTATTCGATATTGGCATCGCCGGGCCGATCGCGGGGTTTCTCGTGGCGTTACCGGCGCTTGTCGTTGGCTTGGCGATGTCGAGCGTCATCCGGTTGCCCGATCCCCTGCCTCCGGGCACCTATGAGCTTGGCGAACCGCTGCTTTTCAAGGGAGTGTCCTGGTTGCTCTGGGGTCCACTGCCGGCGGGCTACGATGTCAACCTGCACCCGGTCGCGTTCGCAGCCTGGTTCGGCCTCTTGGCCACCGCACTGAATCTGTTTCCGATCGGTCAGCTTGATGGCGGGCACATCGCCTACGCCGTGTTCGGTCGACGTTCGTCCCACGTGACGCTGGCGACCGTGGTGGGTGCCGTGGTGCTGTCGTATCTCTCACTCAGCTGGGTGGTCTGGACGGTCCTCACGATCGTGATGCTGTTTGTCTTTGGCCGGCACCACCCGCGGACGTGGGACGAAGCGATCCCGCTCGACGCCACGCGCAACTGGCTCGCGATCTTCGCGCTGGTGATGTTCATCCTGTGTTTCTCGCCAGCGCCCATCGAACTCCCCGCGCTTCGGGATCGCGGTTGATGAGGCCAAGCCCCCTGTGATCAAAGCACGCTGAGCGGGTCGACGTCGACCGTTGTGCGGCGGCTCACCTCAGGCAGCGAGGCAACGACAGCCATCAGGGCCTCGCGCATGTGCCGACGATGCTTGCCTTTGACGAGAAACTGGACGCGGTACTCGCCACGGAGGCGACCAAGCGGCGCGGGCGCTGGCCCGAGTACACGAAACTCCGAGCCGCCGGCACTGGCCGCCCGTAGGCGCGCCACCAGCTCGGCGGCGTCCTGCATGGCGCCGCTGAACGTCTTCGCGCGCACGATCGTGTTAATGAGCGAGACGGTCGGTGGGTACCGCATCGCTTGACGGAACCGCAGCTCGCGGTCGTAGAACCCTACGTAGTCCTGGTGACAAGCGAGCTGGATGCTGTAGTGATCGGGATACAGCGTCTGGACGATGGCCTCGCCAGGCGTTTCGCCCCGTCCGGCGCGTCCGGAGACCTGCGTGAGCAACTGAAAGGTCCGTTCGGCTGCGCGAAAGTCCGCCATGCCGAGTCCCACGTCAGCCGAAATCACGCCGACCAGCGTCACACTCGGGAAGTCGTGCCCTTTCGCGATCATCTGCGTGCCCACAAGCACATCGAGCTCCTGACGCCGAAACCTCGTCAGCAGTGCATCCAGGGCGCCGCGTCTCCGGATGGTGTCACGGTCCACGCGCGCGACGCGAGCGACCGGTAAGAGCCGGCCGATCTCGGCCTCGACACGTTCGGTGCCGAACCCGGTTTGCTCAAGGAAGGATCCGCCGCAGGCCTGGCAGAGCTGCGGCACCCGGACCGAGTAGCTGCAGTAGTGACACTGGGCGCGTCGCGTGCCGGGACTGACGCCGTGGACGACCAGGGAGACGCTACAGTTGGGACAGTCGACGGTACCGGCGCATTGGCGGCAGAAGACCGCCGTCGAGTACCCGCGGCGGTTCAGCAGCACCACCGCCTGCTCCCGGCGTTCGAGCCGATCCGTCAGCGCCTCTCGCAGCGCGCGGCTCAGGATGACGTCGGGACCTGCGGACGCATACTCTTCCCGCATGTCCACGACCGTCACCGACGCGAGCGGCCGGTCGTGGATCCGCCGTGTCAACGTCACCCGGTCGTACTTGCCCTGCATGGCTCGGTGATAGGTTTCCAGCGACGGCGTCGCTGAGCCCAGCACGACCAGCGCGTCGGCCCGCTGGCCACGGACAATTGCGACATCCCGCGCGTTGTACCGCGGGGTTTCCTCCTGTTTGTACGATCCGTCGTGCTCCTCGTCGACCACGATAAGACCGACACGCTCTAGAGGCGCGAACACGGCCGATCGAGTGCCGATGACCACGCCCACTGAGCCACGACGGATGCGCTGCCACTGGTCGTGCCGCTCGCCTTCCGAAAGCCCGCTGTGCTGGACTGCCACTTCGCCACCGAAGGCTCGGTGAAAGAGCGCGCTCGTCGCTGGCGTCAGTGCAATCTCCGGGACGAGCAGCAGCACCTGTCGGCCGGAGCGGCGCACGGAGGCGGCCAGACGCAGGTAGACCTCCGTCTTACCGCTTCCCGTCACGCCGTGAAGCAGTGCCACGCGGAACGCCGCCGCCGCAGCCCACGCGGTGAGCCGGTCGAGCGCCGTCCTCTGCTCCGCTGTGAGCCGACGGGCGTCGTCGAGCGGCGGCCCAACGAAGCCTGAGGCCTGAAAGGGATCGCGCTCCACGGTTTCCGTTCGGACGTGGATCCATCCCGCCTTGGCGAGTCGGGCCACGCGATCGGCGCTGATGCCTCGATCCGCGAGCTCGGCGATCGGGACTCCTTCTGCCTGTTCGGTGATCATCTGCAGCGCGTCTCGTTGGCGCGGCGAGATTGCGGTGCCAGCACGGAGTGCCAGATTACCCTCCGGCGTGAGAGCGGCGACGCGACGCACCTTGTGCCCATCGGCACGGTCGCCGCGCGCTTTCGGCGGGAGGACCGCGGTGATGGTGGCACCTGCACCCGCGGCGTAGTACTCCGCGGTCCACTGCGCCAGCTCCACCACTCGTGCTGGGACGAACGGCCGTTCGTCCAGGGCGCGGACGAAGGGCTTGATGGCCACATCCGCCATTCGGCCCGGCATAGCGTCGGTATGGGCGACGACCACGCCAGTCACGGCGCGCGCGCCGACCGGCACGATGACCCGAGCCCCAACCGGGGGCGGCGGCAGACCCGTCGGCACGCGGTACGTGAGCAGGTCCAAGGTCGGGACCGGGACCGCAACCCTGATGAAGGGCGTCACGACTCCGGCGGGAACGACTCAGCGAGGAGGCGTTTGACGAGCTTCATGTCCTCCCAGACCTCGCGTTTGGACGCGGGATTGCGCAGGAGGAACGCCGGATGAAACGTCGGGATGAGCTTGGCGCCCCGATACTCGAACACGCGACCGCGCAGCCGCGAGATCGGGTCAAGGGTGCGAAGGAGCGCTTGCGTCGCGAACTTGCCGAGCGCGACGATCACGCGCGGCTGCACGACGTCAATCTGATGGAAGAGAAACGGCTCGCACCGCGCGACTTCGTCCGGCTCCGGGTTACGGTTTTGAGGAGGACGGCACTTGATCACGTTGGCGATGTACACCTCGTCTCGTGTCATCCCGATAGCCTCGATGATTTTCGTCAGCAGTTGACCTGCCCGCCCGACAAACGGCACGCCCTGAGTGTCTTCGTCGCCACCAGGGGCTTCGCCAACGAACATCAGGCGTGCGTCCGGGTTGCCGACTCCGAACACGACCTGGGTTCGCCCCAGCGCGTGCAGCTTGCAGCGTGAGCAATCAGGACCAATCTCGGCCTTGATGGCGGCAAGGGCCTCGGCGTGATCCACGCAGTGTGGAGCGGCGACTGGCGGGGGCTCAACCTGTGCGTCGTCCACGGAGTGGCTCGCCGGCGGGATCGAGGGGGCCGTCGTGCGGAGCCGCCAGGCGGGATCACGGCTCACGCCCGCTACGCCGAGCTCGGCGGCGAACCGCAGGTGTTCGGCGATCTGATCGCGTGTCATCTTCTGCTGGTCCGTCGGCGCGCTTGCACGCGCACGGCGCGTGCCGCGAGCAGGGGTTCGACCCGGTCGAGGATGGCCTCCGCGACGCGAGACTTCGACTGCAACGGCAGCTCCTCCGTCAGGGTCGCTCCGACGAGCGTGACCGCATTGGTCTCGACATCGAAGCCGGCGTCTCCGCGCGACACGTCGTTGGCCACAATGAGGTCGACTTGTTTGTGCTCACGCTTCGCCCGCGCGCGCGCGACGACCTGCTCCGTCTCGGCCGCGAAGCCGACGAGGACCGGGCCGTGCCCGCGAGTGGCACGACGAGCCCCCAACTCGGCCAGGACATCTGGGTTGCGCGTGAGTTGGATCGTGAGGTCCTCGCTTCCCTTTGAGATCTTCTGATCCGCTCGCACGCTCGGTCGGTAGTCAGCGACGGCGGCCGCCATCACGACGGCATCCGCCGCGTCGGCTCGCGCCATGACTTCCGCATGCATCTCGACGGCAGTACGGACCCGGACCACCTCACAACGGGCGGGTGGCGTCACCGATGTGGGGCCACTGATGAGCGTCACCGCAGCGCCTCGACGCGCCGCCTCTTCAGCGACGGCGAATCCCATCCGTCCGCTCGATCGGTTGCCGAGGTATCGCACGGGGTCGAGGTCCTCGTACGTCGGACCGGCCGTCACAAGCACGCGTCGACCTGTCAGCGCGGTCGCCGGACGCAGCACGGCGACCACGGTGGCGACGATGGCCTCGGGTTCGGCTAGGCGCCCTTTCCCGATCCACCCGCACGCGAGGTAGCCTTCACCCGATTCGACGAATCGGACACCGCGTCGTTCCAACGTCCTCATGTTCTCGGCGATAGCCGGGTGACTGAACATCTGCGAGTTCATCGCGGGTGCCAAGACGACCGGCGTTCGCGTCGCGGTGTAGAGCGTGGTCAGGAAGTCGTCGGCAATGCCGTGGGCCATCTTCCCGATGACGTTGGCCGTCGCTGGTGCGATGAGCAGCAGGTCTATGGACGAGGCGAGCGCGATGTGTTCGATGTCAGCGTTGGCGCCGGTCTCGAACTGTCCGGTGATGACACGTCGACGTGTGATCGCCTCGAACGTCAGCGGACCCACGAACTGCGTCGCCGAAGCCGTCATGATGGCGACGATGTCATGACCGTGCTTCTGCAGTCCGCGCGCGACCTCGACCGCCTTGTAGGCGCCGACGCCTCCGGTGACTCCGAGAGCAATCAGCATGGTGCGCCGTCGCTCATTCGGTCCCGTCCGGATTGGGGGGTACCGGCTCTACTTTTTGCACGACCTGAGTGAGGACTTCGTGCTGTGCGACGGTCGTCTTCTTCCGGCCACCCACCTCGACGCGAGGCGTCGAGCCATTGAGCAGCTGGCGCGCGCGCGCGCCGGCTGTCACCACAAACTCGAACCGACCGGGCGCCGTCTTTGGTGTCGTCATATCGTTGGTCCCTATCCCCGTAGCTCCCCAGTGCCCTTGGCCGCCGTGGCAAACGTCCCTCCGACCAGCTCCGCGGCCGCCCGCATCCGTCGCAGCTTGAGCCGTTCCGCGACGACGATGGACCGGAGTCGATCGACAGCCGCCGGAAGCTCGTCGTTCAACACGATGTAGTCGTACTCGAGGAATGCAACCACTTCGTCTCGCGCCACCGCGAGGCGACGCTGCACCGCTTCTTCGCTGTCCTTGCTCCGCCCGCGCAAACGTTGCTCGAGCACGGTGAGTGAAGGCGGCATCACGAAGATGGTCGACAGATCGAGACCCAGTCCTCTCACTTTTCGGGCCCCCTGGACGTCGATGACGAGCACTACATCGTCCCCAGCCGCGAGCAAGCGCTCCGTGTCGCGCGCGCGCGTACCGTAGAGGTTCCCGAAGACGTCGGCCCACTCGAGGAACTCGCCGGCAGCCACCATCGACTCGAAGCGCTCGCGGCTCACGAAATTATAGTCCACGCCGTCGGCCTCGCCGGGCCGCGCCGGCCGCGACGTGTACGACCGTGACATGCGAAGGCGCGGTACCTGTTCCACCAGCCGCTCGACCAACGTCGTCTTGCCGGCACCCGAGGGCGCGGACACGATGAAGAGGAGGCCGCGGACGCTATTCGACATTCTGGACCTGCTCGCGCATTTTCTCGAGCTCCGCCTTGGCCGCGATGATGAGCTCCGACACGCGGAGCCCGTCGGCCTTTGCGCCTATCGTGTTCACCTCGCGGTTCATCTCCTGGAGGAGAAAGTCCAGCTTGCGGCCGCACGGTTCGGCGCTGTGGACGAGCGCGTCCCAGTGTGCGACGTGCGCGCGGAAGCGAGCGGTCTCCTCGCTGATATCGGACCGGGCCGCCGTCCGGACGACTTCCTGAGCGACGAGGGTCTCGTCAGGCTGGATCACGGCGCGAAGCTCGCCGACGCGATCGAGCAGCCGCTGTTCGATCGCCTTGCGGCCCTCGTCAGCCGCCGAGGCGATGCGTTCGACGAGGTCGGCGACCTGCGCCTTGTGTGCGTCGAGGTCGGCGCGCAGGTGCTCACCCTCGTGCTTGCGCATGGAGTCCAGCTCGCTCAGCGCTCGCACGATGAGCTGTCGCCCCGTGTTGACGAGTGCGCCCGCGAGCGTCTCGTCGTCTGCGGGTGGCCGCTCAAGGATGGAGAGCGCCTGCGGGAGCCGCAGGAGATCGCCTGCGGTCAATCCGCCCGTGACGAGCCCTCGGGCGCGCGCCCGGTCGAGCGCCGCCTCCAACGCCCGACCGAATTGCTCGTTGAACTCCACCTCGATGGTCGACGCTTGCCGGAGCTGTAGCGAGAGGCTGAGCTCGACTCGCCCTCTCGCAACGTACCTGGCCACGAGCGTCCGAACCTCGGTCTCCAGCGCCGCCAGCGCCTGCGGGACGCGGAGCTGGAGATCCAGGAAGCGATGATTCACGGCTCGGATGGTGACCGCCAGCGACGCGCTCTCGTCTTCTTGGGTCACCGCCGCGAATCCCGTCATGCTCTTGATCATGGATGCCCGCGCTACGACGGCACCATCTTTCGATCAGCCTTCCGCCCTTCGAGCAGCTGCATCTGATACAGCAGCGCGTACGTGCTCGATTGCCTCTCCAGGAGCTCGTCGTGGCGGCCGACCTCAACGATTCGTCCTCGCTCGAGCACCACGATCGCGTCAGCCCGGCGAATGGTCGAGAGTCGATGTGCGATGACGAACGAGGTGCGATTCTTCATCAAGTTGGCCAACGCTTCATGGACGAGGAGCTCGGATTCCGTGTCGAGGGCCGAGGTGGCTTCGTCCAGGATCAGAATCGGTGCGTCCTTCAGGAGTGCGCGGGCGATGGCCAGACGCTGTCGCTGTCCTCCGGACAGACGCTGTCCGCGCTCGCCAATCACGGTGTCGTATCCCTGCGGCAGCGCCGCGATGAACTCGTACGCATGGGCGGCTCGTGCTGCGGCCTCCGTGGCGCTGCGCGACGCGCCCGGGCAGCCATACGCGATATTGCGCGCGACCGTGTCGTCGAAGAGGACGGTCTCCTGAGTCACGATGCCAATCTGCTGCCGAAGAGACGCCAACTGCACCTCTCGGATGTCAACATCGTCGAAAATGATTCGCCCGCCGCTGACGTCGTAGAAGCGCGGCAGCAGATTCACGAGCGTCGTCTTGCCGGCACCGCTGCGGCCGACGATGGCCACCATCTGGCCGGCGTGGACGCGAAACGACACGTTACGAAGGATGCGGCCAACGCCGTCATCGTACCCGAACGAGACGTCTTCGAAGGCAATCGTGCGGCGGAACGGCGCCAGCGCCGGCGCCCCGGTTTTGTCCGGCACTTCGGTGTGCACGTCGAGCATTTCGAAGATCCGGTCCGACGCGGCGACGGCCTGCTGCACATTGGCATTGACCCGACTCAGCTTCTTGGCCGGGCCGTACATGAAGAAGAGCGCCGCGATAAAGGACGTGAACTCGCCCGGGGTCAGGGCTCCTTCGGCAATCTCTCGACTGCCGTACCAGAGCGCCGCCGCCATGGCGACGCCACCCAGCAGCTCCATCAGCGGCGGCAGACTGGACAGGGCCGCCGTCACCTTCATGTTCGTCCGAAACAAGTGGTAGCCAGCTCTGCGGAACTTCTCGGCCTCATCGGCCTCCGTGCCGAACGCCTTGACAATGCGCTGGCCGGTGAAGGCCTCTACGCTGATGTGCGAAAGCTGCTCGAGGGCCTCCTGGCTTCGCCGAGTTGTCCGGCGGACGCGATGCCCGAGTCGAATCAGCGGATACACGATGAGCGGCGCGCTCGTCAGGCAGACCAGCGCCAGGCGCGCATCATAGTAAAAGAGCAGAACGGCGTACGCGATCAGGGCCAACGTCTCGCGAGCGAGGTCGCCGACCGTTTCGGAGACGACCTGTTGCACGTGCGCGACGTCGTTGTTCAGGCGCGACATCAATTGCCCAGTCGTTCGCTGTGAGAAGAACGCCGCCGATTGCTCCAGTATGTGACGGTAGAGCGCGTTGCGCAGGTCCATGACAACTCGCTGTCCCACGCTGGCCATCAGGTACGAGGAGATGTACGATCCGACGCCTTTCAGGAGGTAGAGCCCGACGATCTCCCAGGCGGTCGTGCTCAGTCGCTGCTGATTGGGTAGGACATGATCGAGAATCGGTTTGATCAGCGCGGCCAACCCCGCCGATCCGATGGCGTACACGAGCATTCCCAAGATGGCCCATGCCATGCGCCCGCGATACGGCAGGGCGAAGCGAAAGAGCCGTCTCAGCGAGGTCGTGTCGGTCATGAAGAGGCTGTCCGATAACCGCGCGGGTGCGTCCGATGCCACGCCCACGCGCTCGCGACGATGGTGTCCAGATCCGCGAGCCGTGGCTTCCAGCCGAGTTCGGCTCTGGCGCGGCCGGGAGCTGCGTAGAGCGCCGTCGGATCACCGGCGCGTCGTGGCCCCAGCGTCCAGGGCACCGGTCGACCCGCGACCCGTTGCACCGCCTCGATCACTGCGCGCACCGAGTGCGGCGTACCCGTTCCGAGATTGTACGCGCGCGAGGCGCCTCCGGCCGCGATGCGCTGCAGCGCCTTCACGTGCGCGTCGGCGAGGTCGCTCACGTGGATGTAATCGCGCAGGCATGTGCCGTCTGGCGTCGGGTAGTCATCACCGAAGACCGTCAGGCCAAGCCCGCCTGTCGCCGCGTCGATGGCGCGTGGAATCAGGTGAATCTCCGGCGAGTGGTCTTCACCCAACTCGCCGTCCGGATCGGCCCCGCTGGCGTTGAAGTACCGGAGGGCCGTCCAGCGGATGCCGTGGGCTCGCTCGAAATGCGGGAGCGCCCGCTCCACCGCCAACTTGGAGTCGCCGTAGCTGTTGATCGGGTTCTGCGGATGCGTCTCGGGAATCGGCGTTTCCAGCGGCTCGCCGTAGGTTGCACAGGTCGAGGAGAACACGAACGACGGAACGGACTCGGTGGCCATGGCCTCGAGCACGGTCAGTGCGCCTCCGACATTGTTCCTGTAGTACTTGATCGGTTCCCGCACCGATTCGCCGACATCGAGAAACGCGGCAAAGTGCATGACCGCGCCGATCTCGTGATGGCGCAGCACGGCGCGGACCGCCGCGAGGTCGGTGATGTCACCCTGAACGAGCGTGCCGTATCTGACGGCCGCCCGGTGACCCGCCGACAGGTTATCAAAGACGACGACCTCGTAGCCGGCCTGCGCCAGCGCCTTGCAGGCGTGGCTTCCGATATAGCCGGCTCCGCCGGTCACGAGGACACGGCGATCAGCAGGCACGCGGACCACTGATGGGAGCGGTTCCCACGACGACGGCTTTCATATCAGAATAAGATACTGATTGCGAACGACTTACTCAAGCGACCCTAATCGTCGGCCATCCGCGGCGCCGCTGCGCGTCCTCATCGACTACCAGCCTGCCCTTCGCGGTCGCACAGGCGCTGGAGTCTTCACACACGAGCTCTCGGCGGCGCTGCTCGCACGATCCGCTGTCGACGTGGCTCGCCGGGTGGACCTGACGATCTTCTCCAGCTCCTGGAAGGATCGCCTGTCGACGACGCCGGAGCTCCGCGGCGCCTGCTGTGTGGACCGCCGTATTCCCGTAGCGCTGCTGAACCTGCTCTGGCATCGGCTGGAGTGGCCCGCGGCCGATCGCCTGGCGCACCGGCACTTCGATGTCGTGCACTCGTCCCATCCACTGCTGATGCCGGCCGTCGATGCCGCGCAGGTCATTACGATTCACGACCTCGACTTCCTGTCGCACCCCGAGCGGACTCGGGCCGAGATCCGCCGCGACTACCCCAGTCTCGTTCGTCGCCACGCATCCCGCGCGCACGCCGTCGTGGTGCCGTCGCGCTTCACGGCTGGCGAAGTCGAGCGCCGGCTGGGGGTGCCCGCAGATCGCATAGTGGTGTGTTCGCCGGGCGCACCGGACTGGCGTCCGCGCAGCCGGCCCCCGCGCGGAGGCTATTTGCTGTTCTTCGGGACCCTGGAACCGCGGAAGAACGTCGGCGTGCTCCTCGACGCGTACACCCGGTTACTGGAAGAGGGACCACCGCCGCCGCCCTTGGTGCTCGCCGGCCACGCGCGGCCCGAGGCAGCCCAGTGGCTCTCTCGTCTGACGGCTCCGCCGCTCATGGGTCGAGTCTCACACATCGGCTACGTCGACCCCGACAAGCGAGAGGCGTTGTACGCGGGCGCGTCGCTGCTGGTCATGCCGTCCCTCGATGAGGGGTTTGGCATACCGGTCCTCGAGGCCATGGCCGCTGGTGTCCCTGTCGTCGCGGCTCGCCGCGGGGCGCTCCCCGAGGTCCTCGGCGATGCCGGCGTCCTGGTGGACCCGCTCGACCCGCGGGATCTGGCGGCGGGCCTCCGCCGCGTGTACAGCGATGTCGATGGTGCCGCGAGCTGCGTGGAGCGCGGCCGCGCACGTGTCGGCTGCTTTCGGTGGACGGATGCGGCCCGCTGCGCGTACGACGCGTATCGGGCCGCGGTGACGCGCCACGTCCAGGAACGCCGCGCGTGATTCGCATCGGTATCGACGCTCGCGAGCTGATTGGGCACCCGACCGGCGTTGGCCGCTACCTCGGAGGGCTACTCGAACGGTGGTCGTCCATGGACGAGGCCGCCGACTGTGAGTTCGTGCTGTACAGCATCGAGCCGCTGTCGTTGGCCCTGCCTCCTCATCGATTCGCCACGCGCGTGGTCATCGGGCCAGGCAATACCTGGTGGGAGCAGACCGCGCTGCCGGCAGCAGTCGGCCAGGACGCGCTGGACGTCTTCCTTGCACCGGCCTACACGGCACCGCTGCGCCTGACTGTCCCGCTGGTCGTGGCGATCCACGACATCTCGTTCATCGCGCACCCTGAGTGGTTCACGGTCCGTGAGGGGCTGCGCAGACGCTGGCTGACGCGACGGGCCGCGCGCCGCGCGAACACCGTGATCACCATCTCCGACTTCACGCGCGACGAGCTCGTCACTCGACTCGGAGTGGCTCCGGAGCGGATCGCGGTAATTCCGCCCGGTGTCACGCGCGTGACCCGTGAGCCCAGCACGCAAGCAGGCGGCGTCTTGTACGTGGGCTCTGTCTTCAACCGGCGTCACCTGCCGGATCTCATCAGAGGCTTCGCGCCCCTGGCACGCGAGCATCCGACGCTGACCCTCGATGTCGTGGGCGACAATCGGACGTACCCGCACGAGGATCTGCTCGGTCTCATCGCTGCTGAGCGTCTGGAAGCGCAGGCACGTTGGCGGCCGTGGGTGCCCGACGAGACATTGCGGACCTTGTACCAGAGCGCCCGGACCTTCGCCTTCCTGTCCGAGTACGAAGGCCTGGGTCTGACGCCGCTCGAAGCGTTGGCGGCGGGCATTCCCGTCGTGGTCCTCGACACGCGTGTCGCGCGTGAGAGCTGCCGGGACGCCGCGCTGTACGTCCCTCCCGGTGATGTCCCGATGATCACCGAGGCACTCCGGACCGCGCTCTTTGACGAGCCGACGCGCCGACGCCTCCTGACACAGGCGCCGCACGCCTTGGCCCGTTTCGATTGGACGCTCGCGGCTCGCGAGACCTTGGCGACGCTCCTGACGGCGGCCGGGGCACACGTATGACGCCCGCTCTGTCGATCATCATCGTGAGCTTCAACACGCGCGCACATCTGCAACGGTGCCTGATCTCGCTCCAGCAGCCGCCCCCGCAGGTCTCACACGAGATCATCGTCGTCGAGAACGCGTCGACCGACGGGAGTGCCGATGCGGCCCGACGGTTCCCGGGTGTCCACGTGATCGACGCGGGCGAGAACCTCGGCTTCTCGGCCGCCAACAACCGTGGCATTCGCGCGTCTCGAGGCACGAATCTCCTGCTCCTCAACAGCGACACGATCGTGCCGCCTGGGGCAATCGACGTTCTCATGGGTGTGCTCGAACGTCACCCGGACGCGACCGTGGTCGGTCCGCGCCTGGTCGATGGACAGGGTCGCGCGGAGCTGTCGTTCGGCCCGATGATCGGTCCGTTGGCCGAATTTCGTCAGGGGCGCCTGATGCGTCGACTGGCGGCCGGCGATGTGGCGACGGTGGCACGCATCGAGGCGTGGACCCGGCAGGAAGGTTGGCCAGACTGGGTGACTGGCGCGTGTCTCCTCGTGCGTCGGGCGGCCGCCGAAGCCGTAGGCCTGCTTGACGAACGGTTCTTCATGTACACGGAGGACGTGGACTTCTGCGCCGCGATTCGCGCACGCGGGGGACGGGTGCTCTTCACGCCGGTACCGGAGATCGTGCACGTCGGGGGCCGTTCCAAGGCTACCGCGCTGCAGGCCACTCAAGCCGCGTATCGGCGCAGCCACCTGGCCTTTTACGAGAAGCATCACCCGCGTTGGGCACTGCTGCTCCGCTGGTACACACGTGTGCGCGATCGCTAGTGGAGGGGCAGCCGCCCGCCGCAGGCCGAGCCAGGCACAGCCCAGTCATGGTCTGGTTCGTCGCCGAGCTGGTACTCGGCGCGGACCCTTGATATGATCGGCCCGTGCGCATCGGCTTCGACGCGCGAAAGCTGCACGACTTCGGTATTGGTACGTACATCCGTAACGTGCTGCGCCAGCTTGCCCGGCTCGACTGCGAGACCGAGTTCGTGCTGCTGTGCCGGCCCGACGATGTCGAGACCCTCAGGCAGCTGGGTCAGAATTTCCGGCCTGTCATCGAGACGGCGGGCAACTACTCCATCGCAGAGCAGCTCAAAGTACCGCTTGCGCTTCGGCGTGAGGGGGTGACGCTGTTCCATACGCCGCACTACGTGCTGTCGCCGCTTGTCGCCTGCCCGTCGGTCGCAACGATTCACGACTGTATCCATTTGATGTTTCCGCAGTACTTGCCGAGCCGCTTCGCGCTCACCTACGCTCGGACATCGATCTCGCTCGCCGCGCGCCGGGCCACGCGGGTGATCACGGTGTCGGAAAGCTCGAAGCGGGACATCCTCCGTTTCGTGGACACGACGCCCGACAAGATCGACGTCATCTACAACGCGTACGACGAACGGTTCGGGGAAGAACCGCAGGAGGAGGCGGTGGTTCGCGTTCGTGAGCGGTATCAGTTGCAGGGCGAGTTCGTTCTGTACGCCGGCAACGTCAAGCCGCACAAGAATGTCGAGCGGCTGATCGATGCGTTCCACCTCGTACGGCAGCGCGGCCTGGATCACCTGAAGCTCGTGGTCATCGGCGACGAGGTGTCCCACTATGCGTCATTGCGCCGCGCGGTGCATCGCTACAATCTGCACCGCCATGTCCGCTTCCTCGGGTACATGCCGGAGGACACGTTGGCCATCATGTACCGCCTCGCAGGCGTCTTCGTGTTTCCGTCGCTGTATGAGGGGTTCGGGTTGCCGCCGCTCGAGGCGATGGCCAGCGGCACGCCGGTCGTCGTGTCGAACGTCTCGTCGCTCCCGGAGGTGGCTGGCGATGCCGCGGTCCTCGTCAATCCGCTCGACCCGGTCGACATCGCGGACGGGATTATGCGGGTGTTGACGAACGACGATCTGCGCCGGGAGCTGCGTCGAAGGGGTCTCGGCCGGGCTCGCCAATTCTCGTGGGAGGCGTCGGCTCGACGGGTACGCGAGATCTACGCGCAGGTCGGGGCGCCCGAGACGGTCGTGTCTGCGCCGCTGCCGCGGAGCGTCGAGCCGGCGGAAGCGGTGGGTCGTCGCAAGGCGCCTACCGAATGAGCGCGCGCATTGCGCTGGTCCATGACTGGCTCACCGGAATGCGTGGCGGTGAGAAAGCCCTGGAGATCGTGTGCGAGCGGTTCCCCTCGGCGGAGCTGTTCACCCTCGTCCATGTTCGCGGCAGCGTGTCACCCACAATCGAGCAGAGACGGATTCACACCTCGTTCGTGCAGCGCCTACCGGGCGTCGGTCGTTACTACCGCCAGTGTCTGCCGCTGTTCCCGAGCGCCATCGAACAGTTCGATCTCGACCGCTTCGACCTCGTGCTCAGCATTAGTCACTGCGTGGCAAAGTCCGTCATCCGCGCCCCGCGCGCCCAGCACATCTGCTATTGCCTGACCCCAATGCGCTACGCCTGGGATCAGTTCGATGCGTACTTCGGTCCGGACCGGATTGGCGCGGGCTGGAGCCGACTGATGCGGCCCGTCATGGCGCAGCTTGCGAGGTGGGACCGCAGGACCGCCGGCCGTGTTGACCGCTATGTGGCTATCTCTCAGTACGTTGCGGGCAGGATCGGCCGATACTATAATCGCCAGGCGACCGTGGTGTATCCACCCGTCGACACCGAGTTCTTTCGACCCGACGACACGTCGGATGTGTCCCGACCAGAGCCGTTTGCGCTCGTCGTTTCGGCCCTTGTGCCGTACAAGCGCCTCGAAGTGGCCATCGAAGCGTGCCACCGGGTCGGCATCCCGCTGAAGGTCGCCGGCGATGGCCCCGAGCGCGCCACGCTCGAGAGGCGCGCCGCGTCCAGCGCCGAGTTCTTCGGTCGTGTGACCGATCACGAGCTGCGGAACCTGTATCGCCGAGCGACGGTGGTCCTCTTCCCCGGCGAAGAGGACTTCGGCATCGTGCCCCTGGAGGCGCAAGCCTGCGGCCGTCCGGTGGTCGCGCTGGGGCGCGGGGGCGCGTGTGAAACCGTCATTCCGGGTGAAACCGGTGAGTTGGTCGACGATCTCGGACCAGATGCCTTTGCGACGACCCTCGATCGGGCGCTCCATTGTCGATACGACGCCGCGCGCATTCGCGCGCACGCGGAGCGCTTTGGACGCGATCGATTTGGCGACGAAATCGAGGCGCTCGTGCGCGCGCAGTTGACCGAGGCGGCGACATGATCCGCCACAATCGGCTGCTCGTCGCGTTCCATGTGGCGTCGGACTCGCTGCTTGCCATCTGCGCGTTCATCGTGGCCTACGCCTTCCGATTCCATTCCGGTCTCATCCCGATCACGAAAGGGCTTCCTCCCCTGACGCAGTACTTGAACGTCGTGCCGTTCATCGCCGTGCTGGTGCCGCTCGGCTTCCAGCTACAGGGGCTGTACCGGCTGCGGCGTGGCCGGTCTCGCGTCGACGACTTCTTCGCCGTGTTCGTCGGCAGCATTCTCGCGGTCGTGTTTGGGATCGTCGCCACGCTCTACGTCCAGACCTACTTCGTCACCGATGCGGCGAAGGACGCCGGCACGTTCGAGGTGTCGCAGCTGGTCTGGGCCACGTTTCTCGGGCTGAACGTCGTTCTGGCGTTCGCTTCTCGCGAGCTCGTTCGCGAAGTGCTGGAACGACGATGGCGCGCAGGAATCGGGCTGAAGCGGATCCTGATTGCCGGCTCGGGCGAGCTGAGCCGAATCATCGCAGACAAGATCCTCGAGCACCGCGAGCTTGGCTATCAGATTGTGGGGTTCGTGGACGACCGCGCTGCGGGCGACCGTCTTGGGTACCGTGGTCTGCCCCTTCTGGGCACGCTGGACCAGGCGGCCGATATCGCGTCGCGTGAGGCCATCGATCATCTCTACGTCGCGCTGCCGCCCGAGCAGCACTTGCGAATGATCGCGCTCCTCGAGAGCACGAGTCGGGAGATGGTGGACGTCAAGGTCGTGCCGGACCTGCTCCAGGTCATCGCGCTGCGGGCGCGCCTCGAGGACCTCGACGGCGTTCCGGTGATCAACGTCAACGATGTGCCGTTGCAAGGCTTCAACGCGATCCTGAAGCGCATGATCGACGTCGTCATCTCGGGCGCGGCTTTGCTGATTCTGGCGTTGCCGCTGGCACTTGTCGCCCTTGTCGTCAAGCTCTCGTCGCGCGGCCCGGTATTCTACCGGCAGGAACGCATGGGGCTCGATGGCAAGCCGTTCACGATCATCAAGTTCCGCTCGATGCACGATCATGCCGAACGGGGAACCGGCCCGATGTGGGCGTTCGAAGACGACCCGCGCGTGACGCCCCTCGGGCGTTTCTTGCGGCGATCCAACATTGACGAGCTGCCGCAGCTCTGGAATGTGTTGCGCGGGGACATGTCGATCGTGGGCCCGCGTCCGGAACGTCCGTACTTCGTGGCGCAGTTCAAACACAAGGTGCCGCAGTACATGCTGCGCCACAAGGTCAAGGCGGGCCTCACGGGCTGGGCACAAGTGAACGGCTGGCGCGGCAACACGCCGCTCGACAAACGGATCGAGTACGATTTGTACTACATCGAGAACTGGTCCGTTCGCCTCGATCTCAAGATCATGTGGTTGACGCTCATTCGGGGCTTCTTCCACAAACACGCGTACTGATCCCCAGCGAAAAGCGCTCACTCATGCAGCAACGCGTCGTCATCACCGGGGCCGCCGGGTTCATCGGCTCCCACCTGTCGGAGGTCTTGCTCGACCGGGGCTATGAGGTCATCGGCATCGACAACTTGTTGACAGGGACGACCGACAACATCGCCCACTTGGTGAATCGGGACTTTACATTCATCAAGCACGATGTGACGAACTACATACACGTCCCCGGGCCGGTGCACTCCGTGCTGCACTGGGCCAGCCCAGCGAGCCCCATCGACTACCTCGAACTCCCGATTCCAACGCTGAAAGTTGGCGCGCTCGGCACACACAAAGCGTTGGGCCTTGCCAAGGAGAAGGGCGCGACATTCGTCCTCGCGTCCACATCAGAGGTCTATGGCGATCCGCTGGAGCATCCGCAAAAGGAGACCTACTGGGGGAACGTGAACCCGATCGGTCCGCGCGGTGTCTACGATGAGGCGAAGCGGTTTGCCGAAGCAATGACGGTCGCGTACCACCGCTATCATGGTCTCGATGCCAAGATCGTAAGAATCTTCAATACCTATGGTCCACGGATGCGGCTGAATGACGGTCGTGCCGTGCCGGCGTTCGCGTCTCAAGCCCTCCGAGGCGAGGACGTGACCATCTTCGGCGACGGTACGCAGACGCGGAGCTTCACGTACATCAGCGATCTCGTGGACGGGATCCTGCGTCTGATGGTGTCGACCGTCAACGACCCGGTGAACATCGGCAACCCGCGGGAGATGACGATCGAGCAGATCGCCAAGACGATCATCGCCATGACGGGTTCGAAGAGCCGCATTGTCCACAAGCCCCTTCCGGTCGACGATCCCAAGGTGCGCCAGCCGGACATCACTCGGGCACGCACGTTGCTCGGCTGGGAACCGAAGGTCTCGCTTGAAGAAGGCCTCGTGCCGACGCTCGCGTACTTCCTGGGGAAGATCCAGAAGACCACGTAGGCCGGGCAGGCCGGGTGGCTCTTGCGGCTTCGGGACACGCCTGGCTTAGCGTGTGAGCTTCCGGTACTTGATCCGATGGGGCTGATCGGCCTCAGCGCCCAGGCGGCGCTTCCGATCGGTTTCGTAGTCCTGGTAGTTTCCCTCGAACCACACTACGCGGGAGTCGCCCTCGAAAGCGAGCATGTGAGTGGCGATGCGATCGAGGAACCAGCGATCGTGGCTGATCACCACAGCGCAGCCCGCGTAGTTCAGGAGAGCCTCCTCCAGCGCTCGGAGTGTGTCGACGTCGAGATCATTGGTGGGCTCGTCGAGTAAGAGCAGATTGCTCCCCTTTCTCAAGAGCTTGGCGAGGTGCAGGCGGTTTCGTTCGCCGCCGGACAGCGTTCCGACCTTGCGTTGCTGGCCCGGCCCCTTGAAGTTGAACCAGGACACATAGGCCCGAGAGGCCACCTTCTTCTTCCCGAGCTCGAGCTCGTCCAGGCCGCCTGAGATCTCCTCCCAGACAGTCTTGTCCGGAGACAAGGCCTCACGACTCTGGTCGACGTACCCGACTTGGACGGTCTCGCCCAGACGGAGCGTGCCTCCATCAGGTTTCTCTTGGCCCGTGATCATTCGAAACAACGTCGTCTTGCCGGCGCCGTTCGGACCGATCACACCGACGATGCCGCCGCGCGGCAGCGTGAAGTCAAGCCCGTCGATGAGCAGGTTGTCGCCGTAGCCTTTGCGAAGGTCTCTCGCTTCGACCACGACGTCACCGAGGCGAGGGCCGGGTTGAATGTAGATCTCGGCCGTCTCAATCTTCTGGGCGACGTCCTCTTTCAGAAGCTCATCGTAGGCGTTCAGCCGCGCTTTGCCCTTCGCTTGTCGGGCTCGGGGCGACATGCGGATCCATTCCAGCTCACGTTCGAGCGTCCGCTGCCGTTTTGTTTCGGCCTTCTCTTCCTGCGCCAGGCGGTTCTGCTTCTGTTCCAACCACGACGAGTAGTTCCCTTCCCAGGGAATGCCGTGCCCGCGATCGAGCTCGAGAATCCAGCCAGCCACGTTGTCGAGGAAATAGCGGTCGTGCGTCACGGCGACAACCGTGCCTGGATAGTCCCTCAGAAACCGCTCGAGCCAGGCGACCGACTCGGCGTCGAGGTGGTTGGTGGGCTCGTCCAACAGGAGCAGGTCGGGCGACAGAAGCAGGAGCCGGCACAGCGCGACGCGACGACGCTCGCCGCCAGAGAGTGTGGTGACATCCGCATCCGGCGGCGGCAAGCGAAGCGCGTCCATCGCCAGCTCGAGCCGCGAGTCGAGGTCCCAGGCATTTGCGGCGTCGATCTTGTCTTGCAGTTTCCCTTGCTCTTCGAGAACCTTGTCCATCTCCTCCGGCGACAAGTCCTGTCCTAGCCTCTCGTTGACTTCGTCGTAGCGCGCCAGCAATGCCTTGATCGACGCGACCCCTTCTTCCACGTTGCCGAGGACCGTTTTCGAGGCGTTCAGACGGGGCTCTTGCTGCAGGAATCCCACCGAAATCCCTGCGGCCGGAAACGCCTCACCGAGGAAGCTCTGGTCATCGCCCGCCATGATCTTCAGCAACGAACTCTTGCCCGCACCGTTCAGCCCGAGGACACCGATTTTCGCGCCCGGCAGAAATGAGAGCCAGATATCGTCGAGGACACGGATATCGGGAGGATGAACTTTCCCGAGGCCTTTCATGGTGTAGATGAATTGGGGCATAAGTCGCAGCGATCGCAGAGGTTCTAGGGTTCTGGGGTTCGCAGGTTCAGGGGTTCAAGGGTTCAGGGATTCCGACGGTACGCCGGTGCGCAGCCGATCGTGCAGATGTCAAGTTTACAATTCGAGTCGATGAGTCTGCAACGGATCCGGCGGCGAAGCAGTTTTCACGCGAGATCTTGAGTTTCCAACGATGTCTGGTGGTCTCCGACGCATTCTGCACATCGACATGGACGCCTTCTATGCGTCGGTGGAGCAGCGCGACGATCCGTCGTTGAAGGGGCGGCCCGTGGCAGTCGGTGGCCAGCCCGACCGGCGAGGCGTGGTGGCCGCTGCCAGCTATGAGGCGCGAACGTTCGGCGTCCGCTCGGCCATGTCGATGGCCAAGGCCGTCAGGCTCTGCCCCTCTCTCGTCATTGTCCGACCGGACTTCTCCCGCTACAAGGCGGCATCGGACGCCGTCTTCGCACTCTTCCGTGAGGTCACGCCGCTGGTCGAACCGCTGTCGCTCGACGAGGCCTATCTCGACGTGACCGAGAACGCGTGGAACGAGCCATTCGCCGTCAACGTCGCACGCCGCCTGAAGGCCGGTATCCGCGAGGCGACGGCGCTCACCGCCTCGGCCGGCGCCGCCCCGAACAAGTTTCTCGCGAAGATCGCCTCGGGGTGGAAGAAGCCCGACGGCCTCACGGTGATCAGTCCGGAGCGTGTCGAGCCATTCCTCCAGCGCCTGCCGGTCGACGCCTTGCGGGGCGTCGGTCCGGTGACCGCTGGGAAGCTACGCGCGCGTGGCATCGAACGGCTGGTGGACGTGCGAACCATCGATGTCGACCAGTTGCGAGAGACCGTCGGGAGCCTCGCGGATTGGCTGATTCAGCTCTCGTACGGCGTCGATGAGCGGCCAGTGACCCCACACCGCGAGACGAAATCGTCGGGCTCCGAGACCACGTACGCGGAGGACCTGACAGACGTCGCTCGGATGCGACGCGAACTGGCTGAGATGGCCGCCGATGCCGCGGCATGGCTGGCTCGGCGCCGACTCTTCGCCCGAACCGTTGTGATCAAAGTGCGGTATTCGGACTTCACAACCGTGACGCGAAGCCACAGCGCCCTGCCCACGCAGAACGCTGATGCCCTGGTCACTCGTGCCCTTGAGTTGCTGACCCGGACCGAGGCGGGCGGTCGGCCTGTCCGCTTGCTCGGCGTCAGCGTGCACAACCTGGTGGATCCTGATGCCAGGTCGCCGGGCCCGCCCCGCCTCCCGTTCTCCGATTGAACCCACGTGTCTGCCCGCGTGTCGCGGTTCTCCGCGTATACTGAGTGACGCGATGTTGAAGGGCACCCGATACGGCATCCTGAAGAAAGTGCAACCTGTCAGCATCCACGGACAGGTGTCCCTCGACATCTTCTTCACCGACGTGGAGGATCCCGACGGTCAGACGCACGTCGCCCGCATGGGGTCTGAGGCGGTGACCCGCCATCTTGAGCCAGGCGACCGGATTCGACTGGAGTACCTGGTCGGCGTTGCCGTAAAGGTCGAGCGCGTGCCCTGACCGTTGTGCTTCCGAATCTGCGACAGGCCATCTGGACGGCGGCTGTTGCTACGACCTTCGCGGTGTTCGTGGCGACAAGTGTCTACGTCGACATCGCCCATGTTCGGGTCAAGCTCGTCGAGCGGTCAATCGAAGCGTCCGATGGTCGCGTCGTGGTGAGCCTGAACGACCGGATGGCGGACGATCTCATCGCCCCGTGGGCGCTCATCGCGCGCGTCAGGCACGCCAGCGCGACCCCGATGCTTTTTCGCGTCACAGTCGGCGGCGAGCCGGCCTGCGAGCGGTCGGTATCAGCCGGCGGTTCCACGCGAATCGACTGCGCCGTCACCGGACCTTGGCGGCGAGCCTCCGAGGCTCCTGAGATCGGTGTGGTCGCCGCCGGTCCGTGGACCCTCGAATACCTGGAGATCGCGACCCATCACGGCAACACGACGGGCCCGCTGATGTCGTACGTGATCCCCGCCGATGGGGCAACTTTTGTTCGCCCGTCCCGGCTGTGGGGCTTCCTGACGTTCGCCGCCGTTGCGGCGCTCTTGCTTCTCGGCCCAGCGACCGCAGACCCCGTGGCCGTTCAGGTTGCCTCGCGCGTTGTCGGTGCACTGGCCCTCTCGTTGATCGCCATCGTCCTCGTGGCGCCGTTGGTCTCAGCATATCGCGTGGTGATTTGGACAGGGACCGTCGTGGAGTGGGTTGTCGCGATTGGCGTCCTACGATTGGTTTACTCTCTCTCCACACGGATTACCGTCCCCCAAGTCGCAGGGCTCCTCACGATAGGCATGTTCGTCCTGACCGCGAGCATGGGGACTCGAGCCCTGAGTGGGGCTGACAGCTACGGCTACGTGAGCCAAGCGGATCTGTGGCTTCGAGGCGACTTGAAGATCCCACAGCCCTTCACCGTCGAGGCCCCATGGCCCAACGCCGATCGCGCTTTCGCGCCGCTCGGCTATCAGCCGTCGCCGCAGGACAATCGGGTTATTGTGCCGACCTATGCACCCGGGCTTCCGCTGCTCCTTGCGCTCGCAAAGCGTGTGGGTGGTCAGACGGCGATGCACTTCGTCGTGCCGTTCTCTACTGCGGTGCTGGTGCTGGCCACCTTCGGGCTGGACCGGCGACTCGGGTCAGATACGGCCGGCCTGATTGGGGCGTACCTCCTGGCAGCAAGCCCGGTGTTGGTGACATACGCGCTGGTGGCCATGACGGACATGCCGGTCGCGGCGGCGTGGGCCGTGGCGTTCTACGCAGCGCTGGGCCGCTCCGCCTGCGCCACGCCGTAGGTGCGGGCCTGGCTGCCGGCCTGGCAGTGCTCATTCGCCCGAATCTCGCGCCGCTTGCGGCGATCCTCGGACTCCACTACGCCCTGTAGTTCTAGACGTCATTCGAGCGGCGCCGAGTGCCGGGGCTCTGCCTCGCCTATGGGGTCGGGGTACTCCCGAGCGTGTTTGCTGTGGACCTGATCAATCGCGAGCTGTATGGGTCGCCGTTCACGTCGGGATACGGCGCGCTGGGTGACCTGTTCGCGTGGAGTCGGATGGGCACGAATGCCCTGAACTACCTCGCCTGGATGGTGCAGTCGCAAACCCCGGCTGTCCTGATCGGCGTTGCGGCGATTGTCGTGCCGCTGCGGCCGATCTGGCCCCGCGTGCCGGACCGCCGCGTGTTCATCGTGATCGGCGCCTTCGTTGCCACGCTCTGGAGCATCTACCTCGCCTGGTACGTATTCGACACGTGGCTGTTCCTGCGCTTCATGCTCTCATCGTGACCCTTCTTCATGATAGGTATCGGCGCGGTCTCCGTCGCGTGCATGAGCGTGCGCACGCGGGCGGCTCGTCCTCTCACTGTTGGCGCCGTGGCCATGGTGTTGTTGATCCAGGTGCGGTATGGAGGCCAGCGGAGGGTCCTGGACCAAGGATGGGGCGAGGATCGCAGCGTGGCGATCGCGCGATTGGTGGCGCACATGACGCCGCCCAACAGCGTCGTCATCTGCCTGATTCACAGCGGATCGCTGCGCTATTACGGCGGGCGGATGACACTCTATTTTCCCTGGCTCGATGAGCAGTCGCTCGATACCGCGGTCGACTGGCCGGCCGCGGCGTGCGGACCTACGCCCTCATCGAGGACCGGGAGATGGACGAATTCAAAACGCGCTACGCGTTGCAGCGGCGCAGTGCCATCGTGGACCAGCCGCCGCTTGCTGTGTATCGGGAGCCGGGCAGCGTTCTGCTGTTCGATCTCACCGAATCCCGCACCGCGCCGGCCGCCCCGGCGGTTGGCAAGGGTGCACCGCACTCGTGGGTCGCGCCACCCCCGGTGCCGCTGGAGCCGCTCCTCCTCAAGCCGCCCGTGAGGGGCGATTGACGGACCTCCGCAGCCTGCTCTACTGGATGTCCTTCTTGACCAGGCGAACCGCCTTCAGATCGATGCGCACATTCGGTGTCTCTCCCGTCCGAGGTGACGCCTCGATGGCCTCGACGGCGGCCATGCCGTCCACCACGCGCGCGAAGGCCGTATAGACGCCGTCGAGGGCGGTCGACGTCCCGGTGCAGATGAAGAACGACGTGGTGCCGCTGTCCGGCGCATCGCCGCGTGCCAGCGACACGATACCCTTGACGTGTTTGGTGTCGTTGATCTCGGGCCGCATGTTGTGGACGAGCGCGTGCTGCTTGGGTGTCAGCGGTTGCTCCCGCGTGTTCAGGGCGCCGGTCTGGATCACGAATCCCGGTGCCACGCGGTGGAACGCCATGCCGTCGTACACGCCTGCCTTCGCCAGCTTGAGGAATTGCCGTACGTGCTCCGGCGCCTTGTCGATGAGGAACTCGAGCATGATTGGCCCGGCGGAGGTGTCGAGAATCGCCCGATAGGTGCCGAGCTCCTGTGCGGTTTCGTTGACGAAGGGCTCGGGCTCGGGCGGCGGCGTGTCACGAATGGTGATCCGCGTGATTTCCACGCGTGCCGTGGCTTTTCCATTGGTGTCGATCGGCGTCTCGGAGATCTTCTGAAGGACGCCCATGCCGTCATTCACCCGGGCAAACACGGTGTACTGATTGTCCAATGCAGGCTGGTCGACGAGAACGATGAAGAACTGCGCGCCGCCACTGTCGGGCCGGCCTGGCACCAAGACGGCTGCGACCGACCCGCCCGTCATCTTTGGCGCTCGCGCTTCGGCTTTCAGGGCATTCTGTCCGCCCGTACCGTATTGGGCTTGCTTGGCCGGGTCCTTGGAGATCGGATCGCCACCCATGATCATGCCGTTCTTGACCATGCGGTGGAACGTCGTGCCGTCGTAGGCACCGGCTTCCGCCTGCTTGAGGAAGTACGCCGCGTGAGTGGGGCCCGTCTCCGGCGTGATGTCCACAATGAAGGTCCCCAGTGTCGTCTCGACCACCGCTTGTTTCGGTGAGGTGCCGGTTTGAGCCGCGACGGGGCCGGATCCAGCGAGCCAGAACGCCAGGCCGATCGCGAGCGGGCCGGTGTCAAGGAGCCAAAGAGTCCGAGTGATTACGCGCCGCATGACAGCTCCAACGGATGGCCGCACGACCGTCGTCCCCTCAGGTGTTGACGATGCGTGAGGCGTGGAACACGTAGTGCAGTCCGGAGATCAGCGTGATGGCCAAGGACGCATACACGAACACGGTCACGACCGGCGAAGCGTACCCGCGATAGTTGAAGAACATGGCGACCACCGCCGTGACGATGTAGGTGACCGTGGCAATCTTCCCATAGATCGACGGCCGGAACGTCCGTGGACCGATCACCAGGTTGATAACCGCGACGGTCAGCACGATGCCCACGTCACGGCTGATGATGAGAATCGTGAGCCAGATCGGCAGGCGGTTCTCGAGCCCCAACCCCGGCAACGTGAGCACGATGAACGTGGTGACGAGCAGCAGCTTGTCGGCGGCCGGGTCGAACCACGCCCCCAGGCTCGTCTTCTGGCCTGTATAGCGAGCGGCCAGGCCGTCGAGCCCATCGGTGACGCCCGCGACGATGAACACCGTTAGCGCCCAACCAAGCTGTTCATAGATGACGAGCAGCACGAACGCGGGGATCAAGAGCATCCGCAACAACGTGAGCTGGTTCGCGAGCGTGAAGACGCTGTTCATCGGGTCCGGGCGGCTGGATCGATCGGTCCAGCAAGGCGCAACACGCGATCGACCATGGCGATCGCCTCGGCGCCAGTCACCGGCTGGCCGGGCCGAAACGCGCCATCGGCCGTGCTCGTCATCGCACCAGACGCGACGGCGGTCGAGGCGGCTGGGTAGGCCAGGTGTCCGGGGGACAGATCGGTGAATGAGGGGCGGGTCGCCTGCCAGGCCCGTGCCTGTTGTGGCGGAGAGAGGCGCAGAATCAAGCGACCGGCGATGGGAGCCAGCTCGCCTCGCTGCACGACGGCACGCGGCTCGAACGTGTGGTTCGGGTAAGGTTCCATCACGCCCGCGCGCGCCACGCTGACGATCCAGCGCTCAGCCCAATCACCGCGGATGTCAGTGATGACGCTGGGTTCGGTTGTGGGAAACGCGTCCAGTTGTTTGGCCAATCGCACACCAATCAGCGCTGCCAGCTGCGCGCGTGTGATGGCCGGGGCGGACTCGATGGCCCGGTACTCCTCGGGTAGCCGCGTCAGCTCGAGACGCGCGGTCAGGGCATCGCTGCGCTGCCGCACGCGATCGCTCGGGTCGAGCGCGAGGGCCTCTGCGTACGCCTTGAGAGCGCCCTCCACATCACCCTTGGCCTCGAGGATTTCCGCGATCTGCCCAATCGCCACCGCGTCCGACGGGTCGAGCTCCACGGCTTTGCGAAAACGCTCGAGCGCGGCGTCCGGCTCCCCGGCTTGCCGCTCGAGGATCGCCAGCTCTCGATACAGAAATGCGCTGTCTGGTGACGTCACGATGGCGCGCGCGTATGCGCTGCGTGCCTCGTCGAGCTGATTGGCGCGTGCCGCTTGTCTCGCCTGCGCGATTTGTCGTTCGGCGCTCCGGAAGCGCAAGAGATCGATTTGACGCGGCAGGTCGGTCAGTCCGGCGTCCTGTATCAGCGCGGCCTGATACGCGGCGATCGCCTCCTCGTCCCGCTCGAGCGCTTGGAGCGACCGACCCCGTCCGACCAAGGCCGACACATAGTCGGCTCGTCGCTCCAGCGCCCTGTCGAAGTGGCTCAGCGCGCCCTTCGGATCCTTGCGTGCCAACGCAATGTACCCGCTCGCCGCCTCGGCCGGATAGAAAGCCGCAGCGGCCTGGAGCGCCACGCCGACTTCTCGCTCGGCGCCGCGCAAATCACCAGCCTGCAGGAACCGCCAGGCGCGATCGTGTGCGGCGGCCGCTGCCGTCCCCGTGAACGCCTGCGGCACCGGCGGGGCGAGGAAGTCCGGGTAACGAGGAGTGGTGACAACCGGCGCAGGTATCGTTCTGGCTGCACACGCGGTGAGCACCACCGACACCACCCCGACGGCTAGAAGCGGGACGATCGCTCGCG
>VFZL01000024.1 GCA_016871175.1 Acidimicrobiia bacterium | reverse complement strand
ACGAGACGGCGCAGATGGCCGGCGAGGTGGCGGTGGAGGGCGCGGTGCCGCTGCGCTACAACGGCTACAAGGTGCCGCTGATGCGGAACCTGGTCATGCGCGCGCTCCGCGGCACCACGGCGGCGACCACGACGTAGCCGCCCGCGCGCCAGTCGCAAGTCACAGGTCGCCAGTCCTCGTCACGACCACGCGGCCGTGGCGTCATGGACCGGCGAATTGCGACTCGGGACTCGCGACTGACGACTGACAAAAGATCATTCTGTTGGAGGGGTGACAATGGACTTCCTGACGTGGGGACGCAATCCCTGGGGACAGCAGATCCTCACGCACGTGTCGTGGGACTTGCTGTGGGCATCGCTCTTCGCGGGCATCATGTTTCTGGTGGCCCACGCGAGCTACATGGTGCTGTCGGCGCACCATAAGTACAGCGAGGCAGAAACCGACGCGCTCGAAGCCGCGAACCGACACCTGCCTGACCGCATCGAGCGGCATACGTTCATGGCCCGTGTGTTCCACTGGGTGATGGCCGCCTCGATGTTCGTCCTCTTGTTGACGTCCTTCCTGCCCATCGTCGGCGTCAAGTTCGCCTGGGTGTGGTGGCACTGGATGGCGGGCCTGGTGCTGACCGGGTCCATCATCTACCACATCATCCACGCGAGCTTCTTCCTCGACTTCTGGTCGATCTGGGTGAGCCCGAAGGACATCCCGGAGATCAAGGCCGAGCTGATGCGCGAGCTCGGTCGTGAGGTCAGCGCACCCAAGCCGGCCAAGTACCCGATGGGGAACCGGTTGTATCATCTCGCCATCGTGGTGGTCGGTCTCACCGCGGCGATCAGCGGCATCCTGATGATGAGCCGCGTGCGGACGCCCGTCTTCACCCGCAACCCGTACGTCTTCTCGGACACGACGTGGGGGTTCACCTACGTGCTCCACGGGCTGGCCGGCGTCGGCCTCGTCGGGCTGGTCATCGCGCACGTGTACTTCGCGCTGCGACCCGAGAAGTTGTGGATCACCAAGTCCATGATCTTCGGGAAAATCACACGCCGTGATTACCTGATGCATCACGACTCGCGTCGTTGGAGCGTCAAGGACGGCTCGCAGCCGGCGAGGCGCGCGTGAGCACAGCTATCGAAGCAGCGCGAGCTGAACTCAGCTCGCGCTGCGACGCCATCGAAGAGTGTTACGAGTTCATGCTTGCGTATGCGGCGCAAGGACTCCCCACCGATCAGGGCAGCGGGTCTGGCACGCAAGTCCGCGAGTATCTGAGAAAATGTGACGGGGCGCTGTCAGATCTGGCGGCGTTCCTCACGAGATTCGTCGACCAGCTTGCTGTCGAATCGTCAGCGCCGTACACCGGATTCATCAACGTGCTCGAGCGCGATGCCCGTGACGCTCAAGCTGCGGTCCGCCTCGTGTTGGCCCAGCCGGCCATCAGCTCACAGTTGGTAGACAACCTCAACGCGTCGATCCATCTGCGCGCTCTGCTGACCGATCTGTTTCTCATCGACGAAGTAATCAAGACACACAAGCGGCTCGCCTGACTGCACTGACTCCGCTCGATCTCCCGACCGCACTACGATCCGACACGCCGGTATTCGCCGCCGAACTGCGCCCTCCCCGGGCTGAGCTGGCGGCGACCGAAGGCATGGACGCCTGGATCGACACCTACCATGCCGTCCGACGGCTGACGCGGAGCGGCACATTCGTGTTCCTGACGGATAGCGCGGTCGGCACGCAGGAGGAGGACAACCTTCGCCATCTCGTGATCAACATCGGCCGCGACGTACCGCGCGAGCGGATCGTGCCATTCCTCACCACCAAGCACTCACTCGAGTACTGTCTGTCCTACGCGGAGCGAGCACATCAGCACGGGTTCCGATCGCTGGTGGTGTTGGGCGGAGACAAGAACGTGGGGACTCCACGCGTGGTCGCCCATGCGTGGCAGCTCCGAGAGGTGCTCCGCCAGCGCAATCGCGCGCTGTCGCTCGGGGGGTGGGCCAACCCACATGCGGACGCGGGTCGCCAGATCGACTTCCTCGCCGATCCGCAGTTCCATGGGGAGTTCTATTTGACACAGGTCGTCAGCCACTACGACCTGCCGGCCGTCTCACGCTTCCTCGACGCGGGGGCCCGCCGTGGTCTGGCGATTCCTGGGATGTTCGGCGTCTTCTACTACCGCAGCGCCAATCGCAAGACGCTCGACGCCCTGAAGAACTTCCTGCCGGTTCCCATCGAGGGGCTCGTCGAAGAGTTCGGGCGCGGGGCAACGGCAGACGAGATTTGCGCCCGGACGGTCCGGGCGCTACTCGACGCGGGCGCGCGCCACTTCTACATCAGCAATCTACCCGTCGGCCGCGCACACCGCACACTGGCCTTGATTCTGGAGACGGCGGGCGTGTCTATCTCCTAAACCCGACGAGCACACGCATCGTGAATCCTCCGAGGTTCTTCTCCGCGAAGTCCCGTGACACGCCGTCGGTGCCAATGGCGTCGGAGACGCTGCGATACTGGGCTTCGCCGCCGACTACGAGATACTTCGCGACGGGCACCTCGACGCCGCCGAACATCAGGTAACCCGCCTTCGACAAGCTCACGTCCTCACCGGAGACAGCGAAGGGCGACTTCTCGGAGTAGCTGAGTCGGAACAGGCCACCTCCCGCGTACGGCGTGAATCGACCGCCCCCGATTGACGCGAACTGCCAGCCCCCGCCGATCTCGATGGGCGTGTAAGTGACGGTGATGGGCACGCCGATTCGAACCACTTCGTTGTTGAACACCACGGCGCGCTCACCCTCCTTCTTCGCGCGCGAGAACGATACGCGGGCGAAGACGTTCTTCCACACGTTCAACACGTCGGCACCGGCGCCAAAGCCCCTCAGCTGCGAGCTGCCAAGCACGGCGTTGAAGCTGTCTGACGCCGACATCGCGTTGAAGTCCAGGCCGAACGACGCTCGCACCCCGATGGACTGGGTGGACTGCGCCCGCGCCGAGACCGGCAGGAGCAGCGCGACGAGAAGCACCATCAACGAGGCACGGGTTACGCGGTTCATGATGAGCCTCCCTACTTCGCGATCCCGAAGCCGCGGAGCGCAGGACGGGGTTGAATCAGGCCATAGCCGAAATCGTTGTTCCATCCGGGGCGGCTGGCGTCAGACGTGCCGAGGGGCCGCGCTGTCCGCTTGATCAGCGCTTCCACAGCAGCCGGGTTCCTGACGCCTTGGCTGATGATGAGGGCGGCAACACCCGCGATGTGGGGCGATGCCATCGACGTGCCTTGATTGCCCACCGAGGCGTAGCGGTCGAAACGGGGGAAGATCACGGTTCGCGTGTCGGAATCGGGCGGAAAGATCGTCATCTGCCACACCACTCCGCTGGCGCCGCCGTCTCGGATGTCGCCGCCAGGAGCGGCGATCTCGATGTGTGCGCCAGTGTTGGAGAAGTAGGACCTCCGCAGCGATCGGCCGACTGAGCCAACGGCCATCGCGCCATCGATCGACTGGGCGTACGCTGCCGGGTATGTGGTCGGATTGCCCGCTTCGAAATCGTTGCCCATGGCGATCGCGACAAACGCGCCGCGGCCCACCGCGTAGGTGATTGCGTCTCTCAAGACGGTCGCCGGGATGGGCCCACCGAGACTCAAGTTGATCACCTGTGCGCCATTGTCCGCGGCGTACCGAATGCCGGCCGCAACACTCGCCGAGTCGCAGCCGCCTGCACCTTGAGGCGTAAAGCCGGGTCGTCCATTGGCGGACATGCTGAACTGCAGTTCCCAGTAGCCGAAGCACGCTTTCAACGGCATGATCCGAGCACGGTAGGCGATGCCCGCCTCCGCCAGGTTGTTGTTCGTTTCCTGGGCGATCGTCCCGGCGACGTGCGATCCGTGTCCCACAAGGTCGAGGACCGTCGTGTCACCGCCGCCGACGAAGTCGCGGGGCGACGCAAAGCGACTCGACGACATCTCGGGGCTCACGCTGAACGGCACGGCGAACGTCTGAAAGCGCGTGCCCTCCCATGTCACAGCCCCGAATGTCTGATTGACGGTCGTCACACCGGAATCCACGACGGCAACGGTCACGTTTGCAGCTCCGTCGTTGATGTCCCACGCCGTCGGCAAGTCGAGCGCAGTGAGGTTCCACTGGCGGGCGGCGAAACCCGGATCATTTGGCGTGAAGCTCAGGCGATACAGGTAGTTCGGTTCGGCGTACTCGACTTCGGGCTGGGAGGAGAGCTGCGCGGACAGAATCTGTGCGTTCCACTCCGCGACATCCCTCAGCAGGAAGGCGTCTCCGAGGGGCTGCAGGTTGCTCACCGGCGGCCGGCTGCGAATCGCGTCCAGCGCTTGCTGCTGCCCCGCCAGCGACGTGCCGTCTCGAAACTTCACGACAACCTCACCCGGCAAGTACTCGAGATTGTCTTCAGCCGCTCGGATGAATGCCTCCGCCCAGTCGATGGGCATCGTTGGGAACGGGGGGTTGTCCACCTGAGCTTCGACGGGGCGGCCGAGTGCCGCGATAAATGCCGCTGCAACGGCCCCCGCCAAGGCGATGGCAGAGGGGAACAAGGTGGCTCTTTGAGAAGCGCGCATAGGCCTCCTCGGCGTTGTCGGGTCAGGCCCTACGTTGGACGTGGCAATGCTGGACAATTAACTCAGCGTCGAACGATCTCTTGGACGTCAATGATTCGGCGTTTTCGCAGCTCGACGCCCGATATCTCGCGTAGGCGCCCGCGGACCGCAACGCGCTGTCCGCTCGAGTCCGCCAAAATGCCGAGCTCCGTTCCTGTCGCGAGCATTTCGTACACGGCCGTGTCGGTTGTGAGGGTGATTCCGGTGGTCTCTCCACCAATCGCCATCATCCCGACCTTCACGATGCCCGACCACTCGCCGGGGGTGCCTTCCTTGGCGACCGTGGTCGGCACAACTTGTCCTTTCGACGCCGAAGCTGCGGAGCCTTCCGGCGCGGCGTCGCGCTCGGCCGCAACCGGCTGGCTCGCGCCCGGCACAGCCTGTGGCGGTTGGGTCGACGGTGTGCCGGATGACGAGCTTCGCGGCGGGGGTGACTCGGGCGGCACTTGCTTCGGCGAGCAGCACGCCATCAAGACTGCGAAGCACAGCCAGTGGACGCGCTTCAGCACAGGTGCCGACCGCCATCGACCCGGACGGTCTCGCCCGTGATGAAGTCCGATTCGAGCAGCGCGATTACGGCCTTCGCGATCTCCATCTCACCACCCCAGCGACCGAGCGGCGTCGCGTCCACGACAGCTTTGATCTCATCGTCTGTCAAGTCGGAAGGGGCGACGATAGGGCCGGGCGCGATGGCGTTGACCAGAATGCTCTCGTGGGCGAGCTCGAGGGCCAGAGCTTCGGTGAGTGCGATCACGCCAGCCTTCGCCACGTAGTACGGAAGGTAGCCGAGGTAGCGAGGACGACCGCTTTTCGCCACCCAGTCGGAGAAGTTGACGATATGCCCGCGGCCCTGGCGGCGCATGTGCGGAACCGCCGCCCGTGCGCAGGCGTAGCTCGAGCGTAGGTCGATGTCGAGTGGCGCCGACCAATCCGCCCACGTGAGCTCGGCGAAGGGACGTCGAACGTAGGCGGAAGCCATGTTGACGAGGATGTCGAGTCGCCCGAGGGCTTCAACCGTGCGCGCAACGGCTTCGGCGCATGAGTCGGGCTGAGAGAGATCGGCCGCGATCGTGATCCCGCGACGACCGTGCGCCGCCACGGCCTCGCTTGTTCGCTCGGCCTCCGCGCGCGAGCGTGAGAAGGTCAGGGCGACATCCACGCCTCGTCGTGCGAGTTGCTCAGCCAACACAGCGCCAATGCGCTTTCCCCCCGTGATGAGTGCCGCGCGTCCGTGCAGGTCCATGCTCTCTCGGAGCAGATTACCAGAAGCGGGGCTCATAGGGGTTCAAAACGTGCCCGAGGTACAGAGCGGCGTGGTTCGGCGGTTCGCGGGTCCGGGGTTCGAAGGTTCAGGGGCGGCGGGTCGGTCTCGATGGCACGTCGTCACGAGCCGATTTCGGGCGTGCGATGCTCGAAAGGTCGTTACTTGAAGGCGAGCGCCGATTGAGATCGTTCTCGACGGGGCACGCGGCGGCGAGTTTGGCGAGGAGTCGGTCGACGATGTCTGGGGTCAGCTGCAGGTCGGAATGGCGCGTCGCGCCCTCAGACCGATGCGCACGCCAGTAGCGGAGGGCCACCAGCAGGAGCTGGACCTCTCGTTCCTCGAGGCTGCTGGTCACCATTGGCGGCGGCTCCGGCGACGAGCACGAACGAGGACGACGCGGTTGCTCGAGCCGTCCTCGTTCGACGTGTTCCGAAAGCTAGACGATGGCCTTGACCACGACCCGGCGGTTCTGGGCGCGACCGGCGCGAGTGTTGTTGGGCGCCACTGGCTTATCCTCACCGTAGGTGATGACGTTCATCTTGTGCAACGGGATCTGGTGCTGCTCGTAGAGGTAGCGCTTGACGGCCTCTGCGCGGTCGAGACCGAGCCGCTCGTTGTAGGCCTTGTCGCCCACGTTGTCGGTGTGCCCCTCGATCTCGAAGAAGGCACCCTTGGGATCGGACTTGATCTGGCTGACCATCCGATCGATCTCCGCCTTGGCGTCGTCCGGCAACTGGGTCTGGCCCAACTTGAAGTCACCGCCGGCCTGCTGGAGCACGACTTCGAAGATGACCTTCTTCATCGCCCTGTCGAGCGCGTCGGCCTTCTGGTTCGCGGTTGACGCGGCGGTGCCGGCCTGGTTCGCCGCGTTCTGAGCGGTTTGAGCGGCAGCACCAGCGTGGGTGGCCTTCTGGTCCGCGGCAGCCGCAGCCGACGCGGCACCCTGGGCCCTCTGGTCGACTTCCGTGATCCGGCCCTCGTTCTGCCGGGTGCGCTCCTGTGTTTCCTCGAGCGAGCGGCCGAGAGAGTCTACTTTGTCGTTCACCTGACCCACGCTCGTGCGCACGAACTTCTTGGTCGCACAGGCCGTTGAGCCTCCAACCGCCAGGACGGCAATCGGGATAGCCACGAAGAGATTCCGGAACATGACGGTCCTCCTACTGCGAATGCGGGCGCGATTGCCCTGCGAAATAACCGCTCCGGGCACGAACGGTCAGATCCTTGTCGCGCGCTCGAACAATGAGCGGGTGCCAGCCCGGTCGTGTGCTCGATTCAAATGCTAGCAAATACCGATGGCGCAGCTCCTCGACGATCTGGCGAGACGCGGCACTGCGCTCGCCCGGCGTACTGGCGACGAATGAATACCCACCAGTCCATTCGGCGAGGTTGGCCAACGATCCAGTGAGCGCCGATCGAGCAGCCGACGGAACAGCCGATTCCGCCGACGGATTGTCGATCGACGGGACGATACCGACCACGTACACCGGCACGTCGATCGCACTGGCGATGCCTGAAACTTCGCTCGGCGACAGGCGGCTCGCGTTGTCCACGCCGTCCGTGAGCACCACGACGGCCCGCCGGCGACCTTCGCGCCCTTCGAGTCGTCGCGCGGTCTGCGCGATCGCGTCGTGAAGGCCGGTCGCCCCAAAAGGCGTGAGCAAGTCGAGCTCCTCCGGCAGCACCCGAAGGCCCATCGTGAACGGAGTCAGCTGAGTCAGCCGTGTGTCGAACGCAAACACGGCCGCTTCGTCGCGCGTCGGATCCAGCCAACCGAACAGATGAGATGCGGCCTCACGTGCGAACTTAAGACGTGCCTCCATACTTCCGCTGACATCAAACAGCACAGCGATGCTGACGCCCGAGAGGTCGTGTCGAAAGTCCGAGATGGGGCGGATGCGTCCCTCATCGAGGACACTGAAATCGCTCGCGGTGAGATGACGGACAAACCTCCCCTTTCGGTCGCGAACCACGGCACTGACGCGCACGAGGTCCACGCCTGACTTGAAGGTCGCAACGGAAGGGCCATCCTGCACAGGGATATCCTGCCGTGCACGGCCTGTCTGGCTTTGGCCTCTCAGTGCTTCGTCTGCTATCGTTGCGATCATCAAACTCGTCGTGAGGATGAACGATATCCGCGTCATCTACCAAACCTCTCTTCCAAAGTGGCTGCCATTCGGCCACGCGCGGAGCGGAATGGGAGTATCCCGTTGATATTAGGACGGTTGCATGGACTTTGTCGCCCGGAGACGGCAACAGATGGGGTGGGTTCGGACAGGGAAAATATTACACGGAGACCATCACGGCCTTCCCTGCGAGTAAGAATTACGCTGTTTACGCCGACCGTATCCACCCAGTGTGAATATCTGGAAGCTCAACCAACCGGCTGGTTCCCGTTCTCTAAGCGTGCGCCGTTGTTATCGGCCGAACTCTCCTTCGGGTTGAGGGGCTCCACGGTCCGTCAGGTGGGCCCGTCAGCCGGACGCGATAGAATCGCTCGGTGAGCTCGGCGAACATCGCGATCCCGGCCGCACACCGTGTCGGCCACTTCTCGTATGCCATCCGCAACATCGTCTCGGAGGCCAAACGGGTCGAAGCTTCCGGGCGACGTGTCCGTTACATGAATATCGGGAACCCTCCGGCCTTCGGGTTCCAGCCGCCGCCCCACCTTGTCGAGGCGGTGATTCAGGCGCTTCGAAATGGCGAGAACGGCTACTGCCCGTCGGTCGGCCTTCTGGCCGCACGAGAGGCCGTCGCCGAGGAATACACCGGTCGGGGCTGGGCGATCTCGCCCGATCGCGTCCTCATCACCACGGGCACATCCGAGGCGATCGAGCTGACGCTCACGGCGCTGGTCGACGCAGGGCGAGAAGTGCTCGTTCCGCTACCCATCTATCCGCTGTACACGGCAGTGTTAGCGAAGCTGGAGGCGACGCCGGTGTACTACCGGACGGATCCGGACAGCGGGTGGCTGCCGGACCTCGACCAGCTCGAGCGAATGATCACACCGAAGACGCGGGCCCTCGTCGTGATCGATCCCAACAACCCAACTGGCGCGTCCTACCCGACGGCGGTTCGTCGAGCGCTCATCGCATGTGCGGAGCGCCACGGCCTTCCGATTCTGGTTGACGAGGTCTACGGAGATCTCGGCTACGGGGGTCCCGTTTCACCCCTCGGAAGCTTGGCGCCGGAGGCCGCGATCATCTCGCTATCCAGCCTCTCGAAGGGTTTCGTCGCGCCTGGCTGGCGCACGGGCTGGCTCGCGGTCGCGAACACCCCTCGGCTCGATGAGGTCGTGGGGGCGATCAAGAAGCTCGCTGATGGCCGCTTGTGCAGCCCGACTATGACGCAGTTCGCCATACCGGTTGCACTGCGAGGTGATCGAACGAGTCAACAAACCCTGCGCGACGCGATGCGCGAGCGCGCGGCGATCACGACGTCGATGCTGCAAGCGATTCCCGGGGTGACCTGCGTGGCGCCGCAAGCCGCGTTCTACGCGATGCCGAAGGTGGCGCTGCCACCAGGCAAGAGCGACCAGGACTACGTCCTGGCGCTTCTCCGCGCCACCGGCATTCTCGTCGTTTATGGCTCGGGCTTCGGGATGTCACCCACCGAGGGATACATGCGGATCGTCTTCCTGGCCGCCCCGAACGAGCTGCGAGAGATCTACGGACTGGTCGGCCAGTTCACAGCGGACTATCTGCGCTAACGGCCCGCGGCCACCTCTCGAGAGGCCGTTCTTCTACCGGGCACTGTTCTTGATATCCTCTCGAAGCGAAGGCGGACGCGAAGCGTTCCCGTCTTGAGATTGTATAGAAGCGTCCATGACAATTCGGCGTGAATCGAGGGAGTGGTTCGGGAACCTCGCGGTCATCGGTTTCCTGCTCGTGCAGTACCTCGATGGCTTCTACACCTACGCCGGCTTCCACATCTGGGGGCTCGGGATTGAGGCCAATCCGCTGATTCGGGGCGCGGTTGGGGTCGTCGGGCCGGGTATCGGGCTAGCCACTGGTAAGCTCGTCGCGATCGGATTCGGCATGCTGCCGCACCTTAGGGGGTACATGTGGCGGTCGCCGCCCTGACAGGGATCTACCTGTTTTTGTCCACACTCCCCTGGACCGCGCTATTGTTTCTTCGCTAGCAGAAAGTCCCGGGTTCTGGCGCCTATTGTCGAGTGGTTCGGCGCCTGGCCCAAGCCACGGAAGTCATATACTGGTAGCGGTCGCCTTCTCTGCGCGGCCGCCTCTCCTGTATGCGATCCGATCCGCTCGGCTACTTGGCCACGGAGCTGGAGTCCCTCACACGCGAAGGGCTGAACAGACGGCTGCGGGTGCTCGACGGTGAACAGGGCGCCGAGGCTTCTGTCGACGGCCGTTGTGTCATCAACCTCTCCTCCAACAACTACCTCGGACTGACCACGCATCCACGACTGCGTGCACGTGCGATCGACGCGATCGAACGCTATGGTGTCGGCTCTGGATCGGTCCGGACGATCGCCGGGACCATGGCGCTTCACATGGAGCTGGAGCATCGCCTCGCTGAGTTCAAGCGGACCGAGGCCGTGGTCGTGTTTCAAAGCGGCGTCACCGCCAACGCCGGAACGGTGGCGTCGATTCTGACCAAAGACGATGTGGTCGTCTCGGACGAGCTGAATCACGCGAGCATCATCGATGGCTGTCGACTCAGTCGCGCGACCACCAGGATTTTTCCGCACAAGGACGTCGATGCGGCCCGTCGTGTGTTGCGGGAGTTGCCCGCCGGCCAGCGCACGCTGCTCATCACCGATGGCGTCTTCAGCATGGACGGCGACCTCGGGCCGTTGCCAGCCTTGTGCGATCTCGCCGAAGAGTTCGGCTGCATCATGATGGTCGACGATGCCCACGCGAGCGGCGTGTTCGGTCGCAACGGCCGCGGCACGGTCGATCACTTCGACATGCACGGGCGCGTGGATGTCCAGGTAGGCACGCTCTCGAAAGCGATGGGTGCGTTGGGCGGATACGTCGCCGGCAATGGTGCGCTGATCGAGTTCTTGCACCATCGCGCGCGCCCGTTCCTTTTCTCCACCTCGCATCCGCCGTCGGTCGCCGCGACATGCCTGGCCGCACTGGACGTGTTGATGGAGGAACCGGACCTGATCGCGCGGCTGTGGGACAACACGGGCTTCTTCAAAGCTGGCCTGGCCGCTCTCGGCTTCGACACCGGCCTCAGCGAGAGCCCGATCACGCCGGTGATCGTCGGGGACGCGGCGCTGGCGATGACACTTTCGGACCGGCTGTTCGCGCAGGGCGTGTTCGCGCAGGGTATTGGGTTCCCCACGGTGCCACGCGGGAAGGCGCGCGTCCGCACTATCGTCACGGCGACACACACACGCGACCAGCTGCAGCGCGCACTCGACGCGTTTGCCGAGGTTGGTCGCGAGCTCGGTGTCATTCCCGCGCACGTCGCGCCGTTATGAGCATGCGGGTGTGGCTTGCCGTCGTGCTCCTGGCCCTGCTGCCGTACACCGACGGCCCAAGAATCGCGCACGCGCAGGCACCATCATCCGCCAGCCAGTCGTGGGAGGGCGACGAGGGCACGCGGGTTCAAGAGCTGCTGCACCGCATCGAGCAGGCGGCGCGCACCGCCAACGCGGACGACTATCTGGCGCTGCTGACGCCGACCGCGGACCGGACCCGCGCCAAGGGGTTCGCGTCTCGTTTCTTCAAGCCGGGCGTGACGCGGCTCGTGCTCGTCGAACGCGAGCGGCTCAAGCTGGCGCGCGGCGCCACCAAGACCGTCGCTTCCCGCATCATCGTTGACATGTTCGCGGAGTTCGGAGACGAGGCGCGTGTCGACACCCTGCAGTTCGACGCCGAAGCCGATCCGGGCACGACCAACGCATGGCGGGTCGCCGATCAGGACTCGCTGTCTTCGGTCGACAAACTGTTCCGACTGTCGGTGTCCCGAGCTTCGCAGTACGACGCCCGCGACTTCGTCGTCAGCGCGGAGGACTTGACGCTGACGCTCCTGGAGGGAACGGTCTTTCGCGTCGACACGCCCGACGGGCCGACGGGCCTCGTGCTGATGGGCCAGGGCGAGCTGCGTTTTGCGCCGGCGCCCGAAACCGAGAAGGGTCAGGTGCGACTCTTCGCAGGCGAGCCGGCGCTCATGACTCGGTTCGAGACGGCGTATCTGCGATTCCGCGACATCACACCGCACGCGGATCTCTCGCGGCTCAGCGCGCGCCCGGTCGATCCACGGCTGCTCCGCCGGGCCGAGCAGGTGTTCAACGAGGAGTCCGCGAAGTCGTTCACCCTCGACCTGGCGGATCTTTCGCGCGACCCGTGGTCGCTGCTCCCTGGCGAGGGCGACTTCCTTGCCGAGATCAAAACCAGACGTTTCGGCACGCTCACCTACGCGCGTTCGGCAGACGAGCCCGAGGACATCGCCTTCTTCGAGCGCCGGCGACAACGCAACGTCTCGGTCTACGCATCCGCCACGAAGCTGAAGCAGCGCGGCCGCTTCTACGACGAGGACGCCCTGGCCGCATACGACGTGTTGCATTACGACGTCGACCTCACACTGGATCCGGAGCGTCAGTGGCTGGTCGGATCGACGACGATGCGGCTGCGCGTGAAGCGGACGGTGGCCGCGCAACTGACGTTGCGGCTGGCGGACTCGCTGGTCGAGCGGTCGATTGAGAGCGATCGGTTCGGCCGGTTGTTCGGACTTCGGTCCAAGGGGCAAAACGCCATCCTCCTCTCGCTGCCGGTCTCGATGATGCCCGAGAGCGAGATCCGGCTCACGATCCAGTATGCCGGACGCCTTCCTCCTCAAGGTCCCGATCGCGAGACGATTTCGGTGGCGCAGCAAGACGACACGCCTGCGTTTGGCGCCGGCGTACCCGCCGCGTTCGGCGCAACGCGCGGAGAGCCGAACTTCGTCTACAGCAACCTCACGTACTGGTATCCACAGGCCCCGATCACCGACTACGCGACAGCCGTGGTGCACATCACGGTGCCGAGCTCGTACTCGGTCGTCGCAAGCGGCACGCCGCAGCCGAAGTCGCCGATGTTCATCACGGCGATAGGGTCGCAGCCGGGCAAGCTGTACATGTTTCGGGCCGAACGTCCGGTGCGCTACCTGTCTTTCGTCGCCAGCCGATTCGAGCGAACGGATGCGTCGGCCCTGACATTCGAGCCGCGATCTCTGCCGCCGTCCACCATCCCGCCCGTGAACGCCGGCTTCGGTATCCAGATGGTGCCGCAGAATCAAACCCCGCGTCCGGTGCCACCACCACCGGTGCACACGTCGCTGGCGCTCGCGCTCGAAGCGAATCCGCGACAAACGGGCCGCAGCCGCGAGCACATGGCGCGAGCGGCCGATATCGTCAAGTTCTACGACTCCCTCGTGGGTGACATTCCGTACGACAGCTTCACGATGGCGCTGACGGAACACGTGACGCCGGGCGGCCACAGTCCCGGGTACTTCGCCATCCTGAATCAAGTGCTGCCGTCATCGGGCATGGTCACCTGGCGCAACGACCCCGCCGCCTTCGAGGGCTACCCGGAGTTCTTCCTTGCGCACGAGCTCGCCCACCAGTGGTGGGGCCAGGCGGTGGGATGGCGTAACTATCACGAGCAGTGGCTGAGTGAGGGCTTCGCGCAGTACTTCGCCGCGATGTACGCGGGTCACCAGCGTGGTTCGAGCGCGATGGGCCCCATTCTTCGGCACATGCGCAAGTGGGCGGTGGAGGCCTCCAACCAGGGCCCGGTGTATCTGGGGTACCGCCTCGGGCACATCCGTAACGAGGGACGCGTGCATCGCGCGCTCGTCTACAACAAGGGCGGCGTGGTGTTGCACATGCTAAGACGGCTGCTCGGCGACGAGGCGTTCTTTGCGGGAATCCGGCGGTACTACGCCGACTGGCGTTATCGCAAAGCGGGCACCGAGAGCCTGCGAGAGGCGATGGAGACGGTGTCGGGCCGATCGCTTGAGACCTTTTTCGAGCGCTGGATCTATGGGTCGAGTCTGCCTACCGCCACATGGTCCGCTCGCGTCGAGCCCGGGGCGAACGGCTCGCGCCTCGCAGTTCGCGTGGAACAGCAGCAGGCGGACCTGTTCGAGTTCCCACTCACGCTCAGCCTGGAGTACGCCGATCGCCCCGCCGGAACCGTGACGATTACGGTGTCGGAGCGCGTCACCGAGACCACCGTGCCGCTGGCTGGCACGCTTCGGCAAGCGGAAGTCGACCGCGACGAAGGCTTGCTCGCGGAGATGCAGCGCGTCCCCTAGCTCCGCACCCGCGACCGGCCTCCGACCCGCCTGAACGCCCTACCTGCGATATGATCGAGGTCGTGGACACCGTCACGCTGACCCTCGATGGTCGCCAGATCACCGTCGAGAAGGGGAAGACTGTTCTTCAGGCGGCTCTGGAACACGGCGTCTCCCTGCCGTACTACTGCTATCACCCCGGTATCGGCATCGACGGGTCCTGCCGCGTCTGCATCGTCAAAATCGAGAAGATGCCGAAGTTGCAGACGTCGTGCTCGACGGTGTGCACGGATGGCATGGTCGTCGACACACAATCACCTGACGTGCATGCCGCCCGCGCCGGCGTCTTCGAGTTCCTCCTGATCAATCACCCGCTCGATTGCCCCGTGTGCGACAAGGGTGGCGAGTGCCCGCTCCAGGACTTCTCGTACACGTTCGGGCCCGACAACAGCCGCATGGAGTTCCCGCGGCGCGTCTTCGATGGGGAGGGAGTCAAGGCCGACGTCGACTTCGGGCCGACGCTGATGCTGAACCGCAACCGCTGCATCATGTGCACCCGGTGCGTCCGGTTCATGGGGCTGGTTGACGGCGACGCGCAGATCGGCGTGATCAACCGGGGCAACGGGAGTGAGATCGGCACGTTCAACGACGAAGGCGTGCACTCGCTCATGTCCGGCAATTTGGTGGATGTCTGCCCCGTCGGTGCCATCACGACACGCGATTACCGATTCAAGTCACGCCCGTGGGACAACCCGAGCGTCACTGACACCATCTGCACGCAGTGCTCGAAAGGCTGCAACACCACGGCCTGGCTCAAGGCCAAGCCGGAGTGGGCCAAGGGTTCTAGCCTCATCCGATTCACGCCGCGGTTCAACGCAGACGTCAATCAGTACTGGATGTGCGACATCGGCCGATTCAACTATCGGTGGGTTGAAGGGGACGATCGCCTTCGCGCACCGCTGGTGCGCGACGCCCAGGGCACACAGCAGCGGGCAAGCTGGGCTGACCTCATGCCGAAGCTGCGCGATCGGCTCGCCCAGGCGGGCCAGAGCAGCCCCGATGGCGTGAAGTTCCTCGTGTCCGCTCACGCGTCGAACGAAGAGTTGTTTCTCTTCCGGCGCCTCACCGAGGAGCTGCTCGGCCCATCCGGTCCGTCCACGATCACCGTGTCCTGGCGCGTCACCCCCAAGCAGCAGCCACCGCGAACGACCTTCAAGGTGCCGGCGGTCGACGCCCCGAACGTGAACGGCGCGCGAGCCTTCGGTCTCGTGACGGGAGCGGTGGGGGATCCGCAAGGCCCGTCGAACGTGGGGGCTTTGCAGGCCGCGGTCGCCGCCGGCTCGGTGACGGCGCTGTTCGTGTTCGACCCCGGCCCGGACGGCACACTGGGCGATAGCCAATGGTTGCTCGACGCGCGAGCGGCTGGCCAACTCCCCTTGCTCATCGTGCAAGGTGTGCTGATGACGTCGCTGGCCAAGGCGGCGGATTTCGTCCTGCCCGGCGCATCCTTTGTCGAGAAGGACGCGTCCTACACGAATGACCAAGGATGGCTGCAGGCGACATCGCGTGCGCTAGCCACCCCCGGCGACGCGCGCGAAGACTGGCAGATTCTGGTCGATCTGGCGTCGGGGCTGGGAGTCCAGCTCGGGTATACGAGCGCTGCGACGGTCCGCGGCGACATCGCGGCCAGGATGGGCGGCGCGGTGGGGCTTGTGGGCATCGAGGGCTTGGCGTTCGCCTCGACGATGTCCGCGCGGACGTGGTTGCAGGCCTCCAACCCCTCGGAGCGGTGGAAGTGGGATTTCATGTATCAGGATCTGCCACCGGTCAAGGGAGCAGTCGAGCCATCGTCGCTTCCCCCACCACCAGGACTGATCCCGCTCAAAGAAGTGAAGTAGCCGTGCACGGACGCACGCGGCCCGCCCGGCGACCTCTTGCTGCCGTGATGAAGAATCCTGCGTTCATCGCCCTGGTCGCCCTCCTCGTCGGGTGCGCGGTCTCCAGTCTGCCGACGCCCGTTCGCGCCCAGTCCGTCCCCCGAGCCCAAGTGTCGCCGATCGTAGCGACGGATGTGGTGGCGGCCGGGAGTGAGCTGCGGGCAGCTCTTCAGATCACTCTTCCTGAGGGACTTCACACGAACTCCAACAAGCCCCGCGATGAATCGCTCATCCCGATTCGTCTGACGGTCCTGCCAGTGTCGGGCGTGACGGTGACCGAGATCGTCTTCCCGACACCGACCGATCTGGTGCAAAAGGGAGCCGACCAGCCTCTCAGCGTGTTCGAGCGGGCGTTCTCGATCGCTGTCTCGATGACCGTCGACCAGAGCGTGTCCCCTGGCGACGTCACGATTCCGGCGCGACTCCGCTATCAGGCGTGCGACGAGTCGGTCTGCTACATCCCACAGACGGTCCAGACCGGTTGGACGGTGAAGGTCGTGCCCGCCGGTACGGCGGTCAGTCCCCAGCACCAGGACGTGTTCAAGACTGTGGCCTGGGGAACCGGCGAGAAGCCGGCGGACACAATCGTCGCCACGAGCAACCCGGCTCGGCCCACGCCCGCTGGCGCTGCGGGTAGCACCAGCGCGACGCTCGATCCGATCGCGCGGTTGAGCGAGTTCGCCATCCTCGGCACGACGGGCGGGTACCTCGGAACCACCGACTTCATCGAGTTCATCCAGAGCGCCGAGAACGGCGTCCAGCAGAAGGGGATGTTCGATGGCCGAGGCCCTCTGGCGATCTTATTCCTGGTGTTTCTCGGCGGCTTGGCGCTGAACCTCACGCCGTGCGTGCTGCCGATGATTCCCGTCAACCTGGCCATCATCGGTGCCGGCGCACGCGCAGGATCACGGAGCCGTGGCTTCTGGTTGGGCGCAGCTTATGGCGCCGCGATGGCCTTCGTGTATGGCGTGCTGGGGCTCATCGTCATCTTGACCGCCGGTACGTTTGGCACGATCAACTCGTCACCGTGGTTCAACCTTGGCATTGCGCTGCTTTTCATCGTGCTGGCGCTCGCGATGTTCGACATCCTGGAGATCGATTTCTCCAGGTACTCGACCCGCGTCTCCGTGGGCCAGTCTGGTCAAGGCAGCATGGCTGTCGCGTTCGGTATGGGCGCGGTTGCCGCGCTGCTGGCCGGGGCCTGCGTGGCGCCGGTCGTGATCCAGGTCGTGCTGTTCTCGAGCGATCTCTATGCGGCTGGCACCAACGCCGCCTTGGCGTTGCCTTTCCTCCTCGGGATCGGCATGGCCATCCCGTGGCCTATCGCCGGCGCGGGCCTGTCCGCCCTACCCAAGCCGGGCGCGTGGATGGTCCGCGTGAAGCAGGCCTTCGGTGTCTTCATCCTCGGCACCGCGCTCTACTACGGATACGAGGCGTACTCGCTGTTCTCGGACCGGTGGGTCGACAGCCGGGAGGTCACGTCGAGCGTCGAAGAGAAACTGAAGGCGGGCTGGCATGCATCGCTCGGCGAGGGGCTCGCCGTGGCGGCGCGCGAGCAGAAGCCGGTGTTCGTCGATCTCTGGGCGACGTGGTGCAAGAACTGCCTGATGATGGACAAGACCACGCTCGCCGACGAGCAAGTGAACGGCGTGCTCAGGAACTACGTCAAGGTGAAGTTCCAGGCAGAGAACCCGGACGAAGCTCCAGCAAAAGACGTCATGCAGAAGTTCGGAGCAGTTGGTCTACCGACCTATGTGATTCTCCGTCCGCGCGCTCAGGGCAACTGACGCGCGTCGCGACTGCGGCGAGCGTTTCCTCCTGCACCGAATATCGCACATCGAATTTCAGGTCTGACGTATCGGCGTGGATCCGGTTGTGATACTCTGTCCAGCAACTGATCGCGTCCCCATACGTTCAGAGACGACCTGAATGAGATCATCAGCAGCGAAGCTGACGTTGGGTGCGGCAGCGTGGCTCACGTTCGCAGCAGCAGCCTTCTTCGTTCTTCATTCAGAGCATCAACTCAGCTTGCGCCGTGGAGCACTTGGCGCGTTCGACGTCGTCGCGCGAGAAACGTCTGCTTCACTAGCAGGCCTCAAGGCGGCACAGCAGGGGTACGTCGCGCCGGGCCAGAGTGTGGGCCCGTGGATGTCTCTAGTGGACACGTCACTGAAGACGCTGACGCAACGCCTCGATGAGCTCCGACGCGCGGCGGCGGGCGCCGAGTCCCGGAAGACGCTCGACGAGGCGACAGCGACTCTGGGTGATCTACAAGCGATCGACAAGCGCGCGCGGCAGTACCTCAACTCCGATCAGACCCTGATGGCGGCGGATGTGATCTATTCCGAAGCGGGCGACACGGCAGTCATCGCGTCCCGTCAAATCGAGGCCGCGCGTCAGGCGGAGTACGTGACCTTCGACACTGACGAGTCCACAGTGCGTCGACGCCAGGCGTATGCGGCAGGCGGGGCCATCGGTGTGGCCGCACTGGTGATCGCGGCGCTCATCCTTCTGCCGTCAGGGGCTTCCCCACAGATCGCAACGCCAGAGCCCGCGGCTACGGCGCGAGGACACCTGGACGCGTATGCGCGAGCCAGCGGCCTTCGTGAGGACATCAGGGCCGTCCGCGACCCGACGACGGTCCCCAGCGCCAGGCCGGCCCGGCGAACGGCCGGTCCTGCGGCCGAATCACCCGTGGGGACGACAGAGCCGTCAACCCAACCCCCTGAGGCGCCCACTCAGCACCCAGTGAACCCGGCGCCTCCACCGGTATCACCCGATCTTCCGCGCGAGATCGTGCCGCTCCTCGCGGCGACCGCCAGCTTGTGCACCGAGCTCAACAGAGTCCGCGAGCTCGAGGAGTTCACATTTCTGCTGGAGCGTGCCGCGGGCGTACTCGACGCTTCGGGCATTGTGATCTGGGTCGGCGCGCCTGGCGCAGCGACCTTGCGCCCGGTCCTGGCCCATGGCTACTCGCTACACGCGCTCGCCCGGATGCCCCGTGTCCCCCGCACCGGCGACAACGCCGCCGCGGCCGCCTTCCGCACTGGTAAGCTGCAAATCGTGCTCTCACGTCCCGGTGTGTCGAGCGGTGCGCTTGCTGCGCCCATGTTGACGCCGAATGGATGCATTGGGGCGCTGACGGCGGAGATCAAGAACGGCGGCGAGATGTCCGACGGCGTGCAAGCGCTTGCGTCGATCTTCGCCTCACAACTCGCGGGTGTCCTCGGGGACTCGGTGATCCAAGAGCAGGAAGCCGAGGTCGAGGAGGACGCCGCCGCGCCTCGGATCGCGTCCGCATAGGATCCGACACCTGCCAGTCCCCCGACGACGGAGCCACGTGCTCGTCGCTCCAAGGCGACTAGAATGGCGCGATGGCGAAGGCGAGCGGCTTCCCCTCCGGCGACGTCGACACGGCGCAGATCTTGGAGCGCATCGAGCGCGACAAAGTCCGGTTCATGCGCCTGCAGTTCACCGACATCCTCGGCACGATCAAGAACGTCGAGGTGGCCGACCGGCAGTTCGAGCAGGCTTTGAACGGCGAGGTCATGTTCGACGGCTCGTCTATCGAGGGCTTCGTGCGCATCGAGGAGTCGGACATGTACCTCCGTCCAGACCTCTCGACCTACCGCGTGTTCCCTTGGAGCGCTCCCACAGGTGAGAGTGTCGCCCGGATCGTCTGTGACATTGCCACACCGGACGGGGAGCCATTCCCGGGGTGTCCACGGACCACGCTCAAGCGCGCACTCGCGTTCGCCGGCGATCGTGGCTTGCACCTGCGCGCGAGTCCCGAGATCGAGTTCTTCCTCTTCCACAGACGGAACGGGGCACCGACGACTGAAACCAACGACGGGGCGAGCTACTTCGACCTGAGTCCCGTGGACACCGGCGAGGACGTTCGACGAGAGATCATATTGGCGTTGCAGCGGATGGGCTTCAAGGTGGAGGCGGCCCATCACGAGGTGGCACCGGGTCAGCACGAGATCGACTTGGGTTGTGCCGATGCCCTGACCACGGCGGACAACATCAGCACCTGCCGCTTCGTGGTCAGGAACGTGGCCGCGCGCCACGGTCTCCACGCCACGTTCATGCCCAAACCGGTGTATGGCGTCAACGGTTCGGGTATGCACACACACCTTTCGCTCTTCGCCAACGACGACAACATCTTCTTCGATGCTGACGCGCCCATGCAGCTCAGCTCGGCGTGCCTGTACTTCATCGGTGGCGTGCTGCGCCACGCCAAGGGGTTCTGCGCCATCACCAACCCGCTGGTCAATTCGTACAAGCGGCTCGTACCGGGTTACGAAGCGCCGACGAGCGTGGTTTGGTCGGAGCGGAACCGGAGTCCGCTCGTCCGCGTGCCCGCAGCCCGCGGCAGCGCCGCGCGGATCGAGCTTCGGATGCCGGACCCCTCATGCAATCCCTACCTGGCGCTGGCGGTGATCCTGCGCGCGGGAATCGAAGGCATTGAAAAGCAGCTGGACCCCGGACCGCCGATCAACAAGAACATCTTCAAAATGAGTCAGCGCGAGCGGCGGCACCTGAGAATCGACGAGCTGCCGGGGAACCTGAGCGAGGCCCTGGACGAGCTCGAGAAGGACGACCTGATCCGCGATGCCCTGGGTGACCATCTCTTCGAGCACTTCGTCGAAGCCAAGCGCGAGGAGTGGCACGACTACAGCAAGCACGTGTCGCCTTGGGAGGTCCAGCGGTATCTCGGCGTGTATTGAACTCGTCGGGGCTTCACCCGCCCCTGTGCTGTGATGGAGACAGCGCGTGCCCGCTCAGTCCCCCCTTCAGGACGATTCCTCGGGAAAGGCCGAATTCCCGGAGCGATCTTGGCGATCTCTGTGGGCACGCGCTTTGAAACAAGCCCTCGTGGTCGCGCCGGATCAGCGGGATACGTAACATCAGGAAGGCGCTGGCATCGCCGTATCCCGTCGCACTCCCACGATCCGGTGCGGCCGTTCGGGTTCTGCGGTTCACAGGTCCGGGCGGCGAGGGAAGGCAGGTTGGAGGTGCTCCGGATGGGCATGCAACTGAGTCGACTGTCGGTTGTCCTTGCCCTGGTCGTGGGCGTCACCGGTTGCGCACACGCCTTGCGATCGGCACGGGTCGCGGACCTTCGGGACAACCCAGGCCGCTATCAGCACCACACGGTGAGCATCGAAGGTGTCGTCACCAACGCGTTCAGCGTGCCGCTAGTAACGTTCAAGATGTACCGCGTGGACGACGGGACGGGCGAGGTGACTGTGCTGTCTCAGAACACGCGAACACCCACGCGCGGGGCGCGCGTGCGCGTGAAGGGGAAGGTCGACGATCTCGCGGTCGTGTCGGGCCAGGCGATTGGACTGCACATTCGCGAACAGGCGCTGTACGTCAAGCCTTGACATGAACCGCGATCGAGCGGTCTTCGAAGCGAACCCGTTCAGACCGTCACCTTGAGCGCAACCGCTGTCATGTCATCCGTGGGTGACTCGTCTCCACGGAAGGTGCGCACGGCAGAGAAAATCGCGTCCACCAGTTCACGGGCCGTTCCGTGGGCCTGCTGCTCGACGACGCGCAAGAGCCGCGGGACGCCCCACTCCTCACCTTCGTCGTTTCTCGCCTCGAAGACACCGTCCGAACAAAACACGTAAACGTCACCTGCCGCGAGATCGAACGAGACTTCGTCATACGTCGAACCCGGAAATGATCCGAGCGGTACACCGGCCAGCTCGATGGACTGCGCGGTCAACGTGTCGCCGGGCCCCCGCCGGCACCGGATCGGGTACGGCAGCCCAGAGTTCGCCAGCGTCACGATGCGCCGCTTGAGATCGAACACCGCGTAGCACAACGTGCAGTAGTACTCCTCGAGCTGCCGCTGATACAGGATCGTGTTTATCGAGGCGAGCACCGCCGTCGGACCCGAGCGTTCGGGCGCGTAGCGTCCGCGAAACGCGCGCGAGCGAACCAATTCACCGGCAAACGCGCTGTACAGTGCGGCGGGAACGCCCTTGCCCGACACGTCGCCGACGGCGACCGCCAGGCTGTGGGGTTCGGGCGCCACGAAATCGTACAAGTCGCCCCCCAGCTCTCGCGCCGGCTCGAACCGAGCGGCCACATCGACACCCTTCATGCGCTTGGGGAGTTCGGTCGGCAAGAGCGCTGCCTGCACGCGCTGGGCGAACCGCAGTTCTTTCTCCAACCGGATCTCATTGGCGCGAATCGTCTCGTACAACCGAGCGTTCTCGATCGCCACTGCGGCCTGGCTGGCCAGAAGCGTCAGGATCTCGACGTGGCTCTTCGTGAACGCATCGAGCTCCGGGCTCTCGAGATCGAACACGCCGATGCAGCGATCCTTCACCAACAACGGAATCACGAGCTCCGAGCGGACGTCGGTCACCAAGTTGATGTACCGCGGGTCGCGCGAGACATCCGGAACCAGCACGACTTCTTTGTGTAGTGCGGCGTATCCGACGAGGCCTGCACCGGCTTTCACGCGATGCGGAATGCCCGAGGTCCCGTAGCTCACGGCGACCTTCATCTCCAGCTCCCGCGCCTCCCTGTCCATCAGCAGGATGCCAAAAGTGCGATAGTCGATGACGCGACGCATCAGGTTGGCGATGCGTGTCAAGAGTTCATCGAGATTGAGAATCGACCCGAACTCGCGCGCGATGTCAGCGAGCGCCTCGAGCGTTGCCGTGTACGCGCGTTCCTGCTCGAACAGCCGCGCGTTCTCGATCGCCACGGCGACGTGCGCGCCAAACTGCCGCAGGATCATCTCATCGATCTCGTTGAACTGACCTCGCGTGTCGCTGAGTAGATTCAACGCACCAATCACGCGACCCTTGCGCCGCAGCGGCGCCACCAACTCGGCGTGCGACCCTGGTACGGCCTCGACGTAGCGCGGGTCGGCGTGCACGTCGTTGACGAGGATCGGCTTTCCCTCGGCCACCGCGTTGCCCACGAGACCGTGTCCCACGGGCAAGCGCATCGTGGACGCGAGCTCGTCGGGATAGCCGACCGAGTACGCGACCGTGAGCTCACCGCGTGTGTCATCGAGCAAGTACACCGCGAACGCCGTAAACTTCGTGAGCCGGGCAAGGAGCTGCGGGATTTTCTGCAGCAGCTCGTCCAGGTCGAGGACCGACGTCACTTCCCGCCCGAGCTCGAAGAGCGTGCCAACGAGCTCGCGGGTCACTGCGGGTGTGGCCGCCGGTGTCGCCGGTAGGGGAACGGTGGCGTCAGGCACGGAAACACCTTGCGAGGCACAGCCCTCGCGGGTCGGGAGCGAGCCTGGCTAGTATAATCTCTTCTACGCAATGGAATTGACGCTGCCGCTGGATCACGCCGCTATTCAAAGCATTCTGCCGCACCGGTATCCCTTCCTGCTGGTCGATCGCATCATCGTCTTCGACGTGGACAAGCGTATCGTCGGGATCAAGAACGTGTCGCTGGGCGAACGCTACCTCTCCCCTGCGCCAGATGGACGCCTGGCGCTGCCGCCGACGATCTTGACAGAGGCGATCGCGCAGGTCGGCGCCATCCTGATTCTCGCCAAGCCGGAGAACAGACAACAGCTGCCGCTGTTTGCCGGCATCCGTCGTGTGCGCTATCGCCGACCGGTGTACGCGGGCGAGGTTGTCGAGATCGAAGCGAGTGTGTTGCGGTTGCGACGCGGCATGGGCATGCTCAAGGGCATCGCCCGCGTCGACGGACAACGCGTGATCGACGGCACGATGACCTTCGCTCTCGGACCCGCCACCGAGCAGAAGGCCTCGGCCGCGCCCGTTGAAACGACGGCCTGAACCCGCCGCATCAGCCACGCCTGACCAGCATCATGCCGGCCAGCACGATCGCACCTGCCACCGCGAGTCGTGGGCTCAAGGGCTCGTCGAGTGCGACGGTGCCAAGAACCACGGCAATCACTGGGTTGATATAGGCGTAGGTCGACACCGTGGCCACCGGAAGGTGTTTGAGCGCGTACAAGTACGCGGTGAAGGCGGCGATCGATCCGGCGACTACGAGATAGGCGGTCGCGCTGAACGTCCGAAGGTTGAAGGAGAGCGCGCTCCACTCGCCAATGGTCATCCCAACCGCCATGAGCACAGTCCCTCCAGCGAGCATCTGGACGGCGGCCGACGCCATCACGTGCTCGCGTGTCTGCCGGCGGCGCGAATAGCTCGAGCCGAGCGCCCAGCCGACACAGGCCAGCTGCGTGGCGGCCGCACCTGCCAGCATCCCACCACCTGCTGTGGCGCGCGTCAGCTCGGGCCAAACGAGCAACACAATGCCGCCGAAGCCCACAACCAGGCCCGTCACGCGCAGAGGCGTGACCGGATCGGGGCGTGGCATGAAGCGTTCGACGCCCACCATCCAGAATGGTGCAGCGGCGACGAGAAGGGCCGCGAGGCCGCTGGGAACGGTCAACTCGGCCCAGACGACGGCGCCATTGCCGACGCTGTTCATCAGAATGCCGATGATCGCCAAGGCGGGCCAGGTCGACCGCGATGGAAGCTTGACGCCGCGCGCAAGCAAGAACACGACGAGAAGTGCCCCGGCCGAAACCCATCGAATGCCCGCCATCAGCATCGGCGGGACGGTCTCCAGCGCGATCCGGATCGCCAGATATGTCGTCCCCCAGACCAGGCAGACCACCACCCAGGCCGCATATGCGCGGGACAGAGACGAATCACAGGTCGCCACGGGAGCCTGAGCCATCGTGAGGGGAAACCGTCAGTCTAGATCAGGCCGGGGGGGGGCGGCGACACACGCTAGAATGCTGGCAAACTCTGCCGAGAGCGAGAGCCGAGGAGACTATGGCGAAGAAGAACGCAGTCAAGCAGACCCAGGCCACGCGCCGTTTCAGTCCTGCCGCCATCATCGGGATCGTGGTCGCCGTGGCGGCCATCGGTGCCGTACTGCTCTGGCCCTCGTCGAACACCGCACCCCAGCCGACGCCGGAGATGATCGCGAGTGCGGCCGCGAAAGCGGCCGTCGGTCCGCACAAACAGGCGTCGTACCCGCCGATCCCGTTCCAGGCATACACGCCGCCGCGGTCGCAGGATGTGGTGGCGGCGGCCTATCGCTTCGCCGCCGAGCATCCGGAAATCACGAGCTACGTGCCCTGTTTCTGCGGCTGTGAGCGAGCTGGGCATCAGGGCAACACGGACTGCTTCGTAAAGCAGCGCGACGCCAACGGCGACGTCATCGCCTGGGACGAGCACGGCCTGGACTGCGCGGTCTGCATCGACGTCGCGACCGTCGCGCGTCAGATGCATGCGTCCGGCGCGTCAGTGCGCGATATTCGCGCGGCGATCGACAAGCAGTTCGGGTCGCTCTACCCGGGCACCATGCCGACGCCCCACCCACCGGCCGCCCATCCGACAAACTGACCGACGGTCGCACGCGCCGGTGACCCCGTGAGTGGTTCCAAAGAAGGGCCGTGGAAGTACCTGCAGAAAGGGCCGTCGCGCACGGCGGAGAAGGGCGCTCGGGCCGGGTCGGCTGACGTGCAGTCGCTGTGGTCTTGAGCGCGTCGACCATGCCGCGGGGCCGCTCGAGGGCTGTCGAAGGGGAAGGGGCTGTCACTGCAGCGTGGATGGTTCCTTGGTCGTCGAACCGGTGTAGGCTACCCGCATGAACAAGCTACTGACCATCGCGCTCATGACGTTCGGTGTGTCCTTCGTCGGCCAGGCGCAGACCGGGGACTGGGTGACGCTCTTCGACGGCAAGCACCTGAACGCCTTCAATCAGGTCGGCACCGCCAACTGGACGCTCGCCAACGGGATCGTCGAGGCGACGAAGGGCCCCGGCTTCCTGGTCACGAAGGAGACCTACAGCAATTTCGAGATCCGGGTGGAGTTCTGGGTCGACGAAAGCGGCAACAGCGGCGTCTATATGCGCTGCCAGGATGCGGCCAAAATCACCGACACCACCTGCTACGAAGCCAACGTCTTCGACAAACGGCCCGATCAATCCGGCCGGACCGGCGCCATCGTCCACGTCGCCAAGCCGCTGGCGATCGTCGACGCCGCCAACAAGTGGAACACCTACGAGATCACCGCGAAAGGGCCGCAGCTGATCGTCCGGCTGAACGGGACGCTCACCGCCCAGGCGGAGGATGCCAAGTTCACGAGCGGTCCGATCGCTCTCCAGTACGCAGCGGGGACGGTGAGGTTCAGACGAGTTCAGATACGCCGCCTCTAGACGTGCTTGACGGCGCACGGCTAGCCCCCGCGTGGGGGCTGTGATGAAGGTGGCCTCGCGAAAGTGCGCCCCCAAGACGCCCGCTTGTCCTCGTCGGTTCGAGGCGGAGCCTCGCGAGATCATTGAGACTTCCCGCGTGCAACGATTGGCCACACCGCCTCGACGCGGTCCTTTCTGATCGCGTACAGCTGGTCGTACTCGTTCACGACCGGATCGCAGTGCGGCACGATCAGGTCGAGTTTGTCGCCGACCGCGTACGAGCGCCTGGCGGTCTCGTACCTGATCACGCCGAACTCGTCCGATCCCGCGTTATAGGTGAACTCGTGCTCGCCGAGCACCCAGGGGCCCGGCCGGTTCAGCGTCAGTGCCTTGGCGCCCGCATCGGTCGTGATTGACTTGGGGAAGTAGGTATTGAGCACCGTGGTGACGACGGTCAGCGACGGCAGGAAATCGTCGTAGACCTGCTCGTTGCTCTCGCCCCCGATCTCGATGTACTGGCAGTCCATGAAGATGTAGCTGCCGACCTGCACGTCGGTGACGCCGTCGGCGCGCGGGAGGATGTTGTAGGTGCCGGTACCACCGCCGCTGAAGATCTCGGTGCTCAGGCCCGACCGCTTGAAAGCCTCGAAGGTCTCCAGTGAAGGCGCGAAGCGATTGAGCGTCTGATCGAGTCGCGCCTTGAACCCCTTGATGTGCTGCGCGCCACCGTCGTAGCTGATGATCCCGCGCAGCTTCAGATGGGGAAGCCTGTCGACGAGCTGGCCGAGCGCAATCGCCTGGTCTCCAGCCGGAACGCCGCTGCGCGATCCGACCGCCACGTCGACGACCACGTCGGCCACGATGCCGGCTTCCCGCGCCGCGTCGTTCAGGTCGCGAGCGTTCGGCGCGTAGTCGACTGCCTGCACGAACTGCGAATTCGACCGGCGGAGGGCCATCGCCCGCCGGATCTTGGCTGGCGAGACGTTCGACGTGGTCATCAGGATCGGCCCAATCCCGTTGGCGGAAAACACTTCCGCCTCGCTCAGCTTCGCCGCGCAGATGCCAATCGATCCGCTTGCGAGCTGCAGCTTCGCGATCGCCGGGCACTTGTGGGTCTTGGCGTGCGGGCGGCTGGCCACCTTCAGTGCCCGCAGCCGCGACTGCATCGCCGCGATGTTGCGCTCGAGCGCGTCCAGATCGACGCACAGCGCCGGCGTGTCGAGGTCCCACTTCGACACGCCCTTCATCGTGTCGTCAGCGGGCCGCGCTTGCGTTCCGAGCGCGGTCGAACCTCCCGCGGCGGTGCTCGATGCGCCGAGCGTAGCCGCCGCCGAGGTCGCGATGAAACTGCGCCGCGATACGCTCATGGCTTCCTCTCAAGAAATGCAACCACGAAACATCGAAGACACGAAGCGACGATGATCAACCGGGGAGTCTGAATGCGAGCAGCTCGCCCGGGTAGTTGCCGCCGCCGACGGCGACGATGAGATATTGCCTGCCGTTCCACATGTAGGTCATCGGCGAGCCGCTCTGCTGCGCCGGCATCAGGACCGACCCGGCGTCCTTGCCGGTGGCCTTGTCGTACGCGCGCAGCAACGCGCCGCGCGGGTGGCCGGCGGCGCTGGTCAACTGCGCCTCGCCGGCGATGAGGAGCGTCTTCGTCACCAGCGTGCCGATGATCCCGGCCTGCCCGGTTCGCGGAATATCCAGCCCCTTGAGCGCCGGGTGGTTCCGGATGTTGTCGGGTGTGTCGCCGTGCGCGATCCGCCACAGGACCTCGCCGCGATCCAGGCTGATCGCCGAGATGCTGCCGTACGGCGGCTTGACGAGTGGCAGGCCTTGGACCGACAGCCCGGGACCGCCCCCTTCACCGCCGCCACCTCCCGCACCGCGACCGGCCGCAGGCGCGGGGGCGCCCGCCGCTGCCGGAGCGGCGCCGCGTCCGGCCGCGGGCGAGGCCGAGCCTTCGGCCACCACCGCCGGGCCCCTTCCGGGTGCCGCGCCCATCGGGACCGCCGCGCGGGCGCCGGTCAGCGCGCTGCCCTGGACGTAGTTCATGTCGTTTTTCGACGGATCGGGCTTGATCAATCCCAGCACGCCCGGCGAGCGGCGTGAGTAGACGTACATGATCCGCGTCTCGGGATCGAACGAGCCGCCTGCCCACACGGTCCCGCCACCGTTGATTGCCAGCTGCAGCGTGCCGAGCGGTCCCTCAGCGCGGCTGACCGTCGGCGGCGTGTAGATCGGTCCGATCTTGTAGCGAGAGACGACTTTCTCTGCCTCGGCGCGCAGCTCCGGCGTGAAGTCGATCAGGTCGTCCTTCGAGAAGCCGTTCAGGTCGTACTGAAAGATCCGGCCGCGCGCGTCGAGCGGAAACGGCTGCGTCGGCGCGTACCACTCGCTCGGCACGTCGCCCTTTTCAACGGGACGCTCTTCGATCGGCCAGATCGGCTGGCCCGTGGCGCGGTCCAGCACGAACAGGAACGCCTGTTTGGTCGGCTGGGCGAGCGCCTTGATCGCCTTGCCGTTCACCGTGATGTCCACGAGGATGGGCGCACAGGGGATGTCGTGGTCCCAGATCCCGTGATGCACGGTCTGGTAGTGCCAGCGCCGCTGACCGGTCTTCAGGTCGACGGCGACGATGCTCTCGCTGAACAGGTTGTTACCGTGGCGGTGGCCGCCGTAGTAGTCGCCGGTCGGCGCTTCGATCGGCAGAAAGGCGAGTCCGAGCTCCTCGTCGATCGACATCTGCCCCCACGATCCGGTGTTGCCGGTATACGACCACGAATCGGCCAACCACGTGTCGTTGCCGAACTCGCCCGGACGCGGAATCGTGTGGAAGGCCCAGAGGCGCTTGCCGCTCCTGACGTCGAACCCCCGGACGTAGCCCTTGACATTGGTCTTGCCGCGCGGCACCCCGCCCGAGAGGTGCGCGGCGCCGACGATGATCGTGTTGCCGGCGATGATCGGTGCGGAGTGGAGGCCCACTTCGCCGGTCACGAGATCGATCTGCTGATCGAAGTTCTCCTTGAGATCAACGACACCGCGGCTGCCGAAGCCCTGGACCGGCACGCCGGTCTTGGCGTCCAGCGCCACGAGACGATAGCCGGGGGTCACGTAGAGAATCCGCTCCTCGCGCCCGTCGGTCCAATAGGAGAGGCCGCGGCCCGACAGCTGGCGCGGCGCCGCCTCGCCGCGCTCGCCCTCGCGCTGACTGTGCATCCAGATCAACTCACCGCTGGCGGCGTCGAGCGCGACGACCGCGCGGCGCGTGCCAGCGGTCGAATACACCACGCCCTTGACCATCAGCGGCGTCGACTCGAACTGGTACTCGGGCCGGGGTCCGAGGCTCTCGGTCTTGAAGCGCCAGGCGATTTCCAGCTTGCTGAAGTTGTCCGCGTTGATCTGATCGAGCGGGGCGTAGCGGGTGTTGCCGAGATCGGCGCCGTAGGTGGTCCACTCGCCGTTCTTCGAACCCGTTTGACCCGCGAGCGGCACGATCGCGATGACCAGAAGAAACGTGACCATCCACTTCATTGAAGACCTCCGTGGTTCCGTCGAGCTCCGAGGCGAGTCCCGGCGCTTCAGAGACACACCTGGTTCGTCGACCGGTGCCCGACGCGAACGATCGAGACGGGCCGCCCGGGCTCGTGCATGTCGCCTCATCCTAGCGCTGATCGCCGGCCGGGCAGCGCTATTTGCGGCAGGTGACTGCGGGCCGGCCTACCTCATTGATCACTGCTCCCGCCGCACCAACGCCGCCTGCGAGGTGTGCCGTGCTGGATGGGGTTCGAGCCCCTCGGCTCGAGCCGTCGCCAGCGTCGGGTCGCAGTCGTTGCGCTGGCCAACCAAAGGAAGGGAGTGGCCCGCAAGCCGTTTCCCCTTGCCCCGTGGTGGCGCGCTGCCGCAGAATCGAGCGCGGCCCACCGCCCTCTCCGCTGTCGAAGGGAGATGAGGCTGAGCCGAATCGCCAATCGCTGCAGGAGCCTCCGTATGCGGAAGCTGTGGGTTGTGATCCTCCTCGTCTTCGCCACCGGGCTCGCGGCCCAGCAGCCGCGTCTCGTCGAATGGCCGTATTGGGGAGGCAATGCCGCGAACGCGCGCTATACCACCATCCCCGACATCACGCCCGCCAACGTTCACCGGCTGGAGAAAGCCTGGGAATGGCAGACGGGCGAGAAGCCCAACGCGGAGTTCGGCACGCGTCCGGGGCCGTTCGAGAACACGCCGATCATGATCGACAACGTGCTGTACGTCAGCACGGCGTACAAACGGGTTGTCGCCCTCGACGTCGAGACCGGTCGGGAGCTGTGGACCTACGATCCCGAGGTCTGGAAGGGCACCGAGGACAGCATCGGGATGAAGCATCGCGGCATCGCCTCTTGGCGCGACCGTGGGCAGCTGCGCATCATCATCAACACGGACAACCGCCTGATTGTGCTCGACGCCAAGACCGGCAAGCCAGTCACATCCTTCGGCCGAAACGGTGTCGCCAGCCTCACCGAGGGCTTGCGCCTCCCGACCAGGAAGCTGCACACGAGCCAGACGTCTCCACCGGTCGTCTACAAGGACCTCGTGATCGTCGGCAGCCGCATCCCGGATCGCATCCAGTACAAATTTGAGCCGCCGGGCACGGTGCAGGCGTTCGACGCGCGAACGGGCAAGCGCGCCTGGGTCTTCTACACGATTCCCCAGTCCGAGAAGGAGTTCGGCGCGAACACGTGGGAGAACGAATCGTGGAACTTCACGGGCCACGCGAACGTGTGGGGACCGATGACGCTCGACGAACAGCGCGGGCTGCTCTATGTCCCGACCAGCACGCCCGGCAGCGACTACTGGGGCGGACGACGTCCTGGCGCCAACCTGTTCGCCGAGTCGATCCTCTGTCTCGACGCCAACACCGGGAAGCGCAAGTGGCACTTCCAAGCCGTGCACCACGGGCTCTGGGACTACGACTTCACCTCGCCCCCGAACCTGGTCACGATCACCGTGAACGGCAAACGCATTGACGCGGTCGCCGAACTGTCGAAGCAGGGCTTCCTGTACGTCTTCGACCGCGTGACCGGCCAACCGGTGTGGCCGATTGAAGAGCGTCCCGTTGACACCACCACCGATGTGCCCGGCGAAGTGCCATGGAAGACCCAGCCTTTCCCCACAAAGCCGCCACCGTACTCAGGGCAGGGCATCTCGCTCGACGACGCCAACGATCTCACGCCGGAGATCAAAGCGCTCGCCGTCGAGCACATGAAGCGGTTCCGCCTCGGACCGCTGTTCACGCCCCCGAGCCTGCGCGGTACGATCCAGCGCCCGACGGTCAGCGGGGGCGCCAATTGGTCGGGTGGTGGCTTCGACGAGGAGACCGGCGTTCTCTATTTCCGAACGAGCGAGGGCACGTCGTACAACCAGGTCTGCAAGAACGACAAGAGCGTCGGGGACGTCGACGTCGACTACACGAACAACTGCGAGTTCGGCGCCGCGAACAACATCTTCCAGGCGCCGGACGGCAAGCCGATCGAACGCAAGGTTGACCCGAACGATCCGGGAATCAAGCTCGGGCCGATTCCCCTGATCAGGCCGCCCTACGCCTACTTGGTGGCGATGGATCTCAACCGGGGTGAGATCGCGTGGCGCGTTCCATTTGGTGAAGGAAGCCCGGCGATCCGGCGCCATCCGTTGCTGAAAGGCGTTCAGCTGCCCGACCGGCTGGGCACGCCTGGCGCATCCGGCGTGATGGTGACCAAGTCCGGCCTCGTGTTCATCGGTGGCGGCGATCCGTATCTCTATGCGTTCGACAAGACCAGCGGCAAGGAGCTCTGGCGCACGCCAGTCGGACGGCCGACGCTCGGGAACCCGATGACCTATCGGACTCGCGACGGGCGTCAGTACGTGGTCATCGCCAACGGCTCGGGCCCCGATGCGACGCTCACCGCGTTCACCCTTGGCGCCCTCCGGACGCCCACCACCACTCAAACGCAGGGCGCCGCTCCGGTCGCTTCGACTCAGGCCCGATCGGGCGCCGAGGCGTACGGCGTGTGCCAATCCTGTCACGGCGAGAACGGGCGCGGTGGGCTCGCGCCGAGGCTGGCAGGACTGTCGAAGTCGACCGACCAGGTGCTGGCCATCGTTCGCGAGGGCCTCAACCAGATGCCACCGCTCTCGGCCAACGAAGTGAGCGATCAAGAGATCACCAACCTCGTGGAGTTCCTCCGATCGGTCAGATAGCGCAGCCGAAGAGGTCGTCGAATCGCGCGCGTCCGGAGATGCAGGCGGCGTCCTCGGTCGCATCGGGCAGGCGGATGACGGGGTTGACCGCCGGGGACACGCGGCAATCATCGTCTCCACGTCCTTGAACGACGCCCGGAGAAGTGTTCTGCCTTGCCTGACGGCCGTATGGCTGGAGAATTGGAGCATGCGCACACGGCTCACCCTCTGCCTGTCCGCGGTCGTCGTCGCGGGGCTGATTCTCGGCGCTGCTCCAGGGCCGCCTGATCCGACCGCGAGGAACTGGGACTCGGCCGCCGCTTGGAGGTATCTCGAGGACCGCGTCACGTTCTGGCAGACCTGGCCGAGCGCGCAGCGCGACCACGACACCGCGTGTGTGTCGTGCCACACGATCCTCCCGTACGCAATCGCGCGTCCAGCGCGTCAGAAGACCGCCGGCGTGTTCACCGGGACAGCCGGTGAGCAGCGGATGCTGGCCAACGTGGCCCGGCGCGTCACGATGTGGCGGGACGTCGAGCCGTTCTATCCGGACCAGACGCGCGGGATTCCGAAGAGCAGCGAGTCGCGCGGGACCGAATCCGTGCTGAACGCGCTGATCCTGAGCACGCGCGACGAAGCCAGCGGCACGCTGTCCGACGAGACGCGCCTTGCGCTCGCCAACATGTGGGCGTTGCAGATGCGCACGGGTTCGTTGAAGGGTGGATGGGCCTGGCTCACCTTCGGGCTCGAACCATGGGAAGGTCCGGCGTCGACGTACTTCGGGGCCTCGATTGCGGCGCTCGCGATCGCGCGTGCTCCGGGCGGCTACGCCGAGAGCCCGGACATTCAGCCGCAGCTCACGCTGCTGAAGGACTACCTACGGGCGGGCGCGGACACCGAGTCGTTGTTCAACAAGCTCATGATCGCGTGGGGCAGCGCTCAGCTCACCGGCGTGCTCGATGCATCGCAGCGCAAGAGGATTCACGACGCCGCCATCGCTCTGCAGAACAGCGACGGTGGCTGGAGCATGGCGGTGCTGGCGCCGTGGAAGCGCCTCGACAACACGACGATCGACACGGGCAGCGACGGGTTTGCGACTGCCGTGGTCACACTCGCGCTGCTCGCGTCGGGGGTCGCCACACCGACGCCCGCGATGCGTGCCGCGCGAAGATGGCTCGTGTCACATCAGGATCCGACGTCGGGCGCCTGGCCGGCGATGTCGGTCAATCGTCTGCGCGATCCGGCGACCGAGCCCGGCAAGTTCATGACCGACGCGGCGACCGGTTACGCCGTACTTGCCTTGACCCGCGACTGGAAGTGAACGACGTCGATCGAGCAGGCCATTGAGAATCGATTCCCGTCCCAGCCAGTGGATGCTCGCGGCAGTTGCACCACTCTCGCAAACGCACCATAATCCGACCGTCCAACCGTTCATTGCGGAAGCGGCTCCGGACCATGCCATCAGCCGTCAAACACCATTCGACGCACACCCATCACCGTCGCCCGGCGGCCGATCCAGACCGCGCTACTCGCTCGACCTCCGGTGCACCGTTTATCGACAGTCGTTCCGAGGCCAGTGAACTTCCGATTGTCGAGTTCCACACCCGAGGACATGATGCGCGCGGCGCGAGCGGGCACTGGGTACGATAAGTTCGCGGCGGGTTTCGCCGCGGGTGTCCACAAAGAACCGCTGAGCGACGCGGACGAGGACGATCCTGATTACAAGGCGGGTGCCGCGTTCGCCGAGGAGTACGAGAGCGGATACAAGGCAGGGTTCGGGGAGGGCGAGGTCATGAAGGTGGGCGATGAACCCATCGATCCCCTCTCCGAGATCGAAGGCTTCGACCCCAAGAAGGAGAAGGATGTGCACGCCATCGGTCGGATCCGCGGCCGGGTGAGAAGGCCCATGGCGGCGAACTTGGGGGGGCATCTGGTCGTAGCACGAAGGAGGTTGTGATGTCACGCGTTCTCCCTCGCGTCAGCGCGCTCGCGTTGCTCGTTCTCCTCAGTCTGACCTCGTTTGCCGGTGCCCAGTCGCCTGCGCTCGAACAGGGGCTGACGCTGAAGACGGTCGAGTTCAACGCGCCGTCGGTCGGTCGGACGATGAAGTACAACGTCCTGCTGCCGCGGGACTACGAGAAGTCGACCGCCCGGTATTCGGTCTTGTATCTCCTCCACGGCCTCACGCAGAACTTCACGGCCTGGGGATTGCAGAACAGCGCGCCGTTCTACGCGGGCCTGTACGATGACCTGATCGTGGTCATGCCCGATGCGGGTAACTCCTGGTACGTCAACTGGGCCGTCAGCGAGGGTGGCCAGCGGAACGACTGGGCCGACTACATCATCAAGGACGTCATCGGTCACATCGATGCGACGTATCGGACGATGGCTCGTCGCGAGGGACGAGCCATCGCGGGCCTCTCGATGGGCGGATATGGCTCGCTCATGCTCGGTCTGCGCCACCCGGACCTGTTCATCTCGATCGGCAGCACCAGCGGCGCGCTCGAGCACGCGCGACAGGCCGGCAACCGGCTGCGCGGCATCGCCCCGCCGCCGCCGCAGCCACGACCGCAGACTCCGGAAGAGCAGGCGACTGCCGCGGCCCGCCGACGAGAGCCTAATCCGCTCATCGGCGTCCCGGGATTCAGCAGTCAGGAGGAACGCTCGCCGCGCGGCACCGAGTTCGCGAAACCTGAAGACGCAGATGCGTTCGATCCGTTCGTCTTGATCAAGCAGGCCTCGAAGGAGCGCCTGCCGCACATCTACGTTGACTGTGGCACGGAAGACCGCCTCATCGCAGGCGCGCGCGCGTTCGTCCAGATCCTCCTGGAGCGCGACATTCCGTTCGACTACATGCAGATGGCCGGCGCGCACAATGCCGAGTATTGGACCCGATCGATCGGTCACATCATCTCGGTGCAGTACGAAGTGATGAAGCGAGCGCTCGGAGAACGGCCCGTGAGGCGCCCGCCCCCATCCGGGCAATAGGCCTCGAGGACGTGATGCACGGCGTGCGTTGCCGACGCTATGCGGAGGCAGCGCGGAGCCTCGACGAACTGAACGAGGAGTGGCCGATGTCTTAGGCCCCCTACTTCACCAGCACCCTGACGTGCGCGAAGGTGAAGCAGCACAAGCCGTCGAAGCCGTCGTCGACTTCAACCGGCTCGGCGCGCAGCACGTACTCGCCCGGCGCTGAGAAGGTCGCGGCAGCGGTGGCTTCGGCGACGACTTTCGGATCGCCCCGCGTGACGAGCGGGACACTCGGCGGCGTGATGGTCACCGAGCCGGGCCCTCGCACCTTCTTCCAGACCACCGTGATATCCGGCGCCGCCGCGGCCGGGCCCACCGCCCGAGGCGCGACAGCACCCGCTCCGATGACCCGTCCATCGATGACGGCGACCATGTCGCGCGGCAGCGGCTGCGGCTTCGGCCGATTCTGCGCGGAGACGATGCTCTCCCAGTTCTTCTCGGTAGGCGGCGCATCCGAGGCCCACAGCTTCAGTGGGACCGGCACGCCGACCGTTCCGTTGATGGTTTGAAGGACGCCGACAGTCGGTCCACTGAACATCGGATCGTTCGGACCGAGCTTCATCCGCGGCGGCTCGTTGCCGTTCGCGTCCTCACGATAGAAGACCATCTTGTAGTGCGGATTCAGGTAGAACGTCACCACTGCCGGCTGTCCGTTGGCCACCAACGTCCACGTCAGTCTCTTCGTCCCGAAGTCCTTCGGCACTTTGATGGCGAAGACAGTCTCCTGGCGCCCCGGCTCGAAGACAGTGGGCTGGCCGTAGTCGGGCCCATCGGGTTCGATGCGATTGTTGGGTCCAATCGGAATCTCGACCTGCTGCGTGCGGTTGCGATTGCGGTACCCGAGCACGATGAAGTAGCCCGACCCGTCCTGGGCTTCACCCCAGCCTTCGAATGCCGGAAACACGGCTTCGCCCGTTTCGCCGAACGGTTCGAGCGGCAGCGGAAGGCGCGCCGGACCCTGCGACGACACCTCGACCGTCAAGGTCCCGACAATCAGCAGGGCACAGCAGATGGCGTGGATCGAACGCAATACTCTTATCGGCGCGCGGGATTCATTGCTGTTGCGTCACCTTCGTCCGACGAACCTCGACTTCGGTGAGATAGTCGGCCTCGGCGAGATAGGTGACGTTCACCCACACGTGGTTCATCTCGTCAACGGTTCGGTCGCCGTAGCCCACCCACACATTGGGATCCGGATTCCCCTTGTTGGCTGCCGTGTTGTCGTGCCACGACGTGACTTTGAGCACGGTGCCCTTGGGCAGCAGCGGCGCGACATCGTCTTCATAGACATAGGCGTTGTGCCAGTTGAAGTCGAACTCAGCCACGTGGCTGAGCATCACCTGCTGACCGGTCGGCAGAATCGCCTGAAGCGACTGCGCCTTCCCGCGCAGGTGCATATGCGGTTGGAAGCTCTCGATCCGCGCCGCCTTCGGCAGGACGAAGAAGCCTTCGGATGCGACGATGGAGTTCGGCGGGATGTCGAGGTTCGACCCGCTGCTCCCGACGGCCAATAGCGTTTGCCGGTACTTCGGCTCCTGTCCCTTGGGATAGAAGTAGATGCCCATTTCAACCGAGTCGGTCACGTCCTCGTCTGTGCTGGCGTAGTGGACGTCCCACGCGACTCGTGAGCCCGGGAGCATCAGCTTGCCCGTGTTCGGTCGCATGAGCTCGCCTTCCTTGCCAACGGCCCACTCCATGAATCGACCGACAGTGACGGTGCCGTCCGGCTCGACTTGGTCGATGTCGACGTTGGCGTGATGAACGATCTTGCGTCCCTTCACGGTGCTCGGTCGCACTTCGATGGCACGCACCCATCGAGGTTCGGTCACACCGGTGGGCACGCTCCGTTTCACCCAGGTGTTCCCATCGCCTGCCTTCATCGTCCAGGGCTGGTTGCGGATGATCAGGTCCGGTTCCTTCTGACCGAATCGGGCCGCGTAGTTCCACCCTTGATCCGACGCCCACTGCCGCGGCGACGGCATGTCTTTCGGATCACCCTTGAATGCGCCTTGATCGACCCATGCGAGTATCGTCCCGATCTGCGCGTCGCTGAGCGATCGATCGTTCTTGAACTTCTGGATCCCGATTGTCTTGTCGATATGCCACGGTGGCATCTGGCGAGACTCCACGCGGGCGCGGATGGCGCGCGCCCACGGCCGCACCTCTTCGTACGTCCGCAGCGCCATAGGCGCAATCGATCCCGGTCGGTGGCAGGCTTCGCACTTGGCTTGGAAGATGGGGGCGACGTCTCTCGTGAACGTGACCTGCGCACCTGGACCCTGGGCGGCACCGTTGTGCGGTATCGCGAGCGTGAAGGCGGCTGCAAGGGCCAGTCTGCTCAAATGCCACCAGGCACTCGATCTCATGGGGATATCTCCTGAGAACCGCGGCTCGAACACGCCATGATACACCTGGGTGTGGACCCCACCACCGAACGATGCGCCGCCGACCGGAATGCGATCGCCGACCTGCTCCCTCGGGAGACACCGCGACTCGGCCGGGTCCCTTGCCCCAAGCGGCGAGATTCCCCTTCCGACGAGCGACATCCGACCGTATGATGCCTGCACGTGGAGTGTGCAGCACTGGACCCGGCGATTCCCGCCGCGTCGGCTGCGGTCCCGTGCGGGGAGGTCGTATGGGTCGGGCGCCCTCGTCATTGCTTCCGCTCGCCGGTGTCGCCGCCTTTGTGTGCGTGTGGCACGCGCCAACCTCGGGACAAGCCCCCTCGACAACCGGCAACGCGCCACAGGCGCGTGCGCACACGCCTCCGCGGACCGCTGATGGCCATCCAGACCTGCAGGGTGTGTACAACGTGGCGACGTTGACACCCGTCGAGCGGCCCGACGGCCTCCCGCTCGTGATTACCGAAGAGGAGGCGCGGCGCCTGGAGCGCACCGAGGCGCAACGCGTGCAGCGTGCGGCGGAGCCGAGCCCGGTCGACCGACCGGCGCCGGTCGCCGGGGCCGGCGTCGGCGGGTACAACAACTTCTGGATCGATCGTGGCGACAAGGTCATTGCGCTGCGGGGCGAGCGCCGCAGCTCACTGATCGTCGATCCGCCCGACGGGAAGATCCCTGCGCAGATCCCGGAAGCGATCAAGCGGAACGCCTCGCGGCCGGGGCTCGCGGTCCGACCGACGGCTGACGCGCCCGAGAGCGCGGGAACGCAAGGAGTCGGGGCGTATGACGATCCGGAGATCCGCCCGCTCGGTGAGCGCTGCCTGCTCGGGTTCGGCTCGACGTCTGGACCGCCGACCTTGCCCAACTACTTCTACAACAACCTCAAACAGATCGTCCAGACCAAGGACACCATCCTCATCTTCATCGAGATGGTGCACGACGCGCGCATCGTCCGCATGAACCAGCCGCACCTGCCGCCGAACGTTCGCAAATGGATGGGGGACAGTGTGGGCCGCTGGGAGGGGGACACCCTGGTTGTCGACACGACAAACTTCACCGACAAGACGCGTTTCCGCGGATCGACCGATCAACTGCACGTCGTCGAACGGCTCACACCCATCGACGCGAACACGATCTTGTATCAGTTCACCGTCGAGGATCCGAAGACGTGGACGCGGCCATGGAGCGGCGAGTATCCGTGGCTCCGGAGCAGCGAGCAGATCTACGAGTACGCCTGCCACGAGGCCAACTACGCGATGATGAACATCATGAGTGGGGCGCGATTCCAGGAGAAGCTCGACCGCGACAGGAGCGCTTCTCCTCGCTGAGACCTGAGTACTGCGTTTCACAATTACGATGACGTCTCGGCCGCCGGGGCATCCCACCTCGCGGCGTTGCTCGTCGGTCACATGCGCCCGAGGTCTGTGACCCAGCGTGCGCCGCCGAAGCGCGCTGGCGGACGTGGAGTTGCTGCCGGCGCTGGCTCGGTGCCGCGGTGTTCCCGATTAATGAACGCTGACGACCCGGATGACGGGACTCATCATGTACCGGGCGCCGCTGTTGCGGTTGCCCTTCCCGTTACCGCCGCCGATCTGACGCACGGACTTGTCACCGTCGAAGTCGAGCGTGATGGTCGCGCCCGCGCTGGTGAGCGTGAACTCGTTGTTCAGTTTCACTTCGCCAGACGGGATTTCGACTGCAGCCTTCGCTCCAGCGGGTGCGGCGATCGTCGAATCGCAGGCCTTGCCGGGGGCCGCGCTGTCGAAGAAGATCTCGGCTTTCGTCACGGTCAGACGGATTTGCGTGTACTTCCCAGCAGCGAGTTGGCCGACCCCGAGCAGGTCGGTCGCCCCTTGAAGCTTCTTCAAATCGCAGGTGCGTGACGTGCCAAATGCCAAGGGGAGCGTCATCCACTGACCGGGATCAGCTCGGTGCACGCTGACCTCGGAGAAGGTGACGAGCAGCGACTTGGCTTCGCTGAACGGACTGTCGGTCAGGAGAATCGTCAGCGCGCCGCTACCGCCGTTGCTTACACCGGACGCCCCCCCACCGCTGCTGGACGACTGTGCAGCGCTCGTGCTCGGCGCCGGCGGCGGCGTACTGTCCCCCGAGCACGCGTAAAGGCTGCCCGTAAGGCATGCAATCGTGAGCCTCGCCGACCATGGCGCAAGACACATTCTGAGAACCTCCCTCGGCCAACCGTGCAGCGCCGTTCCTCGGCATGCTAGGGGTCATCTCTTGCAGCGTCAGCGAGTTGCGACATCATCGATCGCCGCGCTCAGCGTGACAAGTTGTTAGAATCGCACCCACAACGACGATCTGGTTAGCGCCGCACGCTGTCCCCGATGCGGCCTCACGATGAACGTCCAGCAGGCCTATACTGGCCGAGCGCGTGGGCGGTGGACGAGCAGGCGGACCATGAAGAAGACGTGGCTGCTCGCAAGCCTCAAGGCATGCAGGTCCGGCGCCGGGACTGGCCCAGACGTTGGACGAGTTGAGGGAGGCGGATGCGGCACGCTCGGAGGCGTCCGTGTTCCGCGGGCGTGAACACGAGTCCCGAAGGAGTGTGATCGTGAGAGCGAGTCGATGGCTGCTAGGCGCGCTGCTGTGTGCCACATGGTCTGCCGACGGGCTCCACGCGCAGCGCGGCGTCGATCTCCCAGCAGGCGCGTCGCACAACCAAAGCGGGGCTGCGCAGACGGGTTCTCGGGCCGACATGCCGGCCGCGCCGGCACAGGGGCGACGCCAGTGGTCGACCGCGCCCGGCCGCATGGCCAGCGCGGCGGGGGCCCAGACGCCCGAACGCCGCGTCGACTTCAGTCGGGAAGTGCGTCCGATCCTCTCGGAGCACTGCTTCTCGTGCCACGGACCCGACGAACGGTCGCGCCAGCGAGGCCTTCGGCTCGATACCCGGGAAGGTGTGGTCGCCGATCGGGGCCCGCTTGGCGGGCCGGCCATCGTCGCGGGCAACAGCCGCGAGAGCCTGCTGTTCCGTCGAATCATCACCACGGCCGAGCACGAGCGAATGCCGCGAGGCCGCGCCCGCCTGAGTGAGGCCAACATCGAGACGATCAGGCGCTGGATCGATCAGGGCGCTGAATGGAAGCTGCACTGGTCGTTCCAGCCGCCGGTGCGACCGACGCCGCCAGCGGTGACCGATTCCAAGTGGCCCCGCAACCCGATCGACGGCTTCGTGCTTGCGCGGCTCGAGCGCGAGGGGTTGCGGCCGTCTCCTGAAACGGACCGGGCGACCTTGCTTCGTCGGGTCACCCTCGACCTGACTGGGCTTCCACCGACGCTGTCCGAGCTCGACGCCTTCCTCAAGGACACGTCTGCGAACGCCTACGAGGCCGTGGTCGACCGCCTGTTGCGCTCACCACGATACGGCGAGCGCATGGCCGTCGAATGGTTGGACGCTGCCAGGTACGCCGACACCAATGGGTATCAGACCGATGGCCAGCGGTTCATGTGGCGGTGGCGCGACTGGGTGATCGACGCCCTCAACGCGAACATGCCCTTCGACCGGTTCACCATCGAGCAACTCGCGGGCGACATGCTCCCCAACGCCACGCTCGATCAGCGAATCGCGACGGGGTTCAATCGAAATCACAGCCAGAGCGGCGAGGGCGGCATCGTGCCCGCGGAATTCCTGGTCGAGTATGCCGTTGATCGCGTGGACACGACATCCACGGTGTGGCTCGGCCTGACCCTCGGCTGCGCGCGTTGCCACGACCACAGGTTCGACCCGATCAAGCAGAAGGAGTTCTACGAGGTTCTGGCTCACTTCAACAACATCCCCGAGCGCGGCAAGGTCTTCAAGTATGTCAACTCGCCACCGCTCGTCACGGCGCCTACCGCCGACCAGCGAGCACAGTTGGCCAAGGTCGAGGAGACGCTCCGCGTGGCGCGGCAGGCACTCGCCGACCTCCAGAAAGACGCCTCAGCCGCACAGGCCGGCTGGGAAGCCGCGCTCGCCGGGTCCGCGCGCGTCGACTGGACGCTGCGCGATCGCCTCGTGGCGCGATACCCGCTCGACGGCGATCTGGCGGGTCTCAGTGCCGAGGAATTGACGAGCGCCACGCTGGAAGGCGGGCAGCCACATTTCGTCCGGGGCCCGGTGGGCCTGGCGGCCAGCTTCGACGGAAAGCGCTTCATTCTCCCGGGCAACGGTCCGAACCTGGCGTACGACGACGCGTTCTCGCTCGGCGCCTGGGTCTTCCCGACCTCGTCGGATGGCGTGATTGTCTCGCGGGCGACCGACGGCGATCAGGGAGAAGTCGGATGGGGGCTTTACCTCGTCGGCGGGAACGTGCGGGTCAAGTTGTCGACGCGCGACCTCGACGACGGGGTGATCGTGGAGACGGTCGACGCCCTGCCGCTGAACGAATGGCGGCATGTCGTGGCCACCTACGATGGGTCGAAGGCGCCGGGTGGATTTCAGGTCTACGTCAACGGCCAGGCGCAGGCGCTGAAGCCTTTGCTCGACGCTGTCGGGAACCGCCTTCCGCAGCGGCTCCCGCTGCGCATTGGCGCCGGCGGGGCGACCACACCTCGCTTCCGCGGCCTCATCGCCGACGTCCGCATCTACGGGGCAGTGCTGACGCCGCTCGAGGCCGGCGTGGTGGCGACGGCCGAGTCTGTCAGCGACATCGCGCGGGTTCCCCCGCACGCGAGAACTGCGGCGCAGTCCGAGAAGATCAGGCTCGCCTTCCTTGACCAGTACGCACCCGCACCCATTCAGCAGGCCTGGCGGAAAGTCGTCGAACTCGAACGCCAGCGGGATCAGTTGTGGAACAGTTTCCCGACGGTCATGGTGATGGAGGAGATGGCGCCGCGCCGCGACACGTTTCGGCTGATTCGCGGGGCCTACGATGCCCCCGGGGAGAAGGTGACTCCGGGAGTTCCGGCGGTGCTGCCGCCGCTCCCCTCAGGACAGGAACGAAATCGGCTGACGTTCGCCCGCTGGCTGGTCGATCCCGGAAATCCGCTGACGGCGAGAGTCACCGTGAACCGCTTCTGGCAGATGTGCTTCGGTACCGGTCTCGTGAAGACGACCGAGAACTTCGGGACCCAGGGCGAGTTCCCGAGCCATCCGGAACTGCTGGACTGGCTGGCGACGAGCTTCATCGAGTCTCGATGGGACATCAAGGCGTTACAGCGGACCATCGTGACGAGCGCGACTTACCGGCAATCGTCAACGGTCACGTCGACGCAGCTCGAGAAGGACCCGGACAATCGTCTGCTGGCTCGCGGTCCCCGGCGGCGGCTGCCGGCGCAGATGATCCGCGACCAGGCGCTCGCGATCTCGGGACTGCTCGTCGAGAAAGTCGGCGGGCCCTCGGTCATGCCGTACCAGCCCGACGGCGTGTGGGCCGACCTGGCCGAACGGGGACAGGAGTACCGGCAGGCGAAGGGCGACGACCTGTACCGCCGCAGTCTGTACACCTACTGGAGAAGAACCTCCGCGCCGCCGGCCATGACCATGCTCGACGCCTCGACGCGCGAAAAATTCAACGTCCACCAGACGAGAACCAACACGCCGCTGCAGGCACTGAATCTGATGAACGACGTGACCTACGTCGAGGCGGCGCGCAGGCTGGCAGAGCGGCTGATGACCGAGGGCGGAGCCACACCAGAGGCACGTGTCGCGTTTGCACACCGCCTTGCCACCGCGCAGCGACCGGGGCCACGGGCGCAGCTGGTGCTGGTCAACGCCTTCCGCCAGCAGCTGAATCGGTACAGAGCCGATCGGAGAGCGGCGGTGGCGCTGGTCAGCGCGGGGGACAGCCAGCGCGACCAAACCCTAGACGTCAGCGAACTGGCTGCCTACACGATGGTCGCCAATCTGATCTTGAATCTCGACGGAACGGTCACGAAGGAATAGCCCGATGGATCCTCTCCTGGCTCACGAATGGTCGCTGACTCGGCGTCATTTTCTCGGACGCGCCAGCACCGGGATTGGTCTGGCGGCGCTGGCGACGCTGCTCGGCGACGACCTGTTGGCGCAGATCGCCGGTGCGGCTCCGACGCTGCCTGCGGCGACTGGGGGATTGCCAGGGCTGCCGCACTTCGCTCCCAGGGCCAGGCGCGTCATCTATCTGTTCCAGTCTGGTGCGCCCTCGCAGCACGAGCTGTTCGACTACAAGCCGAAGCTCGCGGAACTGCGCGGGAGCGAGTTGCCGGAGTCGGTGCGCGGTACGCAGCGCCTGACGGCGATGACGGCCGCGCAACAGAGCTTTCCCGTCATCCCGTCGCTGTTCCAGTTCGCGCAGCACGGCCAGTCGCGCGCGTGGGTCAGCGAGCTGATGCCCTACACCGCGAAAGTGGCCGACGATCTGTGCTTCATCAAATCGATGCACACCGAGGCCATCAATCACGACCCCGGCATCACGTTCTTCCAGACGGGCGCACAGCTGGCAGGCAGGCCCAGCGTTGGCGCCTGGCTGTCCTATGGGCTCGGAAGCCTCAATCGCGACCTGCCCACGTTCGTGGCGCTGGTCTCGTTCGGCTCCGGCAACGGCGACCAGCCGCTGTACGACCGGCTGTGGGGCAGCGGGTTTCTGCCCACCAGGTTTCAGGGTGTCAAGTTTCTCTCGACCGGCGATCCGGTCCTCTACCTGTCCAATCCTCCGGGCGTCGATGCAGCCGGGCGGCGTCGTTTTCTCGACGATCTCCAGACGCTGAACCGGATCAAAGAGGAGGAGGCCGGAGATCCCGAAACCGCCACGCGCATCGCGCAGTACGAGATGGCCTATCGGATGCAGAGCTCGGTGCCCGAGTTGGCCGACCTGTCGAAGGAGTCAGACCGCACGTTCGATCTCTACGGGCCCGCGTCGCGGAAGCCGGGAACCTTCGCGCGCAATTGCCTCCTGGCCAGGCGCCTGGCCGAACGGGGCGTGCGCTTCATTCAGCTGTTCCATCGAGGATGGGATCAGCACACGCAGTTGCCCAGAGGCATCCGAGGGCAGGCGAGCGACGTGGACCAGCCGCAGGCGGCGCTCGTCCAGGATCTGAAGGAACGCGGACTGCTCGACGATACGCTCGTCGTCTGGGGCGGCGAGTTCGGCCGCAGCGTCTACTGCCAGGGGAAGCTCACGGCGGACAACTACGGGCGCGATCACCATCCGCGGTGCTTCACCATCTGGATGGCCGGCGGAGGCGTCAAACCTGGAATCACCTTCGGCGAGACCGACGATTTCTCCTACAACATCGCGAGGGATCCGGTGCACGTCCACGATCTGCACGCGACGATGCTGCATCTGCTCGGCATCGATCACACCAAACTGACGTACCAGTACCAGGGCCGCAACTTCCGTCTCACCGACGTGGGCGGGACCGTGACGAAGGGCATCCTGGCCTGATCACCTTCGACGAGCTCCAGCACGATGAAGGCTGGCAGGGCAGTCGCCCATCCGAGGGCCGGCGTATCAGTAAATCACGCGGCTGGCGACAGTCCCCTTGGTCGCAAGGCTGAATCGAACGTCGGGGTCTGTGTTCGTGGCGATCATGTGCGCCACGTACTCGCCGACGGCGGGTCCGTACTTGAAGCCGTGACCCGAGCCCCCGCCGACGATCCACACATTCTTGTGATCCGGATGGCGATCGATGAGGAAATCGCCAGTGGACGTGTTCTCGTACTGGCAGACGCGGCTCTCGATGAGCGGTGCGTCGGCGAGCCCTGGTATCCGGACTCGGAGCCAGCCTCGCGCCGCCCGGAGGCTCTCGCCATCCAGAGTGCGCTCTCCCGTGTTGGGATCGAATCGTGCGCCGTGCGTGTCGATGCCCAGCTTCACGCCGCGGCCTTCGAGATCCGGAAGCGCGTACATGCCGGTGCCGAAATCAATCCAGGCTGGCAGGCGTGAGCCGGTGAAGCGCTCATCACCAGGCGGCGTGCCGAAATACATCACGACCTGACGCGTCGGCGTGATCTTCTGGCCGAGCAGCTCCGGAAACACGGTGGGAAGCCAGGCGCCGCAGGCGAAGACGAAACGATCAGCTGGGAGTTCGCTCCCGTCGGCCAAACGAAGTGCGGTCATGCGGCCCGCCGTCGATGGGGCCACGGCTTCGGCTCGCACGAGATCGACGCCTTGCTTCGACACCTCCGCGGCCAGTGCCTGGATTGATCGCCGCGCCATCAGAACGCCTGCATCAGGCTCGAGCAGAGCCCGTACGACGTCACCGGTCTCGAACGGCGGATACCGTGAATTGAGCGACGCGCGGTCGAGGACCTGGGCGGCGTACGGTCCGTTCGTCAGTGTCGCCAGCGTCTGCGCCAGGTACGGGTCTTCGGTCGACGATGTCCAGAGCACTCCGCACTGGTGCCACAGTGGAAGGCCGGCATCGTGCCGTGCCTCGAGTTCGCGCCAGAGCTCGCGCGATCGGCGCGCGAAGCGTGAATAGGCCGCCGCGGCACCGTATCCGCAGCGGAGGATGCGCGACTCGTCCCCCGAGCTCGATCGCGAGTTGCCGGGCCCGTACGCGTCAACGAGCGCGACGCGCGCACCCGCGTTCGACAGATGGTGTGCTGTCCACGAGCCGAAGGCGCCGGCGCCAATCACGACGACATCCGACGCGGCAGGACGGTTGGCGGGCACGGCCAGGTCGCTTGTCACGCCGCGCAGCCCTCAGGCTGGCCGTTCGGACATCTGCTCGATGCGGTTCCATTCCGCGTCGCTCACCGGCATGACCGAGAGTCGCGAGATCCGCACCAGCGGGAAGTCACGGAACGCGGGATCGGCCTTGATCTCCTTCAGCGTGACTGGCCGTTTCAGTTTCCTCACCGGGGCGACGTCGACGACGGTGGACCGGCCGGTCTTGTCTTTCGAATCGCCGTAAGCGTCTCCAGTCGCTTTGGCGACTCCGACGATCTGCCTCTCGTCGCCGGTGTGATAGTAGAAGACGCGGTCGCCCTTCTTCACGCCGCGCAAGTGCCGTTGCGCGACCGGATTCTTCACGCCCGACCACGTCGTCCCGCCATCCTTGACGAAATCGTCGTAGCTGTAGTGCGTCGGTTCTTCCTTGAAGAGCCAGTTCATAGCCGAACATAGTAACGTTTCACCGGGAGGACGCGTGAAACACCCAGATCGTCGCCGCCCGGTTCGTTGGATTTCGAATCTCAGGCACGAGCGTCGCGTACGCCGTTGACTGCGACCCGCCTGCGCCGACGATTGTGGCGATGTACTGCTGGTTGCCGGCGGCATAGGTGATCGGCACCGATGCGGGCACCTCGTTGAGCCTGGCGCTCCAGAGAAGCGCGCCGGTCTGTGCGTCGAAGGCGCTGAACAGACGATCGAGGCCGCCGGCAAAGACGAGGCCGCCGGCCGTGGCGAGCACGCCGGACGTCACTGGGGCTCTCTGGCGCATCACCCACACCGGCTTGCCCGTTTCGACATTGATCGCTTCAACGCGCCCGTACTTCCCGTCGGTCCCCGCCTTCGGACGAACCGTCCAGCGGACGCCCGTGGTGAGACTGCCACGTTCGCCTTTGGCCACCGGGACGAGGTCCATGCACGCTTCGACCCACGGCATGTAAAGAATCTTCGACGCTGCATCGAACGACGATGGCATCCAGTCGCGCCCGCCGTCCACGTGCGGACAAACCGTCTTGGTGAGCCCGTCTCCGGGCACCAGGCTCTCATCGACGATCTTCGCGCCGGTCCGTGGATCGATTGCCGTGACGACGTTCTGCAGCCCAAGCTCGCGCGCATGATCGATTGAGCGCACGTATTTGCCGGTCTCGGCCTCGACCATGTCGAAGATCATCTGCTTGCCGGCCGTCACCACGACGGTTTGCACCAGGCCGTTCACGCGGATCTGCATCACCTGCCGCTCGAACGCCCAGTCGAGGTCCCACTGGCCGTTCGCCTGATGCTGGAAGTGCCACGCGAGCTTGCCGGTCTCCGGATTGATGGCCAGCGTCGAATCGAGATACAGCGCATCGTTGGTGACGCCGTCCGCCTTCACCCGATCGCGAAGGCCGACGGTGTCGTAGGTGTTGCCGGTGCCGAACAGCGCGAGGTTGTGGACCGCATCGTAACTCGGTGGAATCCACACCGATCCGCCGTTCCGCTTTTCGAGCGGCAGGCCGTTCCAGCTGTTGCCTCCCGGCTCGCCCGGGCGTGCGATCGTGTAGAAGCGCCACGATTCGGCGCCGGTCTCGGCGTCGAGACCGAGGATGTAGTTGCCGCCCTGCGAGCGCCCGCCGGTATCCTGCGTGCCGATCATCACTTTGCCGCGCGCCACGAGTGGACCGCCGCTCAAGCGGTAGCCGGCCTTGGTATCGGCCACGGCGCGATCCCATGCGACCTTGCCGCTCTTCACATCGAGGGCGACGAGATGCGCGTCGGATGTCGGCACGTAGAGCTTCGTGCCATAGATCGCGAGCCCCCGCTTGATGCTCGGTGCGACGCCTTTCGGCAGCCGGCGGGAGTACTGCCACAGGAGATCGCCGGTGACGGCGTCGAGCGCCTGCACGACGTCGCCGTAGCCGAAGACGAACATGACGCCGTCGTGCACGAGCGGTGGCGCTTGCGACGGTCCGGTCGGAAGCGTCCAGCTCCACGCGACTCGCAGCTCGTTCACGTTGCCGCGGTGGATCGTCTTGAGGGGGCTGAATCCGAATGCATCGTAGGTCCGCCGCCATGTCAGCCACGCGCCGTCGGGCGGACGGAGGAGCAGCGCCTCGGTGACTGGTCGGATCTGGTCCAGCGGATTAGAGCGCGTCGGCGGAGGCGGAAGCGTCACGCCAGGCGCGAGGCCGCCGCCGGACGGCCGCGGCCATCCCAAAGACGCCACCGCGCCGAGCGCGTCCGGCTCCGGGATCTCGCGCTCGCCGGGTCTGAGGCCGTTCTCCTGAAGGATGAACGCCAGCAGGTCGGCGTAGCTCTTGTCGCCGAGCGAGCCGGGACGCGCGGGCGGCATCTTCTCGCTCATTGACGCCAGCAGTGGCAGCGGCGCAGTCCATCGCTGTCTGAAGTCGACGCCCGAGAGCGGGGGCGCGAAGGCGCCATCGTCCAGGTTCGGCCCGTGGCACGACGCGCAGTGCTCGGCGTACGCCTCGCCGCCGCGATCGGCTTGGGCGGTTGTGAAGCTCAGGGCCGAGGGAGGCGCCTGTGCATCGATGGGCCGCTGGGCCACAACAAACGGCCCGGCCCCGAGCGCCAGCACGACGAGCGTGAAAAACAGACGCGAGCGCATCTTTCCTCCTGCGGTGGGACCGTAGTCAGCATAAACCCGGGAGGCGGTGGTTCAGTACGGACTTTATCCTGTCGGCTCTTTCGGCCATCATGAACGGCACCAGACTCCCGCGCGGCCCCCGGCGAGTCGGTCCGCGATCAGCCCACGGGAGTGCGGGCGATTCGGCGAGCGCATGCGGCCGCTGGAGGACGCCCAATGGTTCCAGTGACTCGCCTGACGATCGCTATGACGGTGGCCGGCCTGGCTGCCGGTCTCGCCGTAGCCATCGTGGCCGTTCGAACGCAGGGAGGACGGTCGATGATTCAACGCATGAACCCGCCCGGGCTGTCGGCGCCCACGGGCTACAGCCATGTCGTCTCGGCGCGCGGGGGACGCACGGTCTACGTCGCCGGCCAGGTGGCATTCGACGCCAAGGGGCAGCTCGTCGGCAAGGGCGACCTCGCGGCTCAGACGCGGCAGGCGTTCGCCAACCTCGACACGGCGTTGAAGGCCGCCGGAGCAACCTTCAACGATGTCGTCAAGGTGAACTACTACATGCTCGACGCTTCCCAGGTGCCAGTCGTGCGCGACATTCGCTCGAATTACTTCACGGCGGCGCTACCGGCCAGCACCCTCGTGCAAGTATCGCGGCTGGCCAACGCGGACCTCCTCATCGAGATCGAGGTCGTCGCCGTTGTTGCCGAGTAGACGGCACGCGTCCGCCGACAGCGTGCACCCGCGTCTGTGGGCGGCTGGATCGCTTCGACGCCGGTTTCGCCACGTCGAGCCTCGCCGGCTCACCCTCCATGTCTCGGTTAACCCAGACCCCCGCAAATGCTGCCTACGCTCGGGTCGCGGTCCGGCCGCGTGCCCGCGTCGAGCCGGAGACGTCCCGTCAGGTTGATGCCCTATTCGCGGCCGACTGGGATGACGACACCGTGCTCGTGACGCACGAGCCCGTGCGTCCGGGCGCGAGGGCAGGGCTGAGCATCGCGCCGCGCGAGTCGTGGCGGAGGGCGTTGATCGGTTGACCGTTGAGGCGAGCGCGGGCGATGAAGGCGGCTACGTGGTCGTGCTCGATACGTACGCACGCGGTTGGTCGGCGGAGGTGGACGGCGCCCCTGCGGAGATCGTCAGAGTCAACGGACTGTTTCGCGCGGTGCGACTCGCGCCCGGCCGCCACCACGTGACGTTTGCCTACCGGCCGGCTGCGATGGTGTGGGGCGCGGCGCCGTCGGCGATGGCCCTGGCACTTGTCGTCGCCATGATCGTGGGATCGATGGTGCGACGACCGCGCGTGGCGAGTGTCGTTCGCACAGCCGCTCCGTCGTCTGCCGCGCCAGCCGCCTGACGACCGCCACGCGCCCACGACGAGACGCGCCTACGCGTCCGTTTTCAGTGCCGCGAGCGCGCCGGCGAAAGCCGCGGCTGTGAACACCCCGAAGCCGACCACCTGGAGCGGTACGAGCGCCGGATCCCCAAGACCCACGGTGGCGTATCGCAGCACGTCCACCTGCCACGTGATGGGGTTCGCGCGGGCAGCGATGCGGAACGCAGCCGGCAGCGGCTCGACCGGATAGAACATCGAGCTGGCGAACAGTAAGACGAAATAGAGCACGGACGTCACCGTGTTGAAGGCGTCGTTTCTTCGGATCAACACCGCGAAGATCGCGTACACGAAGAACCACCCGGCCGTGCCGACGATGACCATGACCGCCATGAGCGGGGTCATGGCCCAACGCACCGGCACGTGCAAGAGGACGGGGTCCAGGCCGCCGCAGGCGCCCGCAGGGCCGGAGCGCAGCGGAGGGCCTGGACGCGGCTGAGCACGGGGCTTCCTTCGATCTCCTCGAGCACGCGGATCGCAAAGTGCAGGACCTGAGCGGCGGCTTCCGCCGGCGCGTCCAGGTGGCCAAGGTACAAGGTACGAAGGGCTCGCCAGCAGGACCCGGTACGCAAGCTGCTCGCGGACGGACACCAGCTGCAACAGGTGCTGCTCAATGTCGTCCTCAATGCCGAGCAGGCGAGGTTCGCGGCCCACGGCCGCGGCGTGCTGGTCGTTCGATCCTGGTTCGACGTCGAACGCGAAGCCATCACGGTCGAAGTGAACGACGACGGACCCGGCGTGCCGGCGGACGCCCAGCCGCGGATTTTCGACCCGTTCTTCACGACGAAGGAGGTGGGGAAAGGCACGGGACTGGGGCTGACGGTGGCGTACGCGATCGTGGAGGAGCACGGCGGCCGAATCAGGTTGGAGTCCACGCCGGGGCACGGCGCGTCATTTTTCGTCCAGCTGCCGGTGACAGGCGTCAAACTTCCGCCCGTCCAACCGCCGGCGCCCGAGCCGCGGAGCACCGGCGCCTCTGTCCTCGTTGTGGAAGACGAAGCCGCACTCGCGGCTGCTGTGGTGGATGCGCTGAAGGACAGCGGATATCGGGTCGAGCGGGCGTCAAACGGCGAGGAAGCGCTCAATCGCGTGAACGCCTCCGCGTTCGACCTCGTGGTGTGCGACTTGAAGATGCCCCGCGTGGACGGCCGCGCGTTCTATCGTACGCTGGCGGCGTCGAAGCCGGCGCTGGCCCGGCGCGTCATCTTTGTCACCGGCGACGTCGCCGGTACAGACGCCGAGCAGTTCCTCGAGCAGACCGGATGCCGATGGCTCGCGAAGCCGTTCCGACTCGCGGATCTGCTCCGAACCGTGCGCGAGGTTGCGGTTGGCTAGCGCGCGACCGCGACAGCCTGCTGCCGCGTGATCTTCATCGTCACCGGCACGTGCTGGCGTCTCGCCGCCGGCTGATATGGCAACACGACCGCAGGCTGGTTCGGCTTCTTGGGAGGCCTGTTGGCCGCTTTCGCCGTCGCCTTCTTCGCGAAGGCGACAAGGGCGTTCTTCACTTCGACCTGCTCCTGCGGATTCAGGGCGCCGAGCGAATCGCGCAGCCGACGGATGGCGCGCGCATGGAGCTGCGACACGCGGGATTCGTTCACACCGATCTCAGCGCCGATCTGCTTCATCGTGACTTCACCGTAGTAGCAGAGGCCGATGAGCTTCCGCTCCCGCCACCGCAGCGCCTGAATGGCCCCCCGCACCCGATCGCGAATCTCGGTCTTCTCATAGATCGCATCCGGCGTGTCCGGCTCGGCAGGCATCAGAACGGGCGGCAGCGAACCATCGCTCGACCGGTCCACCGACGCGAGCGGCGAGGTCGACTCGATGGTGTTGATCCGCACGATGGTGCGGCTAAGGCGCTTCTCGTCCGAACCGACCTTGGCGGCCAGATCGGCCAGCGACGGCTCGTGGCCGAGCTCGCGCCGCAGCGTCTCGCGGGCCGCGTCGAGTTCCCGGCGCTGACGACGGACGCCGCGGGGCCAGGCGTCGCGGCGGAGCGCATCAATCATGGCGCCGCGAACGCGTCGCTCGGCGAAGGTCTCGAACTTGATGCCCCGCTCCTCGTCGAAGCGGTGCGCGGCGTCGATGAGGCCCGGCACGCCATCCTGCACGAGGTCGCCGATGTCGATCGAGTTCGGCATGGAGGCCGCCATTCGACGGGCCAGCGCTTCGACAAACGGCAGGCCTGCGACGATCCGGTTGTTCTGATTGGCGGCGACGGGCTGGGCACGCATCGATGTCTTCTCCATTCGTCCGGAATCCGTTGGTCCGGCTCCTGTGGAACCGCTTCTCGGTTCCGACGGGTTCACAGAGTCGCAACCGGAATACCAACCAGCCCGAGCGTTGCCGGTCCGAGCGGACCGTGTGATGAAACGGCACCCGGACGCTCCTGTAAGTGACACAAATGGACATCTTGTAGGCGCGCCTCTGTGTGCGGCGCCGCGCAGTCTCAGGCGGTAACGGAGCCAATCAGCGCCGGCGCCAGTGCCAAAACCGCGATCGAACAGTCAAGAATTTGGCGGGCGGATCACGTTTTTGATCGCAGAAAACGAAAAATGGACCGGCGCTAGTCGAGGACGACCCGATTTGGGTCTGCTCGTCTAGCGCCGGTCCAAGAGAACCGCTGGTGGTGGGAGATGCCGGAGCGACTTACTGAGGATCGGACGGGGGCGCCGTCTGCTCGCGGATTTGGCGGGCGGTCGCCATCGCCTCGAGAGCGCTTGCGACAACCTGCGCCGCGCGCGCCCGATTCGCCTCGTCTGCGGATTTGGCTTCGATCAATTCCGCATGCGCGAGGATGATGCCGAGCTGGTTGTTGAGCCGGTGGAACAGCATACGCAGCTCCGACGAGTCTTCCATCGGCTCACTCGACTCTGGAGCCAGGACGCGGAGCTGACCTGAGGCCATTAGGCCTGGTTCCGCTCTTCGGCCTGCCACGCCGACTGAACCGCCGGCCGATCCGCGTTGTGGGGGTCACGCCACAACGAGTCAACAAAGATCCGAACCGAGCCGCCCGCCGTGCGCACATACTCGATCTTGCCGGCCGAGAGCCAGTTGTAGATGGTCCGACGGCTGACACCGACGAGTTCGCAGGCCTTCATGATCGAGATGGTTTTTCGTTCCACGTGCAATCTCCCTCCGATGACTCGTATCGGAATGACTTCCTTCTGGGTTTAGTACCCGAGCCCAACCATTTGGGCTGTCCGCCCTTCACGCCCACCCCGGACCCCTCACCGCCGGGCCCCAACCCTCGCTAGACAGCGTCTCGTCGGGGTGTCAACATGACGTCCTAAATGGCTGACCGCGCGAAACATCTGCTCTTAGTGGAGGACGAAGTCCACCTGCGCGAGGCCATCGCGGAACAACTTGCCGACCACGGCTACCAAGTCCAGCAGGCCGGCTCGGGCGAGGCCGCTCTCACCTGCTTATCGGACTTTGCGTTCGATGTACTCGTGACCGACCTCCGTTTACCTGGAATTGATGGCTCGGCCGTGGTCGACGCCGCGCGAGAACGCTACCCGGATATCGTCGCGATCGTGGTCACGGGATTCGGGACTGTGAAGCACGCGGTGGAGGCCATCAAGCGGGGCGCGTCGGATTTCGTGGCGAAGCCTTTCCAGATCGACGAGCTGCTCCACGCGTTGGAGGCGGCACTCGAACAGCGGCGCCTCAAAGCCGAGAATGCCTGCCTTCGGGCGCAGCTCGAAGAGCGACATCGGTTCGACGCGATCGTGGGCAAGAGCCGGCCGATGGCGCGGCTACTCAAGCTGCTGGAAACCGTCGCGGCGAGCAACAGCACGATACTCATCACCGGCGAGACGGGAACCGGCAAAGAGGTCGTCGCTCGCGCGATCCACCACAACAGCGCCCGACGGACGCATCCGTTCGTCGCCTTGAACTGCAGCGCGATTCCCGAGAGGCTGCTCGAGGCGGAGCTCTTCGGCCATGTACGCGGGGCGTTCACCGGCGCGGTCGTAAACCGCGCCGGGCGTCTGGAGCACGCGCACCGTGGGACGCTGTTCCTCGACGAGGTCGGCACCATGAGCCCGGCGCTGCAAGTGAAACTGCTCCGCGTGCTACAGGAGCGCTAATTCGAGCGCGTCGGAGACACGCACACGATTAAAGTGGATGTTCGCGTCATGGCGGCCACCAACAGCGACCTGCGGCTGATGGTGGATGAGGGCCGGTTCCGCGAGGATCTCTTCTACCGCTTGAACGTGATCCCGGTGGTCCTTCCACCGCTGCGCGAGCGTCGAGAAGACATTCCGCTCTTCGTCCAGCACTTCCTCGAGAAGTTCCGGCTTCACGGCCAAGCCAAGTTGTCCGTTTCCCAGGATGCGATGCGGAAGCTGATGGCCTATCACTGGCCCGGCAACGTCCGCCAGCTCGAGCACGCCATCGAACGTGCCGTGGCGGTCAGCGATGGGCGTGGACAGATAGACGTCGGCGACCTCTTGCCCGACCTCGTCCGACCCGACGGTCCATTCTCTCCTGCTGCGCTCTCACTGCCTGAAGAAGGGCTCGATCTGGAGGCGTTCATCGGGAGCATCGAGCGAGAGTTGATTCAGCGATCACTCGAACGGACCGGCGGGAACAAAGGCCAGGCGGCCCGGCTGCTCAACTTGAAGCGAACAACACTCGTCGAGAAGCTCAAGCGACTGGAACGGTTGAATTAGGCCGATCGGCGCCGACGAGAGGCGTGGTTCGCTGTGGTACGCTGGCCTTCTAATGCCGCCACGTTTCGCCTACTGGACGATCCTCATCGACAGTGCGCCCACGGCGTTTCGGGCGCGAGAGCAGGCGGATCTGCTGCCAACCCTGCGGCAACTGCGTCGTACCCACCCAAACGTGGTCCTGAGATGGTTCGCACAAGGACGCTTGTGGGAGTCACCAGAGGCCGCTCTCGAGTCTCGCACCCGGAGGCCCGAGGACGCGGAACGACGCGGCTGGGAGTGGCGACCCGGCGGACAGCATCGAGATCCGCGGATGCGTAGGAGGCCGCCGGGTGGGCCCGGTAAGCCTGAAAGGCCGGCGGAGCCTGGGAGGAAGGCTGGAGGGGCTGGAAGGTCGGAGCGGCGTGGTGGGCCGCACGCACAGAAACCGTGGGACAAGCCGCGGCCACAGGGTGCTGATCGTGATCGCCGGCAACATTCCGGGGGCCAAGGCGACGGGCGCTCTCATCACAGGCAGCCTGACGCCCGGGTGCACGGCGAGGCGCACCGACCGTCATCTCACGACCGTCACCGGCCACCGGACCGGGGCGACCGACGATCGCAGGAAGCCCGGCCCAAGCGGGATTCCGACCGGCGACCCGTCGGGAAACCGAAGCCGGAGGGCGGAAAGAAAGGATTCCCGAAACCCCAGTGGCGGGCGCACGACCGTAAGGGACGGCCCGTTCCACAGCGCCGATCGAGCTGGACGCCGAAGCGACGGCCGCAGGGCGCGTCACACAAACCGACGGATTCCGAAGCGTCCCGTCGAAGGTCCGAAGACCCCACACAGAAACCGCCCAAGCCGCCTGACGACGCCTCTGGAGATTAGAGAGCGGAGAGCCGACAGCCGGGCTCTAGGCTCTAGGGCGCCCAGACGATTGAGAGCCCGTAGCGGCTACCACGGTAGTTCCGGAGCGTGATGAGTGAAGTGCGGCGCTGAGACTCGATGTCGAATGTGACGCGCGTGCTCCTGCCGAGTCGGTAGCCGAAGCTCTCGGCGAAGGTGACGACTCGATCCCGCCGGCGGGCGTGCTCCACGACAACGTCCGTGCGGGTGCGGTACGCCAGCGTGCGCCAGCCCACACGCGCTTGGGCGTCCACCGGCCCGAAAAAGCCGCCTCGTCACGGTGCCCGACAGGCCGCTCAGGACGTAGTAGGGTCGCTCCGGATCGAACGAGTACTCGACGTCTCGCACGCTCTCGAAGCCAAGCCGAGTGCTGGCACCCGCGACCGACGACAGATTCACCGAGAGCGTGGGGCCCGTATAGGCCGGGAAAACGGCACTGCTCGACGCAAGCTGGCGGTAACCGACGAGCGCGTGTCCCTTGATGAGCGCGCTCGGATCGAACCGAAGCCCGCCCGCGACCTGAGTCGACGTGGTGCTGCGCCATTGCGAGTACGCGAACCGCTCGTCGAACGCCGACGCCTCGACCGCCACGCTCGTCAGGGGCGTTAGCTCATAACGGATCGACGCCGTTCCTGTGAGCCGCGCCCGGTTCAGCTCGTCGCCGAGGTTCCGGCCGCTGAACAGTTCGCGGTCGCGAAACTTCAGGTCCCGGTGCTCGAGGCGCCCGCCGAGAATCGTTCGCGACCAGGCCCGCACCTCAGTCGTGATCGCTCCGCCACGCTCGCGCCGATCGGCTCGCAGATCGATCTCGTAACTGGGCCGCTCCCGTGATCGAAGATATGACCCTTCCATGAGCCACGTCCGCCCCAAATGGGCGGCGATGTCGGTCTGAGGCGCGAACGACATGGCGAAGTCGCGCTGGGGTTCCGCGATGTCGGGCTCGTTGAAGACGTTGGTGTCGAGGCCGACGTTCGGGAGTGAAATCACGTGAGCAAGGTCGAACAGCCCCATCCGGACGCGGGGATTCGTGATCACGGGCGGCGCGGGGAGAAACTGCGCCTCTGCCACCGATCGACACAGTAACAGCCCCAGCGTCAAGAGGCCAACGAGCTGGATCGAAGCCTTCAAGAAGACCCTCAGTTGCGCGGCCGATCGCGGCGCTGCACTGTGCGCGCGGACGACTGCGTCCTCAGGGTTATCGGCAGCGGCCGGAAACGGCCTAGTCGCGGGCCGAGCCAGGGCTCGATGGGGCGGCGGTGACGCGGGCGGAGCCGTCCGCGGCGTATGTCAGCGTGTGCGTGGGTGTGCCCGTGTGGGCGGTATCGAAGGACACGCGCGTCAGGCGGTCGGCCACGTAGGTTTCACAGCGGTCCGTCCGCCCATCGCCGTCGCCGTCTTGCTCCGCGCGCACAAGGGCGCCGCCTTCGAAGTGCTCCGTGCGCGAAATGCGCCCGTCGCGACGGATATCCATGTCCACGCGGACAACGTGACCGGAGGCATCGGCGTGGGACCACGCATCCTCGCGACCATCACGCGCAAGAGAAAAACCGACACGCTCCAGTGCCTGCGAAGGACCGTAATGTTCCCAGCGATCGATGCGTCCGTCTTGGTCCTGATCGATCTCGATCCGAACGATGCGCGGGCCCTGCATGTAGCTGACGGTCTCGACAATCCCGTTCCCGTCGGCATCGTGTTTCAACATCGTCAATGCGCCTGTCTCCCGGTTGTAGACCGGCTCGAGCCCGGCGTCCTCGACGCGTGTGGGTTCCGGAAACTCTGGCCGCTGGATTCCGGAAATTCTGGCCGGTTGATCGGCGGCCCCAAGTGAGGTGGGGTCGTCAAGTCCGCGGTGCTTGGTCCGCATCGACGGCCCGTCGAGCGTGAGC
>VFZL01000023.1 GCA_016871175.1 Acidimicrobiia bacterium | reverse complement strand
CCGGAGGATCGTGACCATCTGCTCTTCGGTGAACCGCGTCTTCTTCATGGCTCCCTCACTAGGCTGAGGGCGCCATTCTCTCAAGCTTCAGCTGGTCCGAAAATCGGCAGGCAGGTCAGGTCGCCGACGACCGGCCCGACGGCCGGGAGCTCGGTCAGCATCACCTGTCCCGTCCGCGGCGAGTTCGGAAACGGCCCGACCTACTACTCGCAGTTCTACGAAGACTACATCCTGGGCTACGTCTTCAAGGCCCAGAAAGCCGGTTTCTACGTCGACGTGGGCGCCAACGATCCGGACGACGCGTCCGTGACCAAATACTTCTACTTGGCGGGCTGGCGCGGCATCAACATCGAACCGATTCCCAATCTGGTAGCGAAGCTGAACACATCACGACCCGAAGACGTGAACAGAGGGGTGGCCATTTCCGACACGACAGGCGAGTTGACGTTCTACAAGGCGGTGCGCTTCTCCGGTCTCTCCACGCTGGACCGGTCGGTCGCCGCCGAGCACAAAGCGCGCGGCATCGAGTTCCAGGAGATCAAGGTGCCAGTGACGACATTGAGTGCCGTGCTCGATGAGCACGCCAAGGGTCGTCCAGAGATCACGTTTCTAAACGTCGACGTCGAGGGCCTGGAGCAGAAGGTGTTCTCGGGGCTCGACTTCAGCCGCCATCGCCCTCGCGTCATCATGGCCGAGTCGACGCCCCCCTCTCCGAGGTCGACACGCACCGTGTGTGGGAGTCGATTCTCACGAGTCACGGCTACGTCTTCGCGATAGACGATGGCTTGAATCGCTACTACGTGAGTCAATCAGAGAACCTGGTGCCGCGATTCCTCGAGGTGAGCTACTGCGTCGGCATGGACAAGGTGGCGAAGGGGATACATCAGGATGGGTTCAAGAAGATTCAGTAGCTATGATGGAGCGGCTGAACCCAATGAGCCTTTGTGCGAGAAATCGCATGTCGATGGGGCTCTAGCGCAGGGAGCCGAGAAATCGGGTCAGCGTCGCGTTGAACGAGTCGGGTTGTTCGAGGTTCGGCAGGTGCCCGGTCCGCTCGAAAACGACGAGCTCGGATCCAGAAATGGCGCGGTGCATCGACTCGCTCATGGCCGGCGGCGTGATCACATCTTCATCCCCCACCAGAATCAGCGTGGAGCAGGCGATCGTCGGAAGGAGCGGCGTCGAGTCGGCTCGGGTCATCATCGCGTTGATCACGCCTGCCACACCTTGAGGCCGGTTCGTGAGCGCCAGGGTGCGCACGCGTCGGGCCACATCAGGTCGCGTCTGCCGCGTGGTCTCTCCGAGCAGGCGGGGGATCATCTCGTCGGCGACAGCGCCGACGCCTCTCTCATCGAGCATCGCCAACATCCGGAGGCGCCCGTCGCGCGCCTGTGGTGCATCGGCTTCCGCCCGCGTATCGCAGAGCACGAGGGCGCGTGCGAGCTCGGGCGCACGCCGGAGTAGAGCGAACGCCAGATAGCCACCCATCGACACGCCGCACACGACCGCTCGAGAGATGGCCAGCGAGGCCAAGAGGTCGACCGCCGACTCCGCCATCGCGTCGAAGGACTCGGCCGGCGCCTGTTCGTCTTGGAGGCCCCGCCAGTGGGGCGCCACGATCCGCCACCCCGCCTGCGCAAGCGTCATTTGCGGCTCCCACATCCGCGCGTTCAGTGGGAACGCGTGGAGGCACAGCACGGTGCCAACGTCAGGGAGGCCGGATGGGGGTTTGGCGTCGAGGAACAAGAGGAATTGGCCCGTTCCGGGTTCTTGTGGGTTCAAAGGCTCTCGGGTTCGAGGGTTCACCCTCGAACCGTCGAACCTCCCTGAAACCCCTGAAACCGAGAGGCGTCAATGAGCTCTAGGCACAGCCGCTCGTGTTCCCACAGTTGACGCACTTGTAGCAGGCCCCGCTGCGGATCATGATGGACCCACACGTGGAACACGGTGGTGCATCTTCCTGATTCTGAATCGTCGAGAACGGCGTCGGTCCACCCAATGCCTTCGCCGCTTGGGGCGGCGGGGCAAGAGCGACCGGAGCGCTCTTGGGTGCCGGAGCACTCGCCGCCGGCACCGGGACCGCGGACTCCTCCGGCTCCCGCAGATTCACACCCGCGTTGAACTGGGCCTCCGTAGACAGGAACTTCGACGCCAGCCATCGGAAGATGTAGTCCACGATCGATTTCGCGAACCGGATCTCCGGATTCCGCGTCATACCGGACGGCTCGAAGCGAACGTGACTGAACTTGTCGACCAGCGCCTGCAGCGGCACGCCGTACTGAAGCGCGTAGGAGATGGCTTGAGCGAAAGCATCGGCGAAGCCCGAGATCGTTGAGCCTTCTTTCGCCATCACCAGGAAGATCTCCCCTGGCTGTCCATCCTCGAACAAGCCGACCGTGATGTACCCCTCGTGCCCCTGGATATCGAACTTGTGCGTGATCGCCTGGCGCTCGTCCGGCAGCTTGCGACGCACCGGCTGGCTCACCAGTTTCGAGACCACCTGCTGAGCCATTTCCGCCGCGGTCTTGTCCTTCGAGGTATTCAGCGGCTGCGTCCGCTTGCTGCCGTCGCGGTAGATCGAGATCGCCTTGGCCCCCAACTTCCACGACTGAATGTAGGCCTGCGTGATCTCGTCGACGGTCGCTTCCTTCGGCACATTGACAGTCTTGCTGATGGCGCCGGAGATGAACGGCTGGGTGGCGCCCATCATCTTGATGTGGCCCATGTAGTGGATGGACCGCTGCCCCTTCGCCGCCTTGAACGCGCAGTCGAACACGGCGAGATGCGACTCGCGTAAGCCGGGCGCGCCCTCGATGGTCTCATGCTCGTCGATGTACTGCACGATGGCGTCGACCTGCACCTGCGCGTACCCAAGCTTCTTGAGCGCCATCGGCACGGTCTGATTGACGATCTTCATCAGGCCACCACCGACCAACTTCTTGTACTTCACGAGCGCGATGTCGGGCTCGACACCCGTCGTGTCGCAGTCCATCATGAAGCCGATGGTGCCAGTCGGCGCCAGCACGGTCGCCTGTGCATTGCGGTACCCATTCTGCTCACCCAGCTCCACCGCATCGTCCCACGACCCCTTGGCAGCCGCGTACAGATCCGACGGCACGTTGCGCGCGTTCACGTCGCGCATGGCATCGCGATGCTTACGCATGACCCGAAGGAACGGCTCGCGGTTCTTCTCGTAGCCGCCGAACGGACCGCCGCAGTCGCGCGCAATACGCGCCGACTGCGCGTAGGCTTCGGCAGTCATTAGCGCGGTGAGCGCGGCGGCGTAGTCGCGGCCCGCGTCGCTGTCGTACGGCAAGCCGCGCGACATCAGCAGCGCGCCAAGGTTGGCATAGCCGAGCCCGAGCGGACGATACGCATGGCTGTTCTTCTCGATCGCCGGCGTCGGGTAGCTCGCGTTGTCGACGATGATCTCTTGCGCCGTGATGAGCGTCCGGATCGCCGCCTTGTAGGCGACGACATCCAGCTCCCCGTCCTGGGTCACGAACCGCATCAGGTTGATCGACGAGAGGTTGCACGCCGAATCGTCGAGGAACATGTACTCTGAGCATGGGTTGCTCGCGAAGATGCGGTCTGTGCTCGAGCAGGTGTGCCACTCGTTGATGGTCGTGTCGAACTGCATACCCGGATCGCCGCAGACGTGGGTCCCCTCGGCGATGAGCTGCATGAGGTCTCGGGCACGATACGTATCCATCACCCGGCCGTCGACGACGGCCTTTGTGCTCCACGTGCTGTCGTCCAACACCGCACGCATGAACTCGTCCGACACACGGACGCTGTTGTTCGAGTTCTGGAAGAACACCGATGAGTACGCCGGACCGGTGAAGGAGCCGTCGTAGCCGGCATCGATGAGCGCCCACGCCTTGCGCTCCTCTTCCACCTTGCAGTTGATGAAGTCGACGATGTCGGGGTGATCGACATCGAGAATGACCATCTTGGCAGCGCGACGGGTCTTCCCGCCCGACTTGATCACTCCGGCGAACGCGTCGTAGCCCTTCATGAACGACACCGGCCCCGACGCCGTCCCGCCCCCAGCCAGCAGCTCCTTTGAGGACCGGATCGTCGACAGATTCGTGCCAGTGCCGGATCCGTACTTGAAGAGCATGCCTTCGGTGCGCGCGAGCGTCAGGATCGAATCCATCGTGTCCTGCACCGAGTTGATGAAGCACGCCGAGCACTGCGGTGCCTTCTCGAAGCCGCAGTTGAACCACACGGGACTATTGAAAGCCGCCTTCTGGTACACCAGGATGTGTTTCAAATCGTCACTAAAGGCCTGGAGATCCGCCTCGCTCGCGAAGTAGCGGTGCGCGCGTGCCCACTCGGTGATCGTGTTCACGACCCGACCGATCAACTGCTTCACGCTCCGCTCACGCTCGGGCGTGCCGATCTGGCCTCGGAAGTACTTGGAGACGACGATATTGGTCGCCTGTTGGGACCAGAACTTGGGGATCTCGACGTCGCGTTGCTCGAAGACGACTTCGCCTCGCTCGTTCCCAATGACGGCGGACCGTAGTTCCCACTCAACCTCGTCGAACGGGTCAACGCCTGTCTCGGTGAAAAAGCGTGGGAACGACAACCCGGAGGGGGCGGCTGCCTTCCTCGACCGCGGCTTCTCCGTCTCGCCCACGGGCGCCGGACTCGCTGCGCTGCCGCTCTCGATTATCTCCTGACCAGCTGGCGCTGCCTGGTAGGAAGGTCCCTCTTTCATGTGATCTCTCCCGCCCGCGGTCACGCCTCGCCCCGAAGCGAACCGCTTTCGTTGGTTGTACGGAAAGTCGAACGCTAGGCCAACCTTCGAAGCCCGCTTCACGCCGGTGTTCGGAGGCTGGGAACCACCGCTCAACTCGCGTGACGTGCGGGCAATGAATATGAAGCCACGGTGTATCGATTGTCAAGCGATCAGACACAAGATATTGTGCCTTCCGTTTAGGGCAGTCGCAAGATATGGCGAAATCGGATTGGGGCGCCGCAATTGCGGGCAGAACCGTGCACGTGGCTGAACTGCCGGGATTCGGGGCGGAGCCCTAATTGATCAACGCCCGGAAAGCTGTCCGGCGAGCGTCGCCGCCTTCTCGGCCATCGTCTGCGCGAAAACGAGATTCTTCGACTTCAAAGCGTCCTCGGCCTGACGCATGAAGCTCTTGACGGTGTCGTATTGCACTTGGACGTCCCGCTCGAACTTCCTGTAATCCACGCGGTTGAGGTCGGCGGTGGCTGCCTGAAGGAGTCCGCGGATCCGGGTTTCGGACTCCGCGTCACGGTCGGTTGGCATGACCTGCAGCGTCGTGACCGGCTTACCCTCGTCCGTCGGCTTCGTGTCCGCTACGGGCGGCTCAGGTCGCGGCTCGGGCTTGATCTCGCGCGGCGGAGGAGGGAGCGCGATCCTGGGACGCTCAACCGTGCGGGCTGGAACGTCGACGAGCGGCACCGGCTAAGATACCAGCGTTTCGGGTGGCTCAACGACGCGCGGCGGCGGGAGAGGGGCTTCGAGATCCGGGAGCGGAGGAATCGTGACCACTGGGGGCCGACGACAGGCCGACATGGCCACCAGCGAGCAGACACACAAGAAGGCGCCAGCGACCGGCCACCGGCGCCAGACGCTGAGCGGTTCGCGCGAGACTGCAGTGCCAGCACTCATGGCTGAGGAAGCGTCACCCCGAAGGTCGTGCCCTTCCCTGGAGTGGACTCTACCTCAATTTCGCCGTCGTGCATCTGAATGGTGCGATACACCATCGAAAGGCCGATCCCGCTGCCGCCTTCCTTGGTCGTGAAATACAGATCGAAAATCCGCTTCAGGTGCTCGGGGCTGATGCCAACCCCCGTATCGGCCACGGTGACCGCCACCTTCCGGCCTCGCGCTTTCTCGCACGTAATCTGCAGGGATCCGCCGTTCGGCATCGCCTGACAGGCGTTGAGCGCCAAGTTGAGGAACGCCTGTTTCAGCATCCCCGGATCGCCGTTCACTTCGCTCGCGCGGTCGCACTCGCAGACGAGGTCCACGTTGTTTCTGACCGCCTCGGGTCGAACGATAGGAATCACCTCGTTGAAGAGCGTCGCCAGCGCCACGGGCTGCAGCTTGAGATCCTCGGGCCGCGTGAACTTGAGGAATCGCTGGACGACTTCGTCCAGTCGTCGAATTTCGCCGGTGATCACCTTCACGTGCTCGAGAGCGTCGGCCGGGTCGAGCGGCGGTTCGACCACGCCACGTCCGCCGGCGGCGACGGCCACCGGCTTGGACAGGAATTTCTGCCGGAGCAACTCGAGGTGAATCATCATCGAGTTGAGCGGGTTCTTCACTTCGTGCGCCACCCCCGCGGACAGGCGTCCCAGTGCGGCGAGCTTTCGCGAGTAGCGGAGCGTGGACTCCACCTGCGCGAGGTAATCCAGATTCCGCAACGTGAGCATGACACCGACCAGCGCGCCGCTCGCATCATTCACCGGGTGCGACGAAATCAAACGCTCACTGGTGTCGCCACGGCCCGAATCGAAAGGCGCGGAAATCGGTCCGCGCGCCTGACCGGTTGCCAGAGTGTCCTGCGTCATCCGCTGAAGCGGATGATCGGCTGCCATCAGAGCCGCGAGCGGCTCTCCTGGCGTAGCTTCGGGCAGCAGCGAGCGAAAAGCCGGATTCGCGAACAGCAGCGCGCCCTTCGGCGCCACGATCGCGACCGCGTCTTCGAGGTGTTCGACCGCGGACTCCAGGTTTGCGACCTGCCCAGCCATCTGGGATCGATCGGCCGACAACTTCTGACTGACCGTGTTGAAGAACGTTCCAAGCTCGCCGAACTCGTCGTCCTGCGCGAGCTCCACCTTCACCCCGAACTCACCACGACCGAGGCGCGTGAGCCCGCTTCGAATGACATGAATCGGTTTCAAGAGCACCTGCGCCAGCGGCACGGCACCGAGGATTGAAACCCCGAGCGCGCCCGCCGCGATGAGCAGGGCCGGCCACAGCGCTTTGTTCAGCGCATCACGGATGAGCAGTGTCGAGATGCCGATACGAATCGACCCGACCTGCACGTCGCCTCGAAGCAGCGGTTGGCGAAACTCGAGGTTCCGGCCGCGATCCGTGTACAACGCAATGAGTTGCGACCACTGCGACCGCGCCAGCAGCAAGGTCAGATCGCCCCAGGCCGGAGTGGACGGCCCTCGAGCGACCGGTCCGCGTGCGCGACCGCCACGCCATTGGCGTCCACGATGGCCGCGAACGTCACGTCTTTGGAGTACAGGCTGGCGACCAGCAGCGAGCGTAGCCCCACGTCCGTGGCTAGGACCCGAACGGGATCGACGTCACCGGTGACGACTTCGCTGGCGCGATGGTAGATGGCCTTGGCCAGAGCCTCGGCCTGTGCGGCGGTTTCGTCGAGCCTGACTTGGGCGATCCGTGCGAGATAGAGGCCGCTGAGAAGCAGCACGATGAGACCGACGATGACTGTGACGCCGAGAACTTGTTTCCCCTTGATGCCTAGACGCACGGCGGGATTCCGTTGAACCGATCGTCAGTCTCAGTTACCTTGCGTGGCGTCGTCTCTCCGGGGACGGAGCCGGAGCTTGTTCAGCTTGTTGTGCAGCATCTTCAAGCTGATGCCGAGAATCTCGGCGGCGCGGGTCTTGTTGTCGCGGGTGTGCGCCAGGGTCATCATGATGAGCCGACGTTCGGCTTCCTCGACGGTAGTACCCGGCGCGAGCGCAACCTGCGGTTGGTGCTGGACGGGCGGTTCGTCGCCCATCATCGGCGGCAGGTGTCGCGACTCGATGAGCGGCCCGTCGGCGAGGATGGTCGCCCGTTCGATGACGTTCCGAAGCTCACGGACGTTCCCCGGCCAGCCGTACTGCTCGAAGATCTTCATGACCTGTTGCTCGACGCCCGCAATCGACTTCTGGTTCCGCTGGTTGAACTCGTTGAGGAACGCCTGCACGAGCAACGGCAGATCCTCCCGCCGTTCTCGTAGTGGGGGTAGCGTGAGCGCAAAGACGTTGAGCCGGTAGTAGAGGTCCTCGCGCAGCTTCCCCTTCTGAACCACCTCCAGGGGATCGACGTTCGTCGCGGCGATGACTCGCACGTCCACCGACTGCTCGTTGGGCCCACCGAGTCGGCGGAACCGCCGCTCCTGGACAACCCGCAGCAGCTTGACCTGCGTGGTCGGCGTCATCTCACCGATCTCGTCGAGGAACAGCGTGCCGCGGCCCGCCAGCTCGAAGCACCCTTGCCGGCGATCCGCGGCGCCGGTGAAGGCCCCCTTCTCATGACCGAAGATCTCGCTCTCCAGCAGGGTTTCCGGAATGGCCGCGCAGTTAATGGCAACAAACGGGAAGGTCGCGCGTGGACTGAGCTGGTGAATCGTCTGAGCGACCAGCTCTTTACCGGTGCCGGATTCGCCTGTAATGAGCACCGACGCGCTGGTCGGCGCGGCCTGCTCCACCACTTGATAGATCTTCCGCATCTCAGGGCTGTTACCGATCATCGGCCCGAAGGTGCCGTGCTCGCGCAACTGCCGGCGCAGCGCCTTCACCTCGCGCAACGTCTCCTGGCGTTCTACGATCTTATCGAGCAGGATTTTAGCCGCTGGAGGTCGACCGGCTTCGTGAGGTAGTCATAAGCACCCTCCTTCATCGCCTCGACCGCGGTCTCGACGGTACCCTGAGCGGTCAGCAGCAGCGTCGTGACGTCGGCGCCTTGGGTCTGCAGCGCACGGAGCAGGCTCAAACCGTCCATGCGTGGCATCACTAAATCTGAAATGACGATGGAGGGACGGAAGCTCGTGACTTTATCCAGGGCGTGCTGCCCGTCGGTGGCGGAATCAGCGACAAAGCCCCAGCTCTTCACCAATTGTTCGAGCCCGACACGGGCTGCCTGATCGTCTTCGACGATCAGCACGCGCTCCGACGTTGCCTGGGCGGCAGCCTCGCTCGGCATCACGCCGTCGCTGACTAAGCTCACGCCCCTGTCCACTTCGTACACGATCGTGTCATTTTTACATTCTGTGGCTCAAGGCGTCGCCCGCGCAAGTTCATTTACACTACCTCTTCCATAACGACGTCTCGCTTGCGGTACGCTGGCGAGCGTCTTCCATGAACTCCTCGCCGGCACCGTCGGAACATCCCTCGCCTAAGCCTGACGGCGCTGTGAGCGACATCCCGCGCGAACAGCCGCCACACCAGGAGCAGCGCATCACGGCGCTCCTCGAGGTGATCTTTTGCTCCGGTGTCCCGACGCAGGCCGCGATGGCTTTGGTGCTGTCAACGCTGGGCCTAGGGCCGTCCGGGGGGCTTCAGATCGCGTACGTCGCGCCGCTCCTCCTGGCCGATACCGCGGTGCTCATCGGCCTGATCTTGCTGTTCCTGCGTATCCACCGAGAGCGTCCCGGGGACGTGTTCCTCGGCAACGCGCCATGGCGCGGGGAGCTACGGGCAGCCGTGCCGATGGCGTTCAAGGCGTATGGTATCGCCATCGGGGTCCTTCTCGTGATCGCCGCAGTCGCCCCGGGGTTGCACAACGTGGAGCAAAACCCGCTCCAGAAGCTGCTTGGCAACCCTCGAGACGCGGCGGTTTTCGCCGCGCTCGTCGTCGTCGCCGGAGGCGTCCGTGAGGAACTCCAGCGGGCGTTCATCCTCCATCGATTCGAGGGGTACCTCGGGGGCGCCAGGGTCGGCCTCGTGCTGTCAAGTGTCGGATTCGGAGCCGGACACCTGGTTCAGGGGGCGGACGCCGCCATCGCCACCGGACTTCTGGGTGCCTTTTGGGGAGTGAGCTACGTGCGCCGACGGTCCGTCATCGCGCCGGTGGTGAGCCATGCCGCCTTCGACCTGCTGCAGATCGGGATGTTTCTGACGACCGGACGCTGAGCTGCTCAGAGGTCTCAAGTCGCAAGACACAAGTCGCACGTCGCAAAGCCAGTCACCCCTTGAGACTCGCGCCTCTAATGCAGTCCCGGCGTGTAGACATCCGTAATGGTGACGCGTCGGCGCAACGCGGCCAACCAATCGTCGACCATCGTCTGACGCCGATCGAGCTCCAGCGCCTGGATCACATCGGCCCTCACCTCGTCGAGCGGACGCGGCTGCCCGCCGCGCGAGAATCGATCGAGGTGCCTCCGGTAGTACTCCGCGATTTCCCCATCGAGCGGCGGCACGGTGCTGAAGCGCTGCGCCAGGTACGCCCGGAGCCGGAGGTTGGCGCGCAGCGTCGCCCGCAACGACGCATCGTCGACGCCGTAACGCGCCAGCGCCTCCTGGAAGCTCTCAGCGGACGCAAAACGCTCGCGGACCGAGGCGAACTCACGATCCACGGCGTCCCTACTCGGTTCGGGCGGCGCGTAGCGGTCTACCTCCGCCAGCATGAGCGAACGGTCGATGAGCTGTGACAGCACGGTACGGTTGACATCGGGACCCGCGGTCTGCGGCACCAAGCCGAATTCCACGGCGGCCGCCACATCGCTCATCATGATGAGATCCCCTGCGACAACAGCAAGCATCCGGTCGATCACCTCTTCGCCTCTCGTCCGAGGCTGCTGAGTGCGGGCGCCGAGCACGGCCGGCGCTTCCGGCACGAACGGCACGCCTGCGGCGCACCACGCCACAGTCCACAACGCGATGACCCGCCGGACCACACGACGCATCAGAACGCCTGCCCCAAGCTGATATGCACCGCCGTCGGATCCTCGCCAGGTCGACGGTTCGCCTTGAACCCCATGTCCACGCGAATGGGTCCCACCGGCGACCTGTAGCGCACGCCGAATCCGAGCGAACTGCGCAGCTGACCAAGGTCGATCGCCGCGGTCCTCGCGAAGACATTGCCCGTGTCGAAGAATCCGACCAGCCCCAGCCCACGGCCGACGGGTAGTCGGAGCTCCGCGTTGAAGACGACGAGCGCGTTGCCCCCTTTCGGGAACCCGCCAGTGAGGGTGTCCGCGGTCCCCAGTTGATCGAGGGCGTACCCGCGAACCGTCGTGTCGCCGCCGGCGAAGAACCGTTCGCTCGCGGGCAGATCGCGCACTGTCGCGCTCACCTCTTTCCCCTCATCGTCGACGATGGTGCCGACGCGGGGGAAGCCGGAGGCCACGCCGACGCGCACGCTGGTGGCCACGACCATGCGGTGCAACTCCGGCACGGAGCGAAAGAGCTGCCCGGTCCAGTAGCTCTTGAGATAGCCGACCTCGGACCCAATCCGGCGTCCGGCCACTTGCGCGTTCGCGCTCAAGTAGGTTCCTGACGTGGGGTCGATGAGGTCGTCACGTGCGTCTCGGATGGCAGACAGGGAAAACGACGACAGGCGTACCTGCGGAAACAGGCGGTCAACCAGGAGCCGATCGTTCTCGGCGATCCGCTCGTCGAACAGCTCCGTGCGTTGCAACTGGTAATTGCCGGTCACGCTTGTTTGACGAGTGATCCGACGCAGGAGCTCCGCGGTGAACGCTCGTCGCGCGAAGTTGAACGTCGCGCGGCGCTGCTGCTCCACCGTGCCAGTCAGGAATGCGTCGGCGGCCGTGTTGCGGACCCGCGGCTCGCGATACGTGCCGAGCACCCGGTACTCACTGAACCCGTAGCCGCCCGCGGCCGTGCTCGTCGACTGACCGCCAAAATTCTGCGGTCGAAAGCTGACCCGTGTGAACGCGTTCACCGACCGGTTCTTCCCGAAGAGATTGCGCCGCCCCACTTCGAAGAACGCCCGCGGCGCGAACTCGAGCTGTTCGGAGGCAAAGCCGCCCGCAGCTGCGCTCCCGCGAAGCACCGGCTTGGTCTCCAGGCCGCCACCGTACCCGATTGTCGTGACCGGTGCCTCCTCCACCGTAATCAGCACGTCGCGCGAGGTTTCAGTGCCGTGGCCGAGCTCGGTGACCCGTGTCCGACGAAAGAGCCCGAGCGTGGCGAGGCGGCGCTGGCTCTCGGCGATCGCCGCCAGCCCGAGCGGATCGCCACTCTTGAACTGCAGCTCACGGCGGATCGTGTCGGTGTTCGTGCGTCGGTTCCCAACGATGAGCACGTGGTCCACGAAGACCTGTGGGCCCTCCTCGACGGTGAACCGCACATCGGCCACCGTGCCGTCCTCACTGAGACCCGGCGAGCTGGACACCGTGGCGGATCGGAAGCCGGCGTTTGCGTACTTGAGTTGGATGGCATCCTGGTCGATGACCAGCTGCGTGCGGTAGAAGGGCTCTCCCGGCTGAAGGCCGAGTCCTTCGGTCAGCGTCGCGGTGGCGAGTGAGGTATTCCCCTCTATGCGCACGGTGCCGACGACAGTGCGGACCCCTTCCGTGATCTCAATGCGGACGACCACGAGCACCTGTTGTGGACCGGGGGGGTTCTCGAGGGGCTGGGCATCCGGCACCGCGCGCGCAGCGGGAAACCCGCGCCGTGCGTAGATGTCCTGAATCGCCGACGCTTGAGCCGACAGCACGGCCGCCGAGAACACCTGTCCGTCGCGGAGCCGGAGGGCCGGAGCCAGATCGCTCGTCGACAGGCTGATGTTGCCGGCGATGTCGACACGGGCGACCCGATAGAGCGGTCCGCGCGACATGGTGAACCGCACCACGAGGTCGTCGCCTTGCGTTTCACGCGTGAAGGTCGCCGTGGCGTCTCGATAGCCTTGACTCCGGAAGAACTCCTGGATCCGCTGCGCAGAGTCCTCCAGCAGATCTTCGTCGGCCGCGCCTTCTCGAGCCACGGGTACGAGGTCATCCCGCCGATCTGGTGGGAGCGGATCGCCGCTGAACTCCACGCGAATCTTCGGTCCCGGCGCCACAGAGACCAGCACCGACGCGACGCGGTCGTCCTCCGAGAACTGCGGCGTCACCGTCGCCCGCGCGTTGTAATGCCCCTGCTGCTTGAGCGTGTCGACGATGCGCTCGAGCCGCCCTGCGAGAAGGCCGGGCTCGTACGCAGTCCCCCGCGCGACGCCTAGACGTCGGATCACCTGGTCAGGCGGCATCCCAGTGCCGACGACCCGAATCTCCGAGACCGTCGTCCGGGGGCCTGATGTCACCTCGAACACGAGCGTCGAGCGCTCGGCGGTGTGCTCGAGCTGTGTACGGGCCGACACCGAGGCGCGCCGATAGCCCCGCTCCTGAAGCTGCTCCGCCACGAACGCGCCCATCTCGGTGGCCCGTGTCGCCGGCGGCAACGCGCCGAACCGCTCGACCAGGGCTTCTCGCACGGCGGCCTCGTCCACACCGGCGACTCCGGCCAGCCCAGCGAACTGCATCCGCTCGATTTCATGAATCGGTATCAGCTCGTACCGAACGCTGACGCTGCCATTCGCGGTGACTGCGGCGTGAACCACGACGTCCGCAAACCGGCCGAGGCTGAACAGGTGAGCGACCGACGCTCGGACATCGCGCATGCGAAGGGGCTTGCCCGCCTCGGACACCAGGAGCGCGAGCATCGCGGAGTCGTTGACGGGTCGTCCCTCGACTTCGACGACGACTCGGGCGACGGGCTTGCCGAGGAAATCCGCGAGGTCGGCCGACGCGGGCGTGGCGACGAGCAGAGGAACAACCGCCAGCGCCCAGAGTCGTCGCATCGTCAGAACGCGTGCCTCACCCGCACCTCGATGGCGTAGGTCTGGTCTTCGTTACGGGAGAGAATCCAGGAAAGGCGGTCGCTCTCGTCGTACTCCAACAAGAGGATCTGATCGTTCGTGGTCGTGCTCAAGCTGCGGGAGAACGTGAGGTACACTCGGTCGGAGATCCGCTTGCCGATGGTCACGCGCGCCGACGGGTTCACGCGATTCGTGGTCTGACTGTACGGATCGATGAGCGAGGGCGTGAGCTGAAACGTGTCGACCCCGAACGTCTGCTCGACCACACGGCCGACCTCCGACGAGATCGGATTCGCCAGCAATTGGGTCGCGCGGGTGGTAAGGATGTCCGTCTGACGTTGATTCGGATTCGTCCGTGCCTGGAGCTCGAAGTCTCTCGTGCCCGAGTCGACGTCCGTTCGACGCACGTCGCTGAAGAGCAGGGCGAGGACGTCGGCGGCGGGCAGCGGCGGATCCGAGTTCAGCTCCGGCTGCAAGCGCTCCATCGTGCCGGCTGCGCGGACCATGACGCGGTATGTCTGTCCCGGCACGCGCACGCGGGTCTCGGCCTCGACGTCGAAGAACGGCTCGACCTTGAGCGGATTGGTGAAGTCGATGGCTCCGCGCGTGACCACATAGCGTCGCCCCTCGAACATCACTTCGCCCCGATCCACCTCGGCGCGACCGAGGAGGGCCGGATTGTCGTACGTGCCACGCAGCTGAAGATCGGCGCTCGCCACCAGACGCGCGAGGTTGTTCTCGATCCGCAACGTGGAGGGCACGCGTACCTCGATGTCCAGACGGATAGGCACCAGCGATGCCGTGGCGGTCGCGTCGGGCTTCACGCCGGCGAAGTCGAGCAGGCCTGCCGCGGAGGGGTCGACGCGGCGACTCATGAGCGCGTGCTTGACCGTCACGGCTCCGCCGACGGTCGGCGCCTTCACGTTGCCGCGGATCGCGAGGTCCGCGTCCACCGTCGAGCGCACGGCCTCCGGGTAGCGCAACCGCATGTTCTCGCCACGAACGGTGATGTTGAGCTCGCCCGGTAGGTAGCCTTCCAGTCCGATGCGCCCACCGAACTGAATGCGCCCCCCGCCCATCGACGCGATCACATCATCCAACCGGATGCCGCGCGAGTCGAACTGGATCGTGCCGTTGATCTCGTCGAGCGAGTTCGGCATCAGAAGGTGGCGGACTCGGCCGCTGGCGATGGCGGCGTTGCCAGAGAACACCGGCTCGTACAACGGACCATCGACGGCGGCCACGAGACGCGCGCGCCCCGAACCGCGCACGTCGCGGAAGAAGCCTTGGAGCAACCCAAGGTTGGCTTCACCGGACGCACGCACGGCGATTCGCTCGTCCCTGAGCTGCACGGTGCCGCCGACGTCGAGCTGCGTGTCCTCGCCCACCAGTCGGAGCTGCTCGATGCGGACGAGATTGTCTTCGAGCACCAGACGGACCGGACCGGCGTTCGCGATCGCGTAGTCGAACATCTTCATGTCGACGCGATCGACCGTTGCGTCGACGACCAACTGGTTGACATCGCTGATCTGGCCCACCACCCGGACCGTCCCGCTGGCCACGGCCGTCGTGTAGGGCGCGAGCTTCGGCTGATAGAGGCGAACATATGGGTCCAGGGAACTGTCGTGGAATCGGAACAACAGGTCGGTCGTCCCCCGGCGGTGCAGGCCGATACGCCCGGTGCCGGTCACGTTCAAGCGTGGAGACGCGGCGTCCACCTCCCCGCTCAGCTCGTCACCCCGCAGCGCCAGCACGCCCGTGACCTGCCCGACGCTCTCCTGGCCCACCGACAGATCGGCCACACGGAATCGGACGTCGTATCGCGGCACCTCGAACGTGCCGCTGCCGACGGCAGTGAACTCGACCAACCCGGAGGGCTGCGCGGTCGGATAGGCGAAGGTTGCCGTCCGCTCCATCGGGATCCGCCGCCCGGTCGCGTTGAACGAGTACGTGCCGTTCCAACCGACGAACGCCGCGCCTTCCACGGCGCCGCCCGTCTTGGCGATCTGGATGTTGTCGAGCCGCACGCCCGACCCCTCGAAGCGCAGCCCAGCCGTGGCACGCTCAAACGGCTCCGCATACGCGGACCCGTCGTCGATGGCCATGGAACCGAAACCGAACGGCGTTTCGTAGTGTCCGGTGAGGTGAAACTCCCCGGACAGGAGGCCCGACACCGGGTAGTCGTCAATCTTGAACGCATGGCGGAGGCTGTCGACGTCACGGCGCGAGACGCGGAACCGCGCGTCCATCTCCTCACCGCCGTCTCGACGCGGATACCCCAGCGAGTACAGACCCTCCGCGCGTATCTCCGAGCCCTCGTGGCGAATGGTTGCGTTGGTGACGCGTAGATAATTGTTCTCGACCACCAAGTGCGCCGCGCCGTCGCCCCAGAGGGTGTCCCACGCCCGCATGTCTTCGCCGACGAAATCACCCTCCACTCGCGGGCGACGGAACGGTCCGGTCATCACGCCGTCGAATTCCCCGCGGCCCCCGATGACCACCGGGTTGGTGCGGGCACCAAAGTCGGTCATGATGCCGGCGAGCACTTGATCGCTCTCCTGCCAGTCTGCGCTCGTCACGTGAAAATCGAACCGGGAGTCACCACTCCACTCCGTGGCGCCAGCGAACGTCACGTGTGTCCGTGATGTGGCGAATCGCCCCTGCTCGGCGTGCACGGCCTGCCCGTCGTAGCGGTAGGTCAGCGCCGCCGCCAGCGGCAGATGCGTCGGCAGCGGCACGATGGTGAACGGCCCCCACTCGTGTCGTGAATGTCCGATATCAGCGGCACGAGCTGCGTCCAGCGACGCGGGCATGATCTCGGAGCCGGCCGGCGGTGTGACCGATACCGTTCCGTCGCCGTGACGTTCTTTGAAGCGCCCCATGGGCCACTCGAGCAGATTGCGACCGCTCGCGCGACCCGAGAACCGTAGACCGGGCAGCGCATAGAAATCGGTCACCTCGGCCAGGTCGACGTTCGTGTAGCTCGCGTCGAACCGCGCGATCTTCTGGGGCACGCCGAGCGGCTCGATCGTGAAGCTGAACGTGGCGTCGCCACCCGAGAACCGTGCACCGGCGTTGGTGACCTGGAACCCGCTCTTGTCCCAGTGCAGGTCGCCGTAGGTCGACGGGAACGTGTAGTCGTAGACGCCAGCAAGCGCGCTGGTGAAGTGGCCGCGCAGGTCGTGTCCTCCCTTGAAGAGGTGGAACACGCCCTCGAAGTGGCCATCACCCGAGAGCTTCCACCCTTCACGCGCGAAGAAGATCTCGCGCATGCGCGGGAAGCCGACACGTGACTTGACCTGGTAGGTCTGCTCGGGCCACCGCGCCATGTCGATCTCGCCCACCGCTTCGCTCACGGCACCGTCGGTGTCGAGCGCCACGTGATCCATGCGGAGTCGGCTGCCGTCGATCGTGAATCGAGCCTTCATGTGCGCCCACATCGGCTCGAATTGCTGAATCTGGACGAGCCCGTCGTGGAACGTGACGTCTCCGTGGTAATTCGGCAGGTTCGTGATGTTGACGTCGATGTTCGGGGCCACGATGCTCCAGGGCATTTCGTGGTCCTCGTACTTGAACTCGCCCCGCCATGCACGCAAGTACTGCAGCGTGGTCGTGAAACGACGCGGACCCTCGGAGGGCGGACGATTGGTGGTCGGCAGCTTGATGAAATTGTGTCCGCCTGGCCACTTCTCGACGAGCATCTGCCAATCGGTCAGCTCGACTGACGTGATGATGAGATCCGGGCGTGCCCGCAACGCCTTGGACCAGTCCAGCGCGACCGAGAGCTGCTTGGCCACGAGGAACGGCCGATCGTCGGGCCGCACCCCGTCGATCGTCAGCTCCTCGATTAGCACCCGTCCGCGCAGCAGATGAATGCCCAAGCGACCGATGTGGATGGGGCGCGCAATCCGCGCGCTCCCTTCTCGCTCGGCCAACGCGCGGACCGACGGCCCGAGATCGATCGTGAGCGTGCTCACCGCGGACACGGCCAGCACGACCGCCGCGCCTGCCATCGCGCGGCCGAGGAGGCGGGTCACGATGTGTGCCCGCAGGGCCGAAAGGAACGTCAAGAACGTCACGGCGATCCACTGTCCGCGATCACGGCGAGCAAGGCGCTCGCCTCGACCGACTGTCCATCGCGCACCGCGACCTCGATCACGCGCCCGTCGCGTTGGGCGCGGAGCTCGTTCTCCATCTTCATCGCCTCAATGACGACGACGGGCTGGCGAGCCACGACCGTGTCACCAGGATTGACGAGCACGCGCACCACCTTTCCCGGCATGGGAGCGGTCAGGCGCTGCGGACCACTGTGCGATCCCTCGCCGCCACGGCCCTGGCGAACCCGCGTTTTCGGATTCACCTCCACGGCCACGCCCTCGACGCGCGCCGTCAAGGTGGCGAGGCCGGGATTGGCCGCCACCACGATCTCTTGGCTGCGACCGCCTGGCGGGGTCGATTCGGGGCCCGCGCCGTCGGTCATCAGGAGCGACAACGTGTGGGCGTCGACGCGGACTGCGTCGACCGACCACGTCCGACCGTCCACGTCCACGGCGAAGCGACCGTTGGTCCGCCTGACCTGTACCTGACGCCGACGTCCCTGAACCTCCAGTTCGTACCGCATATCAGCGCAACGCCTCGGCGCGGGCCCGCGCCTTCCAGTGACCCGATGGCTGGTTGGCCAGCGCGCCGTCCGCACCAGTGGTCCCGACTGACCCACCGCCCGAGGTGCGCGCCAGCGCGATCTGCAGGGCCGCCGCGACCGCCGCGACCGCCTCCGTCTCAGGCGTCGGCTCGACGAACGGTCGTCCATTCCGCGACTTGAGGACCTCGTCCAGGTACGTCGTGTGGAACTGTCCGGACGCAAACGCCGGTTGCTGCAGGAGCCAGGTGAAGAACGGCAAGGTGGTCTTGATCCCCGACACTACGTACTCCGCAAGGGCCCGTCGCATGCGGGCCACTGCGCTGGGCCGATCCTCGGCCCACGCGACGAGCTTCGAGATCATCGGATCGTAGAAGATCGGCACGTCGAGCCCAGCGGTGGCCCCCGAGTCGTCCCGAATGCCAGGGCCCGACGGCGCGCGGAGCTGCTGGATGCGCCCAGGCGATGGAAGGAAGTTGTTGTCAGGGTCCTCGGCGTAAATGCGGCACTCGAGGGCGTGGCCTCGAGGCGTCCCGGCCAGAGCCGGGTCGATGTCGAGGCGCTCGCCCTGCGCGATCCGAATCTGCCAGCGCACGAGGTCGATTCCGGTCACCATCTCGGTGACCGGGTGCTCGACCTGCAGTCGCGTGTTCATCTCGAGGAAATAGAAGTGACCGCTCTCGTCGAGGAGGAACTCGATGGTGCCAGCGTTGGTGTAGCCGACGGCGCGCGCGACCGAGGCGGCAGCCGACGTCATGGCTCGCCGGATTTCTGGGGTCACCGCGAGCGACGGTGTCTCCTCGACGACCTTCTGGTGCCGGCGCTGAATGGAGCACTCTCGCTCGACAAATGGGATGACGGTGCCGTGATGGTCACCCAGCAGCTGAACTTCGACGTGGCGCGGGCGCACGACACGGCGCTCGAAGTACACCGCTGCGTCCCCGAACGCCGACCCAGCTTCCGATCGTGCCGCGCGGACCGCGTTCAGCAGATCGGCCGGATCGGTGACGGTCCGCATGCCTTTGCCGCCGCCACCCGCCACGGCTTTGACGAGCACGGGATAACCGATCCCCTGCGCGATCCGCGCGATCTCCTCGTCTGGCACGTCGGGATCCAGCGCCGTCTCGGTGCCCGGCACGACGGGCACGCCAGCGCGCAGCGCGGCCAAACGGGCCTCAGTCTTGCTCCCCATGAGGGCGACCGCCTCTGGCGTGGGCCCGATGAAGGTGAGACCGGCGTCGCGGACCGCGGCCGCGAAGTCCTCGTTCTCGGCGAGGAAGCCGTAGCCCGGATGCACGGCGTCCGCACCCGACTTCCTGGCCGCCTCGATGATGCGGTCGATGCGGAGATAGCTCTCGCGCGGCGGGGAAGGGCCAATCGCGTACGCCTCGTCTGCGAAGCGGACATGGAGCGCGGCGCGATCGCACTCGGAGTACACGGCGACCGTCGAGACATCCATCTCCCGACACGCGCGGATGATACGGACCGCGATTTCGCCGCGGTTGGCGATAAGTACTTTTCGTACGGACATGCTGGGCAGGCGCGGGCCTGAGGATATTCTAACGGTCAGAGCGGGATGTTGCCGTGCTTCTTCTGAGGATTCCGGTCTCGTTTCGTCTCGAGGTTCCGAAGCGCGGTGATGAGTTTGCGACGTGTCTCGCGGGGACGGATAACCTCGTCCAGAAACCCTCGCGCGGCGGCGATGAAAGGGTTCGCGAACTTGTCACGGAACTCCGCCACCTTCTCGGCGCGAGCGGCAATGGCATCGGCTGCCTCGTCGAGCTCGCGCCGGTACAGCACGTTCACCGCCGCCTCTGGACCCATCACCGCGAGCTCCGCAGTGGGCCAGGCGTAGTTGAAGTCCGTGCGGATGTGCTTGCTGGCCATCACGGTGTAAGCGCCACCGTAAGCCTTTCTCGTGATCACGGTCACCTTCGGAACCGTCGCTTCGGCAAAGGCATACAGGAGCTTCGCGCCGTGCTTGATGATCCCGCCGTACTCCTGGACCGTCCCCGGCAAGAAGCCGGGGACGTCCTCGAAGGTGACAAGGGGGATGTTGAAGGCGTCGCAGAACCGGACAAATCGGGCGCCTTTGACCGACGCATTGATGTCGAGGGTCCCGGCCAAAACGCTGGGCTGGTTGGCGACGATGCCCACCGGTCGACCGTCCAGACGTGCAAAGCCCACGACGATGTTCCGCGCGAAGTACTGATGCACCTCCAGGAAATATCCATCGTCGACCACGGCGTGGATGAGGTCCAGGCTGTCGTAGGGCTGGTTCGGCGAATCGGGGACCAGGCGATCGAGCGCCGCGTCCTCGCGATCGGGTGAGTCGGTGGGCGTGACACGGGGCGGATCGTCCAGGTTGTTCGACGGCAGGAAGCTCAGCAAATCGCGAATGGTCTGCAAGCAGTCGCGATCGTCCTTGACCGCGAAATGCGCGACGCCGCTCGTCTCGTTGTGGGTCAACGCGCCGCCGAGTGCCTCCTTCGTGACCTCCTCGTGGGTCACGGTCTTGATGACATCCGGTCCGGTCACGAACATGTAGCTGGTGTCCTTGACCATGAGGATGAAGTCGGTGATCGCCGGCGAGTAGACGGCGCCGCCCGCGCACGGGCCCATAATCGCGGAGATCTGCGGAATGACACCCGAGGAGAGCGTGTTGCGCAGGAAGATGTCGGCATAGCCGCCGAGGGACATGACGCCCTCCTGGATCCGCGCGCCCCCCGAATCGTTCAAGCCGACCACCGGAGCGCCGAGCTTCAGCGCGAGGTCCATGATCTTGACGATCTTCGCGGCGTTAGTCTCGGAGAGGGAGCCGCCAAACACCGTGAAGTCCTGCGCGAAGGCGAACACGTGCCGACCGTTGACGAGGCCGTGGCCCGAGACGACGCCATCGCCTGGGATCACCTGGTCCGCCATGCCGAAGTCGAGGCACCGGTGCGTGACCAGCTTGTCGAGCTCTTCGAAAGTGCCAGGGTCGAAGAGCAGTTCCATCCGCTCCCGCGCGGTGAGTTTGCCGGCGGCGTGTTGGCGCTCGAGGCGATCGGCGCCGCCACCCAAGTCGGCGCGGCGCTCCAGGTCGGCGAGCACGTCTTCTGGCTTCATCGTGGCGGTCGCTACAAGAGTCGGAGGTCCGTCGGCTACTTCGTGGTGAGCGCGGCCTGGACCTTCTCCCAGTCCTTGAGGAACCGCTCGAGCCCGCTGGTCGTCAGCGGGTGGTTGAACATCTGATCGATGACGGCTGGTGGACAGGTGCAGATGTCTGCGCCCAATCGAGCCGCCTCGACGATGTGAATCGGATGACGACAGCTCGCGACGAGCACTTCCGTCGTGAATTCGTAGTTGTCGTAGATCTCGACGATCTCGCGAATGAGCTCCATGCCGTTGGTCGCGATGTCGTCGAGGCGGCCGACGAACGGACTGACGAACGTCGCACCAGCCTTGGCGGCAAGCAGGGCCTGGGCGGCGGAGAACACGAGCGTGACGTTCACCCTGATCCCTTCACTCGACAGCGCCTTGCAAGCACGGATGCCGTTGCGCGTGAGCGGCAACTTCACCACCATGTACGGGTCGAGCGCGGCGATCTCCTGGCCCTCGCGCATCATGCCGTCGAAGTCCGTGGCGATGACTTCTCCGCTCACGGGTCCGCGGACGATCGCGCAGATCCGCTTCAGGTTCTCCCGGAAATCACCAGGTTCCTTGGCGAGCAGCGACGGATTCGTGGTCACGCCGTCGATAATGCCAAGCGACGCGAGCGCCTCGATGTCCTTGATATTGCCTGTGTCGACAAACAGCTTCATGGGCTTCCTCACCAGATTGCGTTGGATCGCCGCACCACAGTCCAGTCTTCGATTCTTCTCAGGCTTCCTGTCTGACCGGATTCGTCAGTTCCCCAACCCCTTCAACTTTGACCGTTACCACATCACCAGCGGCGAGCGGACCGACGCCAGACGGCGTGCCGGTCGAGATCACATCACCCGGCTCGAGCGTCATCACGAACGTGATGTACTCGATCAAGAAATCGATCGGAAAGATGAGCTGCTCGGTGGTCGATCGTTGGCGACACGCGTCGTTGACCCAGCCCTCCACCGCGAGGTGCGCGCGACTGCCCCCACGCGCGATACACGGACCGATGGGGGCGAAGGTATCGAATCCCTTCGCCCGCGTGTACTGAATCTCCTTGTTCTGAATATCGCGAGCGGTCACATCATTGACCGCGGTGAGGCCGAAGACGTACTCGCCGGCGCGGTCGCGTGGCACACGGTGGGCCCGTCGGCCGATCACGACCGCAAGCTCCGCCTCGTAATCGACGCGTCCGACGCCGGGGGGCAGCAGAATAGCCGCGCCGGGATCGCAGACGGCCGTTGACGGCTTCAAGAACAGCATTGGCTCGGGCGGCAGCGGCTTCTTCATCTCCGCGGCATGATCCTTGTAGTTGAGACCGACGCAGACGAACTTCGAGGGCCGAACCGGAGCCAGGACAAGGCTGCCGACCAGGCCACCAACGATCGGCTCTTCGAGGTCGTAGCCGTCGAAGAGCGACGGACCACGAAGCGCGAGTCGGTGAACGATCCCGTCCTGCTCAGAGACATAACCCACGTCGCCGCCGCGGGCGACGCGATAGATCCGTTCCATGCGCCGAAATGTTACCTCATCACCGCGCGGTCTCCTCGACCCGTTCAGATGGCGCGCTGGCGTTGCCAGCCGTGTCGACCGCCTGCACGGCGTAGGCATAGCGTGCACCGGCCTGAACGGCATCGGCGAAGCTCGATTCGGTGATCGGCGTGGGCGTGAGCGGCGTGAGCTCGCCCGTGGGGAGCATGGCCCGGAGCACGCGATACCCAGCGAGGTCGCGCTCGCTATTCGGCGTCCAAATCAGGTTGATTGAACCCTCGGACGCCACAGCGTTGACGCCGGTCGGCGTCCCCGGAGGAAAGGTGTCCTTCAAGGTCGCACACCGCTGACGGGACGGATCGCCTTCGACGATGAGGTCACCGTACTTGCGCACCGTTCGAACGACATAACACCGTTCGGCATTCCAGGTGATGCGCGTGTCGGCATATGTGGGCTGCTCGAGCGGCAAATCGGTGAGTCGCGTCGGTTGGCCGTCACCAGATCCATTCTCACGGCTAGGGGTCACGGCGGACGGTGGCGCGGGCGACACGTCGTACACGTGGTAGGCCAGAGTGGATGCTCCAGCCGGTTGACGTCGACCTCGACCGCGAGGGGGTAGCACGTCGTACACGTAGTAGGCCAGAGTGGATGCTCCTCCATCTTCGGCTGCCGGTGGTGGGTCGAGCGGGGTCCAGCTCACGGTGATGGCGATCTCGTCATACGACACAGACGGCTGAGGCGGCGCGTCCGGCGGGGCACCAAGCGGCACAGCCGTCGTCTTGGACACGGCGCCGCGGCGTCCGCGCATCGTAATGCCGACCCCCACGTACGTGCGCGTGGTCGCACCGGTCGTGACGGCGGCCTCCGTCAGCAGGTCGCGGACCCGAGCCGTGGCGCCCTGATCGAGCCCGGGTCCCTCGAGCTCCGGCACATCGCTGTCCGGCTCGTCGGCATCGACCGTGTCATTCGGATTCCGGGGGGCCTTCACGTCGATGCCTGCCACGCGGGTGCCCGCCTTGAGCACCTCCGCCTCCAAGGCGACCGTCGGTCCGTTGAGCGCGTAGATCTCGACGCGTTGGATATTCGCGGGACGTGATCCGTCCGTGTTGGCGGCCGGCACCCCGAACCGCACTTCCACCGCCTGGCCGCGGCGCTCCGCCTCGATCTCCACGGGCGCGACCGGCACGCGGACGAGTGGCGGCAAGGGCGGGCCCTTCTTCCCGCACGCCGCCGGCACCATCACCAGGAGGACGAGCGTGGAGAGCGACGCCAGCGCACGCGTCACAAGATATACCGAGACAAGTCTTCGTTCTTCACGATGTCGGCAAGCATGCGGTCGACGTAGGCCGCATCGATGACCACGGTCTTCTCGATGAGATCGGGGCCCTCGAACGAGATGTCGTCCAGCAGCTTCTCCATCACGGTGTGCAGGCGGCGCGCGCCGATGTTCTCGGCTCGCTCGTTGACGAGCGCGGCGAAATCCGCGATCCGTGCGATCGCATCAGCTGTGAAGGTGAGCTCGATGCCCTCGGTTTCCATCAGGGCCGCGTACTGCTTCGCAAGCGCGCTGCGAGGCTCGGTCAGGATCCGGATGAACTCGTCGCGCCCGAGCGGCTCGAGCTCGACGCGAATCGGAAATCGTCCCTGGAGCTCGGGAATGAGATCCGACGGCTTGGACACGTGAAACGCCCCGGCGGCGATGAACAGGATGTGGTCGGTGCGGACCATACCGTGCTTCGTGTTCACCGTGGATCCCTCCACGATAGGCAGAATGTCGCGCTGGACGCCCTCACGGCTGATGTCGGGGCCGTGCCCTCCCTCTCGACCCGCGATCTTGTCGATCTCGTCGATGAAGACGATGCCTCCCTGCTCTACGCGTTGGACCGCGGTGCGGGTGACCGAGTCCATATCGATGAGCCTTTGCTGCTCCTCTTGCGTTAGGTACTCGAGGGCCTCGGGCACCTTCATTTTTCGCTTCTTCGTCTTGCCCTGGAAGAAGCCGGGCAGCATGTCCTTGAGATTGATGTCCATGCCTTCGAGGTTCGATCCCGCGACGATCTCGAACGCGGGCGACGCTTTCTCTCGAACGTCGAGCTCCACGACGCGTGCGTCCAGCCGGCCCACTCGCAGCTGCTCGCGAAATCGATCGCGTGTCTGCGACGACTGGTCGCGCGCCGCAGACGCGTCCTCGTCCGGAGTGGCTGAACGCGTTGGTGGCAGCAGCAAATCGAGCAGGCGATCCTCGGCGTGATGCGAGGCCTTGCCCCGCACTTCCTCCGCGCGTTCGGCCCGGATCATGTCGACCGCCAGCTCCACGAGATCGCGCACCATCGACTCGACATCTCGGCCGACGTAGCCGACCTCGGTGAACTTCGACGCCTCCACCTTGACGAACGGTGACTGCGCGAGACGCGCCAGTCGACGGGCGATCTCGGTCTTGCCGACGCCCGTCGGCCCGATCATCAGGATGTTTTTCGGCGCGACCTCCTCCGCGAGCTCGGGCGACAGTTTCTGGCGGCGCATCCGATTCCGGAGGGCGATAGCAACGGCGCGCTTGGCGGCGGCTTGACCGATGACGTACTTGTCCAGCTCGGCGACGATCTGGCGAGGCGTCAGCGCATCGGTCGACGTCTGGGTGCTCTCAGGAAGGTAGATGGGCACTACAGTTCTTCCACGACGATGTGCGCGTTCGTATAGATGCAGATGTCGGAGGCGATCGTCATCGCTTTCAGCGCGACGCTCCGCGCGTCGAGGTCGGTGTTCTGCACCAGAGCCCTCGCCGCTGCGAGCGCATAGGCGCCCCCGGAGCCAATCGCTGCGATCCCATCGTCAGGCTCGATGAGATCGCCGGTGCCGGAGAGGAGAAACGTCGTCGTCCGGTCCAACACGACCAGCATCGCCTCGAGACGGCGCAGGAGCCGGTCGGTCCGCCAGTCCTTGGCGAGCTCCACCGAAGAGCGTTCCAGATTCCCCCGGTACTGTTCCAGCTTGGCCTCGAAGCGCGTGAACAGCGCGAACGAGTCGGCCGCGGACCCCGCAAAGCCAGCCAGGATCCGATCGTTGTAGAGCCGACGGATCTTGCGCGCACCCTGCTTGACCACGGTCTGGCCGAAGGTCACCTGACCGTCTCCGGCGAGTACGGCGCCGTCTCGACAACGCACGGCAAGAATCGTCGTGCTGTGAATCATGGATCTTCTGACTGTATCGGCCACCCGATCGGGGTGTCAAGAAAACGGGACGCGACGTGCCCCGTGGTGGTCACGATGGCAAGACGGACAGCGCATGGCTCGGTCTTTTTCGGCCGATTTTCGCCAAGCCCAACTGGCAGGGCCGTTGCTGTGTATCCTGAGGGAGTCATTTGACCATGCGAGCCTCTTCACTCGGCCTTCGCGGAATCATCGCGCTCGTGGTCGCGGCAGTGCTGGCGGCCAGCCCCGCCATCAGCTGGGCCGGTCAGCGGCGGGGCAGTAGCGGTGCGGGCGACAGTGGGGGCGGGCGCTCAGGCGGCTCGTCCGGTGGCGGCGCGCCGCGAGGCGGTGAGAGTGGTGGCGGCTCCAGGGGCGTCGCGGTCCCGCGCGGTGACAGCGGGGCGAGATCCGGCGGTGATTCGGGCCGGAGGACCTCGGCCCGCGCGCCCGAAGGTTCCGGACGATCGGCGCGCGACGACGGGGCCGATGCATCCACCGGGCGCCGTCGTGGGGCCCAGGACGATCAGGCGTCGGTCGGCCGAGCCGTACCCCGCCGTGACGGTCCGCGCGGCGGCACCACGCTCATCGTGCCGGGCTACTACGGCGGCTGGGCACCGTGGGGGTACGGCGGCTTCGGTGGTTTCTACGGCGGATACTGGGATCCGTTCTTCTGGGGCGGGCCCGGGTTCTGGGGCGGTGGTTACCCCGGCATGTACGGGGGCTACTCCGGTGTCGGCGCCTACTACGACGACCTGGCGGGCGCGCTGCGACTCAAGGTCAAACCGCACGATGCGTCAGTGTTCGTAGACGGCTACTACGCGGGCCAGGTCGACCAGTTCGACGGCGTGTTCCAACGCCTGCGCCTCGACCCTGGACCGCACCGCATCGAAATCAGCGCCGACGGCTACGAAGCGTTGACCTTCGAGATCAACGTCCAGGCCGACCGGACGACAACCTACAAGGGTGAGCTCGTTCGGCGCTAACTGGACGGGGCTCCGCGGCGGGCCGACCACCGGTGGCCCGGCACACACTCCCTACGGCTGCCCTTCTGATCGGCCGCGAGCGCGCAGGAAGAGATAGAGCGGAGTCCCCGCGGCGATGACGATCAGTCCGGCCGCGGACGGTCCCCAGCGGTTGCCGCTCATCAAGGGCGTCACCAGATCGGTCCAGAGGGCGTTGGCCACGATCCCCAAGCTGGCGAGCGTGAACACGGCCGGCGCCACGGGATACCCCCAGGCGCGGAACGGCCGCGGCGCGCCCGGCTCCCGCTGGCGGAGTACGAACACGGCCGCCACCGCGATCCCCGCAAACAGGACGACTGCGAATCCCGTGTAGTTCGTCAGCGCAGACGCGCCACCGGAGAGGACGAGCACCCCGCTCCACACCGCCTGCGCGGCAATCGCGATCGCAGGCGTGCGGTAGCGAGCGTGCACACGCCCGGCGGCTTCGAAGAACGACCCGTCGCGTGCCATCCCATAGTAGACACGCGGACCCGCGAACGTCATCGCGCTGATGCTTGCCGCGATGCTGATGATCGAGACAACGCCCATCACGTCGCCTGCGCTCGTGCCGAGCAGCCGGTCCGCGACCACGTCGAGCACGCTGCCCTGCACTTTGGCCAGCTCGCCCACGGGGAGCACAAACAGGTACAAACCGTTGAGCAACAGGTAGATCGCCACCACGGCGAGGGTGCCAAGGCCGAGCGCACGCGGCACGTTCCGGCCTGGATCTCGAATCTCCTCGGCGAGGTAGGCGGCCGCGTTCCAGCCCGAATACGTGAACATCACCGGGATGAGCGCGAGCACCCACGCCGTCGTGTTCGCCTGGCCGCCTGGCTGCTGTATGTTCGACACGCTACCCGCACCCAGCGTGAGTCCGACAACGATGAATAGAAGCAGCGCGGAGACCTTGAGTCCAGCCAGAATGTTGCCCACCAACCGCCCCGGACCCACGCCGCGCAGGTGAATCCACGCCATCAGCGCGATCGTCGAGAGTGCGACGATCGCCTGCCGGGACACGACCAGGGGGACGACGGGGATGGGGATCGTCAACAACGGTGTCGTATCAGCCGCCACCGGAAGGAAGCGCCCCAGATACGCGGTGAGGATTACGGCGCTCGTCGCGATTGCGCCGGAGAAGCCCGCCACGAAAGACGTCCAGCCTGTCAGGAAGGCCGCGAACCGTCCGAAAGCGGCGCGGAGGTACACATACTCGCCGCCGGCGCGCGGACGAAGGGCGGCCAGCTCGGCGTATGCCATCGCTCCAGCGAATGCGAGGACGCCGCCCGCCAGCCAGGTGGACAGGAAGAGCCACGGCGAGGAAACGGCCGCAGCCACTAGCGGCGGCGTGAAGAGAATGCCGCCTCCAATGACGTTCGAGACAACGACGGCAGCGCCGTCGAGTGGACCGAGGCGGCGGTCGAGCGACGAGTTGTCAGGTGTAGGCACGAGGGAGCTGCACTCAGCGGACGTCGAGCTGCCGGGTGATTGGAAAGTCAGCGATGCGCGTCAACTGGACCGATGCGTACTTTGCGGAGATCTCGGCCTTTGCATCAATGAACAGGCGATGCTTGAGCATGTCGGCACGAGCTTCTTCGCCGGTATAGCCCTTTTCTGACCGGGCGCGGATGACCTCTGACGTCGCGCCGGGCGCCAGCCCTTCCGAGCCGACGACGCGAACGTAACTGCTGCCCCACTCGTCGGTTTCATCCTTTCGACGGAAGACGACGTTCACGTAGAGGCTGGCCAGCTCTTGATCGGAGCCGTTCCGGACCTTGAAATTGATGGCCGGGACGATCTTGTTCTTGCCATCCACCACGCCGACGTCGTGCCAGCCGGTCGCGACGTCGGTGATGGTGAGCGCCTGCTTGAGGTCGACAGTCGGCCCACAACCGACGGAAACCGCCCCGACCACGACGAGCATCGAGAGCACCCGTGTCATCCCGGGTATTCTAGCGACCCTCTGCCTCAGACCGTCAAGGGCTCTGTGCACGCGCGTGGTGGAGATAACGGCCGGGGCCGCAAAGGGGTCCCCTTCAGAACACCCGCACATCCATACGCCTCCGGGCGTCCTCACGTGAGATCTGTCCTCCCAAGTACGCGTTCAGGTCTGCCCCGCGCACACGGATCACCACCGTTTGCCCCTCGTTATCCATAGGGGCCAATCGCGGCCGTTCGTCGTGGCTCCGGGCCGCAACCGTCAGCCACTCATCAGCCAACAGGTTCAGACTACGACTGTGATCCAACATCACATCCATGAGGGCATGACGGACCTCGAGCCGATAGGCCTCCTGGGGTTTGTCCAGGATGGGGTCGGCCGTCGGCCTCGGCGGCATCCGCTCAAGGGGGCCCTGTGAAACCTGACCGGCCGGATACGCTGCTGCGAGCCCCACTGGGAGGCGCGGCCGGCGACGGGAGGACGGGCCCGCTCTGGCTATTTGACACGCTGTCGCGTCCGCTCAGCAGGACCGGCGATCCCGGAGCGGCTTGCATCACCAATCGTCTAAATGCCTGCTGCACATCCACGTCGTTTGGCGAAGACGACTCGATGAACGACCGCAACGTGCTCACCGCGTTTTCGAGCCCGAGGTTGTTCTGATCCAGCACGCGGAAGGACCACGGCAGCGTGCCCTCGAGTGACGGCACTGAAACGTCGAAGAAGACGCCGTAGCCTTCGAGCCGGAAGCCACGGACTCGGGCGTTATCGTTCAGGAGCATGTCGGCGGGCAGGTAGGCCTGCAGCCGTTCGCGGGTGATGGCCGCACCGTGCTCCACCGCTCCCTCCAGCACGCGCTCCATCGTGGCGATGAGATACCGCTGCTGCCGGTCGGGCCCCGTGCGCGACGCCGGCGTACCCGAAGACGCGAGCTGCCCGACGGGGGGGATTGCGCCGCCGCCGGCGGCAGCACGCAGAAGAGGATCCCCGCAGTCCATCCCGCAATCGCTGGTACTCGCATACCCATACCTGTCCCCGCTTCGGTTGGCGCCTAGCGCTGGCTCGATACTCTGACCGCCAACGTGTTGATGGCCTCACGCTGCCGCAAGAGGTCCATGCCCGTACTGCTCTGCATCACACCGATGGCGCGGTCGATCCGCGCGAGATCGGCTCGCCGCTGCACCTGAACGTCGTTCAAGGCGTCCCCGATGCGCAATGCCAGCTCACGCTGTTGGCGTTGCTCGCTACGCGCAATGAGCGTCCTCACGTGTTTCAGCAGCACGTCGTCTATGGCTCCAGGGACCCCTGCCCCCTGGTCTCGCGACTCTCCCGCCGATGCCGCCGCCAGTTACGGCGTGTTCCGGGACTGCATCTCTCGACGAAGTTCGTCGGCCATCGCGGCCAGCTCCGTTCGCCAGGGCTGTTGGGACGCGCTGGATGCGGGGGACGGTGGCGCGTCGCTCAGCCAGCCGGTCCGCATCGTCAGGCCCTCTGGCGAGTACGTCACGCGAAAGTTGGCGGCACCGGCACCAACCCCCACGCAAAGCACAGCGGCCGCGACACGGGCCCAAATCGGCATTGCCACGAAGCGCGGTGTGGGCGCAGGAGAAGACGCTGGCAGGTCGGCCTTGGGCACCGCGAGCCGGGGCCCCGTCAGGAGCGGACTGAACTCTGGTGTCCGATCGGGTTCGGGCGGCGCCCATCTCGAGAGCGTCCGCTGGACGCCGCGATACTCGTCGAGTTCAGCACGACAGACGGCACAGCCGACAATGTGCCGCTCGAACACGTTCCGGTCGGCGGCGTCGGTCTCTCCGTACAGATAGTCGATGATGGCCCCCTCGCGGTCGCCGGGGTATGTGCACGTCACATGATTGGTCATGTCTACTTGTCTCTCACACGCGTTCCCGCCGTGCCGGACCGCTCCCGCTGGCCGGAGCGTCCTGCACTTTTGCCAACTCCCGTCGCAACACGGCCAAGCCTTGATAGAGCCGGGTCTTGACCGTGCTGAGCGGGCAACCCATCAGGTCGGCGATTTCCTGAAACGTAAGCCCGTGATACTCCTTCAAAATGATCGCAGTCCGCTGCTCGTCGGGCAATCTCGTCATCACGCGTTCGACAATACGGGTAAGGTCACGTCGTGCGACCAGGTCCTCGATGCCCTCGGATGGCTCGGCAGCCGCAGCCAGCTCGACCGGATCGACGTCCTCCGGAACGGAGACGAACGGCGCCCGTCGCTGGCGCCGGATCCAATCGCGACAGAGGTTGAGGGTGATCCGGTAGAGCCAGGACAAAAACTTCGCCTGGCCTCTAAAGCCTGGCAGCGCCCGAAACGCCCGAAGAAATGTTTCCTGGCAGACGTCCCGGGCATCGTCTTTCCGGCCAATCGTGCGGTACGCCAAGGCGTAGATGGGCCGCTCCCATCGAAGGATGAACTCGTTGAAGCTATCTCGATCGCCGCGGATGCACCGGGCGACGAGTTCCTCGTCGGTCGACGTCGTTAGCACTGCGGCGCGGGATCCCGTGGCGCTCACCTTCCTTAGACGCGAAAGGCCGCTTGAGAGTCGGTTGACGAATGGTCGAGTCACGAAAAGGTAATCGATTCTGATGAGACCGGCCTAAGTGTCGTAGAATCTTAGCTTTCGCCATGGCATCACCGGCGCAAACCCGACAATCTCAGGCCCCAATGGCGTCGGCCTCGGCGTCACCAGAACTGACTGCACCGCTGGTTTCGCTGCTCGCTCGTCTCTCGAACCGTAACGATCTTCTGCCACAGTTGCATCAACGGGCAGTCGAGTGCAGCGGCGGCCGCTGCTCCCTGCTCTTTGAGTGCCACTCGCGCAGCGGCGGACTGCAGGCGACATCCGGTTTTGGACTTGAAGAGCTGCGGGTCGACACCTGGCGTCCCGGCGCGTCGGAAGCATCGATCGTCGCCGACGCGTTCGGTCAGCAATGGCCTTCTTACGTCCCCGAGGCTGACACGCGGATGCCGGACCTGGCCGCGCGTCTCGGCATGCCAGCCGCGCTGCTGCCGCTCGTGCAGGGCACCCGTCGCCTTCTCTTGCTGGCGATTGGATTCACCGCTCGGAACCCTGCGTCGACCGACTGGACGGCGGCCCGTGACTCCGCTGATGCGATCGTCACCGCGCTAGAGCTCTTTCGCCTCCGACGCAACGAGGATCTCCAGCACGAGCTCCGTCAGCTCGTCGATGACGTGTCGGCGAACCTGACGATGACGCTCGATCTGCGGGCAGGACTGGACCTCTTTTGCGCGCGCGCAACACCGCTGCTTGGCGCCGATCGCACGTGCGTGTGGCTCCTGGATCGACGTTCGCGGCATCTGTCGCTCGCGGCTGCGACCGACGGCGCCAACCCTGGCCTTCGGCTCGACGTCGACGACCCGCTGGTGCCGGCAGCGGTCGCGCTCCGCAGTCATCGCGCGGAGATTTCAGTCGGACCTGGCGATCTGCCGATCGGCACGGTGACGGTCCCACTTCGGGGCCGGCGCCGCGCGCTCGGCGCTATCGTCCTCGAGGGCGTGCGCGTCGAGACCGGTGGTGAGGTCGACCTGCTCGATCGCGCCGACGAGCTAGGGGTGCAGCTCTCCGGGGCGATCGAGAACCTGCAGTTGCTCGAGGACATCATCCGATCCCGCCTGCAACTGGAGAACACGTTCGATTCGATTGCCCACCTGGTCGTGGTCAGCGATCGGCGAGGGACCATTACGCACGCGAACCGGGCGTTCGCGGAGCGCATCGGCCTGACGCGCAAGGATGTGATCGACCGCCCGCTCAGTGAGTGCATCGGCCCCGAGCTGTCCGCTTGGCTGAGCTCGTTCCCGGCGACCGAACACCACTCGGTCGCGACGCTGGAAGTCGTCGATCCGATGCTGAAGGGCGCGTTCATGGTCACGGTCACCGACCTGCTGGAGCGGGAAGGTCAGTCCAGTAGCCGCGTGCTTGTGGCGCGCGACCTGACGCCACAATCCCGATTGGAGGTCGAGCGCGAGGAACTGCGGAAGCGGCTCATTCAGTCCGAGAAGCTCGCCGCGCTCGGTCAGTTCGTGGCGGGCATTGCGCACGAACTCAACAACCCGTTGCAGGGTGTGCTGGGCCATCTCGAGCTGCTGCGGGCGACGGGGGCTTTTCCGAAGCAGCTGCGCCGGGAGGTCCAGACGATCTATCGAGAGGCCGATCGGGCGGCCAAGATCGTCCGCAACCTGCTCGTCTTCGCAGGCTCGCGACGACTGGTCAAGCGGGCTGTGAGCTTGTCGGCGGTGTTGCAGAAGGTGCTGTCGCTGCGAGCGGACGCATGCCGATCGCTGGACATCGAAGTCGTGCGACACCAAGACGAGCAGTTACCGCGCGTGCAGAGCGACCCCCTGCTCCTCCATCAGGTGTTCCTCAACATCGTCATGAACGCCGAGCAGGCAATTGTCGAGAGCCGACGGCCTGGCCGCATCGAGATCAGCACCTCATTCGACCCGGAGTCAGGACGAGTCGTCACGACCGTGCGCGACACGGGCCACGGCATCTCGCCGGACGCGCTCACCCGCATCTTCGAACCGTTCTACACCACGAAGGAGGTGGGCAAGGGTACCGGGCTTGGACTGGCCATCGCGTACGGGATCATGCAGGAGCACGGGGCGCACATCTCCGCGAGCAACCATCCGGACGGTGGGGCCATCTTTACGGTCGAAGTGCCGGCCTATCCGGGCCGGTCTGGTACAACACGGCACCGACAATCCGCGAAGGACACCGACGCATGATTGACGAGACATTTCTGACCACCGAGGAAGTGCTGGAGTACCTGCAGGTGAATCTGCGGACCGTGTATCGCCTGATCAAGGCGGGCAAGATTCCGGCCGTGCGCGTCGGCCGCCAGTGGCGGTTCCGCAAGCGGGATATCGACGCGTGGGTCGATAGCCAACGGGCCCGCGGCTCGGCGATGCGCGCGCCGTCAACGGCAGCTGCGCCGCCGAGCAAACCGTCGGCGGCGACCGAACGCCCGCGCGTGCTCGTGGTCGACGACGAAGCCAGCATTCGGGATCTGCTGTCGAAGACCCTGGCGCTTGCTGAGCACGACGTGGACGTCGCACAGGACGGTCGATCGGCGCTCGATCGACTCAGAATCTATCCCTATGACCTCTTGATAGCGGACCTCAAGATGCCAGGCGTCGACGGGCTCTCGGTGATCCGCGAAGCCAAGCGCTACAAGGCCAACTTGCCGGTCATCATCATCACCGGCTTCTCCACCGAGTCGAGCGCCATCGAGGCGGTCAACCTCGGCGTCGCCGGATACTTGACGAAGCCGTTCCTGGTGCCTCAGGTGCTCGCGGCCGCCGCCAAGGCCCTGGGAGAATGATCCAGCTTTCCGAGCTGACCAAGGCGTTCGGCGACCGCGTCGTTCTCGACCACGTCACCTGGCAGATCACCGACCGCGAGCGCGTCGGGCTGTGCGGTCCGAACGGAGCGGGCAAGACAACGCTCCTCAAGATGATGGCCGGCCTCGAGGAGGCCGACTCCGGGGCTATCCTCAAGCCGGCCGATCTCACCGTCGGCTACCTTCCGCAAGACGGTCTGACCCACAAGGGTCGAACCGTCTTCGACGAGGCGAGCCTCGCGTTCGCCGATCTCCTCGCGATGAAGACGGAGATGCACCACCTAGAGGAGCGGTTGGGCGACGGGTCAGTTCCCGATGCCGAGCATGAAGCCATTCTGACTCGATACGCGGACCTACAAGATCGGTTCCGTCTGCGCGACGGCTACAGCATCGAGCTCAAGACGTCCACCGTTCTCCACGGCCTGGGTTTCAGCAAATCCGATTTCACACGGCCCACCGACACGTTCTCGGGCGGCTGGCAGATGCGACTGGCGCTGGCCAAGCTGCTGCTCGGCGAGCCGGGTCTGCTGTTGCTCGACGAGCCCACCAATCATCTCGACCTCGAGGCACGCAACTGGCTGGAGGAGTACCTTTCGCAGTACCCGCGCGCGGTGATCCTCGTGTCGCACGACCGCTTCTTCCTCGACGCGGTCGTCACCCGCATCGCCGACCTGTCACTGCGCACGCTGACGGATTACGTCGGCAACTACAGCCAGTATCTGGTCGCACACGAGGCGCGCATGGAGGCGCTCCGGAAAGCCAAGCGCGAACAAGACGAGGAGGTCGCACGCGTCAAGATGTTCATCGACCGGTTCCGCTATCAGGCGACCAAAGCGGCGCAAGTCCAAAGCCGCATCAAGCTGCTCGAGAAGGTAGTCCCGATTGACGTTCCACCGGAGCGGAAGAAGATTCACTTCGACTTGCCGACGGCGGGCAAGAGCGGCCGGACGGTCCTGGAGCTGAGGCACGTGCGCAAGGCGTACGGCGATCTGGTCGTGTTTCGGGACCTCAATCTGCACATCGAACGCGGCGATCGGATCGCGCTCGTCGGGGTCAATGGCGCTGGCAAGTCCACGCTCATGCGCCTCCTCTCAGGAGAGGAGGCGCCAAGCAGCGGCACGCGGACCGAAGGGCACCACGTCGTGATGCAGTACTTCGCGCAGGACGAGGCCTCGCGACTGGACCCGAGTCCGACCGTCTACGAAACCCTGTCGTCGGGGTCGCCGCTCGACATGGTCCCCGCCATCCGGAACATCTTGGGTGGCTTTCTCTTCTCCGGGGACGATGTCTACAAGAGAGTGCGAGTGCTGTCCGGAGGCGAGCGCACCCGGCTCGCGGTCGCGCGTATGCTGCTTCGGCCCTCGAACACGCTGCTGCTCGATGAGCCGACCAACCATCTGGACCTCGACTCGAAGGAGGTACTGCTGGATGCGCTCATCGACTACGGAGGCACGCTCGTCTTCGTGTCGCACGATCGGTACTTCGTCGAGCGGCTCGCGACAAAGATCATCGAAGTGGGCCATGGCGAGGCGCTCGTCTACCCCGGCACGTACACCGAGTTCCTGTGGCACAAGGAGCACCCAGACGACACGCGGTTGAAAGCCACGGCGGCGGCCGACGCGGCCTCCGGGCGCAAAGCCGAGAAACCGACCGCGAAGCCGGCCGCTCCCCGGTCCGCGAAGGGGCATGGCTCCCCTCCCCCTACGGCGCAGACCGGGCTCAGCCGAGAAGAGAAGAAGCGGGCAGACGCGGAGGCGCGCAAGAGACTGCGAGCCGACCAGGCGCGCCGGGCGCGGGTCGGCCAGCTCGAGGCGACCATCGCCGCCGTCGAGGACGAGATTCGATCGCTCGAGCGAACCATGTCGAGCGACAGGTTTTTCCAGGATCGGACGGCGGCGCAGCCGGTCATTGACCGCCACCAGTCGCTGATGTGGCAGGTCGGGGACCTCATGCGCCAGTGGGAAGAGCTGCAGGCCGAGGTCGACCTTGCGTCGGCATCCGACTGATGACAGTCCTGTCATCCAGTTACAATTTAGTTATAAGATCGGCCGGTTCTTTGACGCTAACCTGCTGATTTCGGGCGGGCTTCGTGAGCGAGCGGCTCGGATTCTGCGGGTACGGGCTTTGCGCGTCTGGATGCCGAGCTGACCGCCCCTTTGCCGATCATGTCTCCTCGCCCCCACGCTTCGGGTCGCCGGTCAGTTCCGGTCGTCCGTCCGACGGCGCGCGCCATCGGACGTCGCGCGTCCTCCGGAGACCGGTTCTTTCGGCTGCTGGTCGGGAGCATGCGCAACGGCGTCATCGCGATTCATCGCGACGGCACGATCGCGCTCGCCAACGACGAGACCTACCGCATCTTCAACGTGACTCGGCCCGCCGGCGACACGCGGGGGTTCAGCGAGGTCTTCCGCGACCGGCCCGACGTGGTGCGTGCGCTCTCGGCGGCATTCGACCTGACGACGCTCCCGAATCGTGCCGAATTGCGCCTGAAGGACCTTGATCGCGTAGTCGGCTACACCTTGTCGCAGGTGAAGGACGAGGACGGGCGGGTCATCGGCGCGGTGATGTGTTTCAAGGACTTGACGCTCGTCGAGCAGGCCGAGGAGCGGGAGCGGTTGCGCGATCGACTGGCATCGCTCGGCGAGATGGCGGCGGGTATCGCGCACGAACTGAAGAACCCGTTGGCGGGGATCGAGGTGATGGCGGGCTTGCTGCGGCGGCAGGTCTCCGACATGCCAGACGCGCAGACGCTCATCGCCGACATCATCAGCGAAGCCAAACTGGCCAATGCGATCGTCGTCGAGATGTTGGAGCTTGTCCGCCCCGTGCGGCTGCAAATGGAGCAGGTCGATGTGCGGGATGTGCTCCATCAGTCGATTACATTGGCTGAGAGCAAGGCCCAGCGAGGCGGCGTAGCCGTGGCCTTGAAGGTGCCGCCATCCCTGCCGTTGGTCGACGGGGACCCGCATCAACTGTGTCAGGTGTTCACGAATCTGCTCACGAATGCGTTCGAGGCGCTGGGCGGACGGGGTCACATCACCATCGCGGCATTGGTCGAGGATGTGCTGCATGATCCGGCGTTTGCGATCGAAGACCACGAGGCCCCGACGAAGACCGTCATCGTGGACGTGATGGACGACGGTCCGGGGGTCCCGGCGGACTTGAGCGATCGGATTTTCGATCCGTTCTTCACGACCAAGGCGGAGGGCTCGGGGTTGGGTTTGGCTATCGTGCGCAAGATCGTCGATGCACACGACGGCCGTATCGATCTGGCGAGCACGCCCGGGCAGGGCACACGGTTTCGGGTGGCGCTCCCGGTCTCGAGCGGCTCGAGCTGGTTCAAGTAGATACGCGCACGACGGAACGACTCGACACGAAAGGCGACCGGAAGACCATGGGCCGAATTCTCATCGCTGACGACCACGATGCACTCCGCCGAGGGCTTGCGCGAGGTTTGACCGAAGCGGGGCACGACGTGGACGAGGCCTCGAATAGCAACGCCGCCATCGAGAAGCTCCACGACAGCTACTTCGACGTCGTGCTGAGCGACCTCCGTATAGGGGGCAGCGACGGTATGGATGTGCTTCGCACCACGCGCGCCTTGCATCCGACGACCGCCGTCATCCTGATGACGGCGTTCGGATCGGTCAATACCGCTGTCGAGGCGATGAAGAGCGGCGCCTTCGACTACGTACAGAAGCCGTTCGAGATCGAGGAGATGGAGGTCAAGATCGAGAAGGCGCTTGAGATGAGACGCCTCAAGCACGAGATCGAGTACCTTCGCGGTACACAGCAGGACATCTACGAGTTCGACAAAATCGTCGGCTCGAGCACGGCGCTGCAGAAAGTCCTCGACGTGGTGAAGAAGGTCGCGAAGAGCAACACCACGGTGCTCATCCGCGGCGAAACCGGCACGGGTAAAGAGCTCATCGCCGGTGCGATCCACCACAACTCGCTGCGCAATATCCGTAACTTCGTGAAGGTGAACTGCGCGGCACTGCAGGAGAACCTCCTCGAGTCCGAGCTCTTTGGTCACGAGAAGGGTGCGTTCACCGGCGCGGACAAGCAGCGCATCGGTCGCTTTGAGCAGGCCGATGGCGGGACGTTGTTCCTGGACGAAATCGGGGACATGAGCCCGAGCACGCAGGCCAAGATCCTCCGCGTGCTCCAGGAACACGAGTTCGAGCGGCTCGGAGGCACGCGCACGCTGCGGGTCGACGTGCGGCTCATCGCCGCAACCAACCGCGATCTCCCCGCGATGGTGCAGACGAGTCAGTTTCGCGAGGACCTGTACTATCGCTTGAACGTTGTCGCAATCGAGATGCCGCCGCTCCGCGAACGGAAGGACGACATCGTACCACTGGCCAACGCATTCATTCATCGGTTCGCGGGCGAGCTCAAGAAGAAGATCGAGGGTCTCGAGCCGGACGCGCAGAAGCTACTGATGCGTTACAACTGGCCTGGGAACATCCGGGAGCTGGAAAATACGATCGAACGGGCGATGCTGATCGCCGAGGGGCGCGCTATTGCCAGCGATGACTTGCGGCTGGGCGAAGCGCCGACAACCGGAACCACGGGTCGTGAGCACGCAGCGATCGTGAAGATTCCTCCCACCGGCATCCCACTCGATGACATCGAACGACATGCGCTCGTCGAAGCACTCAAGATGTCCAACTGGGTACAGAAGGACGCGGCGGAGCTGCTCTCGATCAGCCCGCGCGTGATGAACTACAAGATCAAGACGCTCAGCATCGAGTTTCCACGGGGCCGCCGCGCCGCGCCGCTCTCGATGGCGTCGGCGCCGCCGATTGCCGCCGCCAGCTGATTCCCGCCGGCAGGGAGGGCCAGGACGGCTCACCTGCCTCCCCGCGTCCCGGCCTCTCGCGGCGCCTGGGGCCCAGACCCGCACTGCAGGCGATCAAGAAGCTTCCCCAACCGTGCAAGACTGTGTGACTATGCACCGATGAAGCGCGGGGAGCATGGAACACTCCGATGAGAGAGTGCGCCAACGAATCGACAAGCAACCTCAGTCGTTCGGTGACGACCGAACCCCGTGGTGACCCTTTGTCTGCAAATATGGCAACAGTCGTCCCGCTCGAGGCCCGGCGGATTTCATCCCAGGGTGTGAGGGCCAGCGATCGAACAGGGGGCAAACCATGGTGAAGTACTTCAGCCGAGCGGCTGGCACCGGCGTCGCGACCTTGATTCTCCTTGGCGCAACCGCGCTGCTATCCGGACAGGCGGGTAGCGGCGAACGACCTCCCAAGGCGTGGACGGTACCGCGCGCACCTGACGGCAAACCAGACCTGCAGGGCGTCTTCGACTACTCCACGGCCACACCGTTGCAGCGACCGGCTGCCTTCAAGGACAAGGCGTACTTCACGGACGAAGAGGCCATGGCGTTTCTCGAACAAGCCGCCAAGAACCGCGCACGGATCGACGACGCGCCCCCGCCGGGACAAGTGGGCGGCTACAACGCGTTCTGGTATGAGTTCGGGACGAAGGTCGTGCCAGATCGCCGGACGTCGCTCATCGTCGACCCGCCGGACGGCCAGCTTCCGCCGTTGACGCCGGCCGCGCAGGCCCGGAAGGAGCGGCATCAAGCGCACTTGAAGCGTCTGGCGGAAGGGCCCGAGGATCGCGACGCGTCGGAGCGCTGCATCCTGGGTTACAACTCAGGCCCCCCGATGATTGGCGTCGGGTACAACCAGCACGTGCAGATCGTGCAGACGCGCGACTACGTCATGCTGCACAACGAAATGGTCCACAGTGCACGCATCGCGCCGTTCGACACTCGTGCCCGCCTGCCTGAGTCGCAGCGGACTTGGTCCGGTGAGTCACGCGCTCGGTGGGACGGCGACACGCTGGTCGTCGAAACCGAAGGGTTCAACAGCCTGACGTGGAATCAGTTCAACGGCTGGAACTGGGCCGCTGACGAGAATCTCCATGTCGTCGAGCGGTTCACGCTGGTCGACCCGGACACGATCACGTACGAGTTCACGGTCACCGATCCGACGGTCTGGACCAGGCCCTGGTCAGGTGTATCCGCACTACACCGCACGACGAATCTCATGTTCGAGTACGCGTGTCACGAGGGGAACTACGGAATGGAAGGGATCCTTCGCGGCGCTCGCGCTGAGGAACGGCGGGCGAAGTAAGGCGGGTAGGCAGGTAGCCCGCCTACCGGCGCTTCTCAGAAGCCTCATTCCCGCGCCGCATGGCGCGAGGATGAGCCTTCCGGTAGACATCGAGCAGCTGCGTCGCGTTGACGTGCGTGTAACGCTGTGTGGTGCTGAGCCGCGCGTGGCCGAGCAGCTCTTGAATCGCGCGCAGATCGGCGCCGCGCTGTAGGAGATGGGTCGCGAACGAGTGACGAAGCGCGTGCGGACTGATGCCGGCACGCTCTGCGCAGTGCGCGACGTAGCGCCGCACGAGGCGATCGATGCTCCGACTACTCAATCGAGTGCCGCGGTAGTTCACAAACAGCGGTTCGGGTTGTCGTCGACCGGTGCGCGGAGGGAGAGTCGGGCGAACCGCGCCGCGCCTGAGCCGCTCGCGATCGTTCAGCCACGCGCGCAGCGCGGTCTGGGTGCTGTGATTGAACGGCACCAGGCGCTGTTTACCGCCCTTGCCGAGCACGCGGACCATCCGACCCGACAGGTTCAGGTCCTCGAGCCCAAGGCCGACGAGCTCGCTCAGGCGCAGCCCTGAGGCGTAGAACAGTTCCAGGATCGCCCGATCGCGCCGCCCCAACGGGTCCTCGTCGGATGGGGCCGCAAGCAGTGCCAGCATCTCCTCCTCGCTGAGGTGGGCCGGCATCCGCACTTCCGGCTTGGGCGTCGCAACCACCGCACCGGGATCGCTGTCGATGAGCGCCTCTCGCCGGAGATAGCGCAGAAACGTCCGCACAGCTGCGAGCTTGCGGGCCGCGGTCGCGCGCGTCTGCCCCTGCGCGTGCAGCTCCGCCAGATAGCCACGCAGCGCGGCGCGATCGAGGGCCGTCGGCGTCAGGTCCACGCGCTTCTGTCCTGCGGCCACCGCCACGTGATCGATGAACTGCGTCAGGTCGCTCTCGTAGGCGCGGACCGTGTTCGGCGAGAGGTTGCGGTTCAGGCTCAGATAGCGCAGGAAGTCCGTGAGGTGGCCGGTCATGAGGGCGCCGTCGCCTCCGTCCATGCACGCCGCCGCTCCGATATCCACTCGTCCAACGCAACCAGCGCCCGCTCGGAGTGAGCGACGCCACGTTGCTGCTTACCGCGAGGCGGCTTCTCGAGCGGCGCCATGATGCCGAAGGTGATGTTGGTCGGATCGTAGTGCGCCGGATTCGCGTGCGACACGTAGTACGCGAGAGCCCCGATCGCGGTGGTGCGGGGCGGTGAGATGACCGGACGGTCGGAGGTGAGCGCGGCGGCGTTCAATCCCGCCAGGAGACCCGACGCCGCGGACTCGACGTACCCTTCGACGCCGGACATCTGCCCCGCCAGAAAGAGCGAGGGTCGTACCCGCACCTGCCAGGTGTCGTCGAGCACGCGTGGACCATTGACGTACGTGTTCCGGTGCACCATGCCGAAGCGGACGAACTCTGCCTGCTCGAGGCCCGGAATCATGCGCAGCACGCGTGACTGCTCTCCCCATTTGAGCTGCGTCTGGAACCCGACCAAGCTGTAGTGATCCCCGGCGAGGTCGTCCTGGCGCAGCTGCACGATGGCGTACGCTTCGCACCCGGTTGCGGGATTCACGAGGCCAACCGGCTTCATGGGACCGAACCGCAGAGTGTCCACGCCGCGGTGGGCCATCACTTCAAGCGGCAGACACCCTTCAAAGAACTTTTCCCTGTCGAAGTCGTGAACGGTCGCCGACTCGGCGTGCGTCAGCGCTTCGTAGAATCGCTCGTACTCCTCGCGGGTGAACGGACAATTCAAGTAGTCGCCCGCGCTATCATCGGCCCCGCAGATCGTCCCGTTACCGGGAGCGTCGCGGCCGACAGTCCGTGACCCAGCCCCGCGCAGGCTGCGATCCCACCGTGACGCGCGGAAGACCTTGGAGCGGTCGATGGACTCGGCCAGCACGATGGGGCTAATCGCGTCGTAGAACGCCAGATGCCCGCCGCCAACGAGGCGGAGAAGATCGGCCGCCAGCGCGTCGGACGTCAGCGGACCGGTTGCAAGGATCACGGGCGCAAGCCGGCTGGATGCTGGGATCGTCGTGACCTCGTCTCGAACGATGGTGATGCGCGGATGCGAGGTGAGCGCGTCGGTGACGCTGCGCGAGAACCGCTCCCGGTCCACGGCCAGCGCGGCGCCGGCTGGCACGCGGCAGCCATCAGCGACGCGCATGATGAGTGAGCCGAGCCGCCGCATCTCCTCTTTCAGCAAACCGACCGCGTTGTCGAGCTTGTCGCCGCGAAACGAGTTGCTGCAGACCAGCTCGGCGCAGTCAGCCGTCTTGTGAACCGCCGTGGCCCGCTGCGGTCGCATCTCGTACAGCGTCACGTCGATCCCGAGCGAGGCGATCTGCCACGCTGCTTCGCTCCCGGCCAGTCCCGCGCCGACAATCGTGATCATCGTGGGTTCAAGAGTTCGCGACCTGCGCCGAAGACCGTCTTGTCCCTCAACCACTCTCAGACGCGATTAGGCCGTTTCGGACAACTCCTCCCGGCGCGAATAGTCGCAATCCTCGTTATGACACAGCAGCTGGCGGCCGTGCTTCTTGGTGACCTTCTCAATCAGAAACGAATGGCCACACTTCGGGCATGCCTCGGGGAACGGCCGGTTCCAGAGGACGAAGTCGCAGTCAGGATAGTTCGAGCAGCCAAAGAACACCTTCCCGCGTTTCGACTTCCGCTCGACGATATCGCCACCCTTGGCAGCGTCCTTCGGGCACTTCACGCCGGTGGTCTTGTGCTTGATGTACTTGCACGCGGGATACTTCGTGCACGCCGTGAACTCGCCGAAGCGGCCCTGCTTGACCACGAGGTTCGACTGGCAGCGCGGACACAGCTCGTCGAGGATCTGATCTGGCTTCGCAGCTTTCAGGCCGCCCTGCTTGGTCGCAATCAACTTACGCGTGGTCTTGCACTCCGGGTACCCCGAGCACGCGAGGAACTGGCCGAAGCGACCGCGCTTCATCACCATCGGCTTGCCGCAGTTCTCGCAGGGCTCGATCTCCTCTTCGGCGCTGTCCGCCTCCGACTCGTTTTTCTCGAGCTCGCGCGTGTTCGTGCACTCCGGATAGGCGCTGCACGCCATGAACGGGCCGAACTTCCCGACCTTGATGAACATCGGAGATCCGCAGCGATCACAGACCTCGTCGGTCTTGATCCCTTCCTTCAGGTTCTGCATCTCCTTCCCGGCCTTGGCGAGGTCCTTCTTGAACTTGCTGTAGAACTCGCTGAGGGTCTTCTCGTAGTCGGTTTGCCCTTGCTCGATCTTGTCGAGGTCCTCCTCTAGGCTTCGGGTGTACTCGACATCGATGATGTCCTCGAAGCTCTTGGTCAACAGATCGCTGATGAGCACACCCATCGCCGTGGGCTTGAATCGGCCCTCGACCTTGTTCACGTAGTCGCGGTCCTGCAGCACCGCGATGATCGACGCGTACGTGCTCGGCCGACCGATGCCGTTCTCTTCCAGCTCCTTGACCAGGGTGGCTTCGGTGAACCGCGGCGGTGGCTGTGTGAATTTCTGTTCCGGCCGCAGCAGCTTCAGCTCGAGGCGCTCGCCCTCGCACAGGGGCGGCAGCACCCCTGAGTCCACGTCGTCGTCATCGCCTTTGTCGGCCTTGTCTGTCTTCTCCGACTCCGTAGGCTCGCCCGGCTGCAAGCCGTAGGTGACCATCCACCCGGCAAACTTCGGCACAGTCCCCTTTGCGCGGAAGATGTAGCGCTCACCCGCGGCGATGTCCACGGTCGTCTCGTCGAACGTGGCCGGGGGCATCTGTGAGGCGACGAACCGATTCCAGATCAAGCGATACAGCGAATACTGATCCGGGGAGAGGTACGGCCTCACCGTTTCGGGGTCATATTGCATCGATGTGGGGCGGATGGCTTCGTGGGCATCCTGTGCGTCGGCCTTCGCCTTGAAGAAGTTGGGCTTCTCCGGCAGATACTCCGCCCCGAATGTCTTCGTGATGTGCGCTCTCACGCCGGTGAGCGCGTCGTCGGACACACGGACCGAGTCGGTGCGCATGTAGGTAATGAGTCCCACTGGCCCGTCGACGCCGAGGCCAGGCAGCTCGATCCCTTCGTACAGCTGCTGCGCCAGCATCATGGTCTTCTTGACAGGAAACCGAGCGGCCTGCTGGAGCTTGGACGTGATGAATGGGGGCGCCGCGTGGCGCTTCCGCTCCTTCGTGGTGACCGAGGCCACGGTCCAGGCGGCTCGTTCCAGATCGGCCACGATGGCCGAGGACTGGTCACCCGAGGTGACGCGGACCTTTTCACCCTGCTGCTTGAGCAGCTTGGCCTCGAACTCTGGCGCTACGCGACCCGCGAGGCGAGCGAAGATGTTCCAGTACTCTTCGGGAACGAACTTCCCGATCTCACGCTCTCGATCACAGACGAGCTTGAGCGCCACCGATTGCACGCGACCGGCACTCAGGCCGCGCCGCACTTTGTCCCACAGGAGCGGGCTGATCTTGTAGCCGACCAACCGATCGAGCACTCGGCGCGCCCGCTGCGCTGCAACCATCTTGAAGTCGATGCTTCGAGGGTGCTTCAGGGCGTCCTCAACCGCCTTCTTGGTGATCTCGTTGAACGTCAGTCGATAGATCTTGCGCTTCTTGGTCTCGAGCTCTTCCTTGAGGTGCCACCCAATCGCCTCTCCCTCACGGTCGGGGTCGGTCGCAATGTAGATGTCGGTCGCGTCCTTGGCGGCGTCCCTGAGCTCCTTGATGACTTTCTTCCGGGACTCGAGCGATTCGTACCGCTCGACGAAGCCGTTGTCGATGTCAACCCCCAGCGTGCTCTTCGGGAGGTCGCGGATGTGCCCCATCGACGCCACGACTTTGTAGTCGCGTCCCAGATATCTGTTGATGGTCTTCGCCTTCGCCGGCGACTCGACCACGACCAGTGTCTTTGCCATCGAGGTGCTCTCACCCTCCTTCGTTTTCTCTAGACCCTAGCACGAACGGTCAAGTCCGGACGAACAGACCGCCCCCAACGCGCCGCACGCGACCGGCCAACTCCAGCGTGAGAAGCGTCGTCAAGAGCCGCTTTGTCGACAGCCCGGTTTCGGCCGCAAGATGGTCCAAATCCAGGGCTTCTCCCTCAGGCAGCGCGGCCAGGATCGGGTCGGGGGGCGTCCGGAACGGGGCCTCGCCTGGCCGAACCGGCTCTAGACCCGCCGACGCGCAGCCACGGAGCTCCTCCAGGATGTCGTCGGCAGACTCGACAATCCGAGCCCCATCCCGGATGAGCGCATGCCCGCCCTGGTTGCGGCCACCAAGCACGTTGCCCGGCACCGCCATCACATCACGTCCTTGTTCCAGCGCGAGTCGTGCGGTGATGAGCGATCCGCTCTTCTCGCCGGCTTCAACGATGACAACCGCTCGGCTGAGTCCACTGATGATCCGGTTCCTCAGAGGAAAGAACCAGTGGAGCGGTTTGGTGCCGGGCGCGAGCTCGCTGACGAGCGCGCATCCGCGCCGATCGATCACCGACTTCGCGAGCGTCCGATGCTCGGGTGGGTAGGTGACATCAACGCCGCATCCCAGCACGGCCAATGTCTGACCCTCGCCATTCAGCGCTCCCTGATGCGCCGCCGAGTCAACCCCTCGCGCGAGACCGCTCACGACGACGACGCCACGGCCCGCCAGGCTTGCGGCCAGTCTTTCAGCGACGGTCAAGGCGTACGGGCTGCCGGAGCGTGCGCCGACGATGGCCACCGTCGGCCCGCGCAGCGCCGATCGATCGCCACGCAACCAGAGCACGGGCGGCGGATCGTCGATCGCGGCGAGCAGCGGCGGGTAATCGACGTCGCTCCAGTCCACGACCTCGATGGCGGACCCTTGGCTGCGCTCGAGCGCCGCGCGTGCAACCCCCGTCAGCTGTTCGAGCGTCTTGCGAGCGGCTGGGGTATCCGGAGCAATCGCCCGGATGAGCGCCGCGGGCGACTCGCCGGCGCGCAGCCGGGCGCCGATCGAACGGCGCCAACTGAATGGTGTGAGAGCGAGGGCGACGAAATCGAGGCGGGAGGCCATGGCCGCTCCAATCTGGTTGCGGGCGGCCGCGTCCGTCTGCGCAGACCGGGTCGATGCCGCCGCTGAGGGCGAGGCCCGACCTCCAAGGGACATTATACGGGAGCGGCGATGTCCGCTGTGAGTGACACCATCGTCCGGGCACGCAAGGAGACTGCGCCGGACGCGCGGTGACGGCCCGCTAGCCGGGCGAGGCCGCTGGTACACGCCTTGCTGAGTTGCATCACGGTGGCCGCAAATCGCTTGCAGTGGTCGTTGGCCGGTCGCTATAGTAGGGTGGGGTTTTGTTAATGAAGTGGCGTCGAGCGTTGCCGTTGCTCGCGATTCTGTTGGCCTGTGCCGTCCCCGTAGGGGCCGATGCACGAGAGTCCGCGAAAGGCGAGGCGCAATTCGGCATCGAGGTGGCCCAGCGCGGATTGTGGCGCGAGGCTATCTACCGATGGCAACGCGCGGTGAAGCTCGACCCGACCTATGCCGCCGCCTACAACAACTTGGGGGTGGCGTACGAACACGAAGGGCAACTCGACCAGGCTCGACAGGCGTACGAGAAGGCGTTGGCGCTCGAACCTCAGAACATCCAGATTCGCCAGAATTACGACCTCTTCAAGGAAATCAATGATCGCGCCGGAGCCAAGAAAGACAAGAACAACTAGCGCGCGGCCAACCCTGGCGGCGCTCCTGGCCATCACGGCGCTGGGCGTGGTGGCGTGCGGTACGATGCTCGTCGAAGTGCCGCTCGAGACGCCGATTCAAGCGAAGCTGGACGTGTCAGCGTTCCAGCGGGTGCTGATCGCGGGCTTCGTCGCAGGTGGATCCGAGGATGTCGACGCCAACCAAGAGACCGTCCGGCTCCTCCGGAGCCAGCTTCGGTCCAAGTCCTCGTTTCGCGTGCTCGACGCCGATGCGATGCCGCTTGTGACGATCGCGCAGGATCAGCAGAAAGCCGCGTCAGGCGACGCCGCCGGCAACCTCAGTGCGGGGGACAGCAGCGGTCCGATGGCGCTGCCCGAGCGGATTCGTGAGGAAAAGGATCTCGAGCCGTACGAACGGCTCTTTGCGAACACCGCCTACTGGAGGCGCATCGGCGAGGAGTACCAGAATCCGCTCATTGTCACCGGCACGGTGCTCTTCACGCCGCACACAAGGTCGGGCTTCGTCAATCGTGACGTCGAGCAATACGACTCCTTCGGACGTCGGAGGGTCGCCCCGGTCCGCACCTTCCTCGAGCGCAAGGGCTTCATCCTCCGTCCGAAGTTCGTTTTCATCGACGGTCGCACCGGCGCCACGATACACTCGGAGAGCTATCGGGAAGAGGTGCTTTACAACGCGCAGCAGAATACGCCTGCGCTCTCGTCGTACTTCGAGCTGATGGACCGGCTCGTGCCCAACTTCCTGTCCGCCCTGAGCAGCCAGAAGGTGCGGGGCACCAGGGTCCTCCTTCTTTAAGCGCCCGTCTCTTGAAGAATTGGGCTTGAAGACTTAACATTAGGGTTTCGGGCGCTTCCGGGCGGCCGGGTTGGGCGGGCAAGCGTCGGCTCCGGTCTTCACTCTTTACGGAACGCCGGTTTGGGACAACGAGGTTGGAGTGGCCAAGCGTGGTCAGGAGGCCCAACCTTCAATCTACATTCCTCGAGAGATCAGGGTTTCAACGATGTACGCGATTGTGCAGGCCGGGGGCCATCAGCATAGAGTCACGCCCGGCGGATTTGCCACTATCGATGGAGTGTTGGCCGATAAGGGCGCAGAGATCACCTTGGATCAGGTGTTGCTCGTCGAACGCGATGGGGGTGAAGTGGTCGCGGGCGCGCCCTTCGTCGCCAACGCGCGCGTGATCGCTGTCGTCGAGGGCGAAGCCCGCGGCCCGAAGATCCGCGTCTTCAAGAAGAAGCGTCGCAAGGGCATGCGCCGCACGAAGGGTCATCGGTCGGTCTTCACGCGAGTGAAGATCAAGGATATCGTTCTCTAGCAGGACGTCGATCATGGCACACAAAAAAGGTCAGGGCAGCTCCCGAAACGGCCGCGACTCGCAGGCGCAGCGCCTAGGCGTCAAGGCGCACGATGGCAACCTGGTCACGGGCGGAACCATCATCGTCCGCCAGCGCGGTCGGCGCTTCCGTCCAGGACTGAACGCCGGGCTAGGCAAGGACGACACGATCTTCGCGAAAATCAACGGGCGCGTCCGGTTCGAGGACCACGGCGCGCACGGCCGCTTGATCAGCATTCTTCCCGCCGAGTAGAAACTGAACGTCCGGGCACGCCCCGCCGAATCGGCGTGCTCCGCGTCGTCCCCTCCTATGTTCGTCGACCAGGTCGACATTCATGTCACAGCCGGAGACGGGGGCCGCGGATGTCTCGCGTTTCGGCGCGAGATGCGCGTCCCTCGCGGCGGACCCAGCGGCGGTGACGGCGGCCACGGCGGCTCGGTGTACATCGTTGCGAGCCCACACACGAGCACCCTCATCAACTATCGTTTTCACCCGGAGTTCAAGGCGCCGCGCGGTCATCACGGCGAGGGATCGCACCGTACCGGGCAGAGCGGAGCAGACATCGAGCTTCCCGTGCCCATCGGAACCCTGGTGTACGAGAAGACCAGCGATCCCGACGAGCCGTTGAGGCTCCTGGCCGATCTCGCCGAGGAGGGTGACCGTGTGCTGGTCGCCAAGGGTGGCCGCGGCGGTCTGGGCAACGCGCACTTCGCGACCTCGACGAATCGCGCTCCCCGGAAGGTTCAGCCTGGCGAACCGGGCGACGAGAAGTTTCTGCGCCTCGAGCTGAAACTGCTGGCCGACGTCGGGCTCGTGGGCTTTCCGAATGCCGGTAAGTCGACACTGATCTCTCACGTTTCGGCCGCGCGTCCCAAGATCGCCGACTATCCGTTCACAACGCTGACGCCCAACCTTGGCGTCGTGTCACTCAGCGACGATCGCAGCTTGGTGGTGGCCGATGTACCGGGACTCATCGAAGGGGCGCACCGCGGCCTTGGACTCGGGCATCAGTTCCTGCGTCATCTCGAACGCACGAAGGTGCTCCTGCACGTCGTGGACGTTTCAGGCGCGAGCGGACGCGAACCGGCGCGAGACCTCGACACGGTGCGAGAAGAGCTGCGGCTGTTCCAGCCCACACTCGCCGCGAAGCCGCAGATCGTTGCGGCGAACAAGATGGACGCCGTCACCGACGACGCGGCCGTACACAGGCTGGAAGCGCGCGCACACGCGCTGGGCCTGCCCTTCTTCCGAATCTCCGCGGCAAGCGGTATGGGCTTGCCGCCGCTGCTTGAAGCGGCATGGGGGCTCCTGGTCCAGGAGCGCGGCGTCGGCGGCTCGGCAACGGATCCGCGTGGCGAAGGCTCGGCCCGCCAGAACGCCACATCGAACCTCGCATGACCGCTCAACCTCGACGGATCGGCATCCTCGGAGGGACCTTCGACCCGATTCACCGTGGCCACCTCGACGTCGGCACCGTCGCCGAGCGGGTGTTGGGCCTTACCCGCGTGTTCGTCATCCCGGCCAACGTTCCACCGCATCGCCACCAGACGTTCGCGTCAGCGTTCCATCGTTTCACGATGACAGCGATGGCTGTCGCCGACTATCCTGCTTGGCGTGCGTCAGACCTCGAGCTGCGGCACGAAGGAACCTCATACACGGCCGTGACGCTCAAGCAGTTTCATGAGCGTGGTTATCCCCCGTCGGAGCTGTATTTCCTCATCGGCGCCGACGCGTTCATGGACATCGCCACCTGGCGCGATTACCCCAAGATCCTCGATCGGACCCACTTCGTCGTGGTGTCGCGTCCCGGACACCCGGCTGGAGCACTTCGCTACAAGCTGTCCGGGTTGGCATCCCGGATGGCAGATCCACCGATCGAACCGATGGAGGAGATGGATCCGCTCATCATCCTCATCGACGAGCCGACCGCGGACGTATCGTCCACAGCGATTCGAGAACGTCGTGCCCACAACGAGTCGATCACGGGCATGGTGTCCCCACGCGTCGAGCAGCACATCCTGCAGCACGGGTTGTATGGCGCCGCGTTTCCGGGTCGACGCCGGATCGATCAGCCCGCCCAGATCGAGGCAGACAAGTTGCATGGCTAAAGCTGAACCTCGCCGGAGAGTCACGCGAATGCCGAAGCAGGTGAAGCTCGCGCTTGCGGCGGCCGAAGACAAGAAGGCCGAGGAGATCACGGTGCTCGACCTGCGTCAGGCGGGTGGCTTCACCGACTATTTCGTCATCTGCTCGGGCACGAATCCGCGGCAGATCCGGGCGATCGCCGACGCGGTGATGGAAGCGCTGCGGCTGGAGGACGTACGGCCCGCGCACATCGAGGGCTACGAGCGATCCGAATGGATCTTGCTCGACTACTTCGATTTCGTCGTGCACATCTTCGCCCCGCAGACACGTCTGTTCTACGGGCTGGAACGCCTCTGGGCCAACGCCGAGGCCGTTCCACTGTAGCCGTCGACTGGATCCGCCCGTTCGTCGATCCGCTCCTTGCGGTTCTCCTTGCGCCGTCATGCCTCGCGTGCCACAGCCCGCTCGATGCGCCGCTCGCCGGTCCCATCTGCCCCGACTGTTGGGCGGCCGTGCACCCGCTACCCGATCCCTTGTGTGAGACGTGCGGTGCGCCGCTGCCTGTGTGGCGTGCCGTGGACTGTGCGCGGCTCCACTGTTCGCGCTGTCGTCGGCGTCCGCGTCGACTGGCGCGCTGCCGAGCCGCCGGTGCGTACGACGGCACGCTGCGCGCGGCCATCCATGGGCTGAAGTTCGACGGTCGACGGTCCCTTGCGGGTCGGCTGGCGGTGCTGATGCTGGCTCACGCCGGTGAAATCCTGGACGGGGCCGATGCCGTGGTGCCTGTTCCGCTGCACCGCGCGCGACAGCGCCAGCGTGGATTCAACCAAGCCCTCGATCTCGCGAAACCGCTGGGCCGCCCCGTTGCCAGGGTCTTGAAACGGGTTCGAGCGACCAGCCCTCAGAGCGACCTGCCCGCCGGTCGCCGTCACCTCAACGTGCGCGCGGCATTCGCGACCACACTCGCGATGCCGCGGTGGGCCGGCGCGACACTGGTGCTCGTGGATGATGTCACCACGACGGGAGCCACGCTTGAGGCGTGTGCGGGCGAGCTCCTCGATGCGGGTGCGCGCGAGGTCCGTGCGATCACCGCCGCGCGAGCAGTGCAGAGACAGCCGTGAACACTGATTCGGCGATGAGATCTCTGGATTGCTCCCCGTCCAAGCGGAGCCACGAGGGATCAGCCGCCAGCTGGTGATACGCGCTCCGGACACGCGCCTGCAACGCGAGGTCGCGCTCGAAGCGATCGCGGTCCACGCTCTTGCGGCCAACAGCCGTCTCCGGCGCGATGTCCAGGAGGATAGTGAGCCTGGCCGGCGGCAGGAATCGCTGCATGTCGGTGAGCCACGCGGCGTTCAGGCCGAATGCCGACCCGTACGCGATGCTCGATGCCAAGTACCGGTCGCTCACGAGGATGTCGCCGTCAGCTAGCCAGCGGACGAGGTCGGGTCTTCGCTCGTAGCGATTCGCGACGTAGAGCAACTGCATCACATCGGGCCCATAGTCGCGCTCGCCGCGCAGGGCTCTGGAGAGCTCCTGGCCGATCGGCGTGGTGTAGTCGGGAAACGACACGAACCGGACGCGCCGGCCTTCCGAGATCAGGCGATCTCGCAGGCGCTCAGCCTGTGTCTGTTTGCCACTCTGGTCGAGTCCCTCGAAGGCGATCAGCATGCCCGTTCCGAATCGTGTCCTCGCCCAGATGTGCCTCGGGCGCAGGCGCCATCATTCCTCTAGCGCCAGTAGCTCGTCGATCGTCTGGCGGCGACGGATGATGCGCCACCGTCCCTCGTCCACCAGCACTTCGGCCGGCAGTGGCCGCCGATTGTAGTTCGACGCCATGGCCGCGCCGTAGGCGCCGGCGTCGAGGATCGCGAGCCGGTCGCCAACCTGCAGCGCCGGCAGGATGCGATCCTTGCCAACGACGTCGGTGCTCTCACACACCGGTCCGACAAGCTCGTAGTGACGGGGCGCCTCGGCCCGAGGCCGAGCGGGCTCGATGCGGTGGAACGCCTCGTACAGCGCTGGACGCATCAGCTCGGTCATCCCGGCGTCGAGGATCGCGAAGTCGCTCTCATGGTCCCGTGGCTTGAGGTCAATGACCGAGCAGAGGAGCGCGCCCGCTGGGCCAACAATCGAGCGTCCGGGCTCGATGACGATCGGCAGCCTCGTCGACCGGACGGCATCAACCAGCGCGCCCACGTACTCGCACGGTGAGAGCACGTACGACCCATCGTAGGAGATGCCCAGTCCTCCACCGAGATCGAGGTACTCCAGCGTCACCCCACGCGAGTCGAGCTCCGCGGCTAGCTCCGCGAGAAAGGCTGCCGCCTCGCGCAACGGCTCCACACGCGTAATCTGCGAGCCGACGTGTACGTGGATGGCGACCAGCTGCAAGCGCGGGCGCTGGCGGACGGACTCCACGAGCGCACGCGCCACGCCGCTGGGGACGCCAAACTTGTTGATCTTGAGTCCCGTGGAGATGTGACGGTGGCTCCGGGCGTTGATGTCCGGATTGATACGGATCGCCACGCGGGCCACTCGATCCACCGCGGCCGCAATCGCTTCGATCCGCTCGAGCTCGCCTGCCGATTCCACGTTGATTGCGCGCAGTCCCATCGGGACCGCGCGCGCCAGCTCCTGGGGAGACTTGCCCACTCCCGTGAACACCATCTCGCGTGGCTCGAATCCAGCCCGACTCGCGACGTCGACCTCCCCGATGGAGTTGGCGTCGACGGCACTGCCAAGCTCTCGCAAGAGCCGCACGAGTGCCAGGGTCGAGTTGGCCTTCAGCGCGTAGTGCACGCGATGCGGGTAGCCGCCGAAGGCCTCGTCCAGTGCGTGATAGCGCGTCCGGATCGCAGCCGCGCTGTAGACATACACCGGCGTCCCGACATCATCGGCAATCGCCGACAGCGGCACATCGTCGCAGACGAGCTCCGTCCGCGATCGAAAGAAACCAGGATCTCGCATGGATGACTCTCGACTATATCACCTGCTATCATGCCGCCACGGCTTCACGTGTCTGGCACCGAGTCGAGCCGCACCCCACCGATGCCTGTTGATTCGCCCGATTCGGTCGAAACGCTGATCCAACAGTGCTTGCAGGGAGATCAACCGGCCTGGGACCGGATCGTCCAGCAGCACTGGCGGAAGGTGTTCAACGTCGCGTACAAGTTCCTCGGTCGGCACGACGAGGCGGAGGACCTCACGCAGGAGATCTTCCTGAAGGTGTTCCGTTCACTGTCCACGTTCGACGGGCGAGCGAACTTTCAGACATGGCTGATCTCGGTGAGCCGGAATCTGTGCATCGATCACTACCGCAGCGTGCGCAAGGAGCGGGAGTCGGTCGACCGCGCCGTGGACACCGACACGTTGGCGCCGGTCGCGCTCGACGCCGGGCCCATCGCGGCACTCGAGCACCATGACCGCGTGGCGCTGCTGCGACAGGCCCTGGCGGGGCTTCCGCCCACCCTTCGTGAGGCGGTAGTGTTACGCGACCTCCAGGAGCTGTCGTATCAGGACATCGCGACGCGGCTCGACCTGCCAAAGGGCACGGTGAAGTCGCGCATCAACCGCGGACGCACGGAGTTGGCGCGCCAGATTGCCCATCTGCGGGCCGCTCAAGAAGGCTCGGGCGCGGCCTCTGACAGCCGAGCCGACAGGGGAGCAGACTGAATATGCAAGTGACCACGGACCACCACGGCTCCATCGGCATCGTTCGCGTCGGTGAGCCGCGACTCATGTATCCGTTGCTGTCGGACTTCTCGGCGGTCGTCACCGGGCTCATCGGCGAGGGGCGCAAACACATCCTCATCGACGTCGCACCCGTGACCTACATCGATAGCGCCACCATCGGGTGCTTCATGGACCTATTTCGACAGGTCCAGGCCGCGGGGGGGCAGCTCAAGATCTCCGGAGTTCAGAAGCGTGTGCAAACGATGCTGACGATGACCGGGGCGCAGAACTTCATCGAGTTGCACGGAGACGAAGCGTCCGCCCTACGGAGCTTCGCGAGCTAGCCATGCGGACCATCAAGACGACGACCGGCGTAGAGATCGCGCTCGACGGCGACCTGCTCGCGGTGATGGAGACGCTGTATCACGAAGTCACCGCCCGGCGGGCGCTCGAGCGGTCGTTCGAAGACATGAAGCGCGAAATCGATCACCTCCTCGACCAGATGAGCGACACCGAACGTCGGGAGTATTTGGCCGAGAGCCTGTTCCTCAATACGGTCAAGTACGAGAATGACAAGCTCGCCAGCTACATGCGAAGGAAGCTCGGACAGTAAGTGTCGCTGAACTACCTCGCCACTAGGTTTCGGTGCTCCTGGCCGTGGGACATCCTGGTCATGCTGTGCGACGGCCGGCTCGTGTGCGGCTGTGCCGACCCCTACGGGAAGCGGGTGCTCGGCGATGCACGCGCGTCGTCGATTCGCGAGGTCTGGGCCGGCGAGGCGGTGACGACGCTCCGAGCGGCGCTCAACGGAGGCGGATCGTCCTTCTGCGGCGATTGTCCGCTGAAAGTGCCGCTGAAGAAGGACGAGCAGCCACCGGTTCGACCACTCGACGCCGGCCCGCTGCCCCATCGCATGTTCATCGAGTGCACGGCCGCGTGCAACATCTCCTGCTACCAGGCATGCTGCGCACCTGAGACTGGGATCGCGCGTACGCGTCAAGCCGGCATGCTCGACGTCGAGCTCTTCCGCCGTGTCACCGACGAGGTTGGGCCGACGCTTGGGCGCATCGACTTCTTCAACTACGGCGAGGCGTTCCTACACAAACAGGCCGTGGAGATGTGCGAGTACGTCAAATCGAAATACCCGCACGTCTATCTCTACACCAGCACGAACGGGCTCGCGTTGACCGAGGAGAAGGCACGTCAGCTCTCGCGATCCGGCATAGATGAGGTGACCTTCTCGATCGATGGCGCGACGCAAGCCAGCTACGAGCGCTACCGCCGGCGCGGCAAGCTCGATGTCGCGTTGAGCAACCTTCGCGCGATGGCCGACGAAAAACGGAGGGCCGGGCTCGACGTCCCGTTCCTCAATTGGCGCTACATCCTCTTCACCTGGAACGACAGCGACGAGGAGATGCAGCTTGCGAGGAAGATGGCCGCTGAGATCGGTGTGGATCGGTTGTGCTGGGAGTTGACCGATCACCCCGAGGACGCGTTCTCCCGCCGATTCCTGCCGGGACGGCCAGAGCTCGAATCGATTCAGACCGAGGTCTGGGATCACAACAATCTCGGCAACGCGATCCCGGGCGCGACGCCGCGCGCGCAGATCGAGGTCCGGACGCTGTTACCTGGCCTTCCGCTCCTCGCACGCCGCGGACAGCCGTTCCGTGTGAACACAGGTGTCCGCAATCTCTCCACGCGGCCTTTTCCGGCCCGAGCGAGCTACGGGAGACGACTCGTACGCCTCGGCGTCCAGCTGTGTGGTGCTGACGGTATGCTCATCAATCGGGACTTCGCGCGCGGCGAGTTTCGCGACGCGCTCCTCGGCGGCGCGGCCGTCGACCTGCCCGTCGACGTACCCGCGGTCGACACGCCGGGCAAGTACGCACTGAAGTTCGATCTGGTCTACGAGGGCGTGGACTGGTTCGAGCGCTGCGGCTCCCCGACGACCACCAAGCCTCTGTGGGTGCGGTGAGCCTGACTCAGGCGTGCATGAGACTGGGCCGCGCGCGCAGCTCGTGCCCGTGCGGACACTAGTGGGCTGACGCCTTCACCGGCACCGAAACGGGAGACAGCGCCCTTTCGCTGCTGCCTTCGACCAGCCGCCAGCAGTGCGCGTCTTCGAGGATCTTGGCCGCGAATTCCGTGTGCAGCGCATGGCCAGCGCGATGCGCGACCAGATGTCCGATGACGGGGTACCCCACCAGGGCCAGGTCGCCCACGGCATCGAGGATCTTGTGGCGCACGAACTCGTCCTCGAACCGGAGGGCGTTGTTCAGCACACCCGTCTCACCCAGCACGATCGCGTTCTCCAGCGAGCCGCCCAGCGCCAAGCCGTTCTGTCGCAGCATCTCCACGTCCTTGAGGAACGTAAAGGTGCGCGCGGGCGCGACTTCCTCGATGAACGACTCTTCGGTGATGCGCAACGTGCGCGATTGGTGCCGCAGCAGCGGATGGTCGTAGCTGATGCTGTAGGTGACCTTGAAGTGTTCCGACGGGTAGAGCGAAATGCGTTTGTCGCCCTTGGAGATGGCAATCGGCCGCACAATCTTCAAATACTTCCGTGGCGCTTGCAGCGGCTTGACCCCCGCTTCTTGAATCAGGTACACGAACGGCGCGGCGCTGCCGTCCATGATCGGTACTTCCGGGGAGTTCAGCTCGATGAGGACGTTGTCGACATTCAGGCTGACCAGGGCGGCCAGCAGGTGTTCGACCGTTTCTACCGACACCTCGTTGCACGCGAGCCCCGTCGCGAGTTGAATGCCGGCGAGATGGTGCACGGTCGCCGGGACATCATGGCCGCCCAGATCGCGGCGGCGAAATCGGACACCGAAGTCTGCAGGGGCCGGTTTGAGCGAAAGGTTGACCTTGTTGCCGGAGTGGAGCCCGATTCCGACACACGAGATTTGGCGACGAAGCGTTCGCTGTGCGTCCATTACCCTCTCAGGCACTTGGGGACGTGCGCCACAAGACTCAGCAAGCTCTATGCCCGCCAGGACCTATCAGGAACATGGCGGGCAAGTCCAAGTATTACCAACCACTTAGCTCTGCGAGTCAAACCGAGCGCGCCGTTCCGAGCTGTCGGTTTGTAGTCGCCGTACCACAGCGATACGCGTCGTGATTGTGGTAATCTTACCACAATGGCTCAGATTGCTCGGGCCCGCTGAGTCCGATGCGCCTCATCCAATAATTGGTCACGCAAGTGCAGACCTGTCGCTGACGCCGGGTTGCCCGCTATCTCTTCTGGCGTCCCCGCCGCCACGATTCGTCCGCCACCCACGCCCCCCTCGGGCCCCAGGTCGATCACGTGATCGGCAGACCGTATCACGTCTAGGTTGTGTTCGATTACCACAATCGTATTTCCTTGATCGACCAGCTTGTTCAGGACGTCCAGGAGCTTCCTCGTATCCTCGAAATGTAGCCCGGTCGTCGGTTCGTCCAGGATGTAGAGCGTCCGGCCAGTCCCCCGCTTCGAGAGTTCCTTGGCCAACTTGACGCGTTGCGCCTCGCCCCCTGACAGGGTGGTCGCCGACTGTCCCAGCGCGACGTAGCCGAGACCAACGTCCTGCAGCGTCCGCAGCTTGTTCGCGATCGCCGGAAAGTTCTCGAGGAGCGGCAGCGCCTGATCGACGGTCAATTCGAGCACGTCCGCGATGGACTTGCCGCGATAGGTCACCTCCAACGTCTCGCGGTTGTAGCGCCGGCCCTTGCAGTGCTCACACGTCACGAAGACGTCGGGTAGGAAGTGCATCTCGATGGCGATGACGCCGTCCCCCTGGCAGGCTTCGCAGCGCCCACCCTTCACGTTGAAGGAGAATCGACCGGCGCGGAACCCCCGGGTCTTGGCCTCCGGCATAACGGCGAAGAGATCTCGGATGAATGTGAAGAGCCCGATGTAGGTGGCGGGATTGGATCGCGGCGTACGGCCGATTGGCGACTGATCGATCTCGATCACCTTATCGAGGTGCTCGAGCCCTTCAATCCGATCATGGTCGCCTGGCTCCGTGGTGGCTCGGTACAACGTTTTCGCAAGCGACCGATACAGGATATCGTTCACGAGCGTCGATTTCCCCGAGCCGCTCACGCCGGTGATGGTGGTGAACACACCAAGCGGGATGTGCGCGTCGATGTTCTTCAGGTTGTTCTCGCGCGCGCCGCGGATGACCAGCTCCCCTTTGAGTGACGGGCGGCGGCCAGCCGTCGTTGGGATCGTCCGGGCGCCGACCAGATACGCGCCCGTCAATGATCCCTGCGATCCCGCGGATCCCAGGGCCCCTGCTGATCTGGGGCTCCCCTCGGTTCCAAGTGGCACCAGCTCAGGGCCGGGTGAGGTTGAGGCCTTCGCTCGATCCTCATCGCTCGAGGGGCGGTCGCCCTCGGCTGTGGCCATGCGCATGAGCTGCGCGGGTGTGCCCTGGAAGATCACGTGTCCCCCCAACTCGCCGGCGCCGGGGCCTAGATCAATCACGTAGTCAGCGGTCCGAATCGTCTCCTCATCGTGCTCGACGACGATGACAGTGTTACCGAGGTCGCGCAAACGAGCGAGTGTGGCCAGCAGCTTGCGGTTGTCACGTTGATGGAGACCGATTGATGGTTCATCGAGCACATACAGCACGCCGGTCAGGTTCGCGCCGATCTGCGTGGCCAAGCGGATCCGCTGGCCCTCGCCGCCGGAGAGCGTCGCTGCGCTCCGACCCAGCGTCAAGTAACCCACGCCCACGTCGTCGAGGAAGCGCACGCGTTCCTGGATCTCGCGGAGAATTCGCTCCGCGATGAGCGCCTCGCGATCCGAGAGCTCGAGTCCCTCGAACACATCGAGCGCGTCGGAAATTGTGAGATCGACGTAGTCGGCGATCGTCCGGCCCTTGACGCGTACCGCCAGCGACTGGCGCTTCAGGCGATGTCCCTCGCAGGCGGTGCAGGTGCGCAGCGAGCGGAACGCTTCGAAGTCCGCCTGATCGGTCCAGGTGCCTTCGTCGTACCGGCGACGCAGATTCGGCAGGATTCCTTCGAACCCGGAGCGACTGGCAGCCTTCGACGCCCGCGCACCGGCTTTCCCTCGAGTCGATTCCGCTTGATCGCGTCCCGCCGTGCGGCCTCCGTGGAGCAGTAGGTCGCGATGCTTCTTGGGCAGCTTGGCGAAGGGCACATACAGCTCGATGCCGAAGTCGCGGGCCAGCCCCTGCAGCGCATCCCGCACCAGCTTCTTGTCGCCCTTCGCCCACGGCGCGATCGCCCCGTCGATGAGCGAGAGCGACTCGTCCGGGACGACGAGCCGCGGATCGAAATCCACCATCGACCCGAGCCCCTGACAAGACGGACATGCGCCGTGCGGGGAGTTGAACGAGAACGCGCGCGGCGTCATCTCGGGCATGCTCAGCCCGCAATCGACGCACGCAAGCCGCCTGGAGAAGAGTCGATCGCCTTCGTCGTACGAATTGATGACAACGATGTCGTTGGCGAGACCGAGCGCCGCCTCCACCGACTCGCTGAGCCGTCGTTCGACGCCGCTGCGCACGACCACGCGGTCCACCACGACGTCGATGTTGTGGTTACGCCTGCGATCCAGCGCGATGTCATCGTCCAGGGATCGAAACTGACCATCGATACGCGCCTTGGTGTAACCGCGCGATCGGAGCGCAGCGAGCTCCTTCTTGAACTCGCCCTTGCGTCCGCGGACGATCGGGGCGAGCAGGTTGATCCTGGAGTCCAACGGGTACAGCATCACCATGTCGATGATGCGTTCGAGGGACTGATTCGCGATCTCCTTGCCGCAGTTCGAGCAGTGCGGCACGCCGATGCTGGCGAAGAGCAATCGGAGGTAGTCGTAGATCTCCGTCACCGTCCCCACGGTCGAACGAGGGTTCGACCCGGTCGTCTTCTGCTCGATCGAGATCGCTGGTGAGAGACCATCGATCAGGTCGACATCGGGCTTCTCCATCTGTTCGAGGAACTGGCGTGCGTACGCGGAGAGCGACTCCACGTAGCGGCGCTGCCCTTCTGCATAGATCGTGTCAAACGCGAGCGACGACTTGCCGGACCCCGACAGGCCCGTGATGACCACGAGCTTGTGCCGGGGGATGTCGACGTCGATGTTCTTGAGGTTGTGCACGCGCGCGCCGCGAACCGCGATCCAGTCCTTCCCCATCATCATTCCCCGGGGCTCCGCCCCGAACCCCGGCTCAGGCGCTCCCGGGTGCCCGATCCCCGGGCCCGCTCCTGGGCGGGGGCGCCGTGGGTGCCGTCAGTAAGCGCTGAAGAGAGGGCACGAGTTCGCATGGTGCGCCACACAATGGCCAATCTACAATCTTCAGTCGTCAATAACCAACGGGAGGATTCATGTCACCTCGAAGGGTCTACCGGAACGGCTGTACTGGCGTCGCCGTGATCGCGTGCGCCGCGGCACTCGGCGCGCAGGGGGCCTCGAGCCGCCAGACAGCGAGCACACAGACGATCGTGCTGCAACAGGCGCCGTCCGATCGAACGGTCGCAATCCCGAAAGACTCGCTCACGCAGTATTTCAAGGACATGGATATCAAGCAGCTCCAGACCTTGCGTCTCCTCGAGGGCCGGAAATACAACGTCAACATCCGTCGCATCACGAACGCGGAAACGGCCCTCGTGCACCCGCAGACCATTGACGTGTGGGTCGTGCTCGAAGGATCCGGCACGCTGACCACGGGAGGGACGATTCAGAACGGCAAGATCGTGGGCGGCCAGTCGCATCTGATCAAAGCCGGTGACGTTGAGTTCATCCCGGCGACCGTGCCCCATGGTGTCAGCGGCGTGAAAGGCAGCATCACGTGGCTCAACATCCGCTGGGACACGGACTGGAAGACGACGGAACCAGCACGGTAGCGTGGTCGTCAAGCACGCGAACCCACCGCCGATCGGGTCGAGACACCCAGACTCCCTCACGCGTGACGCTTGAGGAAGTCGAGCAACAATGGGTTCAGCGCGTCCGGATGCTCCTGCTGTACCCAGTGGCCTGCGCCGTCGATCAGGCGCGTCCCTTGGTACTTCGTCGCGTGCACCTTTTCGAGGCGCTCGAGGGCACCCGGATTCTGATACACGCCCCAATCAGACTTGCCGCCCATGAACATCGCTGGCACGTCGATCGTGCGGCCGGCAAAGACCTGGAGATTGACGTCGTCCGGGCTTCCGCGATAGCCGTTGAGACCACCTTGGAATCCGGTGCGTCCGTATTCCTCGGTGTAGACGCGGAGCTCCGAGTCCGGCAGCCACCTGTTCGCGGCGATCTCGGCGGCGGACGGCATCTCCAGGGCAACCTGCTGCGACATGCCTCTGTCCAGATCCATGACGTAGTAGCGCGGGAGTTTCGCCCACTCGGAGGCCGTCCGCGCGGCGAGCGGGTGCGGATGGTTCTGTTTCCAGTCCGCGCTCTTCATGTGGTAGTAGGCGCGTAGGAAATTGTGTAGACCCTGCGACGGATGCCACAGGTTCTCATTCGCCTCAGCGGTCTGGTAGTACCGCTGATAGTGCTTTCGAGGCGGCGTCAACTTCGCGAGCTCGTTGTAGATCGCGTTCGGATCGGGTGGCACGGGCGGAGGCGTCGTCGCGTTCGCCGTGTTGAACGGCAGCGACGCCGTGCCGCCCCATGGGGCGCTCATCATCACGACGGAACGAAACACGTCAGGCCGCGCGCAGGCACACCAACCCGAGAGCGGCGATCCGAAGTCGTGGCCGAACACGGCCGCCACCGAACGGTGGCCCAATGCGTGTATGAGGCCGAGCAGATCGCGGATGCGGTTGATCGTGCTGAAAGGCCGCAGGTCGTCGGCGTACTTGACGCTCTCCGCACCCGACGTCCGACCGTAGCCGCGCAAGTCAGGCGCGAACACGTGGAAGCCCGCGGCAGCCAGCGGCACGAGCTGCTTCCGCCAGCTGTACGCGAGCTCCGGAAAGCCATGCAGCAGCAGAACCGCTCGCCGGCCCGTTGTCTCGAAACCCGCCTCGAGGATGTGCATGCGGAGGCCATTCACACCGTCGACGAACCGAGAACGCACGCCAGCCGGAAGCACCGACGCACTGAGCGGTCCGGGCGAGCCGGCGGGCGCTTGAGCCGCGTACGCGCGCGACGACGCAAGCGCAGGCGACATGGCCGCAGCCGTGGCTGTCGCCATACCCCGAAGCATCTGACGCCGAGTCATCTGTGTCTCTTCCATAGCATCACTCCACTGGCATTGGCGCGCCTTCAGCCCGCCGGTGACCAGACACGTGCGACAAACCTCATAACCGACGGCTCATCGCTGACAGCTCTCCGCGGCCCCCTAGCGGCCACTAAGCTGTCTAGTCCTGTGTCGGTGGCGCCGGATCCGACGTCGTCTGGCGCTTCTTGAATCGCCACCCGCTGGAGGTCTTCACCAGGACGTCCGAGTACCGCGCCGCCGTGCTGATCGCAGGCGGCTTCTGACCGACGTCCACCAATAGCAGGTACACCTTGCCGGTCGCACCCTCCGGCGACGGGGTGATCACGAGATTGCTGTTCCAATGGCGCCGCGTGCCTCCAGGACGCTGTTTCATGAACGTGCGCAGTCCGTCGGCGCCGATGAACGTGTTGAACGTCCCGTCCGGCGTGTACAGCGCAACGTACCCTTCGATGTCCCCCGCGTCGATTGCCCAGTTGTACCGTGCGTACAACTGCTGGATCTCGACATAGTCCTGCGCGCTCAGGCTCCCACCGCCGCTCTGAGCGTAGGTCCACGCCGCGCCACCGCCGATCGCCGCGAGCAAACCTGCCGCCATCAGTGCCTTTCGCATGTGCAGTCCTCCCCGATCGTTACCGGGTTGATTATAGCGACCTCAATCGGCTGTGACGGTAGCCGTAGACGAAGTACATGAGCAACCCGAGCCCCAACCATGCACCGAATCGTTCCCACGATTGCGCAGGAAGCCCGGTCATCGTGTACACGCACGCCGCGGCGCCCGCGATCGCTACGATCGGCAGAGCCGGCACCCGAAACGGCCGCGGCCGGTCTGGATCCGTACGCCGCAGCACCAGCACGCCAAGACAGACGATCGCGAACGCGGTGAGTGTGCCAATGTTGGTCAGGTCGTAGATCTCGTTCTCGTCCATCACGAGCGCCCCGACGGCCACTCCGATGCCTGACACCAGCGTGGTGACGTGGGGGGTTCGGAAACGGGGATGGATCGCGGATGCCCACGCTGGCAGAAGCCCGTCACGCGCCATCGCCATGAAAATGCGGGGCTGGCCGTACTGGAACACCAGGATTACCGCTGTCAGCGAGACGACGGCGCCAAACGCCACGACGAGCCCCGCGGTCCGGAGCCCGGCGAGCTGTAGCGCTTGCGCCAACGGATCGGCGGCCTTGAGTTGCTCGTACGGCACGAGTCCGCTCGCGACGGCGCCGATGATGATGTAGATGATCGTGCAGATCCCGAGGCCGCCGAGGATGCCGATCGGCATGTTCCGCTGGGGATCGCGCGTCTCCTCTGCCGCGGTGGAAATCGCATCGAAGCCGATGTACGCGAAGAACACGATCGCGGCTCCCTGATGAATGCCGCGCCAGCCGTTGGGCGCAAACGGCACGTAGTTGGCGGCGTCGATCTGCCCGACGCCCACGACCACGAAGGTGAGCAGCACGACGAGCTTCACCGCCACCATGATGTTGTTCGCACGCACGCTCTCCTTGACACCAACGTACAGGAGCGCCGTAATGGCCATCACGATGGCGAACGCAGGCAGGTTCAAGAGCAGGGGCACCCCCGCGATCCGCGGCGCCGTCTCCAGCAGTCCGTGCACGATCGGATCGGACGAGAGCAGCGCCGTGCGATAACCATGGGTGAGGTACTCCGGTAAGGTGATGCCGAATCCGGAGAGCAGCGACGTGCAGTATCCGCTCCATGCAATCGCGACGGCGATGTTTCCGATGGCGTACTCGAGCATCAGGTCCCAGCCGATGATCCAGGCGACGAGCTCGCCCAGCGTGGCGTACGCGTACGCGTAGGCGCTGCCGGCCTGCGGAATCATCGACGCCAGCTCCGCGTAACACAGCGCGGCAAGGCCGCAAACGACGCCGAGCAGCAGAAACGAGAGCACCAGCGCGGGCCCTGCGCCGTACCGGACAACCTCGCCCGAGGGCAGCGTCTCACCCGCCGCAGCCGTGCCAATCGACGAGAAGATGCCGGCGCCGATCACTGCGCCGATCGACAGCAAGATGAGGTCGCCTGGGCCCATCACCCGGCGCAACGTCGCCGATGAGGTAGACGGCGACTCCCATTCGGCCGCGGCAATGGGCTTACGGCGGAGCAACTGAGATGTGGGCGCAGCCATTCAGGCAACCTTACTTGGCGCGCAGTCGGTATGCCGTCTCGCCGGAGCACACGATGAGCGAGTCGTTTGGGCCGAACGCGACGCCCACGAGGTTGGGCCCCGACACGTAGAGCTCGGGTTCGCGCCCCTCCACGATCCGATACAGGCCGCTCACGCCAGCCAGCGCTTCGATGACGAACAGCACTCCGGAGGCATCGACCGCCAGCCCTTGCGGTCGACCGAAACGGTACGGGAGCGCCGTGGCCTCGCCGTCGGGCGTGATGCGAAACAAGCAGTCGTAGGTACTCAGCGTGGGTGCAGTCACGTACAGCACATCGCCGGGGCCAAATGCGAGATGAAAGGCCGCGACGCTCGCTGGCAGGGTGGCGAAGGCCTTGGCGTGACCCCGGGCGTCGACCCTGAAGACCGTGCCCGACCGATCCCCGACGTAGAGTGAGCCGTCGGACGCGAATGCAAGCCCGCACGCAGCCCCCAGGTCCGTGGCGAATACGCGGACCGTGCCCTCCCCATCGACGCGATAGACGGTGCTTGCGAAGCGGCTCGACACATATAACTGGCCGCTTTGGTCGACGGCCATCGAGGTCGGGTTGACGATGCCTGTTGCGAACGTTTCGCGCGTGCCATTCGGTCGCACGCGGAAGAGCGACACCGGGACCTGCTGACCGCGCGTGCCGCTGAAGGTGAAGTAGAGGTTGCCCTCTCGATCCGCCGCAGGGCTGTCGACCTGGTGGAGGCCGGTGGCCAGCGGCGCCGCGACGTGGACGAACGCCGTTTCCCCCGAGACGCTCGCGAGCCTCACCGCAACCGCACCCTCTTCGGTGAGGCCGCTCGGGATGAGCACGTCCACAGCCGACGAGGAGGCGAACACAACACGTGCAGCGCGTCCGCCGATCTGTACCTCCGGGATCCCCTCGTCGGCGTTCACCAACTGCTGGCCGAGGATGGTGATCCGCCCACCTTCGACGGCACGCAAAGGCTGAATCGCCGTGAGACGAGACTGGGACATGGCGGGCATGGACGTTGTCGAACGGTCGGACACCAGGAACGGTCAGGATGGTAGCAGGGATTGACCACGGGGAGTGGGCGTGCGCCGATGACACGGCGCGGACCCGCTAGGTGTCGTCGTCGAGGAGCTCGGCGTTCCAGTACAGGTGGTCACGCCAGCTCTCAGGAGCATTCTTGAGCCCGATCGTGATGCGAATGGCTGGCGCCGACTCCGGCCGCTTCGGAGCCTTCAGCAGGTGCATACCCGCTTCAGCCGGCGTCCGACCCCCTTTGTGTCGGTTGCAGCTCACGCAGCAGGTGACGATATTCTCCCAGTCCTTCCGGCCGCCATGGGCGACCGGCACGACATGGTCGAACGTCAGCTCGCTCGTCGGGAACCCATCGCCGCAGTACTGGCAGCGATGGTCATCACGCGCGTAGATGTTCGCGCGTGAGAACGGCACGTAGTCGAACCGGCGTTTGATCTTGATGTAACGCAACAGCCGAATGACCGAGGGGAGCTTGAAGCTGATGCTGACGCCGCGAATCTCGCGGTCGTACACCGACACAACCTCGACCTTGCCCTGGCACCACAGCGTGACCGCCTTTTGCCAGTGCACGATCTTGAGTGGCTCGTACGACGCGTTGAGGAGTAGCGTTTGCTCCATGCTAGAAAGCAGGCATACAGGTACCTGCTTGGGATCCACTCAGTCATGGATCTCCTCGAACGAGTGTGCCCGAGGCCGGCTGAGGTGTCAAGGCGCTGACGGCGTCCGTGCTGGTTGATAAACGGCGACAGACGAGTCAGTTAGAGCGGCATCGCGTCTTGCTCATGGGAAGCCGTTACACTATCGGACGAGGGTCGACGGACCAAGCAAGAGCCAGGAAGAGAGGACGGTTGCACACGAACAAGAAGAGGCGAGTGAAATGGGGTGTCGTGCCAGCCGTACTGCTTACCTCCGCTGCCATGATGGCGGGTTGTGCGTCAACCGGTGCCGTTCCTCGGCCATTCCCCGTCCCGACTACGGCAGAAGTGCCGCCGCCCCGCAGGACGCCCGCGCGGCCGCCAGCGACGAATCCCGGCGGAGCCCGAGCCGCGTCGGCCGCGGCTTCCGGAGGCGACGCCGCCTTGTCCGCGGTGCTCAACACCGCGCTGGCCCTCGTCGGGACCCCCTACCGCAACGGCGGCTCATCCCCGGAGGGGTTCGATTGCAGCGGGTTCACCCAATGGGTGTTTGCCCGTCATCACATCGCCCTGCCCCGGGAGACGCGCGAGCAGTACGCGACCGGGATGCGAGTGGGTCGTGCTGCCGTGGCACCGGGCGATTTGGTCTTCTTCTCCACCGTCGCGCCTGGAGCGTCCCACGTCGGCATCGCGCTCGACGAAGATCAGTTCATCCACGCACCGAGTTCTCGAGGTGTGGTACGGGTGGAACGGCGCAGCAGCACGTACTGGCGACGTCGCTTCGTGGGCGCGCGTAGGGTCGACGCGAACTGACGGCTGTGGCTGCTATGTGTCACGGGTGACGCGACAGCCACAAACACATGAAGCATATGCACGTCGCAGGGCCTCGTCCGACTCTGCGACTGATTACGCTGCACGGAACGCGCCCGTGCGGACCAGCCGTCGAGAGGTCTCGCGTCCGAACTCGCGGATGTGGAGATCACCCTCGCTGAAACGCTCGCGATGACGGCTGGGGCGGACTTCCTCCACCGCGACGCCGACGAGATCCGTATCGGTGGGCGGTGGCGGCTGGACCGTGAGCCGCTCGACGTAACGCTGCGGGGACGAGGGGAACATCCTGAAAGTGGTGCCGACGACCCCTCCGAAGCGCTGCTGGAGTTGATCGAAGTCGTGGCGCAGGAACTCATACACCTCGGGATCGGGCCCGCTCGCCAGGTAGGTCTGCACCATGTCCGCCACCTCGCGGTGATAGTGCTGCCCGTGGCAATCGGCGAAATAGGTGCCGTCGCCGCGCTCGATGCGACGAATGCCCTTGAGATCCGGTGAGACGTGATAGAGCTCGTGGATGACGGTGTCGAGCTTCGCCATCCACGCTTCTTCATCGGGATGATAGAAGCGCCCTTTGCGCGCGCGGTGCAGCGACTGATCGCAATAGCGCGGTAGCGCGAACGAGATGAGATACGACACCAAGTGGCCGGAGAGCGAGACCGATGGGGACTTGGTCACGAACCACTCCGAGCGTCGTGTGACCCGACCGGTTTCCCGACAACGCCAGAAGAAGTAGCCGGGCTCGCTCGGAGGCAGGGTCAGTCAGTGGCACGAGGCGTACGGACCGCTCGCGCCTGACCGGCCGGCCCGCGCGAAAACCAGGACGTCTCGCATGTCGATGAACGAGAGCGCCGGTACTCTGGCGACGATGTCAGCCATGAGCGCGGTGAGGCGTTCGGTGTAGTTGATCATGCGTTCAGCACGACGCGCTCATGCATTGTCCGCACGTCAACTCACATGCCTTGTGGCGAGAGAGGCGTGTATATACCGACCACCCTCGGAGGTGTCAAGCTGGGCCGGGCGTTTGCGAGCGATCTCACAGCACACCGACTTCGTTCGGTGGAGAGATTACGCCCATCCGGCGAAGTATGAGGTGCTGCCGACGCTTCAGCCGCGCATTGGGGTGCGCCGGATTCAACAGCCGAGGGTTCACGAGCGCCCCAGCCAGCAGCGCCGACTCCTGCGGACCCAACTCCGCAGCGGACGTCCCGAAGTACTGGCGCGCCGCGGCCTCGACACCCCACACGCCGTCCCCCCATTCGACGACGTTCAAGTACAACTCGAAGATGCGCGCCTTCGACAGCTCCGCTTCGAGACGCCGCGCGATGACGAGCTCGCGCAGCTTGCGCACCGGACTGCGGGTCGGCGACAGATACAGATTCTTTGCGAGCTGCTGGGTGATGGTGCTGGCGCCTCGCACGAGCTGTCCGCGCGCCCAGTCGGTTTCGATGGACTTCTGCAGCTCGACGAGGTCGAGCCCCTCGTGCTGCCAGAACGCGGCGTCCTCGGCGACGAGCACGGCGCGCTTCAGATGGGGTGAGATGTTGTTGTATGCGATCCAGCGCTGGACGCGTCGGGCCGGTTTGCCGACGTCGTGCGCCTCGTCCTCGCGGAGATCCATGAACGCGGTCGTCGCCGGATTGCTCTTGATAAGCGGTCGGACGTCGGGAAGTGTCACGTACGCGTAACACAGCCACGCAAACAGACACCCGACCGCTCCGCCCAGCCACCGTCCAACGCTGACGGTACTGCGACGTACGAACGGTTGAGCTCGCTTGCCCGCTACCTGAGCCACGACGGTGCCATTGCCTCAGATGGAACGATGGGACTGGAGACGATCACAGTATCGGCGCACGATAGCTCCTACGCCACTCAGCCGGTGCCGAGGGTTCACGGTTTCTCGCCGCACTTCACGATTTGAGCTCGAGGGATTCGGGCTCAATCAAGCCATCGCTCGTCGCCCCTGCTTCACCAGCGCGTCGTTAAGCGCCGCGAGCAGCAGCGTAATGACGCGTGGGCTTGAACTGGCGCCCATCAAGCCGACTCGCCAGATGGTGCCGGCGAACTGCCCGAGGCCCGCCCCGATCTCGATCTGGAACTCCTCGAGCAGCACCCGTCGAACCGCCGCGTCATCGATACCCGGCGGCACCTTGACGGCGTTCAACGTCCACAACCTTTCACCCTCCGGGGGCAGCACCGAGAGCCCCTGTCGAGCCAGCCCGGCGATGAACAGCTGATGATTGCGCTCGTGCCGGGCCCAGCGCGCCTCCAGCCCTTCGTCTTCGACCATCGCGAGCGCTTCGTCGAGCGCGTAGATCAACGTGGAGGACATCGTGTGGTGGTACTTCCGGCGCAGCCAGTGGTCCTCGAGCAACGAGAGACCGAAGTAGAAGCTGCGGCATGCCACCCGCCGGGCCAGGGCGGCGGGCGTCATCACGATCGGGGCCATGCCTGACGGCGCGCCGAGACACTTCTGTGAGCAACTGTAGGCGGCGTCGATGCCCCATGCACCGACCTCGAGCGGATGCCCGCCAAACGACGTCACCGCGTCGACAATCACGAGCGCCCCGTGTTCCTTGGCAATCGCCGTGAGCTCGCGTACCGGGTTGAGCACGCCGGTCGACGTCTCCGCCTGCACCATCGCGACGATATCCGCGGGCTGGGCGGCCAGCGCCCGTCTCACGGCATCGGGCTCGCAGGCACGGCCCCACTCCACGTCGAGCCGCGCTACGGCCGCGCCGTACCGCGTGCACATCTGCACAAGCCGATCGCCAAAATACCCGCCCACGATGACGAGGACCCGGGTGCCGTCGGTCACGAGGTTCGAGACGACCGTCTCCATGCCCGCCGTTCCCGTACCGGACACCGCGAACGCGAGCGACCCCTCTGGCGCGCGAAACGCGCGTCCCAACCGCGCACGCACATCGTCCATCAACGCGAGCATGACGGGATCGAGATGACTGACGGTCGGTGAGGCCAGCGCGCGCATCACGCGCGGGGAGGTCAAGCTCGGGCCAGGGCCGAGCAGAATTCGATCTTGATCGGGCAGCAAGCTCATCAACCAAGCTCCGTGTGTCAGGCTTCGTTTAGTAGCGGCCAGTGTGAAAACGTCCGGAGCGCCCGCTCGACCGCGTCACGACCGTGCGCGTCGAGCGCCACCAGTGGTGGCCTCGGGGGGCCCACATCGCAGCCGACGAGCGCGAGCGCCGCTTTCAGGCCGGCGACGCCGTACCGGTTACCCAGCAGCTGCGCCAGGGGGACCAGCCGGCTTTGCAGCGCGCGGGCGTCGTGATGGGCGCCCTGGCGGACGAGATCGAACAGCGCCGCGCACGCGTCTGGGAGGACGCAGCCGAGCGCTAGGATGCCGCCGGCCGCACCGACACAGAGTGACGCATAGAACGACGTGCTCGAACCCGCGAAGACCCGAAACGCCGATCCGCCGGCCGCCACTAACTCGGCAATCTGCGCGACGTCGCCGCCGGACTCCTTGATCCCGACGACATTGGGGTGCTGCGCGAGGCGGGCAACGGCATCGGCGCCGATGTTCACGCCCGTGACGGCGGTGAAGTTGTAGAGCAGCACCGGCACCGGCGAAGCATCAGCCACCGCTGTGTAGTGGCGCACGAAGACGTCGCTGGTCATCTGCGACTTGAAGAATCCGGGCGTCCGCACGATCACCGCGTCGGCACCCAACGCCGCCGCACGGCGTGACGCCGCGACCGTCGCGCGGGTGGATTCCCGTCCCGTCCCGACAATCAGTGGACGGCCGGGCGGAATCGCCTCGCGCGCCACGGCGATGACGCCATCGCTCTCCTCTTCGTCCACGAGCGGCGCTTCGCCGTTCGACCCAAGGACCACCAATCCGGCGAGCGGTGAAGCCACCCACCGGGCAAGCGCAACGCGGAAACGTAAAGGATCGAAGGTATCCTGGGTGTCGAAGGGGGTCGGGACCGGCGCGTACACACCGGCGGGCAGCACCATCGGGTTCATTCTACTCGGGGCGCTGCCCCGCCCCCCGCCTGCGCGGCGCTCCTGCATCTAAGCCCGCTCCCAGGCCCGCGTGCGACGTCCGGATGCTGGCGTTCACACCCAGCACGACGAGAAAGATGGCGATCGCCGGCGCGAACAGCCACGGAAAGTCTGCCAGCACGCGCACGCTCGAGGCCTCATGCAGCATCGTCCCCCACGTGGGCACGGTGTCGGGAAACCCGAAGCCGACATAAGACAGCGTCGCCTCGGCCACGACGAAGCCCGGCAGCAGCGTCATCAACTCGATGAGCACGATGCCGGTGGCAGCCGGCAGCAGATGACGAATGAGAATGCGAAGCGGGCTCGCGCCGAGCGATTCGGCCGCCGCCGCGTACTCGAGTGCCCGCTCCGAGCGCACCACCGCCAGCACGGCCCGCGCGACGATGGGCGCGCCCACCACAGAGAAGAGCGACACGAGCAGCACGAACATCTGCGTAGACGACAGGACGAGCGGCAGTGCGGCCCGCAGCACCATCACGACATACATGGTCGGAAGCACCATCACCATGTCCGATGTCCGCATCAGGACGTCGTCCCAGAGCCCACCGCGGTAGCCGGCCATGCTGCCCACGAAGACGCCAAGGCACAACGCCCCCAACGCCGCCAGGACCGCGATGTCAAGCGACCACCGTCCGCCGTAGAGCGTGCGACTGAAGACATCGCGGCCAAAGGCGTCGGCGCCGAAAAGCAGGAGCGGCGCGCCGCCGGGCTCCGTCGACTGCACGATGTGCCCACCGGCGAACCACCGCAACGGCACGGGCGTCTGCCGATCTTCTTCGTAGGTCTGTTCCAATTGGCTCAGGCGCTTCTACGGGTAGATGAAGGGTGCGCGCCAGGCTCCGGCGGTATCTCTCAGGTAGACGCGCGGCGGCGGGGCATTGAGCAGCGTGTTGAAGGCCGTTGCAGGGCTGTTTGGCGCCACGACCGGTGCGGCCGCAACCCCGAGAAACACCAGGAACAGGAGCAGGAACGGCGGGGGTGCCGGTTCATTCGCGCACCCTCGGGTCGACGGCAGCGGAAACCGCATCGGACAGCAAGGTCCCGAACGCCAAGAACAAGGCACCCGTCGCCGCGCAGCCTGCGACCAGATAGACGTCTCGCGCGCGGAGCGCGTCCAGCATCGACCGTCCGAGACCCGGCCAGGCAGTCACGATCTCGACCACGAACGACCCACTGAGCACGTGGCCGACGATGACGCCGAGCACGGCAGCCGTCGGTTTCAGCGCCACGATAAAGGCATGCCGCCAGAGCGCACGCGCGCGCGACACCCCCCGAGCGATTGTCGCGCGCACGAACGGCTGCGTGATCGTCTCGGCCATGGCCTGCAACTGCAGTCGCTCGAGGAGAGCCGCCATCGGCAGACCGATGGCGAGGACGGGAACGACGAGGTGGCTCGCGAGGTCGGCCAGCGAGCCGGCCTCTGGACCAAGCGATCGCATGCCACCGATCGGCAGCCAGCCGGTTCGCGCCGCAATGAACACGAGCACCAATGAGGTCAGAAGCGGCGGCATCGAGAGCAGCGCCACCGAGATGGCCCGTACGGCGCCCGGCACGAGCCCGCGCGGCACCGCGCCAGTCAGCACGCCCAGGGGCACGCCCACGGCGGTCGCCAACAGGAGCGCGATAATGGCGAGGATGGCGCTATTGCCCGCCCGCTCTGCGATGAGCTCGCGCACCGGCCGGTCGTACGCGAACGACTCGCCGAAGTCGAATCGCGCCGCACGGCCGATTCACTTGACGTACTGCGCGAGCACCGGACGGTCCAGCCCATACCGCGCGCGGGCGGCGGCGAGGGCCTCAGGCGTGGCGCCCACGCCGAGCGACGCCGTCGCGTAGTCACCGGGCGCCAGGCGCGCCAGGAGCAAGGCGCCAGACGCCACCGTGAACACGAGCAGCGCGGCGACGGCGAGGCGGCGCGCGAGGTACGGCAGGACGCTCACGGTCGTAGGGCGATGATATCCGGCGCTCAGAGCAATTGAGGCCGAGAGATCGCCGGCGTCACGTTCGTCACACGCGCCGAAGCCACGGCGTACACCCTCGGCGCGGCGAAGTGGATGATCGGCAGGTGCTCGGTAAACAGCCGCTGCACCTCATCGAAGATGGCCTTCCGGCGCGCCTGGTCCGCCGTGTGCGTCTGCGCGTCCATCAACCCGTCGATGCGACGTTCCCACTCGGTGGCTGGCGTCGGCTGCTCATGGTTCCAGATGTGCGCGGACCCACGACTCATCCAGAAGTCGGAGCTGGTGGCTGGATCGGTGTCCGACGTGAGCACACTGAAGTACACCGCCTCGTATGCGCGCGAGATGCTGAAGCGTTGGATGAGGTCGGCACCCTCCAGCGGCACGACGTCCACGGTCATGCCGATCTTGGCGAGCTCGTCCCGAATCACCGCGACGGCGCGCTTGCAGCGTCCGCCCTTTCTGCACCATCAGCGTGAAGCGGGCCGTGGTGCCGTGCCCATCCTCGAGCCTGCCATCGCCATTGCGGTCCACGAGGCCGATCGACGCGAGCAACGCCCGCGCCTGTGCGGGATCGTGCGGCGTCTGCGGCACGCTCGCTGAGTACCACTGCCGGTTCGCCGGTGTGATGGGCCCGTAGACGGGGACCGCCGCCCCCAAGTACACCGTGTCGGCGAAGTGCTGACGGCTCACCGCCAGCGAAATCGCGCGCCGCAGCTCGTCGCGCTGGATCCAGGCCTCGCGCGGGTCGCCGGCGAACGCGCCCGGTTTCAGATTGAACCAGAAGCTGTCAGCGTCGTATCCCACGCCGAGATCGAAAAGCTGCAGTCGGCCCGCGTCCGCCGCGCGCTTGAGGGGCGCGTAGTCGTCCGCCCGAATCTCGCCCGACGTCACGTCGATCTCCCCCGCCTCGAGACGCAGCAGCTCGCCGTTCTGATCCGGCACGACTTCGACGACGACGCGGTCGAGGTACGGGAGCTGGACACCGAGATCGTCCTTCCGGAAGTACCGCGGGTTACGCGACAGCACCGTGCGCTGACCGGGCACGTACTCGCGCAGCGCGAACGGACCGAGGCCGACGATCTCTGACGGAGGGGTCCCCACACCCCACGCGGACGCGAACTGCCCCGCCTTGAGGGCGCCGTCGAGTCGGTGCTTCGGCAAGATCGGGAGGTTGTCGAGCAACCGGAGTCCGGGCGCGAACGCCTCGGGGAACTCGATGACGACGGTGCGCGAATCCGCGGCGACCGCCTTGAGCGGCTTGCCGCCCACTTTGACGGCCTCTGCCAGGACGTTGCCGGACTTCGCGTTGTACAGCGCGTCGAAGCTGAACACGACATCGTCAGCCGTGAACAGTTGCCCGTCGGAGAATGTGACGCCCTCACGCAGTGTGACCGTGTATCGTCGGCCATCATCGGAGCGCGTCCAGCTGGCCGCGAGCCAGGGCTCCACCTCCTGGGTCAGACGGTTGATCCGCACCAACTTGCCGTTGATGAAAGTCGAGATGAGGTCCGTCGGCAGGTCGCGTCGCGTGTACCGATTGAAGGTCTGGGGCTCGGTGCGCACCGAGACGACCAATTGTCCCCCTCGCGGTGGCTGACCAGTTGATTGGCCGGTGTTAGTGGTGCCATGATTCGGGCGTTCACCAGAAGACGAGCGTCCGCATCCGGCCGCTGAGACGGCCACGGTGAGCACCAGGCCCTCCCACCAGAGGAAGACGAGCAACAGCAGCGCCCCGTACAGCGTGTATCGATGCAGGTTCTGAAACACGAGCCGTGCCTTCTCCCCGCGATAGCCTTTCGCGATTCCGACAACCGCGCACGAGGGCGGCGTCAGCGCGAAGGCTTTGTAGTAGGCGCCACGGTAGTAGTAGCACGTGAAGCGAAACGCGATCGCCAGCGCAGGCAGAAAGAACGCCGGCGTCTGCGGCAGGAATGCGGGCCACCAGGCCGGGAACGCGCCGAACCACGCGTGATCCACCGGGACGGAACCTGGGTACCCCGTGACTGGCGTGAACACGGGTGGCGCGACCGTCGGGCTGATGTACGGGTCGTACCAGACATACGTGGGATTGAACGCACGGAGCGTCAGGTAGCCGAAGAAGAGCACCAAGCCCGCCGCGGTGAGCGCGGGCTCCTTCCACCACGCGTCGGCGCGACTCGTCGTGCCAAAGCTCTGACGACGGGATATCTGGACGGGCTACACGACCTCAAGCTATCGACAACCGATCGCACAGTCAATCCGCAGAATCGGCTAGACTCGCCCATCGAGGGAGGTCGCCGATGAAGATGCTTGCCGTTCTACTGATCGCCGTCAGCCTCGCGGTCTCGATCGACGCTCAACGCACTTCAGTCTGGCTCGAGGACATGACCGCCGTCGAACTCAAAGCCGCGATCGATGCCGGTAGGACAACCGCGATCTACTACGGGAGCGGCATCCATGAGGGCGGCACCGAGGTCGTTCTGGGCAAGCACCTCTTCTTCGTGCGCACGCTCGCCGAGCGCGTCGCTCGCGAGCTCGGCACGGCAATCGCCCTTCCGATCTCGCCGTATGCACCCGGATTCCCCGGTGGAGATCCGATGAGGCGCCGAGGCACGTGGGCTGGCACATTGACGATCAGCGACGACACCTGGGCACGCATGTCGAGCGACATCATCACCAGCGCCATCGTCGGCTCGGGGTTCAAGTTCGTGGCGATCATCGGTGATCACGGCTACCCTCAGGACGGCAAGAGCACCGGCGGCAACTTCGATGGCGGCCGCATGAGGCAGCTGGCCGAGGAGTTGGACGCGGTGTGGAAGCCGAAGGGCACGCACGTCTTCTACGTGCCCACGTACCTGGAGCACGACGAAGGCGTGATGCGCGAGACGTACCTGAAGCTTGGCATCCCCCCCAACATGCTCGCGAAGGTAGACGATGCGTCTGAGGGGATGTATCTGGAGCCCACACCGGGAGCATGGGTGAAGGCTGACCTGCTCGATCCGAAGGTCAAGGCGGTCGCGTCGAAAGCGCTTGGCAAACAGTCGGTCGACTTCAAGATCGCATCGGTCGTCCGACACGTCCGCGAGCACACGCGCGGATCGAAATGACGCGCGGCGCACATCCTGAACTTCGCAGAGCGGGTGCTACCGCGGGCGGCGGACCTCTGGATTCAAGCGTCGTTGGAGCAGCGCCAGAGACTTCAGCGCCTCTTCTTCCCGGAAGGCGTGGCGTTCAGATTCCCGGAAGGCGTGGCGTTCAGCGGAAAATCCTTCGATCGAACCGTCGTAACGTCTTCTCTCTTCGAGTACTTAAGGCCGCTTGATGGGCCGCAGGAAAATTTGGTGGACCAGAACATCGTGAGTTGGAACCAGCTCGACCAGTGGTTGCGGCATGTCAACCTACTCAGGCGGGCAGCCTAGCGCACACCCGGACCTTCGTTGCGCTGATCGGGCCAGCTGCTCCTTTAGAGCCTGCCAAAATAGCCGTCCCACAAGGGGTTGCGAAAAAGCAAATCGGGATCGACGTTGCGCTTTGTGGCGGCGAACGTTGCCGCACGAGGTCAGCGCGTGCGCTTCCGCAGGTCCCACACAAACCCCAACGCGTCCAATCGCGCACTCCGTTCCTCGGACAACCTGCCCGCACGCTTCGCCGTTCGCTGGTTATTGACCCACATCCCCAGTGCGGGGTTCTCGGGATAACGCTTAGGAACGTGA
>VFZL01000022.1 GCA_016871175.1 Acidimicrobiia bacterium | reverse complement strand
CGACAGATCTTGCCGCCGGCCCGAGACAGGGCTAAGCTGGCCGAGATGATCGGCGCGGTGATCTACGTTCGCGTCAGCACGAAGGAACAGACCGAGAACCTCAGTCTGCCGACCCAGCTCCGTGCGTGCGAGGAGTATTGCCGTCGCCAGGGCTACGAGATTCGCGAGCGCTTCCACGAAGAGGGCGCGAGCGCCAAGACGACGGACCGCAGCCAGCTGCAGGCGTTGTTGAAGTACTGCCGAACGCACAAGGGCCAGATCCATTTCGTCGTCGTGTACAACCTGACGCGGTTCGCGCGGGAGAAGTACGACCACTTTGCACTGCGGGCACATCTGCAATCGCTCGGTATCTCCCTGCGGTCGGCGACCGAACCAATCGACGACACGTCCACCGGCAAGTTGATGGAAGGCATCCTGGCCGCCTGCGCGCAGTTCGATAACGATGTGCGCTCGGAACGAACGCTGGCCGGCATGAAGGCCGCATTGACCCTCGGGCGCTGGACGTTTCAGGCTCCAATCGGATACCTGAGCGCGCCGAAATGGTCGAACAGCAGCCTCGTGCACGATCCGGAGCGTGGCCCATTGGTCAGGCGGGCCTTCGAAGATCTCGCGAGCGGCCGGTTCACGATGAGGGACGTCGTGCGCCGGGCCGCGGACGCTGGCCTGCGGACTCGAAAGGATCGTCCCCTCTCGCCGCAGACCTTCGGGAATATGCTCCGGAACCGGATCTACATCGGTCAGATCGAGAGCCCAGAAATCGGCGTCAACGCGCGTGGCGATTTCGAACCCCTCATCGATGAGGCGACTTTCTACCAAGTGCAAGGGGTTCTCGACGGCCGCGTGAGCGTGGCGGCGCCGCGTCTGCGCAACCACCCTGATTTCCCTCTGCGAGGATTCGTGCGGTGCGAGGCGTGCGGGCGTCCGCTCACGGGCAGCTGGTCGAAGGGGCGCAACGGCCGCTACGCCTACTACCACTGCCAGAAGCAGTGCCGCGCCGTGAACGTGAGCAAGGCCGTCCTCGAAGGCGCGTTCGTCGACGAGCTCGCCCTGCTGCAGCCGACACCCGGTTACATGCGACTCGTGAAGGATCGCATCCTCTGCGTCTGGCGGCAGCGGTGTGCTGACGCCCAGGATCGAACCGCCGAGCACGATCGACGTGTCAAGGCGATCCGGCAGAAGCTCGACCGGCTCGACGAAGCATTCCTCTACTCGGAGTCAATCGATCTCGACACGTACAGCCGTCAACGCGACAGGCTCCGCGAGGAGTTGACGCTTTCGAAGATCGACCATCACACGGAGGCCGTCGACGAACTCGACGTAGAGGGCATCCTGGCGTTCGCAGAACGCATTCTGCCGCGCGCATCAGACCTGTGGGTGCAGGCTTCCCTCGACTACAAGCAGCGGTTGCAGCAGCTGTTCTTCCCGGAAGGAATTGCGTACGACGGAAAGCGATTTAATCGAACCGCCGCAACGGCACTACTTTTCAACTACTTGGCGCCGTCTGAAGGTGCTGATGAAAGAGTGGTGAGCCGGGAGGGAATCGAACCCTCAACCCGCAGATTAAGAGTCTGCTGCTCTGCCAATTGAGCTACCGGCCCGAGGAATGCGGAGGCAGGTGGTCGGGTCGCGACGGCGGCGCCGACACTAACCGCGATCTTAGCACATCGGCACGCCTCACATCGGTCGCCGACGTCCGACGAACGGGCACGATGCCTCGCGCCAGCGCACTCGCTTTGTGCCAGAATGGCGTGGCCGTGGTGCGCGCCCGTAGCTCAGTTGGATAGAGCGGCAGGCTTCGAACCTGTAGGCCGGGGGTTCGAGTCCCTCCGGGCGCGCCATTCGATTCGCAAACGAGACCTGGATCCGCGTGTTCATGTCCGCCACGAACCGCGTGCCTCGACTGCGCAGGTCAATCTTTCCGCGCTCGCGTTGGTTCCCTGCGCTCGGCAAGGGTGTGGTGCTCTGTTTTCTTGCGCTCGGTAGCGCGGCCGCCGCCTCTGACTTCTGGCACAGCAAGCCTCCAGATGCGTGGTCCGAGAAAGAGACCGACCAACTGCTCAATAACTCGCCGTGGGCGCGCCCGGTCGAAATCATCGCAACCGACCTGAGCCTGGCCAGCCGTGTCGGCGGACTGCAGGGCAGACGCCTTAGCGGCTTTGGCGGCTTCGGTCGTCCTGGCGGGGGCGGCGGTGCTGGCGGCGATGGCGCCGGCAACCTTGGAGGCGGGAGCTTTCTTCCGTCGCCCCAGCGCCTGCGTATCACGATCCGCTGGACCAGCGCGTGGCCGATCGTGCGGGCGGTGGCACGCAAGCGCGGAAACGGCCCGTCTGAGGGTGGTTCGGGCCCGCCGGCCGTGAAGCGTGACGGAACCGACCACGGTGCGGAACCCGACGCTTACGTCTACCGCGTTGCCGTCGTTCGGATTCCGCTCGGTATTGACGTGGGATCCGACGAGGAGTTGGTTGCCGCGACGTCGCTTGTCGGTCGCGACGGTCGCGTGCGGCACGCGGACTCGGTGCGATTCGGGTACGAGGACGATCTCCAAACCCTCGAGTTCGCGTTCGCGCGCACGACGCCACTCACCGTCGCGGACCGTATGGTAGAGTTCAAAACGCGGCTCGGAAACTCTCCGATCAAGGCGAGGTTTAGGCTGGATCAGATGGTCATTGCCGGCCGGACAGCGCTGTGAGATTCGTACACGCCCCCGAAACAGCTCGTGCGACTGTCCACCCGGACGAAGCTAGTCCGCAAACGGGGAGGAAACTAGGCTGGGCCGGCCGTCACCATAGCTATGCCATCCGGCCTCACCGACCTTGGCAAGGGAACGCCCTGGCTGGGACTTCGGGTTCGACCAGACAGGTCGCCACTAAACTAAGCGGGGTTGGACGGAGCCCCGACTCGCCCAATGCCGCGTGGCCGGAGGAGTCGGTGCACAAGAAGAGATAGTCTTATGTGCAAAGGACTTGTAATCGACGCGAATCGGTGCGACGCGAGCGCCGTGCCAAATCATTCGGGAAGCTCGAGGGCTTCCGGGAACGTGGCAGGCCAACGACGTGGGCGTTGCCTGCTCCGCTCTGATGGACGGCGCGATGCCCGCGTTACCTGTGTCCGACCTGCGCAACCGGGCTGCTGAACGCCGCCCACTCGCCGGAAGGCTGACGCGCGTGCCCAGCCTTCCACTCTGGCTCCCGTGGGTCATCACTGGAGTCTTGCTTCTCCGGCAGTCTGCGTTTCCGCCCAGTGTCGACACCGCGTGGCTCATCGCCGTCGGCCGTCGGCTGCTCGAGGGCGACGTGCTCCACTCCCAGGACCTCGTCGAGATCAATCTGCCCCTGATCATGGAGTTCAAGGCGTGCACCGTCTGGGTGGCCGACCTGGTGAAGCTTGACCCGTTCGACGTCTGGCTGCTGTTCGTCGGGACGCAGATCGTCAGCGCGTTGTGGCTGCTCTGGCGCATGCTGGGCGTCACAGGCCTTCGACATCATCGCAGCTCCGTGCTCAGCGTGGCTGCCCTCGTGCTCGCTGCGGTGCCAGGCGTCGACTTCGGCCAGCGGGAACACCTCGTTGCGCTCTGGCTCGTTCCGTACGTGGCGAGTGCCGCCTGCCGGGCGAGTGGTGCGCCGTCCGCAGCCACGCTCCGGATGGTTGCCGGAGCGTTGGCGGGTCTGGCGCTGTGCATCAAGCCGCACTACGCGATTGTCGTCGCCGTGGTCGAGGCCATTGTGTGGCGGTGTCAGGCTCCCCCACGCCGATGGGCGAGTTTCCTGGATCCGGTCGCCGTTGTGGCTGTGGCCGCCACTTATCTCGGGTATATGTGGCTATCGTATCCAGGGTTCTTTCAATTGGGGCTGCCGCTCGCCTCTCAGTACTACGGGGCGTACCGCTACGTAGGCAGTGCCGTCCGCCCCGTGCATCTCTTCTATCCGGTCCTGGCGATGGCGCTCGCGTGGGTGACGCGAAGACTACCCGCGATCGGAGCCGTGACGCGTGTGTACGTCATCGGCGGCATGGGCGGTTTGATCGTGTTCGCCATACAAGACAAGGGGTTCGCGTATCACTATCTACCCGCGAAGATCATGTTTCTGATCGCGGCGGGCACTGCGGCCGTCGAAGTTGTGCGAGTCGGCCTCGCCCACGCGGGGCTCAGTCGGCCGGCGTGGCGGTCGACGGCGCGACTCGCGATGATCTTCGGACTGGTGGGCACGGCCGTCGCGCTCCAACAGCGCGCCTTGACCAGGGTGTTGGGTGAGGAATCGTGGCGACGCACACAGAGGATGGAGTCCGTGCTCGAGCGCTTGTGAGCCGGGCGCGGCACCCGCACACACCTCTTGGCGCTCGCAGTGACGCCGTCGTTGGCGTTCCCGTTGGCTGAGCGCGTGCAAGCGGTGTGGAGCTCTCGATTCTCGTGCCTCTGGATGATGCCTGGGGTCGTCGAGGATGATGAAAGAGCGACCGGGTCCGACCGTACGCGCAGGTTCGGACATGAGTACGTGTCACAGGCGGTCGTCGAGGATCTCACGCGTTGGGAGCCGCGCGTGGCGCTGGTGCAGCGGGGCCACGCGATCTCGGCGCTCGACAATCTCCTGCTCGACGAGCAGTTTCGAGCGATCTGGGCGCGCTACCGACTTGTCGAATCGGCCGATGGCGTCGACGTCTTCACCGTCAATGGGCCCGACGTCCCCCGCGACGGGCACGCCAGCCACTGACCGACCCGTTCCCGGCGCCGCGCCCTCGGGAGCCCGCCAAGCGGCGGGCTGAGGAAGTCCGCGAGCGATGCGGACCTCGCAGGATCTGACGTGCGCCCGCGAGGGACCGTGATACGCTGAATGTTCCTATTTCGCGGCCATCTTGACGTGAGGCCGCTCGAGAGTGTGCGCCCGTAGCTCAGCTGGATAGAGCGTTGGCCTCCGGAGCCAAAGGTCGCAGGTTCGAATCCTGCCGGGCGCGCCAGTTCCCGACGTCCCGTGTGACAACGGGGTGACAATCCGTCAGCACTTCGACCTCCAACGCGACCGCACGAACAGGCCGGCGGCGGCTCCAGCTCGCCTCGAGACCTCTCCGCAGCTCCTCATCCGTCAGATTCAGGTAGCGCTGCGTCTGCTGAATACTCGAGTGGCCGAGCATCAGTTGGACGATCCGAATGTCGACATCGTCGGCGAGCAGTCGGCAGGCTCCCTCGTGCCTCAGGTCGTGCCAGTGCAAGTCGATCTTGCGCAGCTGCTCACGATTCCATCCATCATCGGTCCTGCCGGGCTTGGGCTCGAAGCCGTAGGCGATCAGTCGCAGGGTGTCCCACGCGGACTGGATCGCGGCTTGATCCTCCCCCGCCTCGGAGCCGAACACGAACGCCGTCGGCTCGAGCGCTGCTCGCCGTGCCAGAACGGCCGCCAGGCGCCCTTCGGGATCGAACGGAATCCGGCGGTTCTCCTTGTCCTTCGTGGTGTGTCCGGGAATCGCAATCTGATGAGAGTCCCAGTCGACGCACCGATTTTGGATGCGAAGCATTTCAACTCGGCGACACAGGAGTTCGAGCGCGCCGATGATCCGGTCGTGCATCAAGGCGCCGACCCAGCGATGCTGCCAACAGTGCATCTTGCGCCCTGCATCGAGCAGACGGCACGATGCGAACACGATTCGATCTCATGGCGGTGTCTCCGAGTGAGGGAACGTCGAACCGGACGAACGGTCGGCGCCCCGAAGGGCGCCGACCGCGTGTGACATGGCCTAGAGGGCCTAGAAGGCCTCTTCGGTCTGGTTCTCGTGGGCGGTCATCGCCTCGAGCACCAGGTCGCGGACCTTCTGCTCTGAGCGCGGATCCGCAATCGGTCGCAGGAGCGCGTAGGCGCGCTTCTCGCCGTTGACGGTGTACTGGCGGGCCGGAAACGTGACGTTGCGGCCGCCGCCGCGCCGGTCCCATACCGACAGCCCAACGAGCTTCAGCCGTGCTGAAACCCTAGGATCAGGTGATTGCCGCAGACACGGCGAAACACGAAGAGATCCAGGGTGAGGGCGGCGGCGCCGACGTCGCTGTTACGCAGGATGAAGCCCCGAAACAGACCGGCGTGGGACGCATCGGTTGGATCGTCCAGGTCCCGATTCCCATCCACCAGCAACAGGAACATGTCGCGATCCCCGAGGTAGGCGCCGGATGGAACTTGTTCGGCGCCATACTCACCGTCGTTGTCGCCGAGCGGCAGGCGCCAGGCCGGGTGTTGGGCCATGTGGTCGAGCACCCGGCTGCCGAGCTCGGCGTGGTGGACGCGTGCGTCGCGAGTCGAGGTGATCGCGTGCACGGTCCACGGTCGGTCCGGATCGACCAGGAGCTGTTGGTGCTCCCTCGCGCTGCGACCTAATCCGTGATTGAGGGCGTCAGCCGCAATCGATGCGGGCAGCGTGCGGAGGTAGTTCGGCGGCGCGCCGGCGAGGGTGGCGAGCTGGCCGAAGCTCCAGCGGGTCAAGGTGGCAGGGCGGTCGGACGCCTCGAGTGTGAGGTCGCCTCGCCTGGACACTGTCGAACCGCATGTGCTCGCGAATCGAGCGACCATCACGTCCGAAGCCCGCAGCCTCACTCCTCCGTTGACAGGTTCTTACGCCGCGCGCAAGATTGCGCTCATATCCTTGGATTCGTTTATTCCGTGGAGGTCGTATGCCGCGCGTTCAGGTGCAGGCGGTTCATGTAGCTCTCCTCAGTTCATTGGCGATTGTCAGCTCACCGCTGTCGGCGCAGGAGAGCCCCAGCATTGTCGGCATGGTGCAGGACGCGTCGGGGGCGATCTTGCCCGGCGTGACCGTGGAAGCGTCGAGCGAAGCGCTCATCGAAGGGACGCGCAGCGCCGTCACCGACGGCTCCGGCCGCTACACCATCGTCAACCTTCGGCCCGGCACGTACGTCGTCACCTTCTCGCTCGAAGGGTTCAAGGGCGTCCGGCGTGAGAACATCCTGCTCCAGGGTGCATTTGCCGCGACGGTGAACGCCTCCCTGGAAGTCGGGGCGCTGCAGGAAACGATCACCGTTTCTGGTGCGTCACCGGTTGTCGATCTTCAGAGCACACAAAACCAGTTCGTGACCAACCGCGAGGTGCTGGACGTGCTACCCGCCACTCGCTCCATGCAAGGCGGCGCGAGCCTGGTGCCTGGCGTCAGCTTTTACAGTCAGGGGTTCGTGAGCACGATGTCGGTGCACGGGTCGAGCACCGCCGACCAGCGGATCTATCAGGACGGCATGCGCATCGGCCAGAATCTGACCGGCACGGGCAGTCAGGCGAACGGAACGGGCGTGAATGACCTCGCACAAGAGGAGCTCGTATTCGACGCGGGCGGCCAGTCGGCGGAAACGCCGCTCGGCGGCGTTCGCATGGACTCGATTCCGAAAGAAGGTGGCAACCGTTTCTCGGGCGCCGTGCGCTACTTCTACTCGAACGGATCGCTTCAGAACAACAACGTGTCCGATGCGATGCTTCAGTTCATCCGGTTCGCCCAGGTCCTAGACGTCACCTCGAACTTCAACAGCACGTTCGGCGGCCCGATCGCGAAGAGCCGTCTCTGGTTCTTCGCCGCTTTTCGTTCTGTGAAGTCCGACACGTTCGCTGCCGGCGTGTCGTGGCCCAACGGTGACCGCGTCAACCGCGGCGTGGGTCCCGCCCCGCATGGGACGTTTCGGTTGACCGGCCAGCTGAATAGCAACAACAAGCTGCGCGGCGCCTACTACAACTCGAACAGCACCACGCAGCGCTTCGACGTCGGCTGCTCGGCCACGAGCGGCAACAGAGTCTCGTGCGTGTCGCCCGAAGCGTCCTACGACCTGCCGGTGCCGATGTCGCAGTCGGCCGACCTCAGGTGGACGTCGACGGTGACCAGCCGACTGCTGCTCGAAGTGACGGGATCATGGGCGGTGGCGACCTACCGATTCGGCTATCAGCCGGAGAACGGTCCGTTCGCGATCGAGAACAGAGACGACACCACCGGGTGGCGAACCGTGGCCTCGTCGGTCGCATCGGCCGACTACTTGAGCAACGTCTGGGACACGCAAGCGAACGCCACGTACGTGACCGGCGCTCACAACATCAAGTTCGGCCTGCAGCATCAGTGGGGCAACTCGCGCAACTTCCTCGACAACCGGGCGGGGATGTCCGTCCTTCGCTTCCTCAACGGCGTGCCGAATTCCGTGACGGTCCGGAACACGCCGACCTTGCGGCTCGACGACCTCAACGCGGACACGGGCATGTTCGTTCAGGATCGATGGACGCACAAGCGGTTGACGCTCTTCGGTGGTGGTCGCTTCGATCTGTTCGACGCGTCGTATCCGGACCAAACCGCGGTCGCGAACCCGTTCGTCCCTGCGCGCAGCATTCAGGGCGCGACCTGTCAGCCATGCTGGAAGGACTGGTCGGTCCGCGGCGGCGGCTCATTCGATCTGTTCGGCAATCAGAAGACCGCGCTGAAGACATCGTTCGGCAAGTTCCTGGCCGCCAACGCGCTCGGCCTCACCACGTCGCTGAACCCGCTCGGGGCGCAGTCCGACACGCGCACGTGGCGCGATCTGGACGGCAACGGAACGGCGGTGAACGCGGACGGCAGCCCGCAGTGGGCGGAAATCGGACCGTCGAACAACAACGCCTTCGGTCTCCCTGCCGGATCGCTGCGGATTCATCCGGATCTGCCGCGCAGCAACAACTGGGAGGAGACCGTTTCGCTGCAGCACGAGCTGTTCAAGAACGTGTCGATCACCGGTGGCTACTATCGCCGGCAGTTCTACAAACAGCAGGTGACGATCAACCGTGCCGTCGATCCGGCGGTCGACTTCACGCCGTTCACGTTCATCGGCCCCTCGCATCCCAATCTTCCGAATGGTGGCGGTGAGACCATCACCGTTTACAACTTGAACGACAACAAGCGCGGTTCCGTGGACAGCATCAGAACCTGGTCGGATGCGAACACGCGGGTGTACAACGGCTTCGAGGTCAGTGTGAACGGGCGATTCGGCCGCGGCTTCGCCTTCGGCGGGATCACGACCGAGCGAACGGCAGTCGACAACTGCACCGATCTGACGAACTCGAACCCGAACTTCATCCGATTCTGCAAGCAGACGCCTCCGTTTCGCACGCTGTACAAGGCGTCGGGGTCGTATCGACTGCCGTGGGACCTGCAGGTGGGCGGCACGTTCCAGGCGCGACCGGGCATCCCGATCGGATCTGCGTTGACCTTAAATGCGGCGGTTGCCGGCCGCCCGCTTACCGGCGGCGTGGCCAGCATCGCCGTGGAACTAGTCGATCCGACCAAGCTGTTCTACAGCTACGTGTACACGAACGACGTGCAGTTCTCGCGCACGTTCCGGTTCCAGGGCAACCGGCGCATCCGGACGTTCGTGGAGGCCTTCAACTTCCTCAACAACTCGACGATCTTCACGCGCAATGAAACCTGGGGCGCGCAGTGGTACAACCCGATCTCGCTGGTCGACGCGCGACGCTTCCAGTTCGGCGCACAGTTGGACTTTTAGCGAGGCTTCGGGCTGCTGGTTTCCCGGTACGAGGGCCCGGATATCCGAGCCACACAGAGACTGGAACACAGAGACGCGTTGCGCCCGCCCCGGAGGGGCGGGCAACCACCAACGGGAGGACACGATGAGTTGGAGATCGTAGGCGGCTTAGCGGGGTCTGGGATAACCGAACGCGCTTTATCGGACCCACCGGCCCTCCGGCTCCTCTCCGGTTTCTTCCCCCTTCGACAGCGACCGCTATCCACGTGAGCACGACCGAGTCCGGGGATAGCACTGCCGAGTCCGGCGTTGACCAGGCCGCGCCCGCAGCCGTGCCCGTGAGCGCCGCGGCATCCGACGCGTTTGACGGCGCCCTCGAAGTCGATCACGGCGCCGTGTACGTTTCGATGGAAACGTCGCAGCGCCTCGCGTGCGATGCCTCGCTGGTGTCCATGCGTCACGACGGCGACGGGGCCGTGCTCGCCGTGGGGCGCAAGACGCGCACGATTCCGCCATCGATCCGCCGCGCGCTGGCCGCGCGCGACACGACTTGCCGCTTTCCGGGCTGCACGTCCCGCCGATGCGATGCCCACCACCTGGCGCACTGGGCCGACGGCGGCGCCACACGCCTTGACAACCTCGTGTGGCTGTGCCGACGTCATCACCGCGCGATGCACGAAGGCGGATTCGGTGTCATCCGCGGACGCGACGGCGCGCTGACCTTCCTCCGCCCCGATGGCGCGCCCCTCGAGGTCGCCCTCGCCGCGCCGCAACGCCTGCCCACGCTCCGCGACGCCACGCCCCACGTCATCGGGACGCCTCCGACGTGGGACGGCACGCGGTTCGACCTGCCGTGGGCCATTGACGTGCTCTATCGCCGTCGGTCTGGGCGGTGGCCCGCCTGAAGGACCGTATCATCACGCTCACCGTTGGCGCTCACGCCCGGCTCCCGGCTCGGCGTCTACCAGATCACCGCACCCATCGGCGAGGGAGGGATGGGGCAGGTGTGGCGCGCGACCGACACGACGCTTGGCCGTCAGGTGGCCATCAAGATCCTGCCCGAGGCGTTTGCCGCAGACCCCGACCGCCTGGCGCGGTTCGAGCGCGAGGCTAAGACGCTCGCGTCGCTGAACCATCCGCACATCGCCGCGATCCATGCCGTCGAGAAGTCCGGCGGCACGCTGGCCCTCGTGATGGAACTCGTCGAAGGCGACGATCTGTCCCAGCGGATCGCCCGCGGCGCGATCCCGCTCGATGAAGCGCTCCCCATCGCGACGCAGATCGCCGAGGCGCTCGAAGCCGCGCACGAGCAAGGGATCATCCATCGCGATCTCAAGCCCGCGAACATCAAGGTGCGCGGTGATGGGACCGTGAAAGTCTTGGACTTCGGCCTCGCGAAGGCGATGGAGCTCCGGGCCGGTTCGTCGCCAAGCCTGTCGATGTCGCCCACGCTCACCTCCCCGGCGCAGATGACTGGCGTGGGCGTCATCCTTGGCACCGCCGGCTACATGGCGCCGGAGCAGGCGAAGGGGAAGACCGTCGACAAGCGCGCGGACATCTAGGCGTTCGGCTGTGTGCTGTTCGAGATGCTCACGGGCGCACGCGCGTTCGGGGGCGACGATGTCGCCGAGACGCTCGCGAACGTGATCAACAAAGAGCCTGCGTGGGACGCACTGCCGGCCTCGGTACCCGCGCATGTGCACCAGACGCTGCGGCTGTGCCTGAAGAAGTCGATCCGGGAGCGCGTTCCCGACATCGGCGCCGTACGTCTTGCCCTCGAGGGCGCGCGGGAAACAGACCGAGGTGTACAACGGCGTCGACCTCACGTTCGGCAGCCGCCTCCGCCGTGGGTCGATGATTGCCGGCGGCGTCAGCACCGGCAAGACGACAACCGATTGGTGCCACGTGGAGGGTAACCCGCAACTGTTCGCCGCCGGCATGACGGCCGTGGCCACCTCGATCGATCCGCGGAACCAAGCATTCTGCCATCAGTCCACACCGTGGCTGGCGACGACGCAAGTCAAGGTGAACGGGTCGTACTCACTGCCCTACGGATTGCAGGCGAGCGGCACGTTCCAGAACCTGCCCGGCCTTCCGATTACCGCGACCTACGTGGCCACCAACGCGGCGATCTCGCCATCGCTCGGCCGCAACCTGTCGGGCAGCGCGGCGAACCAGATCCTCAGTCTCATCGTCCCCAATACGGTGTTCGAGAACCGCATCACGCAGGTCGATGCCCGCGTGACGCGCATCTTCCGGTTGGGCGGCGCCAAGCGTTTCCAGGTGATGTTCGACGTCTACAACGTGCTGAACGCGAACTCGGTGCTCGCGATCAACACGCGGTTCGGTACCGCGTGGCCGACGCCGACGCAGATCCTGGCTGGACGCTTGGCCAAGTTCGGCGCGCAGTTCGATTTTTAGAAGGGCGGGAACGGCGGGAAGGGCGCGAGGGTGGGCTGGTAGGCAAGGACCTACCCGCCCTCCTTCCTGCCGTTCCCGCCCTGAGCGGCGTTCGCTGTCGCGGCTCCGGGAGTCTGGCTCAGGGGAGATGCCGCGCGAGCCTTCCGCCGCAAACGCTCGAGCGCGTCTCGATTGCGCCGAAATGGCTCCGTCGGTCCGCGCAGCGCGTGTCCGGCCACCGGCACCTGGGCTTCGCGACGCAGCGACGTCAATCCAACCGAGAATCGTGATTAAGCCTTGGTCGAGATCGTGGCTGTCTGGCGCCGGATGAGCGTGATGGCCCTGATGCCGAAAAAAGAAAGGGCCGGCAGGTCTCCCCGCCGGCCCTTTCCCCTGTCTGGGAAGTGTCTCCCTAGAGACGACTCCCGGTGGTGTTTGCCATGCATGCACCTCCCGGCCGCGACCGTATCGTGGTGCCCGCTTACGCGAGCGTGGTCGCTTGAAGCCTTTTTTTGACGTCGCACCTGGGTCGATCGCGACGGTACTTTCACCATATCACGAAATCACGAAGCCCGCGGGAGACACGACCTCAGGCGCGCCGGCGGCACTCCCGTCGGTGGATGCCGGGCACGAGCTGGCTGTCGTTGTCGATGGTCCTTTCCCGTCTCCGCGGTGCCAGTGCACCGTCCGGTTCATCCTCGACCGGTCGGCGATCGCCCGCTACGGCCTGCGAGCAGCCGCCACTCAAGCTATCGGCCGTAGCGCGAGGTCAACGACCGGGTTCGCGAAGACCACGCGACCCGCGACGAGCGTGGCGGCGACCCCGCCGCGAAGCTGCCAGCCGTCGAACGGCGTGTTCTTCGAGAGCGACCGCATCGTCGAGGTCGTGACGGTCACCGGCAGATCGGGTGCGAGGATGGTCACATCCGCCGCCGCGCCGATCGACAACGACCCGCCAGGCACGCGGAGGATGCGCGCAGGATTGACTGAGAGCAACTCGACCAGACGTCGCAGGCCGATGATGTTACGGTGAATCAGTCGATCGAAGCACAGCGACACGGCTGTCTCGAGCCCTGTGATGCCGAACGGCGCACGATCGAATTCCACGTGCTTCTCGTCGTAGTGATGCGGCGCGTGATCAGTGGCAATGACGTCCACGCTTCCGTCCGCGATCCCTTGCAGCATCGCGTCCCGATCCGCGGTTTCGCGCAGCGGCGGATTCATCTTCGTGTTGGTGTCGTACGGCACCGGCGCCACCAGCATGTCGTCGGTGAGAACGAAGTGATGTGGTGTCACCTCGCAGGTGACCGTCGCGCCCCGCGCCTTGCCGTAGCGAACCGCGTCGAGCGTCTGCCGTGCGCTCATGTGCGCGATGTGAATCGATCCGCCGGTCAGCTCCGCGAGCGCGATGTCGCGTTGAGCCATGATCGACTCGGCCTCGCCGGGAATGCCGCGGAGGCCGAGCGAGGACGCATTGAACCCCTCGTGCGCCACGCCATCGGCCTTGAGGGTCGGGTCCTCGCAGTGCTCGATGACCGGCATGTCCAGCATGCGGGCGTACTGGAGCGCGCGCCGCGCGAGCAACGCCGTCGCAATCGGATGCCCATCGTCTGTGATGGCGACGCAGCCAGCCTGCTTCAGCTCCGCGATGTCAGCCAGCTGCTCGCCGTGTTGTCCGCGAGACACGGCGCCAATCGGATACACCCGCGCCAGGTTCGCCTCGGCCGCCTTGCGCAGGATGTAGCTGGTCACGCCGGCGTTGTCGTTCACCGGCGACGTATTGGGCATACACGCCACGGCCGTGAAGCCACCCGCGACCGCCGCGGCGACGCCGGTCGCTACGGTCTCTTTGTGCTCCTGGCCCGGCTCGCGCAAGTGCACGTGCATGTCGATGAGGCCCGGACACACGACGAAACCCGCCGGAATCGAGACGACCTCGATGTCGCCGTTCGCGGTAATCGACGGCTCGACGGCGGCGATGGTGCCAGCGTCGATCAACACGTCGAAGACCCCGTCTCGACCGTTGACGGGATCGATGACTCGTCCGCCCTTGAGCAACCGCTTCTCTCGGCCCGCCATGACTAGTCCATCTCCTCTACGCCGCCAGCCAGTAAGTACAGCACCGCCATCCGAACCGACACACCATTGGCCACCTGTTCGAGAATCACCGAGTACGGACCGTCCGCCACCTCGGACGCGATCTCGACGCCACGGTTCATCGGACCGGGATGCATGATGATCACGTCGGGTCTCGCGCGGCCCACACGCTCGCGTGTCAGTCCGAACACATTGAAGTACTCGCGGAGCGACGGGAAGAACCCGCCCTGCATCCGTTCCTGCTGGATGCGGAGCATCATGATCACATCGGCATCGGCCACGGCCTCATTCAGCTTGAAGCTCACGCGAACGCCCAGGCGCTCGATGCCAGCAGGCACCAGCGTCGGTGGTCCGCAGACCCACACGTCGGCGCCGAGCTTCGTCAGCAGCAAGACGTTAGACCGCAGCACGCGACTGTGCAGCAGGTCGCCGACGATGGCGACCTTGAGGCGTTCGATGCCGCCCTTGTGGCGTCGAATCGTGAACGCATCGAGCAGTGCTTGGGTCGGATGCTCGTGCATACCGTCGCCGGCGTTGATGATACGGGACTTGCAGATGCGCCCAAGCAAGTGCCCCGCGCCCGACGAAGCGTGACGGAGGACGATCATGTCCGGAGCCATCGCCTCGATGTTCAGCGCCGTGTCGGCCAGGGTCTCGCCCTTGCTGACGCTCGAGGCGGCGACCGCGATATTGAGCGTGTCCGCGCTCAATCGCTTCTCGGCGATCTCGAACGACGTCCGTGTCCGCGTGCTCGGCTCGTAGAAGAGGTTCACGACCGTCTTGCCGCGCAGCGTCGGGACCTTCTTGATGGGCCGCTCGCCGATTTCCCGCATCGCGTCAGCCGTGTCGAGCACCGTGTAGATTTCGTCACGGGTGAGATCGTCGATGCTGAGGAGGTCCTTCTTCATCCCTCGATCTCCACTTCGTCTCGACCATCGACTTCCATGAGGTGCACTTGGACGCTTTGGTTTGAGGAGGTCGGGAGATTCTTGCCGACGTAATCGGCCTTGATCGGCAGTTCGCGATGGCCGCGATCCACGAGGACGATGAGCTGGATAGACTTGGGACGCCCGAACTCGATGAGGGCATCGAGTGCCGCGCGAATCGTTCGCCCTGTATACAACACGTCGTCCACGAGAAGGATCCGCTTGTCGTCAATCGAGAAGGGGATCTCGGTTCGGCGAATCACCGGCTGTGAGCCGACGGCGTGACGCATCAGGTCATCGCGGTACAGCGTGATGTCGAGCGTCCCGGTGGGGACCTCGTGGCCGTTGATCTCGCGAATCGCCTGGGCGATCCGCTTCGCCAGGGGGACGCCGCGCCTGCGGATACCGACGAGGGCGAGCTCGTCGAGTCCGCGGTTGCGCTCGAGAATCTCGTGCGCAATCCGCGTGAGCGTGCGGCTCATGCGGTCGGCGTCCATCACCACGGCCATGGCGAACCCTCCAACGGCCACGCGAGTGCGACGCCGCGCCAAGACGAGCACCGCAATGTGGGACTCGAAAACGGACAGGAAGGACGTGAGCGAAGGCGAACGGACGATGCCGGCATGAGCACCTCTTCGCGCTCTCGCTGGAGCGCTCTTAAAGAGCTGTCGCAGTATAGCCTGAAATCCAAAATCGATCTTCGATATACTGGCTCCGTGCCCGTCGATCTGGTCGCGCAAGTCACGGCCAACACGCCCCTCTCCCCTCACTACAACGTCCTCGCGTTCGCGGCGCCGGCCATTGCTGCAACGACAGCGGCCGGGCAGTTCGTGATGATCAAGGCCCGAGAGGGTCACGATCCGCTCTTACGCCGGCCGTTCTCCGTCTTCGAGGTCTTCCGCGATTCGTCGGGGACGGCCACGGGCTTCTCGATCCTCAACAAGCGCGCGGGGGTGTCGACGAATCTGCTCTTCCAGGCCCGACCGGGACAACTCGTGTCGATCCTCGGACCGCTCGGCACCTCGTTCACGCACGTGAGCCCGCCGGTCGACGCGTGGCTCGTCGCGGGTGGCGTCGGCTTGGCGCCGTTCGCGGTCCTCGCGCAAGACCTTCGGGCGCGCGGCGTGGATGTCACGTTGTTCTATGGCGCACGCGGCGCCGCAGAGCTCTTCTACCTGGACTTCTTCGAGCAGCTCGGCGTCCGGCTCGTGCTCTCGACTGAGGACGGGAGCCGCGGCGAACGGGGCCGCGTCGTGACCCCGTTCGACCGCGCCCTTGGGGCTCGACCGGCCGGCGCTCAGACCATGGTGTACGCGTGCGGACCGGAGGGGATGCTCGAGGCCACCGCCAAAGTTGCGTTGAAGCACCGGACGCCGTGCGAGGTGTCCGTCGAGCGCATCATGGGCTGCGGCCTCGGCGGCTGCTATAGCTGCGTGGTGCCGATGATCGGCGCCGACGGCCGTCCGCACCACGTCCGCTCGTGCATCGGTGGTCCGGTAATGGCTGGAGACCGCATCGCGTGGGACGGGCACCCATGATGCCGACTCTCGCGCCCGACCTGTCGGTCCGCGTCGGTTCGCTGACGCTGAAGAACCCCTTCATGGCGGCCAGCGGATGCTTCGGCTACGGCGTCGAGTACGCGGATGTCGTGGATTTGTCGACGCTGGGTGCCGTCGTGTCGAAAGGGCTCTTCTTGTCTGAGCGCGAGGGCCATCCGGCGCCGCGCGTCGTCGAGACACCCGCGGGAATGATCAATGCCATCGGCCTGCAGGGCATCGGCGCGAAGCGGTTCGTCGCCGAACAATTGCCGGAGTTGCGCGACCGTGGCGCCACCGTCATCGTCAATGTGTGCGGCACGACCATCGACGAGTACGCCGAGGTATCGCGGATCGTATCCGACGCAGAGGGGGTGCACGGCATCGAGCTCAACATCTCGTGCCCGAACATCAAAGAAGGCGGCATCCAATTCGGCTGCAGCCTCATCGGCACGCACGACGTGGTCTCGGCCGTTCGAAAGGCGACCCACCTCCCGCTCGTCCCCAAGCTCACGCCCAACGTGACCGATGTCGCGTCGTTCGCGCGGGCATCAGAGGAGGCGGGTGCCGATGCCGTCTCGCTGGTGAACACGTTCCTCGCGCTGGCGCTAGACGTCGAGACACGCCGACCGAAGATCTCGAACGGCATGGGAGGCCTGAGTGGACCCGCGATCCGGCCGATTGCCGTGCGCATGGTCTACGAGTGTCAGCAGGCGGTGAAGATTCCCGTGATCGGCATGGGCGGCATCAGCGATGCTCACGACGTCTTGGAGTTCATCATCGCAGGGTCCACAGCGGTACAAATCGGCACCGCGAATTTCGTGGATCCGCTGATCTGGTCCAAGCTCACCGACGGCGTCACCGAGTACCTGACCCGGCATCGCATCGCTCGCGTGGCCGACCTGGTAGGTACCGCACGGATGCACGCGGATGAAGTGCAGCACGCGAAATGATGGCCCCCAGTCCCGTCCTCGTGGCACTCGACGTTGACACCGTCGAAGACGCGCTCGCCTTAGCCGATGGTCTGCGCGGTGTCGTCGGCGGCTACAAGATCGGGAGCCGCCTGTTCACCAGTCGCGGCCCGACCTTGGTCCGACAAATGGTTGAGCGGGGCGATCGCCTGTTTCTCGACCTCAAGTTTCACGACATTCCGAACACGGTGGCAGGAGCGGTCGCTGCGGCGACCCGTCTCGGCGTCTGGATGGTCAACGTGCACGCGTCTGGCGGCCTGGACATGATGCGTGCCGCCAAGGCGGCTGCGCTGGAAGAGGCGCACAAGGCGCCGACGGCCGCGCCGCTGGTCATCGCCGTCACGGTGCTCACGAGCTTCGACCAACCTGCACTCGCTGACGTCGGTGTGACGTCTGCGATCGCGGACCAGGTGCAACGTCTCGCAGCCCTCGCCCAAAAGGCGGGCCTCGACGGAGTGGTCGCCTCTCCTCACGAGATCGCTCTCATTCGAGGGACGTGCGGACCCGACTTCGCGATCGTCACGCCCGGCATCCGCAGCGCGGGCGACCAGAAGGGCGATCAGAAGCGAACGCTGCCTGCCGGCCAGGCACTGTCGGCGGGCGCGAGCTATCTGGTCGTGGGCCGCCCGATCATCGGCGATGCCAATCCGCGCGCGGCCGCGGAGCGGATCGATCGTGAGTGTCAGGCTGTGCTCGCGCAGTGACGCGCATCTGCGTCGGCGCCGTGAGGACGCCCAACGGCCGCCCATATGCCACGATGGGGCGCGTGGACCAGATGATCACAAAGACCGTTTACGCCACGCGCTCGACCCTCACCACGCAGCTCCGGCAGATTGGCGTCACGCCTGGCGACGTCGTCATGGTGCATGCCAGCTTGCGGGCAATCGGACCTGTCGTGGGTGGCGTCAACACGATCGTCCATGCGCTGCTCGATGCGGTCGGTCCGACCGGCACACTGACCGCGTATGTAGACTTCGAGCCGCACTTCGAGGACGGCGATCCCGAGGTTCCCGTGTTCGACAAGCGCCTCGCGCACGCCGCGCGCGATCACGGCGTTCTCCACGAAGCCCTGCGTGTCTGGCCCGGTGCCCTCAGGAGCGATCATCCCGACGCTGGGGTCGTCGCGCTGGGCCCTCGGGCCCAGTGGATTGTCAAGGACCATCCGTTCCGCTACGGATACGGTGAGGGCACTCCGTTCGCGCGGGTGATCGAGGTCAACGGGAACGTGCTGATACTCGGGGCCCCTCTCGACACCATCACCTTGCTTCACCACGCGGAGCACCGTGCGCGCATTCCGGACAAGCGGATCGTCACGTACCGGCGTCTGATGCCGGGACCCGATGGCCCCCAGTGGATCACCTTCGAAGAGTTCGATACGTCGGAGCCGGTGAACGATCGGCTTCCGCAGGATTGCTTCGCGCAGATCGCGCGCGCCTTTCTGGCATCAGGGCGCGGTACGGTAGGTCCGGTCGGTCAGGCGCCGGCGACCCTGCTCGATGGGCCACAGCTGATCGACTTCGGCGTTGCGTGGCTCGAGGATCGCTTCCGTTGAGCACCCGCATCCGCGGTCAAAGAGCGGTGGGCGGCGCGCGCTAGCCCGGCGACCGAAGCGGGTGCGTGTCGAGCCCCATGAGCACGGTCTCGCCGAAGGCTCCCGGTTGCGACGAGATTGGTCGGAACCCCAGCTTCACCAGGACTCGGACCGACGCGGCATTCACCGCGTCGACACCAGCCAAGATCGCGTCGAACCCAGGATGGGTGCGTGCCTCGGCGATCGCAGCGCGCGCCATTTCCGTGGCGTACCCCCGGCCCGTCCATCGCTCGAACATCGCGTAGACGAGCTGCGGTTCCACGGAGAGCGACGGGAAAACAAGGAAGCCACAGAACCCCACGAGCTCGTCCAATGACGTGTCGTAGGCGAGCCAGAGACCCACGCCTCCGCTCTCGAAGAGCGCACTGCTGTCGCGCACCCGCTCCTCGCTCCACTCGCGGGGAAATACATTGCCATCGCACAGGTACTGCCTGACATGCGCATCCTGGATCAGCGAGTGAAATGAGTCGACGTAGGCTGCGGACACTGGCTGATAGGTCAGCCGCTCCGACGTCATGCGCCAATCGTAGCAGGCGGCAGACCAGTGCGCAGCGAGGAGCGGGCCGGCTCGTCCCGTCGCCTACGTAGCCTGAGCGACGAGCCGCTGAATCGCGCGCAGCCCTTCGTCACTAATGTCTAGGCTGTACTCATTCACGTACAAGTTGATATGCGCATCGCAGACGACGTCCGACATTTCCTGCGAATGCGCGCGAACGTACGCGCGGCTCGCGTCCCGATGGGCGAACCCGTACGCCACCGATTCCCGGATCGCGCGCTCGGCAGCGGCAACAAGTCCGTCGTCGAGGTCCGATCGCGCGCAGATGCCCGCCAGTGGCACGGGCAGCCGCGTTTCGCGCTCCCACCAGTCGCCCAGGTCGACAATCTTGACGAGGCCGTGATCCTGATACGTGAAGCGGCTCTCGTGGATGATCAGCCCGGCGTCCATCTCGCCGCGCTCGACCGCGCCGAGAATCCGGTCGTATCGCAGCTCGACGACCGACTTCAATGACGGCGCCGCCAGTCGCAGCAGCCGAAACGCCGTGGTTTCTCGCCCAGGGATCGCCACGGTGCCACGGACGGCGTCTTCGAGCAGGCGAGGCGTTCGTGCCACCACCAGCGGCCCGACTCCGCGTCCAAGCGCGGCGCCGCTCCGCAAGAGCCGGTAGCGGTTGCCGACTGCAGCGAACGCGCCAACGCTCAGCTTAGTGAGATCGAGGGCTCCGTCGTGAGCCTGGCGATTGAGCTCTTCGATGTCGAGCAGCACGGGCCGCACCCGAAATGGTGCATCTACGAGCCCGTGTACCAGGGCGTGGAATGCAAACGTGTCGTTCGGGCACGGCGAAAAGCCGAAGGTCAGGTCACGCATGCCGCGATCTCTCTGACCAGGGACGGCGTCGCGGTCACAATGGCGGCAAAGGCCTCGTCGAAGCGCCACCGCGCCCGATCGGCCTCCTCGATGGCGTTCGCAATCGCGCGGACCTCGATGGCCGGCACGCCGGCGAGCGCCGCGGCGCGCAACACGGCGAACCCCTCCATCGCCTCGACGTCGCACCCTGTCGTGCCGCCCACGCGACCACTCGTCCCGATGGCACAGCGAGCGGCAGCTGGTAGTGCGCGGCCTGCGGCAGCGACCAGCGCGGTGCTCGTCACGAGTCGGCGTGGTGCGAATCGCTCGGGCACGTCGAGGTCGCAGTAGAGGGACTCCGTGCCGATGACGAGATCGCGCGGGCGTAAGGAGGATGCGCGGCGAGCGCCCGCAATGCCGACATGCACCACAGCCGCTGGGCGATGGTTGGCGATCGCACAGGCCGCCGCGGCCGCAGCGTCGACAGGCCCTACCCCGCAGCACTCGGTCAGCCAGTCGCCCCCCGCAGCCAGCTCTGCCCTCGTCGCGGCAATCACCAGAATCCGATCGAACGGACTGGTCGGCACCGTAGGCCTACTGCGGCCAAGTCGCGTTCGGATCGTAGTTGATGACGGTCTGCGGCGGCCGCGTCGGCACCTGCGGGCGGAGGTAATCGAACCCGTTCGCCTTGTGACAGGCGTAGCAGGACTCCATCATCAGCCTGTACGCCGACACGAACTTCGTCGAGTCCTTGGCTTCGATGGCTTGCTTCAACGTCTCCATCGAGCTCGTTTCGATGGCGTCGTAGATGGCCTTCAAGTCGACGGGGCTGCCGTCAGGGTGTTTCCGAATGGGACGGAGCCGGATCGTCCAGCGGATGTGGCTCCGCGTCTCGTTGAAGTAGAAGCGCGCGAGCGGCCAGTTCGTCTTCTCGGCCGCGAACCACAGGTTCGCGAACTGATACCCGACGTCCATCATCGCGTGCGATTGCGAAGGGCGAGCGTCCTTCAACGCCGCGACGTCCGCCTCGAGCGTTCCTTCCGCCGGAGGCACCGCGTGACTCGCACCTCCCGACGGGGTCGCCGCGGTCTGGCCCGCGACCGTCGTCGACGGTGCGAGACGCGCATCCCACTGTGACACCGCAAGACCCCCGATGACGGCCCCCAATGCGATGAGCATCGCGCCTTGTAGAGGTCTGTTCATGGCTCCGGTTCACCGTCGCGTATCAACGCACGCATCTTGACTCGCAGGTCGGACAGCACGATGGTATGGCTCACGCCGCGCCGGGCCGCCTCGGCTCTCACCCACTCCAGGAGGCGCACGCGGGTTTCGATCGCCAGTCCGTCGGTGGTCAAGGAGAGTGTATTGCCACAGGGGCTATTGGCAAGGGCCAGCGTCCCGATGGCGGTCGTGCGCCGGGTGGACTCCACGTCATACGAGACGCACGGACCGACGGGGGTGGTCAGCCTCACGTACTCATGGAGGCTCGTGAAGCGGCGCTGGCACGTGGGGCACGCCTTGGGAAAGAAATTCTCAGCATGCCTGAGGAGCGTCTGGGCAACCTCGGCCTCGGTCATCGGGTGATTAAAGGTACACCATTCTATGTAGCCCGTTCCGTGTCAGAATCGGCGCACTATGAAAGCCACGATTGGGTTAGCCTTTGCAGGGCTAGTGTCCGTTGTCGGGCTTGCACAGCCGTTCACACCAGGCTACGTCGATCCTTCGCCTGTGCTGGCGGCCGCTGCCGCTGAGATCGGCGAGGCGAATCTCCGGTGCATCACGTTCTCCGGCACCGGCTATGCCGGCGCCGTCGGCCAGGCGTTCGAGTCGGCGCCGAACGTGGACTGGCCGCGCATTGACACCCTGGCCAACTACACGCGGTCGATCAATTTCGAGACGCGCACGATCAAGGAAGAATTCGACCGCAAGCCCGGTCTCAACCCCGCGTCGTGGAAATACGGTCTGGGCTGGCAGGACGGCACGCCCACCCAAAAGAACGCCCATCAGACCTTCATCGTGAACGGCAACGATGGCTGGCACATCGACGGGATGGGCGCGCCGCCGGTCCGCATGTCACCGGAGGACGTCGAACGTGGTCAGCTCGAGATTTGGATGAACCCGCATGGGTTCGTCAAGGCCGCTCGTCTCCCAGGTGCCAACCCCAAAGCCGTGTGGCGGTGGGAGCTCGGCGAGATGGGGCGTGACGGTCCGACGACGATTCCGCAGAAGGTCCACGTCGTGACGATCACCGTCGGGAAGTACCGCATCGACGCGACCATCAATCAGCAGAACCAGATTCAGCGGATCCACACGATGGTCGCCGAGCCCGCGCTGGGCGACTTCAACTACGAACACGAATCGACGAACCAACAACCTTTCGGCAACGTCAAGTGGCCGACGGCCTGGCACTCACATCAAGGGTGGGACGACAACTACGGCTTCGACAATGTGTCCGCCGGGCACAACGCCTTCGGTGGCACGTTCGCGAAGGTCGAACCGAACGTGTGTCCGGATTCGGTCGCTGTCCCCGAAAGCGTGCGTCGGACGCCCTACGCGGCGCCCGCAGTGACCGTCGATACGCTCGCCCCGGGCGTCTTTCTCTTGGGCGGCGGGCCTGCGAACAGCATCGGCGTGGAGTTCAAGGACTTCATGGCTGTGTTCGAGGCCCCGACCAGCGAAGCGCGCAGCTTGGCTGTGATCGAAGAGCTCGTGCGCCGCGTGCCGAACAAGCCGATCCGTTACCTCGTCAACTCGCACCAGCACTTCGATCACATCGGCGGCATCCGCACGTACCTCCACATCGGCGCGACGATCGTCACACAGCGCAAGAACATCAACTTCCTGAACCGCGACGTACTGAACTACCGCCCTCGCACTGTCGCGCCCGACATGGTGTCGCTGTGGCCACCGACCGAGCTGGCGGAGGGCTACAACTACGAGAGCTTCAACGAACGATACGTGATCACTGACGGGACACGCTCAATGCACGTCTTCTATGTCCAACCTCTTCGGCACGTCGAGGGCATGGCGATGGCGTACCTGCCCGCCGATCGGATTCTCATCCAGGCGAATCTCTTCGACACGCACGAGGCGCCCACCGCCTCGCCGACTCAGGCCATGACCACGCTCTACCGGACGATGAAGACGCTAAACCTCGACGTGGCGACTCTTGCGCCCGTGCACGGTCGGCCGGTGCCGCTGTCAACCTTCATGAAGGCGATGGGATCCGCCGCGAAGGATTGCCCCACGAGCGGCAGCGGCGGTTCGGTCGTCTGGCAGCCTTGCAAGTGATGGCAGCCTTGCAAGTGATACGGAGTAGACTGATGGCTGTAAACTGATTTCGCTGGAGTCTTCAATGCAGCACCTGTTGCAGCAGTATTTGGCCGGCGCGTTGTCCCGACGTCGATTCTTCGAAAAGCTCGTCGCGACCGGTTTCAGCGTCGCGGGTGCGCGAGCGGTGGTGGCCGCGAGTCAGGAGGGTGCGACCAGTGCCGCCAGACGCCATGTCGCGACCGGCACCGGCGGCGACCTCGTCGTCGAGCAGATGAAGGCCGCTGGGACAAAGTACATCTTCACGAATCCTGGCTCGTACGAGGTCGGATTCTTCGACGCGTTGACGGACCGCCCGGAGCTGCAGGTGATCATGGGCCTACACGAGGGCATCGTGATCCCGATGGCCGACGGCTATCATAAGGTCACAAACGAGCCGGCCTTCGTGAACGTTCACGCGATCGGCGGTACGGCGCAAATGGCCGGTCAGCTGTCCAATGCCTACCGTGACGGGTCCGCGATCGTCGTCACGGCCGGCATGAAGGACATCAGTGGCTTCCTCGACGACGCGATGCTGATGCCCAAGCCCGGCTTCAGCCAAATCGAGATCACGCGTCAGTTCCAGAAAATGGCGTGGGAAGCGCGTGACCCCGCGTCGTTCCCCCTGATGACGCGGCGTGCGTATCGCGTCGCGATGGCGGCACCTGGTGGACCGGTGTACGTGTGCTACGCGTCGGCCGGCCTCGAACGGGCGAACGTCTCTGCTGAGATCCTTCCGCGCGACGCCTTTCTCGTGGATCCGCGTCCGCGCCCCTCCAAGAGTCAAGTGGAACGGCTCGCGCGCATGCTCATCGAAAGCGAGCGTCCCGCGATCGTCGTGGGCGACGAAGTCTGGAAGTCGGGCGCGCAGGCCGACGTGGTCAAGCTCGCCGAACTCCTGGGTCTCGCGGTCGCCGGCGGGTCTGGCAACAGCATCACCGCCTTCAAGAGCTTCCCGACGGCCCATCGGCAGTACGCCAGCAACTTCCGGATGGCGTATCCAGAGACCGGCCCGGATTGCGTGATTCAGTACGGGACGCGCGATCTCGGTGATTACGCCATCGGATCCGGCCGCAACGCCACTCCTGAGCAGCCGCTCCTCAGCGGCGCGCGATTCGCGGCGGTCGGCATCGACCCTGACACGATGGGGCGGACGATGCCGCTCGATTTGGCGGTCGTGGGCCACGTGGCCGAAGCGACACGGGACCTGATCGATGCCGTGCAGTCGCTGGCCACAGCCGATCGCCTCCAGAAGATCCGGTCCGCTCGTCTCGCCACAATCACGGCCGCCATCGAGAAGGCGCGCGACACGCAGCAGAAGGCCGCTCGCGCCGACCTCGAGGGCACCGCGATTCATCCAGAGCGGGTGTCCTTTGAGCTCGACCGCGTCGCCGATCGCAATGCGATCATCGTCGGCGAGAACTGGAGCGGCCGAGAAGCGTCCGGGACGTTCATCAAATACGGCTTCCGAGACGATGAGCGGATGTGGCTCGAGAACGGTGGACGCGCGCTCGGGTGGGGGGTCGGCGCGGCACTGGGAGCGAAGCTGGCGGCGCCGAATCGGCAGGTCATCCTGACGATTGGCGATGGCGCCGTCATGTACAGCGCGGCGGGGCTGTGGTCCCTCGCGCGGTACGGCGTCCCCGTGCTCATGGTGGTGTCGAACAACAAGTACTATCAGACGGTCCGCGGTGCCTTCGCCGGCTACAACGGGCGTATGACCTCCACGGGCAAGTACCACGGCCTGTATCTCGGCGATCCGGACATCGACTTCGTCAAGCTCGCAGAGAGCCAGGGCGTCAAGGCCGAGCGCGTGACGGCGCCAGCCGATCTCGAGGCGGCCCTGAAGCGCGGAGTGCACGCCACACGCGACGGCAGGCCGTACCTGCTCGACGTCCATGTCTCACGCACGGGCCGAGGCGCGGACTCGAACTGGCATCAGACGTTCAATCTCGCCTCCACCCGCACGGCGCGCGTATAGATTCAGAGGTGACCCAATACCCGTTCACAGCCGTTCGCGAAGCCGTGCATATCCGCTGCGACTGATGGGGAGTTCCGTTCCGTCGCGAAGCGTGGCGGTGCGGCTCCCCGTATCGGACTGTTCGATTCGGACCAGCCGCGTGAGGTTGAGCGCGTACCGCCGATGGATGCGAACGAATCGGTTCGGATCCAGCAGCTCGGCCAACTCCGAGAGTGTCTGCTCCTTCAGCAGGCTCCTCCCGTCGACACGGACCGCGACATAGTCGTCCTGCGATTCGATGTAGTCGATCTTCTCGACGGGAATGACGTGCACGTCCGCGCGGTCGCGAATCAGTATCCGACTGAGCGGCGCACGGCCTGTCCGCACTTCGGCCAACACCCGATGCACGGGTTGGAGATCGGCCGATCCGAGTCGGCTTCGCGACCGAGTCAGCGCTTCGGCCAGGCGCTCCGGCCCGAACGGCTTGAGCAGAAAGTCAACGGCATGCACCTCGAACGCGCGGACTGCGAACGCGTCGTATGCGGTCACGAAGATGACGGGCACAGCGTGGCCGATCAGCTCGAGCACGTCGAAGCCATCTAGCTTCGGCATCTGAATGTCGAGGAGCAGCAGGTCCGGCTTGATGTCGGCACACGCCTTCACCGCCTCGATCCCGTTGGCACACTCGGCCACGATCTCGACGTCGTCATGTGCCGCGAGCAGCTCGCGCAGGTAGCTGCGGGCCAACGGCTCATCGTCGACGATGGCCACGCGCAGGGGCGCGAGCTGTGGCGCCGTCGCGTCTCGACTCATACAGCGGTCACCACCGGAAGGCGAAGCTCCACACGATAGCGGCCGACCCCTTCCGCCACGTGCACCACGTCGGCAATGCCACACTGCGCCGCCAGCCGCCTCCGAAGCACATCGAGCCCGAGCCCGACGCCACGCGAGCGCAGACGTTCCGGATCGCAGGGGTTCTCCAAGGAGATCGTCAGGAGGCCGGTCGTCCGGCACGCGGTCATGTGAATGGTGCCACCCTCGACGAGCTGCGACACGCCGTGCACCACCGCATTCTCCACGAGCGGCTGCAGGATGAGCGGCGGGACCAGGCATGTGCCAACGTCCTCCGCGGCGCGGCGCTCGACGCGAAGCCGCGATCCGAAACGGATCTGCTCGATGGCGAGGAACTGTTCGGCGAGCGCGAATTCCTCAGCCAACGAGATACGCTGATGGGCCCCGAGGCGGAGCGTGTCCCGCAGGAAGTCCGCCAGGAGCAGACACATCCGCCTGGCGGCCACGGGGTCCGTCGTGGTGAGCGCGCTGATGGAGTGGAGGCTGTTGAACATGAAGTGCGGGTCGATTTGCGCGCGCAGCGCCCTCAGTTCAGCTTCGCGCGCGGCCAGGTTCAGCTCGAGCGCACGCCGCTCGGCGTCGCGGGACGCTTCCACGGCGATCAACAGATAGTGCACCGCCGTCGCGAGCGAGTACAGCAGCATGCCCAGGAGGAACAGCGCAGGCCCGCGGTCCGCCTGGACCCGCACCGCGCCGATATCGCCCGCGAGACGATCGATCAAGCGGGCCCAGCCCGATACGGTAATGCCCCAGATGCCGCTCGCGAGCGCGGACGCCAGCGCGTGCACCGGCAACGCTCGCCAGACACTCGCGTCCGATTCCAGGGGGAACACGCGGCAGAGATACCACGTCGACAGACATGCCAACGCGTACGCCACGGTCGTCGGGACGAAGACGAGCTGCGACACCAACCCGCGTTCGCCGGTGCCCTCGAACCCGCCAGCCAGCAACACTCCAAACAGGAGCCAGACGAGCAGGTACACGAGCACATAGCGCCGATCGGAGAGAACGGGGTGCATGGTTGCCGCGGGGCCTGTCGTGACCAATGACCAATCAGTTCTTTACCGTGAGGCCTCCGAAGATCAGCGTGCCTCGAACGAGAATTGTCGCGCCGCTTCCCCCAGGCGGTGGGGTTCCCACGAGCGGCAGGCGCTTGTCCTCGGCCGCGGCGAGGATCGACAGGGCCTCCAGCACGACAGTCCACGTCGCCGGGACGATGATCTCGTGTCCACCCATCACGGCGAAGACGTCGACGACGGGTACTCGACCCGACGGAATCGACGCCTGCCGCAAGTCGAGATGACAACCGCCCATCACAGAGGTCATGGACGCACCCTCGAACTCCTGCGTGACGCTTCGTCGCGCCTCGGCCAACAACGCAATCAGACTGGGCCGGCTCAGCGCGTCATCCTCGGCTACCGACGGAGCGCGACGACCTCTCGTCATCAGCCTCACACCGATCAGGATCAACAGTCCGGGCCCTAGCAGATCGCCCAGATCGATGTACAGGACGTCCAGACTCGCGAGCAGCAACCACGTGCCCACGGCAATCCAGGCGATCCCCCAGAACCGCCCACGCGAGTCGGGTCGCCGCAAGAGCATCGTGACGCCGAGGACGTGGAAGCCAAGTGGCCACCAGCGCAGGGCGCGAGACGCGTCGACCAGCTCGAACCGATCCAAACTCAACACGAAGCCGAGCATCGTGAGGAAGATACCCATGGCCAGGTGCGACAGCGCATCGTTGGGCCGCAATGCTCGTGCGCGCACACGCGGTCCCCAGGGCCGTCCGTCGGAGGTGACCTCTGGGCCCGATGATGAAGTCGCGCGGGTCATGATCGGATACTCAGCGCGCCAGCCACGATGAGGCCCTTGACGACAAGGCGCGGCGGCGGGGCTGCTGATGCGTCACTCGCCGTTGCCGCCGGTGATGAAGTGTCGCCAGAACTGAGCGCCCCAGTGGGCGACCGCGTTTCGGATGGCGCGGTCGGAGTCGAGGCTGTCCCGGCGGGCTGCGGCGCGGGCGTGGATGCAGCCGGGGCCGCTCGAGTATCGGTGCGATCACGTGCGGCACGACGCCGCTCACGACGCGGCCCGCGGTCATCGTCATCGTCGCCCTCGTCCGGAGAGAGACCTCGGCGGTCCCGCGTGCCGCCCATCACCGCCCTCGTTCGCAGGTCGACCGTCCATCCCTCGGGGACGAACACCTCGACCGCCCCCATCACACCAAGGACATCCACCGTGGCCTCGCCACCGCTCGCGAGGGTCGCCTGCCGTAGATCGAGCCGCGTTAGGCCCATGACAGTGGTCATCTGCGCGCCGCGAAAAGCGGTGGACGTGCTGGCGCGCTCGTCCTTCCCCATGACCGCAAGAAGCGAGAGCTCCGGATCCTCGGACGCGCCCGATCGCAGAAATCGCCGATCCGTGGCTTGAGTGCTTACGAGCCAGATCACGATCAGAATCAACACGAACCCAGGCGAAACGATGGGACGACTCCGACCACCAGCCTCGCTGGTACCGTCTTCTCTGAGTGCCTGGACGATGACACTCAGGCCGAACAAGGTGAGCAACAGCGGCCAGAACCGCAGAACCGTCCGGATGTCGACCAGCGCCAACCGGTCGAAGAGTAGAACGGCTCCTAGCAGGGTCATCACAAGGCCGATGACGAGAGTGGGCGTGAAGCTCATAGGTTGGTCCTCTGGAGCCCGCTGGTCCTGGGCACCGGGCCGCGACGAATGGGCCGCGGCGACCGTGAGGGTATTAAAAACCCAATCTCGCAGCCCTCGGACGCTGAATCGGTGAATGGCGGTGAGACCCCGGCCAACAACGTCGTACGCCGAGTCCGTCGGTTGGGGCCCTGCCGCCGTCGCCAAGATGCGCAAACGCCGCGGCGGTGGCAATGGTTGCGGCGCGGAGGTATTGTGTGAGAGTGCAGCGCCGATTCACAGAAGCCATGCCCCGCGTGGACCCCGAGATCGTGCGTCCGGTCGGCGAGCGCGCCCTGGCAGCGCGTTTCGTGCTCGTGTGCGTGGGGTGGGGTGCGGTCGCGTGCGCCTTCATCGGCGTGTTCGTGCCGGGCATGCCCACCACGGTGTTCGTGCTCGTTGCCGCCTATTGCTTCGCGCGCAGCTCCCCCCGCTTCGCCGCGTGGCTGGCCAACCACCGCTGGTTCGGGCCGACCGTCAGACGCTTCGAGCACCAGGGCGGGATGTCGGCAACCGCGAAGCGAAGAGCACTGGCCGCGATGTGGACGGCCGTCCTCGTGTCGAGCGCTCTCTTGCTATCCGCGTCCCGCTTGGCGACTGCGGCCACTCTTGCGGCAGGAGTGGTCGGTACGGTGGCGATCCTCGTCGCCGTGCCTACACTGCCCGAGTCGTGACCGAGGGATCCTGGGTTCGTTCGGCGCTCAGCGCCTGGCTCGCTGCTTTGGTGCGGCCTTACGAGAGCGCGAAGGCTTCTGGGGTCTCGCCGCGCGCGCCGCAAGGAAGCGGAGCGGGGCGTGGGGCCCCCCCGCAGCGACCGAGCCGGAGTTCGGAGCCGAGCCCTGATCAAAACGTCCAGCGGAAGCTGAGACCCGGGCGCATGCTCAAGATCCCGTTCGAGACATACGTGCGGAACTGCGGTACGACCGCGGCGTGATCGGTGAGCGCCGCCGTGGCGTCGACGCCCATGACACCCACCGCGTCATACAAGCTCGATTCGCCGTATGGATACACCAGGCCCATCACAGCGCTCGCGGGAATGGCGATCCAAGAGTCGTAAAAGGATCGCGTAGACTGGGCCACCCACCCGATCCCTCCGAGTAGCTCCACGGCCGCTCGCTCGGGGCCGACGCGATAACCCAGAAGGGCGAGCCCCGTCTTCGACATCCGCTTGCCCTGGAACCGCGGTGCGAAAATCCGCAAGCCGATGGAACCGGAACCTATCGCCAGCGGATAGACGTACAGCTCCGTCTCGTACTCGAGCCAGCTGGTCATCGACCACTCAACGCGCGCGGACAACGCGGGTGTCAAATACACGCCGAGCCCCAAGGCCCCGCCCGGCACGGTCCCGTTGAGATCGGAGGGATCGCCGCCGAAGCTCGATGCGTGCGACGTCCGCTCGTTGTTGGCGAGCGCACCCACGGTGAAGAACATCGTCCCGCTGTGTGGCTGCGCGGACGCGGATGTCGACGTGCCCCACATGCCGATGAGCACGACGAGGCAGAAGGCGAGGCGAACGAGGGATCGACGCATTGCGGAATACCTCCGCAGGCGGCTGGCCCTCTAGTCATAACACAAAGTCTGGTCGTTGGTCTCCTGGCAGTGGTCAGCGGCCGCTCGATGTTCGGTGGTCGATGTCATCGCACACGGACGGCCCGAGACTCCGTCGCTAGAGATCGAGCGATGCAGGTTGGTCAGCAGATGCCGCGCTGGCGATCCTCTGAGCACGACCAGCGGGAATCCGCGAGCTCACGCTGACTGTCGGTGGGTTCATCACTCTCGAGCGGGAGAAGTAAGCGGGTGGGCAGGTAGGAGGGTCTGGCAGCAGACCCACCTGATACCTACCCGCCTACCCGCCTTGAGAGCAGCTACTTCGCTGTGATGATGAAGTGCCCGCGACGATTTTGCTGCCAGCAGGACTCGCTCTCATCCCGGCACTGCGGCTCCTCCTCGCCCTTGCTCACAACTGTGAGGCGGCTGGCGGGCACGCCGAGATTCACGAGATACGTCTTCACGGCGTCGGCACGACGCGTGCCGAGCGCTAGGTTATACTCCGGAGTACCGCGCGAGTCGCCGTGTCCTTCAATAGTGACCTGCGTGCTGGTCCAGCGTTTCATCCAATCGGCGTTTCGCTCCAGCGGACCGCGCGCATCGTCGCGAATGGTCGACTGGTCGTAGTCGAAGAACACGTCGCCAAGCGGACGCTCCGCGTTCAGCTCCGCCAGTGACTTCCGTGCGAAGATCTGATCTTCGGTCAGCGGCGCCGGTGGCGGGGGTGGCGGGGGCGGCGGTGGTGGGGGGGGCGGCGGCGGTGGCGGCACCTGCACCACAGGCGGCGGTGGTGGAGGCGGCGGGGGCGCTTGTGGCGGAACCGGCTTCTTGCCGCAGGCCGCCGCGATGATGCCGAGCGTCACAAGCAACGCGAGGACTGGAAGATACCGGCGTAGGCGAATCATCGATCACACTCCTCAGATTGAGTGCCCGTCAGCTTACAGACCAGATTGCTGCGGTGTCAATCACAGTTGCACGGCAATGAGGAACAAAATGGGGACCCAGCGCGCGAAATCGGACAGGCACAATGCATGAAATGGACCAACTCTTGCCCGCCACGGCGCGGGCGGAGCAGCGTCATTTCTGGTTCCAAGGCTTGCGCCGGTTCGTCTCCCCGTGGTTGCAGCGGGCGACGCAGGGCTTATCGGACGTTCGTCTCGTAGACTTTGGGTGCGGAACGGGCGTTAATCTGGACCTGCTCGACCGTTTCGGCCGCTCCTATGGCTTTGACGTCACGTTCGTCGGCCTCCAGATCGGACGCCAGGCCGGCCGGCGTCGGCTAGTTCAAGCCAGCGTCTCCGATGCTCCGCTCTACAGCAACGCCTTCGACGTAGTGACGTCGTTCGACGTCCTCTACGGCCTGCCCGACCCCGTTGAGAAGGCGGCGGTCCGAGAGATGTTCCGTGTCATCAAACCCGGCGGGTGCATCCTGATCAATGTCGCCGCCATGGACTGTTTAAAGGGTGATCACTCCGTGCTCGCGCGCGAGATTCGGCGGTACAGCCGAGCGTCGCTGACGCGCCTGCTGACGCAGGCGGGCTTCACGATCGAACGCATCACCTATACGAACGCCTCGCTGTTCGTGCCCATGTTGGTGATCAGAACCTACCAGCGCTGGCGAGGGCTGCCGGAGGAGGCTCAGGCCGAGACGGACATCAGCGTACCGGCCGCACCCGTGAACCTCCTCCTGAGCGGCATCCTTTACCTCGAAAGCTGGTGGCTCCGGTGGTTCAACAGCCCGGCGGGGGGCTCGTTGCTGTGCCTCGCGCGCAAGCCGAACCGCTGACCGGCGAAATAGATCCAATAAGTCGCAGCAAGTCAGTGCCTTATGGAAACCCATCAACGCGTCACTCGCTGAGTTAGCGTATCAGATAGTTCTTGTTGCTTGGTGACTTAATTCTTCTTCTTGTGGTCTTATTCGAGGTTCTCGAAGCTTGGGGACTCGGCGTGCGAGCTGACACACTGTTCTGAGAGGACGCCGTCCACCTGGACCTCAGACGGTCGCGGAGTACCCGAGGTGCTGTCCAAGCCCCACAACGTCCTGTGTCCACTGCCCGCTGAAGTTTCACGCGCGAAACGCACGTCCAGGAACGGTTGGACCAGGAACCCGCCTTGCTGTCGGGCAAGCGGCGCTCGGCATGAAGTCGAGCCCCGACCCTCGCCCGACGGCGAGGAAGAGGCAGGTCGTCATGAAGAGCATCGTCCGTGCATGGAAAGCCCCGATCTTTCGGTCCACTCTGAGCGCGACCGAGCAACCCGCCCTCGAAAATCCTGCTGGGTTGATCGAGCTGACCGGCACTGATCTTGACGTCGTGGCAGGGGGCGGGTCTTCCAAGGGCTGCGGCAGCGACTCAAGGGGTTCTGGCAAATCGAGCAAGTCCGGCAAGTCGAGCAAGTCCAGCAAGTCCGGCGGGTCCTGCAAATGCTAGCGTGAGGCGCTGACCGGTCTGACTGCGGGGTATCCACGCTCCGCAGTCAGGTTGAGCTGAGCGTCGTACGTCGACCGCCGACGCGAAGAGCTGTCGGCTCCCGACGGCCGACCAGTGCCTCTGTCCATCCTCGGTCGCTCGGGTTGTGCGTGCGAGCGTGCCCACCCCGCCGCCCATGCGCGTCACCGCGCGTGAATCGGTCAGCGTCAGCTCGAACACGCGGAGTCCCAGGTGACGACGATCCTGGGTGGGCCACCAGTTGGTTTCGGCGGGCACGGACCACTGGTCCGTTTCCAGCGTGATCAAGGTTTCGGCGTCGGTGGCCACGACATCCGACGGAATCGCCACGTCCAGCGTGAACTCCCTGGGCACGTCCTGCTCCGAGAGCACCCGTCTTCCTGCACGCACGACCAGGTGAGCGGTCGCAGCCGACGTTTCGAACGCCCCGATGAGGCGCAGGGCGAGCGCGCGGCGGGGCGCCATCACGCGGAGCACCGCCTGTTCGCTCGTCCAGCGCCACATCCGACCCGTCCGAGGGTTGTACTCGAGCTCATGCCAGCCTTCGCCGAATCCGTACACCGGGCGCTCGGTGGTCTGTACGTCGAACTGTTCGATCGCCACCTCGTTGGTTCCGCTCTTCACGGTCAGCTCGGCGTAGTCTCCGGATCCGGCGAGTGCCGCCGGCTCCAGACGGACGAAGTGGAGGAAGAACCCCGGCGCGACTGGACCGGTCCAGATCGTGCGGCCTTCGATCGCCACGGTGACGTCAGTCGGCTCGGCACCTGAGAGCTTTCGGCCGCCGAACATCAAAATGGCCGGAGTGGATTGGCGCCGGACCCACGCTTGAATGGGCGCGAGGCCGGGCCCGCGCGCCCTCTCGCCGGCCACGCCGGCGGTTTCAGGGGTCAGGGCCCAGCCCTCGCCCGCGTACCACGCGGGGGGCGACACTCGGTAGAGGTCCATGACGTTCGGTCGCACGCCGCCGAGGAGATTGGTCGCGTCGAACGGCCAGCGGTACTCACGCACCTTTTCCAGTGCATGACTGTCGACGAGCCGCAGGTCACTGCGAGGAGGATCCGCGAGGAACCAGATCGGGGCACGCCCTCCACCGTTCCAGTACTTCACGAGCTCCAACCACTCGAGCTTGGGGGGAGAGGGCAGGCGGGCGGCCCACTGTGGTAAGCGGTCGCGATTCCACAGAAGCGGGCGGCGCATCTCGAGCTCCTGCCGGCGGTGCATCGCCAGCACCGGTCGGTCCGACTCCGCCGCGGCACTGGCCATGAGCTCGACCGCCTGGAAGGCTGGCGCGGGGTTCAGCGCGTAGGCACGCAGCGCAGGCTGGGTCATCACCACGCCAATGGCCGCGATCGCACCGGCGGCGATTGCGGCACCTGGTCGTGGCAAGACCGCCAGACCGCATGCCGCGAGATACGCGATGGGCACCACGAGCGGCAGCGCGTAGCGCGTAGTGGCCGTCTCCTGAAGCAGGAGATGAAACGCGGTGTACGGACCGTACGCCACCGCCAACCAGCCAAGCGTCACCGGTGCGAGGCGCCAGTAGCGCAGGCACCCGGCGACGGCCGCGCTCAGCACGACGAGCGCGAGCGGCCAGTAGTTCCACGGCGCGATCCAGGTTGCGTAGAGCGCCGACAGCAGCAGACGAGGGGACGGCTGTGTCGCCAGCATCGCGACACCCGCGAAATCCTCACCACCCTGGTCCGCCAGTGCGCGCACGTAGGCGCTCGGACCGCCAGACAGCACCACGAGCGGCACGGCCCACAAGAATACGCCCGTGACGTACGCAACAAGAGCCGTGGCCGCGGTACGAGGGCGGCCGGCTCCCTCGCCGCCTCGCATCCAGATCGCCATCGCCAGGAGCGGTACCGTCAGCCACACGACTTGCGACCGGACACCAGCGGCCACACCGGCGACGAACGCCGCGAGGACGAATGTGTTCGGCCTCACCGCTCGGAGCGTCAGCGCCTGGCTTGCGACCGCGATCGCCAGTCCCAGCATGTCGCTGAGCGGGCGAACCGCCGTCATCCAGAAGAGGGGCGAGGTGATGGCGAGCGTCGTCCCGACGACGGACACCCAGATGTCACGCTGCGCGGACGGCCACACCCGGAACAGGGCCAGGATGGCGAAAACGGCCAGAGCAGCGCCAGCCACGCTCACGAGGGACAGAGCGTCTGTGACGTCCGGCACGACGGCCTGCACGGCCTTCGCCACGGCGACGTAGACGGGATACCCGGGCGGGTGGGGTTGGTGCTGCGCCACGTCGAAGTGGCGCACGCCGAGCGCGAAGTTGAGTGAATCGAGGTCTTCGAGAGACGCGGGCGTGTACGGCAGATGGAGCGCGAGCACCATCACCGCGAGCAGCACGGCGGACCTATTGGTCGTCACACCGCATCAGGCCGGTCGCAGCGGCAGGCCCTCGTTGAGGCTGCCCATTCGGTACCCCTGCAGATCCAGGGTGACGTGACGATAGCCGGCCTGCTTCAGCTCGCGCACGATGGCCCGACTCACCTCCGGATCGAGCGCGCGCGCAAGCTCGTCGCGGCCCAGCTCTAGACGTGCGAGGTCATCGTGATGGCGGACGCGGCACACGCGAAAGCCGAGGGTCCGCAGCGCGTCCTCGGCCGTCTCGATCATCCGGAGCTTTCGGTCGGTCACCTCGCTCTCGTACGGAATGCGGGAGGAAAGGCACGCAGAGGCCGGTTCGTCCCACGTTGGCAGGCCCGCCTCGCGCGAGAGCGCGCGGATGTCGTCCTTCCCGAGGCCGACTTCGTCCAGCGGGCTCCGGACTCCGAATTCACGCGCTGCCTGGCGGCCCGGTCGATAATCGCCGCGGTCGTCCGCGCTGTTGCCGTCAACGATGACAGCGCCGAGCGGTTCGGCTATTCGCGTCAGCTGCGAGTACAACTCATGCTTGCAGTAGTAGCACCGATTCGAGGGGTTGGCCCGGTACTCTGCCAGGGCCATCTCGTTGGTGTGGATGATCCGATGGCGCAGGTTGAAGCGCGCCGCGATGTCGCGCGCCATCTCACGGTGCCGACGCGGGTAGCTCGGGCTCTCGGCGGTGACGGCAAGCGCGCGGTCACCGAGGACCTCGTGAGCGACGCAGGCCAAGTATGCGCTGTCGACGCCGCCACTGTAGGCGACGATCACGGTGCCCATGGAGCGGAGGGTCTCACGCAGCGCTCCGGCCTTCTCGTTCATTCGTCCCAGTCCCCGTCCTCCACGTCATCGTCGGCGTCGTCGTCCAGCTCGTCGTCTTCATCGTCGAGATCGTCATCATCGTCCTCGTCTTCGTCATCCTCGTCGGTGGCGAAGTCGAGCTCGAGGGGGTCGGTATTGACGACCACGAGGTTCTGGCCGCACTCGGTGCAGCTGATTTCGTCGCCGACGTCGGCGTCCACTTCGTCGACTTCGATGGGAGCGTCACACTCTGGGCAGGTGGCCATGTGTCTCCGTTGCGATTCGGCCGCGAGGGTCCGGTTTGGCGTTTGGGTCGCTGGCGTGCCAGAATCCGCCCAATCGGGCGTAATCTCACGAATTGCTCGAAGAAAATGGGATTATAGCTATATCGTGAGCAGTCCTGCAACGCGGCCTTCGGCTTGCAGCGCCGATAACACCACGAGATGACCGCCGCATCGGTCTCGACCAAGACCGTCATCATTGCCGACGACACGGCGTTCGTGCGAGACCGGTTCCGCGCCGCCCTCGAGAACGCCGGGCACAAGGCGGTGGTCGTGAGGAGCGCCGCCGAGCTGCTCGCCCGGGTCCGGGCGGATCTCAGCCACCTCGATCTCATCGTCCTCGACCTGCGCCTCCCGCACCAGCCGGGCGTGGAACTCGTGCGCAGTCTTCGGAAGTTGGACGGCGGCAAGCTACCGGTGCTCATCTTCAGCGGCACCATTGCCAGTGCCGAGGAAGTCCGCGAGCTGGCGGCGCTCGGTGTCGCGGGCTACGTCAACGAATACAGCGCCGTGCAGCACATCCTGCCGTCACTGGCGCCTCGCCTGTTTCCGGATAACTTCAACCGCCGCGCGAGCCCGCGCGTGGTGCTCGGTATCCCGATTCAGTACCGGTTTGGCAACACGATTGCGGCGGCGCTGACGTTGAACCTGAGCCACGGCGGCATGGCCATTCGCACGACGAGCCCGCTCGATAGCGGCTCCGTGATCAAGGTCCGCTTTCGTCTCCCGGGTTCGAGGCGGGACGTGGACGCCGAAGGTAAGGTGGCCTGGAGCGATCGCCGCGTCGGCATGGGCATCGAGTTCGAATCGGTCGACTCCGCCAATCAGGCGGCCATCGACAACTTCGTCGACGCGCACTTCTTCTCCAATCGGAAGGCGTAGCGCGAAGAGAGTCGCCTCCAGCCTCTCTGCCCCTTCGCGGGCCGTTGCGGGCCTGCTGGGAGCGTCGCTGCCACTCCCCGCGACATATCTGGAGTCCCAAGCGCGACGCGTTAGGCATCCCGGTCGAGCCGACGGCGGCGGGTGGCGGCACGGCCAGGGGTGCGCTGGCCCATCCGCGCGCCGCCGCCCTGTGACGGGACGGCCTGGACGCACGGGCGTTCGCGACCGAGACCCACCTGTTCCGTGGGCTGGGGGAGGGGGGTATCCCGAACCTCGCACGCACGGCTGTAATTCTGTAATCTCTCCGCATGGAAGTAACCGGAGACCTATCCCTGTCCCTGGCCGGCATCGTGTGGCGACTGGTGGGCGTGCTCGCGTTGGTCTTCGCCAACGGATTCTTCGTCGCTGCCGAGTTCTCGATCGTCACGGTCCGCAAGACGCGCATCGACCAGCTCGTGGCCGAGGGGCACTGGGGGGCGCGCGCCGTACGTCGGGCGGTCTCCCATCCGGACGGCTATATCGCCGCCACCCAGCTCGGCATCACGATGGCGAGCATCGCTCTCGGCTGGATCGGCGAGCCGGCGCTGGCGAGTCTGGTCGAGCCGCTGCTGAATCAGCTCCCGACCGCCTTCGTCGCGCCGACGGCCCATAGCATCGCCGTCGCGACCGCATTCGCCATCGTCACCTCGCTCCATATCGTCCTTGGAGAGCTGGCGCCGAAAACGGTGGCACTGGAGAGGTCGGAAAGGACCGCGCTGTGGGTCGTCAAGCCGACCGAGCTCTTCATGAAGGTCTTCTGGCCGTTCATCAGCCTCCTGAACGGCACTGGGCGCGCAGTGGTCAATGTGATCGGACTGAGAAGCCGAGGCGGGCACGCGATGGTCCATTCGGAAGAAGAGCTCAAGATGCTGGTCACGGCGAGCCAGGAAGCTGGCGTGATCGAGGAACAGGAGGAGCAGATGCTCCACCGCGTGTTCGCGTTCGCGGATCTCACGGCCGGGCAGGTCATGATCCCTCGCACCGAGCTGGTCGCGATCGACGCGGACGCGTCCCTCGAGGGCCTGCTCGACACGCTCACACGCCACGGCTATCCGCGCCTGCCCGTGTACCGAGGCAGTCTCGATAACATTCTGGGGATCCTGCACGTCACCGACATCGTGAGGACGCTGGCATCGGGGAGCCGCGCGATCGATGCGGCGCAGCTCGTGCGCGAAGCGGTGACGGTGCCCGTGACGATAGCGGCCGACGATCTGCTTGCGAAGATCAGCCAGCGTGGCGTGCGCGAAGCGATCGTGATCGACGAGTACGGCGGCACCGCAGGGATGGTGACGTTCGAATCGCTGATGGAGCGGATCGTCGGCGACCTCGGGGCCGGTCCGGGCGCTGCCTGGATCACGCCGCTGGAGGATGGCTCAGCCGAGATCAACGGCCTTACGCTCGTGCCCGACGTCAACGAACGCTTCGACCTCGACATCGACGAGGAGACTTACACGACGGTCGGCGGGTTCGTGCTCGGTCGTCTCAGCCGTCGCGCGCGTTTCGGCGATACGATCGACGTGGCGCGCCGACAGATGCGAGTCATCGCAGTGGACGGTCTGCGGGTGGCCAAAATCTGGCTCTCGAAACCCCTGACGCCGGAGCCGCTGGAAGACCTCGACGAACGCCAAGGGCCCGTCAGGAAGTAGGTGCTAGTCAGTCCGCATCAACCGCAGGGCGTTCGCGATCACGATGACGGACGCGCCAGTGTCCGCGAGGACGGCCATCCACAGGGTCGCGACGCCAGCGACGGCCGCGATCACGAACACCCCCTTGAGCGCGAGCGACATCGCAAGGTTCGTCTTGATGTTTCGGAGCGTCAATCGACTCAGCCTGAGCGCGTAGGGAATCTTGGTTAGATCGTCCGACATGAGCGCGACATCCGCGGCCTCGAGTGCCACGTCGCTCCCGGCCGCGCCCATCGCGATGCCGACATCGGCAGCGGCAAGAGCCGGGGCGTCGTTGACGCCGTCACCGACCATCGCGACGCTCCCGAATCGCTTGCGCAGGTCGTCGATGGCCGCAACCTTGTCCTCTGGCATCAGCTCGGGCCGGACCTGATCCACGCCGAGCTCGGCGGCGACCGCGGCGGCGGTGGCCGCGCTGTCGCCGGTCAGCATGGCGACATGCTCGATGTTCTGGAGTCTCAGGAGATCCACCACGTCACGGCTGACGGAGCGGATCCGATCGGCCACCGCGATAACGCCCAGCGGTACGCCGCCTCGCGCCACGATCACCGGGGTAGCACCGGCGTCGGCGGTCCGCCTCATCGTCATCTCGACATCCGCCGTCAAGAGCCCGCGCTCGGCGAACAGGTGCCGATTGCCGACCAGCGTACGAACTTCATCTATGAGGCCCTCGGCGCCTCGGCCCGGCAGCGCACGGACCGCAGAGGCCGCGCGGTGTGGAACACCCAGCGCCTCGGCGTGCTGCACGATCGCGCGTGCAATCGGATGTTCGGACCGATGTTCGACCGCCGCGGCCATCGCCAGCACCTCGTTCGCGGTCACGCCTCCGAGGGGCTCGATCGCGACCACATCCGGCACGCCACGGGTCAGCGTGCCAGTCTTGTCGAACGCCACGCACCGAACGCCAGCGGCCCGCTCCAAGTGCACGCCGCCCTTGATGAGCACGCCGCGCCGCGCCGCCCCGGCGAGGGCCGCGATCACCGAAACGGGCGTGGAGATGACGAGCGCGCACGGGCACGACACCACCAGCAGGACGAGCGCCCGATACACCCAGTCACGCCAGCCCGCATCCAACGCGAGCGGTGGCACCAGGGCGACCGCGGCGCTCAAGGCCAGGACAGCGGGGGTGTATACGCGCGCGAAGCGCTCGACGAGCGTCTGGGAGGGCGCGCACTGCATTTGAGCCCGCTCGACGAGGTGGATGATGCGCGACAGCGTGCTGTCGCGTTGGCGGCGTGTGACGCGCACCTCGAGCGCGCCTCGGCCATTGATCGTGCCGGCGAACACCTCGTCGCCGATGTCCTTGTCAATCGGCAGGGATTCACCCGTGATCGGCGCCTGGTTGACGGCGCTGACACCCGCCACGACCGCACCGTCCAGCGGGATCTTTTCGCCCGGCCTCACCACGATGACGTCACCAGGCACGACCGCATCGATGGACGAGACGCGCTCGGTGTTCCCGTCGCGCACGACGACCTGCGACGGGGCCAGATCCATGAGCGCACGAATCGCGAAGCGCGCGCGCTCGAGCGTGCGCGTTTCCAGCGCCTGCGCGACCGCGAACAGGAACACGACAGCCGCCGCCTCGGACCACTCGCCGAGCGCAATGGCGCCCAGCGCGGCGACCACCATGAGCACGTTGATGTCGAGTGCGCCGACCTTGAGCGCGTGGCGCGCTTTGCGAAGCGTCACGGGCGCGCCCAGCACGAGCGATGACGCGTAGAGAGCAGTCGAGCCCGTGTTCCATCCGAGGAGCGACAGCCCGAATCCAGCCGCGAATGCGACGGCCGAACCGATGAGGAGCACGAGCCGTCGGCGGGCCTCCTGCGGATCCGGCCGGACCAGAGGTTCCTCGTGCTCCAGCCACGCGCGCATGCCAGCGTCCGCGACAGCCGCCGTAATGGCGGACGTCGTCAACTTCGCGGCGTCATACTTGACATGGAGGCGATGCCCCATGAGGTCCGCGTTGAACGCCTCGAGGCCAGCCAGGTGCTTGAATCGGCGCTCGATGAGGGCCACCTCCTCCCGGCAGTCCATCCCCTCGATGGCGAAGGTGGATTCCGCGTGCACCTCGCAGACGGAACAGGCCGTGGTGGCCAGGTTACTCACGATCCACCACTGCGCGCGCACGACCACGCCCCCGCTCCTGTACGTGTTCCAGCCCCTGGGCGAACAGGCGGACGATGTGCTGATCATCGAGGGCGTAAAAGACCTGTCGTCCCGCGCGGCGCGGACGCACGAGCCGCATACCGCGCAGAAGCCGCAGTTGATGGGAAACGGCTGACTCGGACAGGTCGACGCGTCGTGCGAGGTCCTGGACGCAGAGCTCGGCGTGAGAGAGCGCGTCGAGAATGCGGACGCGCGTGGAATCGCCGAGCATGCGGAAGGTCTCGGCCAGCGCCGTTACTGACTCATCATCCAGTCGGTCGTGGCGTGGCGAAGGCTCAGGTGCGGGAGGGAGCGCGCTCGCCGACGACGTACCCCATGCCCCGGCCGTCACGATTGAACCATCCCATCGACATATAAACGATTGTTCATATGTTCATTATAGATCACGGCCGGCCAGCCCGGCTACCCCGGTTCAGCCCCGCTCAACGCCGCGAATGCCGCCTGGTAGTTCGGCTCGTTTCTGGCGTCCGCCAGAACCTCGCTGTGGCGAATGACTCCCTCGCCGTCGACCACGAAGACGGCCCGGCGGGAAATCCCCTTGAGGCCAATCATGTCGGGGTTGTACACGTCGTAAGCCTTAATCACATCTTTGTTGAAGTCGCTCAGCAGTTGGAACGTCAGACTCTGATCCTTCTGGAAGGCCTTAAGGGCAAAAAATGTATCAACGCTGATACCGAACACCTGGGCTCTTGCACTGTTCAACCTCGACATGCTGTCGCGGAACGTGCATAGCTCTTTGGTGCACACGGAGCTGAACGCGGCAGGGAAGAACGCCAATATAACAGGCGATCCCCGCTGCGCACTCAGCGTCACCGGTTGATTGTCCTGGTTCGGCAAGGTGAAGTCCGGTGCCGCGGATCCCACGCTCAATGACATCGCAATCCTCCACTACCCATTTTTTCACGGTTCGGTTAAAATTTTGAGTCGGCGCCGTTCGTATCGGCGCTCACCTACCCCAGACGCGCCGGAGCTGGTCACACGTGGGAGCTGAACCGGTGGCGCGCACGCGGGGCGCAACCCCGCGATTACTGAAACGAGGTTTCGTCGTGATTGAGGTGCAGCACCTCACGAAGCGCTACGGCCGCTTCACCGCCGTTGAAGACGTCAGCTTCCGCGTGGAACGCGGGGAGATCTTGGGATTCCTCGGTCCGAACGGCGCCGGCAAGACGACGACGATGCGGATACTGACGGGCTTCATGCCCGCCACGGAAGGCACCGCGACCGTTGCCGGGTACGATGTCTTCCATCAACCGATCGAGGCCAAGCGGCGGACCGGGTACCTCCCCGAAACTCCGCCGCTCTACCCGGACATGACCGTTCGGGAGTACCTGACCTTCATCTCCAAGATCAAGCGCGTGCCGAAGTCTGAGCGGCGCGAGCGCATCGACGCCGTCATGCGCCGGGTACGTATCGACGATATGGCCGACCGGGCATGCGGGAAGCTCTCGAAGGGGTACAAGCAACGCGTCGGGCTCGCGCAGGCGCTCATCCACAACCCGGACGTGCTGATCCTCGACGAGCCGACTGCGGGGCTCGATCCCAAGCAGATCAACGAGACGCGACAGCTCATCAAGGAGCTCGCCGGCGACCACACGATCATTCTGAGCACGCACATCCTGCCGGAAGTCTCGCAGACCTGCACTCGCGTCGTCATCATCAACAGAGGCAAGGTCGTTGCGGTCGACTCGCCCGAGAACCTGACGTCGAAGTTGCGCGGATCGGAAGCGATGTACATCCAGATCGACGGGGGCTGCGCCACCGTTGAGACCGCTCTCTCGCAGGTCGGCGGCGTCACTCGTGTCGTACAAGCCGACCGGCGTGACGGCATCGTCGGCTACCAGGTTGACAGCGAGCGCGGCCGTGACGTGCGGCGGGATCTCGCGCAGGCGGTGGTGCGGAACGGGTGGGGGCTGTTGGAACTTCGCCCGATGCGCATGAGCCTCGAGGATGTGTTCCTTTCGCTGACGACCGAAGACGAGCGCGCGCCGAGCGGGCCTGAAACCCCGAACGACAACAACCGAGCGGCCATCGAAGAGGTGCCCCATGAGTAACATCCTCGCGATTGCAGGCAAGGAGCTCCGGTCCTACTTCGCCTCCCCGATCGCCTACATCGTGATCGGCTTCTTCGCGCTGGTGTACGGCTACTTCTACTGGATCATGCTGGCGTACTTCGTTCAGATCAGCGGGCAGATGTCCCCGATGGGCCCGCAGGCGATCAACATCAACGAGCACATGATCCGGCCGCTTTTACAGAACGTCACGGTCGTGATCCTCTTCGTGATGCCGATGATTACGATGCGCGCCTACGCGGAGGAGAAGCGGTCCGGCACCATCGAGCTCCTTCTCACGTCGCCAGTGACCGACCTGCAGATCATCCTCGGGAAATTCCTCGGCGCCCTCGCACTCTGGGCCATCATGCTGCTGGTGACGGTGATCCACATCGGGATGTTGTTCATCTACGGATCGCCGGAGTGGAAGCCGCTCATCACCGCGTACCTCGGCCTCCTGCTGCTGGGCGGATGCTTCATCTCGGTCGGGCTCTTCATTTCCAGCCTGACGCGCAACCAGATCGTCGCCGCCATGGCGACCTTCGCGGTCTTCCTGCTGTTCTGGGTGATCAGCTGGATCAGCAGCATCGCCGGCGGCGCGTGGTACGGCGACGCGGCGAGCTTCGCGTCGATCGTCGACCACTTCGACGACTTCGCCAAAGGCGTGCTCGACACGAAGCATGCGATCTACTATGTGAGCTTCATCGCGTTCGGACTCTATCTGACGGCGAAGTCGGTCGATACGGAACGGTGGCGGGCGTAATGGTGACGCGAATCTTCAACATCATCGGCTGGATCGGCACCGCGTTGGTGGTGTTCGCGGTCCTGGTGCGGATCAACGTCATTCCTATCGACCAGCAATGGTCCGTCCGACTGGCGATCGCCGGTCTGGTGGCCATGGTCGCGTATATGGCCACCCAGTGGCGCGAGATCGCGGCGATGTTCTCGACGCGACAGGCGCGCTATTGGTTCATGACGATAGTGGGCGTCATCGTGGCCTCGGCCGTGTTCGTGGCGGTGAATTACATCAGCTCCCGTCGCAATTACCGGTGGGACCTGACCTCCAACCAACAGTTCAGCCTGTCGGACCAGACGAAGAACGTGCTGGCGAAGCTCGACGCCCCGCTCCAGATCCAGGTGTTCGATCGCGATTTCCAGCAGCACCGAGATCGACTGCGCGAATACGAGTACGTCTCCAAACAACTGACGACGGAGTACATCGATCCGGACCGGCAACGGACCGCCGCGCAGCAGGCCGGCATTCAGCAGTACGGCACCTACGTCATCAAATACAAGGACCGGACCGAGCGGGTCACCTCGAGCACAGAGCAGGACATCACGAACGGCATCATCAAGGTCGTCAGCGGCGAAACGCGCAAGGTCTACTTCACGCAAGGGCACGGCGAGAAGGACCCGACCTCCATGGAGCGGACCGGCTTCAACGGTATCGGCGATGCGCTCAAGCGTGAGAACTACACCGTCGAGCGGCTCGCCCTGGCACAAACCGGATCGGTGCCAAACGACGCGTCGATCGTCGTCGTCGCCGGGCCGGTGAACGACTTCTTCCCCCCGGAGATCGAAGCGCTGGAGAAGTTCCTCGACACGCAGGGCAAGCTCCTGCTCATGCTCGACCCGGAGATCAAACCTGACTCGCCACCGCTGACCAACCTCGTGGCCCTTGCCAAGGACTGGGGCATCGAGGTCGGCGCCAACGTCGTCATCGATACGAGCGGAATGGGACGGATGTTCGGGAGCGATGCCTCCTCGCCCGTCGCGCTGACCTACCCGCCTCATGCCATCACCGAGGGGTTCAACAACATGATCACCCTCTATCCGCTCGCGCGATCGGTCAACCCGGCATCGGGTGGCACGAACGGACGAACCGCGCAATCTTTCATCGAGACCAGCGCGGCCAGCTGGGCCGAGCGAGACATGACCTCGCTCTCGACGGGCGCCGGGATGGACGAAGCAACGGGCGACAAAGCAGGCCCGATCTCGTTGGCGGCGGCGGTCGCCGTGCCTGCGTCAACGCCCGCCGACGCCAAGCCCGAGGATGCCAAGAAGGAGGACACGCCGAAGCGCGAGGCGCGTATGGCGGTGGTCGGCGACTCGGACTTCAGCGCCAACTTCGCCCTCGGGGTGCAGGGCAACCGCGACATGTTCATGAACATCGTCGGCTGGCTGTCGCAGCAGGAGAACCTCATTTCGATCCGACCGCGTGAGCCCAGCGACCGCCGCCTGTCGCTCACCGTCACACAGCAGATCTGGGTGATTCTGACCGCGATGATTGTGGTGCCGGGTGCCGTGTTCAGCGCCGGCGTCTACTCGTGGTGGCGACGGAGGAAGTAAATGCGCGGGGGATTGTCGACGCTAGCGCTGCTCGTCGTGCTGGCAGGGCTCGGCGGGTACATCTACTACGATTCGAACCGCGACCCGAGCGCCGTGAGCTCAGGTCTCGAGAAGGCGTTTCCGGCCGCCAAGAGCGAGCAGATCGAGGAGATCACCGTCAAGAACGACGCAGGGGACACCACGACGCTCAAGCGCGACGGATCGGACTGGAAGATCAGCGCACCCATCGAGGCGAAGGCCTCGTCCTCGGACGCCGTGAGCATCGCGGGCGCAGTCAGCGGCCTCGAACTGACGCGCGTGGTCGACGAGAATCCTGCCAACCTGGCCGAATTCGGCCTCGAGAAGCCGCGGATTCAGATCGACTTCAAGGGCAAGGATGTGCCAGAGGGGCACCTGTACGTCGGCGACAAGTCGCCGACCGGCGCAGGTCTCTACGCGCGCAGGAACGATGACCAGCGCGTGTTCCTGATCGCCGCGTACCACGAGTCCACGTTCAATCGCTCGACGTTCGACCTGCGCGACAAGGCGCTCGTCAGCGTGCCGCGCGCGAAAATCCAGAGTATCGAGATCACGGGCGCCGGGAAGCCCGTGGTCCTCACGAAGATCACCAAGGGCGAGAAGGGTGAAACGACCGAGTGGCGGGTGAGCAAGCCGATTGACGCGCGCGCCGACTACAGCGCCTCCGAGGCGCTCATCGGCCGGCTCGAGTCGGCACAAATCAAGTCCATCGTCACCGAACAGGTGGCCTCTGGGGATCTGAAGCCATACGGGTTGGACAATCCAGCGGTGAAGGTCACCATCAACGCAGAAGGCTCGCAGCCGGTGGTGGTCGAGTTCGGATCCGACGCCGGATCGGACGGCGTTCACGCACGGTACGCCTCGAAGACTCTCGTGGCCACCGTCGACAAGTCGCTCGCCGACGACTTCAAGAAGAGTCTCGATGACTTCCGTCGCAAGGACGTGTTCGACTTCCGTGCGTTCAATGCATCCCGTGCCGAGCTCTCGTGGAGCGGTAAATCGATGGTGATCGAACGCGTGAAGACGGAAGGCGACAAGCCCGACATCTGGAAGCGTGTCAGCCCCACCGAGAAAGAGCTCGATCGAGAGAAAGTTGAAGCCCTGCTTTCCGGCCTCGCGGACGTTCGCGCCACGTCGTTTCGAGACGCGAGGACCGGCACGGGCCTCGACGCGCCCACGCTCAGCGTGTACATGAAATACGACCAGAGCCGATCCGAGGAGCGCGCCACGTTCGGCAAGAGCGGAAACGACGCGTTCGCGGCCCGCCCCGACGATGCCGGGGCGATGGTGGTCGAGGCAGAGAAGCTCAACGAGGCAATCACACGGCTGGACGAACTCGTGCAGTGAGGCCACCTCGCGGGCAGCCCGGCGTGTGCGCCGCGGTCGCCTGTGCCCTCCTGCTGACCGCCTGCCGCGGCCCTCGTCCGGTCAGCACGCCCGCCAATCCGGTCACGGCGACGTCTGCCGCCCTCACCCGCCTTCGGCAGGACATCGATCGCACGCTCGACGTACCGTCACTTGCCGCCGGCACGTGGGGTGTCGTCATCCGCTCGCTCGCGTCCGATGACACGCTGTACGCGAGAAACCCACGCAAGCTGTTGATCCCCGCGTCGAGTCTCAAGGTGATCACGCTCGCGACGGCCGCCGAGCGATTGGGATGGGACTATACCTACGAAACCCAGGTACTCGGCCTCGGAGCAATCGACTTCGGGTTCCTCGACGGCGATCTGATCGTGCGCGGCTCTGGCGATCCGTCCATCGGTACGGAAGAGGTCGCCGCGGAGCCGTTGTTTCGCTCGTGGGCCGAACGGTTGAAGGCACTGGGGGTCCGCTCACTCTCTGGACGTGTCATCGGCGACGATAACGCCATCGAGGACGAACCGTACGGCCAGGGGTGGATGTGGGACGACATGGATGAGGCATACTCGGCAGGCGTCGGTGGACTGCAGCTGAACGTGAACGCCACCGTCCTCACCGTGACGCCGGGTCCGACGCCGGGCGTACCCGCGAACGTGACATGTGCGACCGCGGCCAGCGGCTGGACGCTACGGAATCGTGTGACCACCGGCGTGGCTGGCTCGCCTGCTCAGGTCTCCACGCGACGGCCGGCGAACCGCCCTGTCCTCGAGGTGTCCGGCTCGATTCCCGTCGGCGCCGAGCCCGTCCACCGTCGCATCCCCGTGGAGAATCCAACACAGCACTTCGTCGAGGAGCTCCGGAAGGCGCTGATCGCAAACGGCATCGAGGTCAAGGGCCCAGCCGTTGATCTCGACGATCTCGACGATCCTCCGAGGCTGCAGGATGCGGTCCCCCTGGTGGTACATCGCTCTCCGCCGCTGCGAACACTGGCGGCAACGATGATGCGGATTAGTCAGAACCAGTACGCCGAGACGTTCATGAAGACGATAGGGGGGAAATTCGGCATGCCGACTTTCGAGGGTGGACGCCAACAGGCGATCAGCGTCCTCGCGGATTGGGGCGTGGATCCAAGCCAGGCCACGCTCGCCGACGGTTCGGGCCTCTCGCGGTACAACCTGATCACCGCCGAAGGGCTCGTCACAACGCTCGCCCACGTCGGGCGTTCGCCTACGCTCGACGGCCCCTTCCGGGCGACACTGACGGTGGCCGGTGCCGACGGCATGCTCGGCGGCCGACTGAAAGGCACCCCGGCCGAAGGACGCGTGCAGGCCAAGACCGGATCGATGCGAAACGCCCGATCTCTCTCCGGTTTCACCCAGACGGCCGACGGGGAACCTGTCGCCTTCGCGATCCTCGCAAACAACTACGGCGCACCGGCAGGCGAGGTCGACAGCGCGATCGATTCGCTGCTGCTGCGCGTCGTGGAATTCAAACGGTGAATCTCCGGTTCAATCATCGATCAGCGGATCTCTCGCACCCGCCTCGGCGAACCCCCGGGCGCGGAGCACGCAGCTGTCGCAGCGTCGACACGGTCGACCATCCGCGGTCGGCGCGTAGCAGCTGTGCGTGAGGCTGTAATCGAGGCCCAGGGCGAGACCGCGCTGGATGATCTGTGCCTTGGTGAGGGCGATGAGCGGCGTGTGGATCGTGAACCGGGCGCCCTCGACGCCGGCCCGTGTCGCGAGTGTGGCCAGCCGCTCGAACGCGGCGATGAACTCCGGGCGGCAGTCGGGGTAGCCGGAGTAGTCGACCGCGTTGACGCCAATGACCAGGTCGCGCGAATCGAGCACCTCGGCCCAACCGAGCGCGAGCGAGAGAAACATCGTGTTGCGTGCCGGCACGTAGGTAGACGCAATCGAGGCCGGAATCGACCCGTCGCCCAGGTCGCGATCGGTGGGCACTGGTGTGTCGGAGGTGAGTGACGATCCTCCGATACCCCTTAGGTCGACATTCGTCTCGAGGTGCCTGCGGACTCCCAGCGCCCGGGCCACTCGCTTCGCGGCCTCGATCTCGTGTGCGTGTCGCTGCCCGTAGTGAATGGTCAGCGCATGGAGCTCGAACCCCTCGGTCTGCGCGATCGCTGCAGCCGTGTAAGAGTCAAGGCCGCCACTGAGCAGCACGACCGCCGGTCGACTCGGGGGCATCGCGCTACACGCCGCGCGCGGTCGGCGACCAAATCAATTTGTGGAGCTGCAACTGGAGGCGCGCCGGCACACGGTCGTGCAGCATCCACTCCGACAGCGTCTTGGGATCCATCACTCCGTGAACCGGCGAGAAAAGGACGGCCGCACACCGTGATTCGAGTCGATGCCGTTGCACCACGTCCCGTGCATAGTCGTAGTCTGCTCGATCCTGGATGACGAACTTCACCTCGTCGTGCGCGGAGAGGCGATTCAAGTTTTCCCAGTCGTTCCGGTGCGCTTCGCCACTGCCGGGGCACTTCACATCGACGATGCGAATGACGCGTGCCGGTACGCGCTCAATGGAGCGATGTCCCCCGGTTTCAAGCAGCACGGTCCGTCCCTCGGCGAGGAGCGCCTCCATCAGGGGATACACATCCTCTTGGAGGAGGGGCTCGCCGCCCGTGATCTCGACGGTTTGACAGTCGTACCGCCCTACCTCGGCCAGCACGTCGCTCACGTCGCGCTTCCGTCCTTCGTAGAACGCGTAGGTTGTGTCGCACCAGCGGCATCGCAGGTCACACGCAGTCAGCCGGACGAAGACGCAGGGTGTGCCCGCGCGTGTCGATTCGCCCTGAATCGAATGGAAGATCTCGTTGACAGTCAACATCCCGTGGGGTGCTGCCCCACACCCTGGCTCAGTCGCTCGCGGGGGCCCAATGCCCCGCTCTGCTCCTCTATCACGTGGGGCTTTGCCCCACGCCCCATCTCGCGCGCGAGCCGCATCGCGGTGGAGTGCAGTACATTGTATCTGTGAGTGGCGAGCTGCGTATCGGCACCTCCGGCTGGAACTATCCGACCGGGAAGGGGAAGTGGGACGGCATCTTCTACCCCCCCAAGCGCGGGCGCGCGAAGTCGTTCGACGAGCTCTCCTACTACGCCGAGCACTTCAACACGGTCGAGATCAACACCACGTTCTACGGGCAACCGAAGCCCGAGGTGAGCCGCGCGTGGGCCCGGCGGACTCCGCCGAGCTTCGACTTCTCAGTGAAGCTGTACCAGAAGTTCACCCATCCGGGCATGTATGCCGAGCGGGCGCGGAAGCAGATCCCCGCCGATGTGGATGCGGTAGTCGCGCGCGACCTAGTGACCGAGTTGGTGCGACCCAGCCTCGCCGATCTCGACGAGTTCAAGCGTGGCGTCGATCCGTTGGCCTCTGCTGGAAAGCTCGGCGCGTTGCTCGCCCAGTTCCCGCCGAGCTACAAGAATGCCGAGGCGGAACGCTCCTACATCACCTGGTTGTTGGAGCTGTTTCACGACTTCCCTGTCGCGGTGGAGCTTCGCCACCGAAGCTGGAGCGATGCACTCGGGGAGACGCTGGCCCTCCTGAATGACTTCGGTGCCGCGTGGGGCCAGATCGACGAGCCGAAATTTCGCTGCTCCATCCGGCAGAACTACCTGCCGAACGTCAAAGGCTTCTACTACCTGCGCCTGCATGGTCGAAACGCGGCCCAGTGGTGGCGCCACGGCGCGAGCGAGGATCGGTACAACCATCTGTACTCGAACGAGGAGCTCACTGAGTTCGTCGAGACCGTCCAGGCGACACGCGAGATCGTCAAGAAGACGTACGTCTATACGAACAACCACTTCTCGGCAAAGTCGGTCGCCAACGCCGCCATGATCAAACATCAGCTCGGCGAGCCGATCGATGGCGATTATCCCGACGCGTTCGTCGCCGAGTACCCGGAGCTGAGGAACGTCGTGCGCACGGTACCGCGACTCTTCGCGGACACACCGTGAGTCCCGACCTGCGCGATCTATACTGAGGTCGAACCCAGCCCCCTACTGGAGCGGCGTGATGTCACGCGTTCGAACCGCCCTGCTCGGATCACTGCTCGTGCTCGCGTCGGTGGCCACGGCCTCGCCACAGACGGTCGGGGAGATGGAAACAGGCCTCGCCGCGGTGTACTCGAATCGGCTGCACGGTCGCACCACGGCCAGCAGCGAGGTTTACGATCGAGCCAAGCTCACCGCCGCCCATAAGACGCTGCCGTTCGGCACTGAAGTCAAGGTGACCAGCACTCGGAACGGTCGAAGTGTAGTGCTGCGCATCAACGATCGAGGGCCCGTGCAGCCGAACCGCATCCTCGACATCTCGCCAGCCGCGGCAGGTCAGTTGGGCATGCACCCACGGTCGATGCGCCAAGTCACACTCGAAATCGTAAAGGTCGGCGACGGGAAGACCTACCGACGGCGTCGCGTTGCGCGGTGAACAGGCACCGCGACACGCCAGTGAGAAGGCCCTGAAATCGGCCTCGCACGGCGCCAGAAGGCCCTGTCGGCCGGTCGCATGCTGCGGCCCCACCGGTGGATGCGGCCCCCGCCATTGGACCAGGATCGCGCGACTCGTGTTAGACTCTGTGCAGATTTTGATTTATCAAAATCATGCACGTGAGCACCGAACAAGCTTCGCAACCGACTGGTGGATGGAGGCTTCCGTCAAGTGAAGTATCGCTGCCGGAGCTCCACGGCTCGATAGCGATCCCCCACACGGCCGGATTCTGGAAGAAACTGTTCGCCTTCGCTGGGCCCGGCTACCTCGTCGCCGTCGGCTACATGGACCCGGGCAACTGGGCCACGGACATCGCCGGTGGCGCCCGCTTCGGCTACACCCTGCTCAGCGTCATCGTCATCTCCAATCTCATGGCCATCCTGCTCCAGGCGCTCGCCGCCCGCCTCGGGATCGCCAGCGGACGTGACTTGGCCCAGGCCTGTCGCGACCATTACTCGCCCAGGGCCACCTTCGCGATGTGGTTCCTCTGCGAGATCGCCATCGCCGCTTGCGACTTGGCGGAGGTCCTCGGCGCCGCCATCGCGCTCAACCTCCTCTTCGGCCTCCCGCTCATCTGGGGCGTATGCCTCACGGCGGCCGATGTCCTCATCGTGCTCTACCTGCAGAACCGCGGCTTCCGCTACGTCGAAGCGCTGGTCGTCACCCTCATCCTGCTCATCGCCGTCTCGTTCGCCATCGAGATCTACCTCTCGGAGCCGAATCCGCTCGCGATTGCCGCGGGCACGGCGCCGAGCCTCGAAATCCTCCGCAACACCGACATGCTTTACATCGCCATCGGCATCCTCGGCGCGACGGTGATGCCGCACAACCTGTACCTGCACTCGTCGATCGTGCAGACGCGCAAGTATCAGGACGATGTCGAGAGCAAGCGGGAGGCGATCCGCTTCGCAACGATTGATTCGTCGGTCGCCCTGATGTCTGCCCTCTTCATCAACGGCGCCATCCTCATTCTCGCCGCGGCGACCTTCCACGGCACGGAGCATGAGAACATCGCCGACATCTCGGACGCCTACAAGATGCTGTCGCCGCTGCTCGGCACGTCGGTCGCGAGCACGGTCTTCGCGCTCGCGCTGCTCTTCAGCGGCCAGAACGCCACTCTGACCGGTACGCTCGCCGGCCAGATCGTGATGGAAGGGTTTCTCAGCCTGCGCCTGCGGCCGTGGCTGCGGCGGATCATCACTCGCCTCATCGCCATCTTGCCGGCCGTCATCGTCATCCTGATCTACGGCGACCGCGGCACCGGCCCGCTGCTCATCCTGAGCCAGGTGATCCTCAGCCTGCAACTGCCGTTCGCGGTGTTTCCGCTCGTGCAGTTCACGTCCGAGAGGGCGAAGATGGGTGAGTTCGTGAGCTCAGGGTGGGTGAAGGGGCTGGCGTGGACCGTCGCGGTCATCATCGCCACGCTCAACGTGTGGCTGCTCTATCAGACCTTCGCCGACCTCTTCGTCTGAGATCACGTCAAGTCGGGCGCTCTGCGCATAGGGTAAGATTCGCGGCTCTGGGCATGTACAAGCGGATCCTCGTCGCCATCGAGAACTCGGACGCCGACCAGACCATTCTCACGCACATCCGCGGGCTCGCGCGCCTGACGGGCGCCGAGCTGCTGCTCGTTCACGTGGCTGACGGATGGGCCGCGCGCCACTTCGACGACCTTCAGCTCCGTGAGTCTGAGGAGATGCGTACGGACCGTGAGTACCTGGCGACGCTCGAGGCGACGCTCAGGGACGAAGGGTTTCCGGTCCGGACGCGACTCGCGAAAGGCGATCCGGTCACTGAGCTCATCCGTGTGGCAGAGGCCGAAGGGTCCGACCTCATCGCGATGTCCACGCACGGTCACCGCTTCCTCGCTGATGTCGTCAAGGGAACGACAGTCGATCGACTTCGGCACCTCGTGAGGATCCCGGTGCTCTTGCTCCGAGCTCATTAGGCCCGCCCCGCCACTGAGCCGCGTTTCGGGGCGGAGCCCCCACCGGTTAACGACGGTACTCCCAACCGACTCGACGCGGTTGGAAGTGCTCGGACGAATGTGCGGTGACGCGAGACGAGGTGGCGAACAGCTTGATCAGTACGAGGCCGGCGAGAAAGCCTCCGGCGTGGGCCCAGAAGGCCACGCCACCGCCCTCGACACCAACGCTCGCCAATCCGCCGAACACTCGCCGCGGGAAGCGGTCGATCGACCTGGGTTCGACGGGCTGGCACCTCCGGCCGTGGCGGCAGGCGCGGAGCCGGATGTCGTCGCGCGCGGCGGCGCGGCCGTCCCCTTCGCGCGGGCTCGGATGTCGTCGATGCGGTCACGCAGGTCGAAGTACTCGGACCGCGGCACCGACTCGCCCTTTCGCATTTTCACCTTCAGGTAGATGGTGTCCTCCCGCGCTTCCTCGAGCATGCCCTCGAGCTGCGGCGAAAGATCGCGCTGTCCCACGCCCGCCAACTCCCGCGACGCATCGGAAATGGCGGCCTCGAGGCGCTGGACGTCGGCGTTCGACATCGAGTTCTGACTCTGCGCGGCTGCCGGAACCGCCAGCGCAAACAACATCGCCACAATCGCTCCAAACGAACCCAAGTGGATGAGCTTCACAAGAACCTCCGTTTCGACCCAACCTTGCAAATTGGACGCCGTACACGCGGATGAGGTTCAAAGCAAATTTTGGCCGTATTGAAACCGCACATCGAAGCGCCGGGACACGCAAGGTGTGTCCTATCGCCAGGGCATCAGGCGTTCGATCCAGCTGATTCTGGTGAGATCGTTGTAGATCACCGTGACCATGAGGGAGACCAGCAGGACGAGGCCGACGAACAGCATCTTTTCCTTGACCTTCATGCTGAAATCTCGCCGTGCGACGCCCTCGAGCGCCATGATGGTGATGTGCCCACCGTCGAGCATGGGAATGGGCATCAGGTTCAGCAGCCCCAGGTTCAAGCTGATCGACGCCATGAGGCCGAGGATCGCCAGCCATCCCGCCGCCGCTGATTCACCGGACAACTGCGCGATCGCGATCGGGCCCATCAGCTGTTTCGGGCTGGTCTCGCGGGTGAACAAACCAGCGAGCGTCGTCACGATAAGGCCCGCGTACTGGACGTTCTTCTCGGCGCTCAGTCCAAGCGCCTGAACGAAGCTCGGCTTGATCTCCTTGGTCTCGTCGGCGAGATGGATGCCGAGAACGCCGCGATTGTCACGATCGACCGGCGTCGCTCGTACATCGACCGGGGTTCCGTCACGCAGCAGGGACACGGTAATCTCTCGGCCCGCACTGGCGCCGATGACCCGGCGCAGCTCCGAGGCAAGCGTGATCCGCTGGCCGTTTACGGCGGTGACGATGTCACCTGCTTTGATGCCCGATTTTTCGGCAGGTTCACCGGCAATCACGGCGGGAATGACCGGATGCACATCGGGCAGCAGGCCGGAGTCGCCTATCTCCCAGCTGCTATCCTTCGCCGCGCCAACTTTGAAGGTCACCGTGCGCAACGTGCCGTCGCGCATGACGCCGAAGTCGGTATCCTGATTCGCACGTCCGGCAGTCAAGAGCGAGAACTCTTCCCACGTCTCGACGGTACGGCTGCCAACCGATACGATCCGATCGCCGGGCCGGATATCGGCGGCCGCTGCCGCGGAGTTCGCGGCGACTGCGCCCACATCGACCGGCCGATCGTCGTACGCCGGCACTCTGACGCCCTGATAAAGGATGACGATGGTCAGCAGGTACGCGAGCACCACGTTCATCACGGGTCCCATCACCAGCACCTGAAAGCGTTCCCACTTCGTGCGCGAGAGGAACTCCTCGGGATGCCCTTGGCGGTCCTCATCCGGGTTCTCGCCCGCCATCTTGACGTAGCCGCCGAGCGGCAACGCACCGATGCTGTACTCGGTGTCGCCTCGTCTGATGCTGAAGATGGTGGGGTTGAAGCCCAGTTGGAACTTCAGCACCTTGATGCCGAGCCGCTTCGCGGCCAGGAAGTGTCCGAGCTCGTGCACGAACACCACCACACCCAAAACGAGGATGAAAGGGAGAATGTACGTCACAGGCGCAAACCCTCAGACTAATTCTACTCCGCGAGCCAGCTCGCGCGCGTGATCTCGGGCCCACGCGTCGACCGTGCGCACTTCTGCGAGGCTCCGCACCTCGACGGGCGTGTGGGCATTCACCGTGTCTTCGATCAGACGCCCGATGGCGGTGAAGGCGATCCGCCCTTCCAGGAACCGCGCCACCGCAATCTCGTTGGCGGCGTTGAGGACCACGGCCACGCTGCCGGGCCCTTCCAGCGCCCGGTACGCCAGCCCGAGGCAAGGGAACGCCGCGCGGTCGGGCTCGGCAAACTCCAGCGTGCCGGCGCGCGCCAAATCAAGTGATGGCAGCGCGGCGGTCCAGCGGGCCGGATAGGAGAACGCGTACTGAATCGGCAACCGCATGTCGGTGACGCCGAGCTGTGCAATGAGCGATCCGTCCACGAGCTCGACCATCGAGTGCACCACGGACTGCGGGTGGATCACGACGTCAATCTGGTGCGCCATGACACCAAACAGCCAATGCGCCTCGATCACTTCGAGGCCTTTGTTCATGAGCGTCGCCGAATCGATCGTGATCTTTCGGCCCATCTGCCAAGTGGGATGGCGGAGCGCATCCGCGGCCGTGACACCGGCGAGCCGATCGGCGCTCCACCCGCGAAAGGGCCCGCCGGATGCCGTCAGGACGAGCCGCTTCACCTCGGCCGCGTGTCGACCGTGCAGACACTGATGGATCGCGTTGTGCTCGCTGTCGACCGGCAGAATCGTCACGCCGCGGCGCTGCGCCGCCTCTGTCACGATGCGACCGGCCATGACGAGAATCTCCTTGTTCGCGAGCGCAATCGTCTTGCCGCACGCGATCGCCGCCAGCACGGCCTCGAGACTATCGGTGCCCGCGGACGCGAACAGCACGAGCTCGGCGTCCGGGTGCGACGCGACCGCGACGAGGCCCTCGCGCCCGGGCGCCGCGACCGTGACTTCAGCAGGGAGCCCCTGCGCGAGCAGACGGCGGCGCGCGTCCGCGGTCCCCATCGACACGAGGCGTGGACGATAGCGCTGAGTTTGTGCCGACAACCGATCGACGTTCTCACCCGCCGCCAGCGCAACGACGCGCAAGCGCTCCGAGTGGGCGTCGACCACCGCCAGCGCGCTCTGCCCGATCGACCCGGTGGATCCGACTATCGCAATCGACTTCACAGATATGTCAGCGCGCAGAAATACACGGGCGCCGCGAAGAGCAACGCGTCGATACGATCGAGCACGCCGCCGTGACCGGGGATGAGCGACGAACTGTCCTTCACACCTGCACTCCGTTTCAACATCGACTCGAAGAGATCACCGGCGATGCCAGCCGAGACGAGGACACCACCCAGCCCCACGCGAAGCGGCCACGACCACGCGGGCTGCGGCAGCCACGACGTGCCGATCAGGGCAAAGGCGAACCCGCCCACCACGAACCCGCCGATCGCCCCCTCGATCGTCTTCTTGGGACTGATGGCCGGAGCAAGCGGCCGTCGTCCCAGGGCGCGTCCCGTGTAGTACTGGGCGGTATCGCTGATCATGACGGTGAGCATCAGCAGGAACAACCCCCGTACCCCGTAGCGCTCGCGGATGAGCACCAGCGCCCCGATGGGCAGGCCGACGTAGAGCGTGGGAAACAGGGCCACCGCAACCGTGGCCAGCGCGTCACTCCCGCCCGCCCACCGCACCATCGAGGCCGTTCCCATGACGACGATGATGAGGAGGAGGATCGCGACGAGCAGCGGTCGATTCGACGAGGACATCGCCGTCGCCAGGCTCGTCGCGACAGCCGCCGCCCCGGCCAGGCCCGCGAGCGCGATGCTCCCGCCACCGAGCCCACCGCCAGGTCTCAGGCCCGCGAGGGACAGGTACTCGTACAACGCCAAGATGAGTAACACCTGCGCGACTATCAGGAACAACAGCGGAGGAGCGAACCACACGACCGCGACAGCGAGCGCCACCATGACCGCGCCGCTGAGGACGCGCGTCATCGCGCCGCCTCCGCCGAGTCTGACATCACTTCGCGCTGAGCGCGACAGGTGACGCCTTGATCCCGCCGTACCGGCGATCTCGCTTCTGGTACGCGAGCACCGCTTCGAGCAGATCGCGGCGACGGAAGTCGGGCCACAGCGTCTCCGTCACCCAGATCTCGGCATACGCTATCTGCCAGAGCAGGAAATTGCTCACGCGCATTTCGCCGCTCGTGCGGATGAGGAGATCGGGGTCAGGTTGGCCGCCCGTGTACAGGAACGTGCTGAAGATGGGCTCGTCGAGATCGGCGGGTGCGACCCCCGAAGCCATCGCGCGTCGTACTGCGTCGACGATCTCGGACCGCCCGCCGTAGTTCAACGCGATGTTGAACAGCATGCCGGTATTCGCGGCGGTCCGCTCGACACCCAGCGCGAGATCGGCCTGAACGTCCGGCGCGAGCTCATCGATCCGTCCGATGGCCCTGAAACGGATGTTGTTGCGATCGAGCGTGCTCAGCTCGGCGCGGATGTACCGCTTCAGCAGCAGCATCAGCGTGTTGACCTCGGCCTTCGGGCGCTTCCAGTTCTCGACCGAGAAGGCGTAGAGCGTCAGCACCTTGATGCCGAGACGCGCCGACGTCTCGACGACGTCGCGCACCGCGTCGATGCCGGCACGATGCCCTTCCACTCGTGGCAGGTGCCGGCGGGCCGCCCACCGACCGTTGCCGTCCATGATGATCGCCACGTGGGAGGGCAACTGGTCGAAGTTCAGCTGACGCGCGAGCGCCTCGTCAGGCGATCCGGGCGGTATGACCGCCAGGATCTGGTCAAGCGACATCCTGCCTCATTCCCTCGATCGTAAGAGCGTGGATTGTACCACGCGCCTCCGACCAACTCAGCAGGGTTACGCGGCGACGCCTGCAACAGGATGCTGTTTTCCGAGCGCCGATGTGCTCGGGTGCGGCTGGGTCGGCCCTTACTGGGGCGATACGCCCAGGGCCTTCACGGTCTCCAGATTGAGATAGGCATCCACGGGCAGGCCCTTGCGGCGTTGATACGCGTTCACAGCGCGCATGGTCTTGTCGCGGATGACACCGTCGATGGGTCCCGGGTCGAACCCGTCGGCACGCAGCGCCCGCTGAATCTGCTTGATCTTCGCGGATGTGGCGTTGGTCTCGCAAAGGATCGACCGCCACTCGGCCTTGGCTTCGCTCACCTGCACGGTCTGTTGACCGTCTCATACACGGCTGGTACGGCCACCTCGCGAGTCGTCGCGGGCGTGTCGACCACCTGCCGCGTCACCGCGGGCACCTGGACCTCGCGCGTGGAGGCCGGCGTGGCCAGCACTTTGCGCGTGACGGGTTGATAGACGGCCGGGACCTTGATCTCGCGCGTGGTCGCAGGCTGATCGATCACCTGGCGCTGCACGGTCGTGTACTCCGCCGGAGTGGTGACCTCCTCCGTCCGCGCGGGCGTCTCCTCGACGCGGCGCGCTACCTTCTTGTAGGTCGCCGGCACTTCGACCGTCTTCACCGAAGCCGGCTGGTCGATGACCTCGCGGGTCACCGTGCGGTACTCGGCGGGAATCGCAATCTCTCGGACGTAGGCCCCTTGGCCCGACAACGCACGAGTGGACCTCGCCACCGCTGGCGTGCCCCTCGTGCCCGCGGTACCAACGGCGGCGGTCACGCCGGCGTTCACAACAGACGAGGCGCGCAGCACGCGCTCACCGGTCGGCGTGGCGACCACCTCACCGTGCTCGTCGAACTTGAACCCACGGGCCTTCAGAGCGGCGGCATCGACGGCCATCCGCGTGACCTTCTCATAGGTGGGGGGGAGGTTGACCGTCCGAGAGCCGGCCGGCGCATCCACCACCTGACGCGTGACCGTCGCGTACTCGGCAGGCACTTCGACCTCACGAACGGAGGCGGGCGTCTTCAGCACCTTCCGCGTCACGTTTTCGTAGCGCGCCGGGATCTCCACCAGGCACATCACGTCATCGTTTACGCCGCCCTTGCGCTTGCGCCACCCGGCGTCGACCCGCTTGCCGCTGGCGGTCTTGCCGCCGGCATCAAGCTTGAAGCCTTTCACCGGACACACTTCGCGCGCCTGACCGAGCCACACCCGACCGCGCTTCCACTCCGTGGTGGCCTCCGCAACCATGACGCGCTCGGTCACGGTCTCGTACGCCGCCGGAACCTCCTCGAGGCGTTTGCCAGCCTCTTTGACCACGACGCGCTCGGACACGGTACGGTAGGTGGGCGCCGACGTCTCGACACGGCTCGTGGCCTCGGCGACGACGACCTCCTCGGTCACCGGGCGCCTCGGAATCGCGATCGGCTCGTAACGCGTCGACGCCGGACGCACCATGACCTGCTCGGAGACAGTCTTGAACGTCGCAGGAACGGTGACGGTGGTGGTCGACGCTGGGCGATCGACAAGCGACTCGGTCACCGTCTTGTACGTCGCGGGGACCGTCCTCAGCTCTTTGCGCTCCGGCCTCACCATGACGCGCTCGGTCACCGTCTTATACGTAGCCGGCACAATCTCCAACTTCGTGGATGCTGGGACTGTTTCCACCTCCTCGGTCACCGTCTTGTGGGTCGCCGCCACGGGTACTCGCTGTTTGTATTCGGGGCTCACGAGCACCTGCTCGCTGACCGTCTTGTAGGTCGGCGGCACCACCTCGGTCCGAGTCGACGCCGGGATCTTCACAACCTGCTCAGGGCGGGTTGCGAACTGCGCCGGCGTGACCACCTGGGCGTAGCACTGTCCCGGCACCGCATCAGGCGGACCTGAGGCGGAGCCGGCGGGGAACCCGGTTTGTCCAATGGCGGATTGGCCGAAAGCAAGCGACGCGACGAGCGTGGCGCCCGCCGCGCCCACGACCAACCTCGCACAGACTGAATGTCTCTTCACGTAGATACTCCCTCTGAGACCGGAAGACACCCCTGGGGGACGTTAGGGTGAGGGACCGAGGCCCTTGTTGGCTGCGACCGACAGCCGATACCGATCAAGACACCCATCAGCATGGGAAAGTCACGACCGGCCACGTTGCAACGGCACATGTTGAACGGCGAACACTGGACAGCCGCGCCTCTCTCGGTGAGAGCGACCCTTATGTCGGCGCACCAGATGGTCGACGCGCGGAGGTCGAAGGCCGTCCACCGCGGTCTCAGGGCAGCCGAGCGCGGACAGGCGAGGACCGAGGCGTGTGGCAACGCCTTCAGGTCCGACATTTCGTCCGACTCGCAAACAAAAAAGGGGAACGGAGGCGGTGCCTCCGTTCCCCTTCGACCTCACGCCGCTCGACGCGCGTTACTTCGCGAGTGGATCCGGGCGGACTTGGAAGCGCACGAGCTTGCTCTTCGTGCCCTTCCCGCCCTCGATGTGCCAGAGGAAGTTCGTGCCGTAGTTCGCGTAGAGCCCACGGCCCCTCCATCCGCTCTTCGGGTCATCGATGCGGCCGTCCAACCCGCGCGAGTAGAAGCCCATCGGATACGGGACGCGGAGCGTCACGTAGTCGCCGGACTTCGTATTCAGCGCGAGCAGCGAGTCGGAGCCCGAGCCGTTGGCGATCGGCGTGTTCTCACCGAGGCCGCTCGTGTTGAACTGGTCGACCCAGTTGTAATAGTGGAAGTCGGCATTGATGGTGGTGCCCTTCATGTTCACGCCGTCCTTCAACGGGTAGAAGCTCCAGCCCTCGTTGCACTGCTGGCCTTCAACGATCTCTCCGCCCTTGAAGACCTTGCACTTGCGACGGTCGAAGCTGGCGAACCCGCCGCTGCCGGACAGGGCCATCCAGATCACGCCGTTGCGATCCACGTCGATGCCACGCGGCCCGAAGTGGGTGTCGGCCCTGTCCTTCGGAATCGTGTACATCTCGGTGATGCAGCTCTCGGGGGGATTCTTTCCGATATCGAGCCGCGCGATGCGCCCGGGATAGCTCGTCGACGCCGCCCACACGGAATGATCCGTCGGGCTCACGATGACGCCGTAGCTGCCGATGTTGACGCGCGTGTCGAGCTTCGGATCGAACTTGCCGAGCGCCCCGCCGCCGCCGCCCTCGCTCTGGGAACGGCCGCCACCAACTGGCTCGTTCCACGGCTTGGTGATCTTGCCGTCACCGTTGGTGTCGATGACGGTCGGGCACCAGCCCACCGCCTGCTTCTCGTCTCTGGTCTGGTCGTAGACCTTGACGTTCACCCACGGGATCGTCGGCCCGCCACCGCTGAAGAACACCTTCTCTTCGGCGTCCTCACTGAACTGCAGGTGGTGGGTGCCGTAGCAGGTGTAGAGCAGCTCGTGCTTGCCAGTCTTCGCATCGAAGAACGACGCGTGACGGTTGCTCGGATTGGTCGCCGGGAAGTACGCGGCGTACTTGTTGAGCTTGGCGTCCTTGCACCAATCCGGGATGACGCCCTGGCTGACAGTGGAGGTGCTCCACAACCGGCCCTTGCTGTCGAACATCGGGTTGTGCGGATCCGACACGCCCGAGTGCACGATCTGCTGTCCCCAGAAGTTGGACGGCTTGATCTGCGTCTGCGGGAAGCGCGAGCGCATCGCCTTCGGATCGTCGCGGGTCGGAATCGGGATCTCGTAGGCCGAGTTCTCGTTCATGTTGACCGCGATGTATTTCCCGTGCGCCGCGTCCACTGCGTACACCGGCCCGTTCGCGTTCATCGTCGGCTTGGCCTTCGTGGTCGAGACCTCGTCGTGCATGTAGGACGTCTCATTGCCCCAGTCCCACAGCGTGACGACGATGTTGCGCTCAACGCCCCTGGGTCGTGGCGGCGTGTGAGCCGGCACTTCGCCCTTGGCGATCCGGTCGGTCCAGTCCGCGTACATCTTCTTGGCGGCGGGTCCGAGTCGGTTCATCATGCCGTCCATCTCAGGACCGCGCTGACCGGTTTTCACGCGGTAGTCCCACGCCTCGAGCGAGGTCTTGAAGCCGAGCGGCTTCATGTGGTCCAACGTGCGCGTTATCTGATTGCCGAGCTGGTGGCACAGCTGACAGCCCTGCTTCAGCTGGTCCATGAACTGCGACTGCGATTGGAAGAGCGGCGGGATGCCGTTCACGTCGGCGCCCTTGCCCGGGAACTCGCTCTTGGCCGGCACCTCGAGCATCGAGTACCAGTAGTTGGCCGGATAGACCTTGGCCGCCTCCGCCGGCGACGATGCCTTCACTGCCTTCAGTGCGACGGTGTCGCCCGGCTTCCCTTTCACCGGCCGGGAATCGGCGAGGCCGTACCCGCGAACCCAAATGTCATAGGTTGCGTTCGGCATCTCCGGCAGCACGTACCGCCCCTGATCGTCCGTGACCACGATCTTGACCAGTTTGGTGGGCGTCTGGTTGGTTTCAGCGATGACCCACACGCCAGCTTCCGGGCCGGACGGACCGGTCACCGTTCCCTGGATGAAGCCCGACGCGCGCTGTTGTTGCGCGGAGGGCTGGACGCCCGCCCACGCGACGAAGGCGGCCCCACCCAAGCCCGCCACCAGCGCGCCGACGACCGTTCGGAGTCCTATCCGATGCATGTTCATAGGGCGTTCCTCTGAAGTCCCTTGAAAGACGAATTATCGACTCGCCGCGGATCAGTCCCTGAGCGCAAACGAGACGAGGTTGTTCCCTGCGATCACTGCGACGTACTGTTTGCCGTCCACCTCATACGACATCGGTCCGTTGACGATCTGCCCTCCGAGGTTGCTCCTCCACAAGAGCTGTCCGTTCCGCGCGTCGAGCACCTGGAAGTACCCTTCGCGGCCACCGGTGAAGAGCAGGTCCGACGCGGTCGTCAGGATCCCGCTGTCGGTGACGTCAGTCATGTCGAAGCGCCACTTGCGCTCGCCGGTCTTCGGGTCCATCGCCATGACGGCGCCCTTGCCCACGGCGTCGGTCCAGTTGTTGATTGGACCACGGCTGAGCGTCGGCATCGGCGTCGCGTTCGGCGTCGGGCCGTGCACGCGGAAGCCGCCGCCGATGAAGTACCGCCCCTCGACGTAGGTCGCCGGCTGCTTTTGATAGATGGTGGCGTAGTCGTCCCACACGGACATGTAGAAGAGGCCCGTCCGTGGACTGTAGGAAGGCGAGTACCAGTTGGTGGCGCCCTGGTTACCTGGCCACGTCGGCATGCCGGGCGGCTGCGGCGTCTGGATGGGTCGGCCGCGCTCGTCGAGCCCGCTCGACCAATTCACTTTCACGAACGGCTTGCCGACCAGGAACTTCCCTGTCTCGCGATCGAGCGTGTAGAAGTAGCCGTTGCGGTTCGCCCACAGCATCAGCTTGGTCATGGTGCCGTTCCAGTTCAGGTCCACGAGCACAGGCACCTGCACCGAGTCGTAGTCGTACGCATCGTTCGGCGTGAACTGGAAGTGCCACTTCAGCTTGCCCGTATCGAAGTCCAGGGCGAGCACCGAGTCGGTGTAGAGGTTGTCGCCGGGGCGCTGATCGGGGTTCCAGTCCGGACCGGGGTTGCCGACGCCCCAATAGGTGAGGTTCAGCTGCGGGTCGTAGGAGCCGGTGATCCACACCGGGCCGCCGCCGGTTTTCCACGCGTCGTTCTTCCATGTTTCGCTACCGGGCTCGCCAGGCAACGGAATGGTGTTGAACTTCCAGAGTTCCTTCCCGCTTCGCGGGTCGAACGCCGCAACGAAGCCGCGGATGCCGTACTCGCCGCCGCCGACGCCGACGATGATCTTGTCTTTGATGGCGAGGGGGGCCATCGTGATGGAGTAGGCCGCCTTCATCTCGGCGACCTTCACCTTCCACTGCAGCTTGCCGCTGTGCGCGTCGAGCGAGAGGAGGTATCCGTCGAGCGTCCCCATGAACACCGAGTCGCCGAGGATCGCCACGCCGCGGTTGTTCGATCCGCAGCACGCCTTCTGATCGGGTGAGGTGTTGTGGCGATACAGCCAGAACACGCGCCCCGTCTTCGCGTCGAGCGCGATGACGTCGTTCGGACGCTGCGTGACGTACATGATGCCGTCCGCGACGAGCGGCGTCGCCTGCCAAGGGCCGAACACGTTGTTCTGCAGCACCCACTTCTGCTCGATGTTCTTGATGTTCGCCGGGGTGATCTGCGTCAGGGGGCTGTACCGCTGGCTCATGTACGAGCCGCTGTACATCAACCAATTGTGCGGCTCTTTCACCGCGTTCAACAGGCGCTCGGGGGTGACTTGCGCCTGCAGCGTGAGCGTCGCCACGCTCAGGGCGACGAGTGTCGTCGCAAATACAGTCCGTCGGGCCATGGACAGCAAACCTCTTTGAAGGGAATGTCAGCCTTTGAGGGTCAGCAGATACGCGACGACGTCGGAGATCTCCTCGACGGTCAGCTTGTCGCGAAACGACGGCATCGGTGACGCCGTCAGCACCTGGTACTCCTTGAGATCGGCCTTGGTCAGGGACTGCAGCCGGCCGTTCTCGTCCACAAGCTGTACCGTGTACGTGTCTTCGTTGAGCCGGCGTCCCGTGATCGTCTTGCCGGCCTTCGTCACGGCGCGGATCGGGCGGTTGATCGGCAGCATGGAGCCGGTCGGCTCGACCAGCGCCTGCTGCAGCATCGACGCGCTGCGCAGCGAGCCAATGTCGCTCAGGTCCGGCCCCTTGCGCGCCCCACTCCCCCCCGTGCGGTGGCAGGTGGCGCACCCGCCCTTCGTGTCGAACACCTGCTTCCCTCGGGTCGGATCGCCAACCTTCGCCGCGCGTCCGCCGACCTCGAGCCCAGACCGAATGTACGCGACCAGCTGGTTCTGCTCGGGCGCGCTGAGATCGAACTTCTGCATCGCCGTGCCGGGCACCCCACCGACAATGACCTTTCGGAGCTCGTCATCGGTGGTCACCCGCTTGAACGAACCGCGTCGCAGGTCGACGCCGACCACGCCGTTTCCCATCGGCCCATGGCAAGTGATGCACTGAGCGGTGTAGAGACGCGAGCCGTTCTCGACATCCAACGGGGAATACTCGCCCGGGTGTTGTTCCTGGCCGCCCACCGGGGCCCAGGCGAGTGGAATCAGCACCGCCGCGGCCAGCGCCAGCGGCCACACGAATCGCGGGAGAGAGAGCCGTCTCATGTTCCAATACTGTTCCCGAATACCCCCTGAGTTGTCGAGCGGAAAGTCGGGGCGGAAACCTGGTGTGAACCGCCGGGTCATCCCTGACCACCCCCCCTTAGGGAACAGCCGGGTCGAAAGCGGCCGAGCAAGTTATGATTGCCCGTTCCAGGCATGCCCGGGGGACCGTTCGCGGCCGGCGGCCGCGTCCCAGACCCGTCGGCGGCATCCGCGAAAGGCGCCAGCTTGCATCCGGATCTCCAAGAGGCCATCGAGTTTCACCAAGCCATCGTCGCTGAGGGCAGCAAGGCGCTGGTCGGCTACGACACCGCGAAAACGCTCGCCAACGTCGTCTTGCTGTCGGAAATCCCGACCACCTACGACAAGAAAGAGCAACGCCAGGTCAATGCCGGCAACTTGCTCCTCCGGGGGGTGCCGGGCGTCGGCAAGACGTTCTTTGGGGTGATTCTGGCCGCGATTAGCGACGCCAAGTTCGTCCGGCTGCAAGGTCGAGCTGACCTTCAGCCGACCGAGGTTGTCGGCTACCAGATGATCAACCCGGCCACCGGCGAAACCATGACCGAATTCGGTCCGATGGCGTCGGCCGAGGTCATTCTGCTCGACGAGATCAACCGCATCCCGCTCAAGTCGCAGAGCGCGTTCCTCGAAGGGCTGCAGGATCGGACGGTCACCGTCGGTAGCATTACCTACGAGCTGCCTGCTTTCAGCTTTGCGATCGCCACGATGAACCCGGTCGAGCTCGGCCAGGGCACGTTCCCGCTCTCAGAGGCCGCCACCGATCGTTTCGCGATGATGGTGAACATCGGCTATCTCCCGCCCGAGGAAGAAGCCAAGCTCGTCAAATTCGACTTCAAGCGGGTGCGGCTGTCAACTCTGATGTCGAAGGAACGGATCATCCAGCTCCGCGCGAGGATCAACGAGCAGGTGTTCCTCCATGACCGGCTGTCGGACTACATCCAGCGGCTTGTCGCAGCCACCCGTCCGTTCAATCCCGAGACCGATTGGCACCGGCACTCGCCGTCCGAGCTGGTCGAGCGCGGCGTCGATCTGGGCGCGTCGCCGCGTGCGATCATTTGCTGGGGGCGTCTCGCGAAGGTCTGGGCCCTGCTCGTGGGTCACCGCGCCGTGGTGTATCCCGAGGACATTCAGGATTTGGCGCAGTACATCCTCGGACATCGGATCTGGCTGGGCCCGCACGCGGCGACACACGGGCTCACCACGGATTTGGTGATTCAGGACGTGCTGAGAGTCGTCGCTATTCCATAGTCAGGCCTGGTGGACCGGGGGGTCGACTGGAACGGCTGGTCGGCAGGCGAGGAGCCGGGCGGGTCGGGGCACGTGGGCAGGTGGGCCGGCAAGGAGCTGGAGCAGTGGGTCAGGTAGGCGGACACGCGGGGCGGATTGAGCAGGTCGGGGCAGACCAGTCGCCGTTGGTGTCCCCCGCCGAGCTCGACGCGATCGAATTGATCGTCATGAAACGCTTGCGCGAGTACACGCTGGGCGATCATCGAAGCCTCTTTCACGGACCCGGGTTCGACTACGTGGGGTTGCGGACGTGGGAGCCGGGCGATCGGTTGTCGGTGGTCGACTGGCCGCAATCGAGCCTCAACAACTTCAGTCCGCTCATCGTGCGTGACTTCGAGCAGCCAGGCACGGCGTCAGTGGTCGTCGTCGCCGATCGCTCCCGGTCGACGTTGTGCGGCACCGATTCGACGCCGATTGCCAAGACCATCGCGTGGTCCGTCGGCACGATCGGCATGTCGGCGACATTCTTCCAGGACGCGTTCGGACTCATTACCTTCGATCACGCCTTCGATGACATGGCGATGGTGCTGCCGAAGCCGGGTCGGAACCAGGTGATGCACTGCCTCGACGCGTATCAGTTCGGACGCGGACTCGAGCCGCTGGTACGGACCGAACATGTGGGACACACGATTGCCGGCGTGATGCGGCGAACGTCGGTCGTCGCCGTGGTGTCCGATTTCTTGCTCGACAACGCGGACCGGATGCTCGGCGAGCTGGCGCACCTCAACGCGCGTCACGACCTGTTTCTCGTCATGGTCGACGCGGCGCCGGGGTTCGCGCTGCCACCGGCGTCCGCCGGCTGGGTTCACGTGCACGACGTCGAGACGGGACGACGGCAGTTGATATCGAGGCGAGGGTTGCGCCAGTTGGCCGACCGCGCGCGGGCCTGGCAAGACGACGTGGCGAAGCGCGCCACCGACCGCGGCCTCGACGTGATCCGCATCGACACGGACCAGGCAAAAGCTGCGGCAACGCTCACCGCGTTCGCGGCGGAGCGGCGGCTGCGCAAGCAATAGATCGGGTCGGCCTGGGCCGGATAGGCGGGGTGGGTAGGCGGGTCGGTAGGGTTCGGCGGGTCGTCAGGTAGGCAGGGGGGCTGGGTTGATCTGGTTCAAAGCTCGCGCGCGGCTGACTCGCGCGCTCAGGGTCGTGGGGCTGGTGGGCATGGTCGTCGGCGCGCCAGGAGACACGCCCGTTCGTGCGCAGGCACCGCAGGTGCAGCCGCAGATGGAAGAAGTGGATCCGCTGAACTGCTGGTGGCGAACGAGCGTGAGCGCGATCACGGTGGGCCAACCGTTTACGCTCGTGCTGACCTGCGCGATCGTCGAGGCCGAGACGACCGCGGCGGTCGTCGATCGCGCGCGACTGGACCCGCGGGCCATCGAGCTCGCACCGTTCGAGGTCCTGGGTGGAACGGTCGCGCCTGACGTGAAGGCGGGCGACCGCACGTTCTTCCAAGTCCAGTACAACCTCCGTTTCATCAATGAAGCCTTCTTCAGTCAGGACATCGCGCTCCCCCCGCTGGCAATCAGCTACCGCATCCAAACGCGCGGTTCGGGCCAAGACGCCGCCACGCTCGGCATGGAGCGCCGGTTCGCGATGCCGAACCAGACCCTGCGCGTCAATTCGCTCGTCCCCGCGGACGCGACCGACATCCGAGACGCGTCGACGATGACCTTCGCCGATCTCGACGTCATGTCCTCGCGAGCGAGGTTGCTGACCACGGGTGGCGCGATGGTGCTGGGCCTGGCCGGCGTGCTGGTCCTCGTAGGACTGGCGCGCGGCATCGGCTCCCGTGTCCGCCGACCGACCGTCGCCACGCGCCTGCTGAGCGAAGCGTCGATGCTACGCGGTGCGGCGCGCGCCCTGGGTGCGGTGGCACGCCGTCGCCAGGGGGCGGGCCCGTGGAGCGCTGACGATCTCGCGGAGGCACTCGCCGCCACGCGCATTGTCGGCGAGTGCGCGATCGATCGCGCGCCAAGTCAGCGGCTGGCCGGACCCGGTGAGCCGATCCCCACTGGCGCGATCGGCGTGCGCACGCGCTTCGGCACGGGGCCGGTCGTGGTGGTCTCGGGCACGGTCACGTCGAAAGCGCTCGGACCGATCCCGGCGCACCCCTCGCGCGCCTCCAGATCCGCGCGGCTGACGGCGATTCAGCAGGCGCTCGCGACGTTCACGGCCGCGCAGTACGCGGACAGCGGTCCACGCGATGAGGTCGCGCTCGACGAGACGCTCTCCACCGTGAAGGGCATTGCGCGGCGGCTTTCGCTCGAGCGGACGTGGCTCATGCAGCGGCTCACTTTGCGCGCGTGGCGGCAGCTGATGGAGCGGCCCGCCCTGTGATTCCAGTCGCCGCGCTGTGGGAGCGGATGCGCGAAGAGCTGGCTCGCGTCGGCGAGCTCTGGGCGGCCGATCTCCTCTTTGGCCGTCGCGACCTGGCGTTCACGCTGCTGCTGGTCCTCGTCGGCGTGAGCGTCGCGATGCTGCTCCTGCGCTGGGCCCTCCGCCGCGGCGGAGCGCGCAACCGGATCGGCGTCCCCGCGCTCCTCGGCCGCACGCGCGGATCCTGGCTCGGTCCGGCTCGTCACCTCCCGCTGCTGTGCTGGGTGGCGGGGCTCCCCCTCTTCGCGCTGGCGCTGGCCGAGCCGTACATCACGCTCGCCGAAGAAGAGGTCAGCCACCCGGGCCGCCGAATCGCCTTGCTCATCGATGCCTCCTCGAGCATGCTCGCGCCGTTTCCGGCCTCGAAGCTGGGCGCCAAGGCACCCAACGAGGCTGCCTTCTTCACGACGGTTGCCGCGGCGGACGCCTTCATCCGCCAACGAAAGGGCGGTCAGTATCGCGACCTCGTGGCGCTCATCGAGTTCGGGGACGAGGCGTACGTCGTGACGCCGTTCACGACCGACTACGACAACGTGCTCCTGAGCGCGTCGCTCATCGGCGACTGGGGCGAGTTCATGCACTTCCCCAACCAAGGCACGACGATTGGCGTGGCGATCGACCGCGCGACGGGTCTCTTTCGCGCGTTCAACTTCGCTGAGGCGGCGGGCAACCTCATGGTGATCTTCAGCGACGGACAGGACACGCAGGTACAGATCGGCAAGACGGCGGTCAGCGACATCATGGCGCAGGCCATCGCCACGAAGATCCCCGTGTATCTCATCCGCACCAGCCGTGGCAAGATGCTCGGCGAGGTCGTGCCGGACAGCATCTGGAAACCAGCGGTCGAGAGCACGGGCGGTCGCTTCTACGCGGCCGCGAACGAGAACGACGTGCTCAAGGCGATCCAAGACATCGACAAGCGCTCACCGGGTTCGATCCGGGTGAAGCGCTACAGCACGAACCAGCCGCGCTTCGCACCGTTTGCACTCGCGGCTGTCGTGGCGTGGACACTCGCGCTCGTGTTGCAACTGACGTTGCCGTTCATGCGGACGTTCCCGTAGGACACGTCCTGGGGGTTCCTAAGAGCCATGGTCAGTGCGCTCCTTCGCTATTGGGTGGCCGCGGCGTTGCTCGCGGCGATCGGCTTTGGCTTGTATCGAAGCGGTCGTCTGCAGCAACGCACCGCTGACGCCCATCGACAACTGCTCACACTGGAGTTCGACGGTCCAGTGAGCGAGTACGACGCGATTGGTGAGGACCTCAAATACGTCGCGGCGTTGCCCGGATTCTCGACGATCGGTGACGGCGTGCGCGAGCAGCGTGCGACCTCGAGCTACTGGCGGAATCGTTACGACGAGCTGGCACTGAAGACTAGCACGACCGGTGAAGTCACCGAACGGGATCCGCTGCTGCTCCTGATGGCCGCCAACGCCTCGTTCCGCAGCGCGAAGCGAGACGAGGCCGGTCCGTCCGGTATTCAACGGCTCGAAGGCGCGATGGCGCAGTACGCCGACGTGCTCCGGAGGGCCGAGTGGCAGTTCGACGCCGCCTACAACTATGAATACGTCGCGCGCCGGCGTGATGCGCTCATCAAGTCTCGCGCCGCTCGAAACGCCCCGAAGAAAGAGGAACCCCCACCGCCCTTCCCCAACACCCTGCACGGCCGCGCGGGCTCTGTGCCGCCGGGTACCGACATGAGCGAGTTCAAGATCGTCGTCCCGCAGCGGAGCGACGAGCGCCGCGAACAGCCCGAAGCGGGCAAGGGCGGACCCAAGTCTCGAAAGGGCTGAGCTATCGTGTTCGAGACCGAGACCCTCCGGTTCGGCGCGCCGCTCTACTTGTGGCTGCTCCTCGTGCCGCTCGGTCTCCTGCTGCTCTGGATTCGGCAAGCCCTGCGGCGGCGGCGAGACGTCCTGACGTTTCGTGCGCGACATCGTTCCCCAGACCGCGAATCGCTCTCGGCGTTCGGGGCCTGGCCCTTCTGGCTCGTGCAGATCCTCGCGCTGGCCCTGGTGATCGTCGCCTTGAGCGAACCGCGCGCCTTGGTGCGGCTGATTCGCACCGCAGGCGTCGATGTGATCATCCTGCAGGACGGATCCGCGTCGATGTATGTCCGCGATGTCAAACCGGATCGGTGGCAGCGGTCGATCAAGTTCCTCCGCGTGCTGGCCGAATCCATGCAGTGGCGGAACGACCGCATCGCGCTTGCGCTCTTCGCCCACATCGCGGCGCCCCAAGTGCGGCTGACGCGCGACCCGAACACCTTCTTCTTCTTCCTCGATCACCTGCAGCGCGAGTCGCCGTTCCCGCTCGCCGACGATACGACCTGGGACACCAACATCGAGCTCGGCATTCACTGGGGTGTGCGGCTGGTCGAGAAAGACGAAGAGATCCAAGGACCTTCGCCAAACGGCAAGGTCTTCGTGCTGGTCACCGACGGACAGGCGTGGAGCGGTCAGTTGGCAAAAGCCCTGGATGAGGCGCGCAAAGCCGACATCCCCCTGCACGTCGTGGGCGTGGGTACCTCGTACGGGGGATTCATCCCGCAGGCGCCGCTCGAAGTGGGGCAGGTCAGCAGCCCCGTGCTCAGGTCGGCCAGCCCTGCCTTCTCGGTGCTCGATCGGCCCTCCTTGCGCACGATCGCATCAGAGGGTGGTGGGCGCTACTTCGAAATCGAGCAGGACGGCGATCGACAGGTGGCATCGGCCATCATCGAGGCGGCGCGCCGGCGCGCGGGCACACGAGCCCTCGAGGAGAGCTTCGACGAGCTCCGTTGGTACGCCTTGGCGGCCGCGGCCTGGTTGTTGGGTCTGTCAGTCCTTCTGTTGTACGAGCGTGCCCAGCTGTTCCTTCTCGCTCTCGGGGCCAGCGGAGCGCTCGGAGCACTGTGGATACTGATAAGGTAATCTGTGAGTCATCACCGAGGAGTCAAGACGATGGACCGTTCGAGCCACCTGGTTGAGGGACCCACGGACGTGCGGATACGCCGTATCGCGACGCCTGGTCTCGTCTTCGCTGCCGCTGCGCTCCTCGCGCCGGCGCCGCCGGCGGCCGCGCAAGACCATGTGCACACGCTGCAGGTGAACGGTGTGGGCGGCGGACTGCCCGTCTTCTGCGCCGCGCCGACGGTGATGGCGGCACGCGACGGCGCCTGGTCGAGCAGCGCCACCTGGTCGACGGGCCAGGTGCCGAAGGCGGGCGACAAGGTCGCCGTGGGCACCGGACGGACGATCATGTACGACGTGGCGAGCGACGCGATCCTTCCGTGCGTCGAGGTCCGCGGCAAGCTGTCGTTCAAGCCTGACGTCAACACCCGCCTCCGCGTCGTCAACCTGACGGTGATGGAGGGCGGCACACTGGAGGTCGGAACCACTGCGGCGCCGATCGCCGACTCGATGACGGCGGAGATTCTGGTGCCCGACACGCCGTTCGACGAGGCCGTGGATCCGGCGCAGGTCGGCAACGGCATCGAGAGCCTGGGCGTGGTGACGATGCACGGTGCGGTGAAGAAGCCGACCTTCGTACGCTTGAAGGATGCGGCGCGGGCCGGCCAGACGACGCTGACCTTCGAGGAGCCGGTGAGCGGCTGGCGCAGGGGCGACCGGATTGTCCTTCCTGATACACGGCAGCTCCGCGCGGCCGATCGCATGCTGGGATTCCGCCCGCAAGACGAGCGTGTCGAGATCGCCGACGTGAGCGGTGCCACGGTCACGCTCAGCGCGCCCCTGAGGTTCGATCACCTCGGCGCGGTAGCGGCCCAGGGGCGGCCAGCGCTGTTGCCACATGTGGGCAATCTGTCGCGGAACGTCATCGTCCGCTCGGAGAATGACAAAGGCACACGCGGCCACATCATTTTTCTCGCGCGTGCGGGAGTCGACATGCGGTATGTCGAGGTCCGCGACATGGGTCGGACAACCGTCGCGCCGATCGACAGCGCGGTATTCGACGCGCAGGGCAAGATCGTGCGTATCGGCACGAACCAGATCGGTCGCTACGCGATTCACCTGCACCACACGTTCGGTCCGAAGCAACCGCGTCCGAACACGCCGCAGTTCACCCTGATAGGCAACGCGGTGAGTGAGCCGGCCAAATGGGGCGTGACGGTGCACGACAGCCACCACGGCCTGCTGCGCGACAACATTGTCTACGGCGCGCACGGTGCGGCGTTCGTCACCGAAGACGGCACCGAAAGCTTCAACGTCTTCGATCACAACTTCGCGGTCCGCGTACACGGCGCCGGCGATAACGCGCCGCGCGGTGGGTATGGCGGCCCGGGGCCTGACCCGGGCGGCGATGGATCCGGCTTCTGGTTCCAGGGCCCGAACAACTACATCCGCAACAATGTCGCAGCCACCGCTGAAGCGTCCGGGTTCAACCTGGCCGGCCGACTCCTGGGCACGGTGCCGATGCCGGCATTCCAAGGCGCGGACATCACGGTGAAGAGTGACACGAAGCCGCTCGACACGCTGCGCGCGCCGGTGCTCGAGTTCGCGGGGAACGAAGCGTACGGCGCAACGCCGATCGGCATCGACTGCGGGTGGAACGGCGACATCACGAAGTTCACCGCCTGGAACATCGGCCGCTACGCGGTGATGGGCACGCCCACCGATCGCATGGTCATCGATGGTTTGCTGGTCCGCGGCGATACGTCCGTTCTCGCCGACGCGCAGGAGGATCCCACCGGCGTGTGGATCGGCAACTACGCGTCGAAGCAGATCGCCGTGCGTAACGCGGACATCGAAGGCGTGCGAACCGGTATCGCGAGTCCGTTCTTCTCGGGCAACATCGGCGTGGATCCGAACGCGCGCGACGGCTCGATCCTCGTCGAGAAATCGCGATTCAAGAGCTACATTGGCGTGGTGATCGGCACCGGCTACGCGAGCAACGGTGCCGCCGCGGCGGGCGGACGAAGCTTGAAGAAGTCGGCCACGGTGCGCGCGTCGACCTTCGAGCCGCTGCAGGGCGTGCCTGAGAGCCCACTCGCGAAGCCGGCGGCGATTTCCATGAACTACCAGATGGCGGCCGGCGACGTCGAGCGGCGCGATCCGATCGTCGTGCAGGACTTCAACAACAAGGCGGGCGATAGTTTCAAGGTGTACTACTCGCTCGGAGCGCCCGAGAAGAACGCACCGTGCCAGGAAGCTCGAGCCGGCCTCGACGGGTGGGTCTGCAAGTGAAACAGCCCTTCGCCGCGCCCCTCGCGATCTCGATCACGGTCCTCACGGCTACGATCGTGCTGGCAACCGGCAAGGCCGAGAAGCCCACGAGCGAGTACGCCCAGGCGATGCGCGCGCTGGCGGTGGTCGCCGCCGAACTGCCGAAGCGCCTCGCGGCCGACGACCGCGAGGGCCTCAACAAGCTGGTGATCGACGCTCGGCCGCCGCTCGCCGTCCTGGACCAGTACTGGACGAAACGCGGCGCCGAGGATGCCATCGGCTTCGCCCAGGCGGCGTCCAAGGCCATCGCGGAGATCAGCGTCGCCGTCCATCTCATGGAGAACGGACCGAATCCGCTCGCGAGCGAGGGCGCCGCCGAGTCGATCAAGAACTTCAAGGCGGCGTGCGAGTCGTGTCACAAGGCGTATCGAGAGACGCTGCCCGACGGGACGTACGCGATTCGGTGACGGTTCGCTCACTGAGGATCGTCAGCCCTCCCGGCTATCGGTTGTTGGTTCGATTTGCTGACGTCCGCCGGGGTTCAGGCCATGCCGCGGTGAACCACGCGTCAGCGAGCGAACTCACACGCGCAAGTAGAGTGAACCAACGGGCGTCAGTGAAGCGAACCGGCACGCGTAAGGGCAGTGAACCGACGAACGCCAGCGCAGCGAGCGTGCCTGCGCTCATGGCGACGGCGCTCGCGCTCGTTCTATCCGCCACTGCGGCGCTGACAGGACAGACGCCGCCGCCGAGAGCGACATCAGCGCCACCTTCGGACACTCGTCTCTCCCGGCTCATCATCAAGCCTGTGCCGCTGCGGGCCGGCGTCGGCGCGGCGCACGAATCGGTGACAACGAAGGTCGTGAAGGCGCAGCAGTACTACGATCAGGGGCTGGCGTATCTGCACTCGTTCGTCTGGATCGAAGCCGCGCGCTCGTTCAACGAGGCGCTACGCGCGGATCCGGCCCTGGCAATGGGACAACTCGGCTTGAGTTATGCGCTCGCGGAGCTCGGTGACTCCACTGGGGCTCGCGCGGCGATTCGGCGCTCCACGGATTTGGTGTCCGCCGTGACGCCACGCGAACGATTTCGCATCGAGCTAAGGGCGAAGCAGCTCGCGGCGGCTGCCAATCCGAGAGACGCGACGGCCGCCGGGGCCTATCGAGCGCATCTCGATCGCATCGACACCGAGTTCGCTCAAGACGTCGAGCTGTTGTTGATCGCCGGCCAAATGGGGGGCCGTGCGGGACCTGGAGCCGGCGCGGCATCGTCACCTCATGCCGCAGGTGCCGCGCGGTCCGGTTCGGAGGAGCACCAGGCGACGGCGCCCGGGATGCGCGGCGATAGCGCCTCGTTGCGCTACTACGAGCGAGCGCGCGCGGTGGAACCCGACTACTTCGCCATCGATCACTATATGGCGCACGCGTACGAGAACATCGGGCGGCCGAAAGACGCCCTCCTCTTCGCGCAACGATTCGCAACGAAGGCCGCGAACGTGCCGCACGCGCATCACATGTTCGGACATGTCCTGCGTCAGGTCGATCGGATGGCTGAGGCAATCGCCGAGTTCGAAAAGGCCGATACCCTGCACGCCGCGTCGGCAAGAACCGACGCGATCCCGCTGGATCTAGACTGGCACTATCGCCACAATCTGGATCTGCTCGCGACGTCGTATCAGTACGTCGGGAAGATGACGCAGGCTGCCACGCTCCTCAAGCGATCGTTCGATCTCCAGGGTTCCGGCCACCTGGGCCGGGAGCAAGACGTGCACAAGCGCGCGTGGCCGCTGTTTCTGCTCTCGCGTGGCCGGACGCAAGAAGCGCTCGACGCCGCGCGGACCATGCAGCGTCACCCGAGCGGCTTGGTGCAGGCGCTGGGACATATTCTGGCCAGCCGAGCCCTCCAGGCGCTCGGCAAACCGGAGGACGCCGCGATCGCGGGCAATGCCGCGCTGAAGCAGATGCGCGCGTTGGGAGCGCAAGGCGGAACGCTGGTGCCCGACTTCGAGCTCGCGCAGGGCGAGTACCTGCTCCGCACCGGGAACACCGAGGCCGGCGGCAAGATGTTACGCGGTGGCGTGACCAAGCTGATGGCGGACCGCAGCCCGGACGCCTGGGTCGCAACGGTCTTCCAGCTCGAGGCTGCCGTGCGTGTCGCGCGCGAACGCGGTCAGACGGCACTCGCCGCTGATCTCTCGAGCGTGCTCCGCGAACACGCCCCGTACTACGCGGGCACACACTACGCGCTTGGACTCACCGCTCAACAACGCGGTGACAAAGCCGCGGCGCGGACAGCGTACGCGGAGGCGTCATCGCGCTGGCGCGATGGGGATCGCGACCTGCCTGAGCGAGTGGACGTCCGGAAGAGACTGGCCTCACTCGGCAGCTGAACGCCGTCGGGCGAACGAGCCACCACCAGGGCGAAGAACAACACCGACCATCCCGCCGAGCTGCTGGCGACGGGATCGCGCCCCTTACGCAAGCCATCATCTACTTCGCGGACTACGAGAACTGCCGCCAGCTTCTCATGGAACTGCGCTGGCCGGATGGTAAGGTAACGTGTCGAGAATGTGGTTCTGAGAAGGTCACGTACCTGGAGACGCAGCGCCGTTGGAAGGCTACGGCAAGCATCCGAAGCCGCAATTCTCGTTGAAGACCGGAACGATTTTTGAGGATTCGCCGCTGGGTTTGGACAAGTGTCTGGCTGCGCTCTGGTTGATTGTCAACTGCAAGAACGGCGTCAGCAGCATGGAGATTGCGCGGGATCTCGGTATCACGCAAAAGTTCGCGTGGTTCATGGCGCACAGGCTGCGGTTCGCCTTGCATCATGGATCGCTCTGACCTGCCTGGCGATGTGCGGACCAGCTGAAGCTTGAGAGAATGGCGCCCTCGGGCCACGGAGGGAGCCATGAAGAAGCCCGATTCACCGAAGAGCAGATGGTCACGATTCTCCGGGAGGCGGATA
>VFZL01000021.1 GCA_016871175.1 Acidimicrobiia bacterium | reverse complement strand
GAGGGGCGCGGCTTGCCACGCACGCAGCTGCGCGGTGGTCTTCGCCACGAATCGTCGGCTGACGCTGCTCTTGCTCGTCCCGCGACTCACCACACCGACCGGGACCGGCTCCAGACTGCGCGCGTACCGGCGCGTCGCCACGCCCACCAGTTCCAGCGGCACAAGTTGCGCGCCTGGACCACCTACTGGCTGAGCCTTGGGCGGTTCGGAGCGCTCGACTCGGGCCTCGTCTACCGCTACAACTCGGCGCAGACCTACAGCCTCGCCGGGACCGGGCAAGGCCTCTCGGCCATCGAGCTGGCCAGGAACCCTGGGTACGTCAACGCGGCTGGCTCCGCGACACCGGTGTTCTTCGACGAGCGCGGCACCGAGTTCTTCAACGCATCACACCAGTTGGACCTGAGCTTCCTCTATCAAGTTCCGGTCTGGAGCACGCTGCGCCCGTGGCTCAAGCTCGAGCTGTACAACATGCTCAACAGCCATCCGCTCATCGGCTTCAACAACGCGGTGAACGTCGACCCAGCCAGCTCCCTCGACGCCAATGGTCTGCGCACTGGTTACATACGACCGCAGAATTTCGGCACAGCGCGAGCCAACAACGACTACCCGCGTGCCACAACCACGCCGGGCGGCGCCGCGCAGTACGCGCGTACGTTCCTGATGTCCTTCGGTGTGCGCTTTTAGAAGCCGTCGACACGCTCGAGGCGACGCGGACGTCCCGCTGTACCGATCCATCCGGGGCGCTTCAGGCGACACGATCACCGCGACCGTCGTCTCGGTTACGCCCACGGCTATCCACGCCGCGAGCCGCGTCGCCCTCCGCCAGCGCAGCATGGCGCAAAGCCGTAGGACCAGCCGGCGCAGGTCGCGAGCATTGGGTCGCGTCACAAAGTCATCCCGATCCTGGGGCAAAACGGATTCTCGGACGTCGGCGACAGGCGGGGCCGTCTCGTGTATCGTGGGGGCGTGACACGTGCCCGCGGTCGGCTCGTCGCGGCCACCTCGCTCCTGGTCTGCGGGCTGGCGGCCAGTGCGCTCGCCCAGCGCGGCTGGGGTCGCATCCCCGAGGGATACGGCGTACCCATCCAGCGCATGCCGTCCGACTACAGCGACGGGACCTTTGCCATCTGCAAGCTGATGTACCGAAGCGTCCGGTCCGAATGGCTCGGAATGGGGTGGGCCACCGACTACCCGTACGCGGCGATCAATCTCATGACGCGGGTGTCCGAACTCACCAAGACGCCTGTCAGCCGAAACGATGCGGGCGAGCCGAACCACTGGGTCGTGACGGCGACGGACCCCGCCCTCTTCCGGTGTCCATACGTGATGGCTGCTGACGTCGGGACACTCCATTGGTCGGACGCCGAGGTCGAGCGGATGCGCGCGTATCTGCTCAAGGGCGGCTTCCTGTGGGTGGATGATTTCTGGGGGACGCCGGCCTGGCAGCAGTGGTCGCGGGAGATCACGCGCGTGTTGCCCGAATATCCGATTTTCGACATCCCGGCCGATCACCCGATCCGTCATACGCTCTACAACTTGGATGAGATTCCCCAGGTCACAGCGATTCAGAACTGGCGAGGATCGGGGTTCAGCACCTCCGAACGCGGATCCGACAGCCCGCACCCCAACTTCCGTGCGATCGCGGACGAGAAGGGCCGCATCCTCGTCTTGATGACCCACAACACCGACATTGCCGACTCGTGGGAGCGCGAGGGCGAGGACCGCGAGTACTTCCTGCAGTTCTCTCCAAAGGGATATTCCGTCGGCCTCAATGTCGTCTTGTATGCACTGACCCATTGAGCGGTTCGTGCCCCGTTCGTCGCCACGCACTGCCCACTCGCTCGTCTTCGAGGAGCATGGCCTCACGTGCGTCGACGAATGGTTCGACTTGCCGAAGTCGGCGGAGTGACCCTGTTGTTTGTCGGTCTGGCGCTGCTCTGGGCACCGTTCCGAGTCAGAACCGAAACCGAAGTCCGACCGTTGGCAGCCTCGGAAGACTTCGGTCGCGCGTTTCCGTCAACCTCGGCCGATCGGACGTCGGGTCGTACTCGAGCCGCGGATCGAGCGAGCCGGCGTTCCGGCGATTGAGCAGGTTGATGACCTCAACATACAGTTCCCACCGACCCTGCGCCCCTCGAGGACGCCAGGTCGCGCGCACATCGACGCGCGCGAATGTGGGGAGTCGCCCGCTGTTCAGGTTCCCGACTCCCCCATAGTTGACAGCGTAGACGAGACGGCCGTCCGGATCGGTTGCTGGCAGGAGCTCCTCGAGGTTGCCGTCCCCATCGCGATCGTCGTCATCGCTCTGGGCTGCGACGCGAAGGCCGAGCGGAGGCGTCCGCGGGAACCCTGACGCGATGCGCGTGGTCGTCGCGAGCTCCCACCGGTCAGTCAGCTGATACGACACGACGGCGGAGATCGCATGCCGCCGGTCGTACTCGAATGGGTACGTGCGCCCGTACGATTCGCGCTGGGCCTTGCCCCAGGTGTAGCTCGCCCAGCCCCGCAGCCGCGCGCTGGCGGGCGCTGATGTCCGCGTGACAAACATGTCGAAACCGTAGGCGCGCCCACGCCCGTCGTTCGAGGGTGTGGCGGTGATGATCGCTTCTCCGGGAATGTTCGCAGCCAGATTCGCTGGAAAGTCATACTCCGCGAGGCGTGCGGCGCGGGCATCCGCAGTCTCGAGGCGACCAATGAGCAGATCCGACGATCGCTTGAAGTACCCCTCGATCCGCAGCGTCGCTGTGCCGGCGACATCGCGCTCAATCGCGAGCGCGGCCTGCATCGACTGCTCGCTGCGAAGACGACTCACCAGCTCATTCGTCAGGTCGAGAACGTAATCGCTTTGCACCAGCTTCTCGTACCCAGGGCTTTGCGTGTAGCGCCCGATCGACGTGCGAAGCCGGGTGGTGGTACTCAGCGCATACGAGCCGGTGACGCGAGGCGACCATCGGGTCTCGCGGTTGATTCCGCTCCGATCGATCCTCAGTCCCGCCTCGATGGAAGCGGCGGGTGTGACCTGCCACCGATCGAGAAGCCACGCGCCCCCTCGGGTCACGTCTCGGCTCGACACGAGTGAGTCCGGTAGCCCCGCACCTCCCTGTTGAGAGGATCCGTTCACGGCCGTAGGATTCCGATCGCCTCGAATGCCGAATGAGAGCCGCGTCGCAAGCCGGTGTGCTTCGCCGCCGGTCTCGAACAGATGCGACCCCAACGCCCAACTCACTTCCTGTCTGACGGACAGGTCGCGAAGGGCCAGCGTTCGATCGAAGGCGACATTGGCGATGTCGACCCCGACCTCCGCCTCCGGTGCGTTCGATCGCTGCGCGCGGTTCTGGAAGGCGGCGTCCACACCGAAACTCGACGTGTTGTTGGAGTACGCGACGATGGTGTGTGACTGACCCGAGGCGGCGAGGGCCGTGTCAAATCTGATGGACGCGAGGTCGCTGCGCGTGTCGTCGTTGAACTCGCCAAATGCCTCTTCACTGTCGATGTTGAGCGCCGCCGCTTGTCGACTCCGCAGGCCGAAGACCGAGAGCGTTCGACCTGGTGCGACATCCCACACGCCCTTCGCCTGCACGTCGGCGAACCGGGGAAAATCTTGATTCGCGACGCGAGACGCCACGAGATCGTAGTACGTCCGCCGGCCAGTGATGAGCCATGAGCCGCTCGCCCCGCGCGGCAGGCGCCCCTCGAGCACGAGATTCGTGTCGGTGATGCTGAGCGTGGCCGAGCCTGCCAGCGTCTCACGTCGGGTCCCGGCCCGGTTTTCGACGAGCAGCAGCGAGGAAAGGCGGTCGCCGTACTTCACCGAGAAGCCACCCGTGGCCAACTCGAACCGTCCGATGGTCTCCGGATTGAAAGCGCTCGTCAGCCCGAAGAGCCGGTACGGATCGTGGATTTCGACGGTGTCCATCATCGTCAAGTTTTGATCGGGTGCGCCGCCGCGCACGGCAATTCGACTCCCGAACTCTTCGGTCGCCGATACGCCCGGCAAGGTTTGCAGCGTTCGGAAGACGTTGTCGAGTGCCCCAGGCGTCCGGAGCACCTCCGCCGGCGCGACCGCCACCGCCGACGGCGACGCCGTCGGCGGTGAGGGCGCGACGACGTCGACCGATGACGAAAAACCCGACCGCGGAACCAGCGTCAACTCGGAGTCGAGGGCATCAGCCGTGGTGACGTCGATGGCAGTCGCGAGCGTGTAGTAGTCATCGGAGGTGACCTCGATGAGGGCGACGCCGGCCGGCACGAGCAGCACGAATCGGCCGTCGCGATCCGTCACGGCCCGCCCGTCGCCGGCCTGGACCGCGACGCCGGCGACGGGCGTCCCGGTGCCGGAGTCCCGCACGACGCCCGAGATCTGCCGCTCAGGGGCTTGGGCCGAGACCCAGGACGTCCATCCCACGCACACGCACAACACGACCAATGCGAGAAGCCAGCGAGGCACGAAGCGCCATTCTCCCACGGGCGCCATTTTCACCGTTTGACGCTCAGAGGCGTCTGATTGCTCTCAGCCTCGGGGCCTGAGCGAGCTCGCGCCGGCCGCCGCAAGGTTTCCGGCCCTGCGCGTTCAACAGGCAGGAGGCTCTATGAAGCTGTTTGCTGCGTGCCTGTCCGTTGCCGTCTTGGCCGTCCTCGCCCCCGCGTCCCGCTCCACTGCCGGCGAATCGTCCTACGCCGTGCCGACGCCCAGCCTGGAGATCCTCGTCAACGGTGTGACCGTTCCGGTGCACGTCCACGACGGACGTCGCTACGTCGAGGCACTGCGGGGGCGCGAGTACGAGATCCGGCTCCGCAATCCCTACCCGCTCCGATTGAACGTGGCGTTGTCCGTGGATGACCTCAACACCATCGACGTACGGCACACGACGGCCACCGGTGCACGCAAGTGGGTCATCGACCCGCTCGACAGCGTCACCATCCGAGGGTGGCAAACGAGTCAGGTCCAGGCCCGCCGCTTCGAGTTCACCACCGAGTCAGCCTCGTACGGTCAGGCGCTCGGTCGTGTGGCCAATCTGGGCGTGATCTCCGCCGTGTTCTTCAAGGAGCGCGGCCCCTCCCGCAGCCTCGAGATACTGGAGCCCGCCGTTCCGCGATCGGCCGTCCCGATGCCCAGCCCGAGCTCGCCGCCCGCGGAGCGGCCACACGCGGAGGGTTCGAGTCGAGCGAACGAGAAGGCGCTCGACGAAGTCCAGCGGGGGCGCGATGACTATGCCGCCACCGGGATTGGCCGCCCGACAGAACACTTCGTCCGGACCATTCATCTCGACCTCGAGGAGGCTCCCGTGCACACCGTAGACCTCCGATATGAGTTCCGGCCCCAGCTCGTGCGCCTCGGGATCCTCCCGGGAGATCGCGACATCGACCATCTTGGGGACCGAAACCGCGCTCGCGGGTTCGAGCCGGAGTTCAGTCCCATCCCGAGAGGACGTTAAGGCCGGCGGAACTCTATAACCGCTGAAACCTATGGCAAGATGTGCGGATGACACAGCGCACACTCGTCACGACCTTCGTCGCGTCGCTCGGGATCGTCGTCCTCATCTCTGGCGTGTCGCGAATCGGGGCCCAACAGGCACAGGCAGAGCTCAAGGGGCAAGTCGGACCGAGCCCGTACGACGTCTTGCGCGGCTGGCACAAGCCCTTCGCGGCGCCGGGATTTGCCTTTGGTGGCAACTCCGGCGTGTTCGCTGAGTCGCCCGATCGGATCTGGATTGCACAGCGTGGCGAGGCGCGCCTCCCGGATCTGCTGCCGGCCGGTTACCTCGGGTTCGCGGGCTCGATCGGTATCAACGTCCTGCAGGATACGGTCCGCCGCGTGTGGAAGAACTGCCTCTACACCCTGGACGCGACTGGCAAAGTCAGAGAGCTCTTCTCCCAGTGGGACACGCTGTGCGAGGGATCGTCGGGACCGGGTCCCCACCGGATTCGTATCAGTCCATTTGATCCCGAGAAGCGTGTCTGGCTGATCAACGAGACGTTCAATGTCATCCACATCTTCTCCAACGACGGGAAGAAGCTACTGAAGACGCTCGGCGAGAAGAACGTCGCCGGGAAGGACGCTACGCATTTCGCCAAGCCGCAGGACGTCGCGTTCTTACCCGACGGCCGCGTGCTCATCGCGGACGGCCTCGACAACCACCGCGTGATGATCATCGACAAGAACCTGAACTATCTGTCGGAGTTCGGCGGCCAGGGCACGGGACCAGGGCAGTTCAACGGCGTGCACGCGGTCGCTATCGGCCCCGGCAATCGCATCTTTGCCCTCGATCGATCCGGACATCGCGTGAATGTCTATCGAACCACGCACGATCCCGCCAAGGTCGAGTTCATGGAGTCGTTCGGCGGCTTGACGCTGCCGCTCGATCTTATCGTGAACGAGGACAGCTTGTGGGTGACAGATCTCGGCCCGCTCCGGTTCATCAAGATGGACTTCAAGGGCAACCACCTCTACACCTGGCTGGTGCCCAGAGACCTTCCGGACGGGTACCTGGAGACGCACACGATCTCAGTGGACTCGCAGCTCAACATGTACGCCGGCGACAACCAGTACGGCCGGACTCAGAAGTTCGTGCCCAAGCAGGGGATCGATCCCGGGTTGATCATCAAGCAACCCTGGCGGCCGTGAGGGGACAACGGCGGCAGCCACAGCGGCTGGCCGTTCCCACATGAAGCCGCCGACGGCGCCAGCGCCGACGCCCGCGCCGATCCCGGCGGCCGATGCCGTCGGCGAGCCGGTGTTACCAATCGCCAGCCTTTGGCCAAGCCGGAACCCGTAGCCGTGCCTCGCTACCGATTCGGCGACTTCGTCCTGTCCCCGCGTCGCCGCGCGTTGCTCCGAAACGGCGTGGAACAACCGCTCATCCCCCGCTACTTCGATCTGCTGCTGTTTCTCGTCGAGCGGCGCGGTGAAGCCGTTCATCGGCGCGAGCTCTTCGACCGGGTCTGGAGCGACGTTATCGTGTCCGACAGCGCACTCAGCCAGGCGATTCGGACGATCCGCCGCGGCTTGAACGATGACGCACGAGAGGTGACGTTCGTGCGGACCGTCTCGCGTCACGGGTACGAGTTCATCTTTGTCCCGGTGATCGAGGAAGACGACAGCGACAGCGTGCGAGAGGTGCCCGTGGACACGGTCGCTGCGACCGAGGCAGCGGCACCCGTCAGCGGGCCTGCCTCGTCTCGCGCATCCGCGGCGTCTGATCCGGACCCCGCCACCGAAACGGATCAATTGCTGGCAAGGCTCACAGACCCCCGCGTGGACGAGGATCAGCGGCGCGACGCCGCGTGTCGGCTTCACAGCCACGGCACGGACGACGTCCTCCGGCGTCTTGGCACGCAGCCCGGTCACGCGATGGCGCGTGCGCTCCTCCGCGATACACGGTGGGACACACCGGCCGCCGGGACCGTCCCGATCCTGGGGCAACCCGAACCGGTCTTGGTCGCGTGGCATATCGCGCAACTCCGTGTTCGAGCCGCACTCGGGCTGCTGGGGGCTCGCTGGACCACAGCGTCCATTGGAGGGGCGGTGTCGGGTGTCATCGCTGGGACACTCGGCGGTCTCGCGCTCGTCGTCGCTCCCGATAGAACCGCGCCTCTGTCGGTGGTGCCAGTCTTGGCGACCATCGGGGCCTTCACGGGTGCGGTTGGCGGGGCGGGCGTTGGCGCAGGTCTCGCTGTGGCCGAAGCGACCATGCGCTCCCAGCGCGCGGCTGCACTCGTCGTCGGTGGCGCCTCCGGCGGGGGCATCGTCGGGCTACTCGTACAGCTCGTCGGGAGCTGGACCCTGGTGGCCTTGACTGGCCTGAAGCCGCCCATCGGTGGGGGACTTGAGGGCTTGTGCATCGGACTCGCCGCCGGCTTGAGCTATGCCGTGGGCACCTCCGCTACGGACGGTCTGGCCGCGCCGCGTGGGCACGCGCGCCTGCGTCTCGCCATCCTCATCGGCGCGGCGTGTGGGTTGGCTGCGCTTGTGCTCGCCTTGTCTGGGCGACCGCTGGTGGGCGGCACGTTTCACGCCATTGCCCAGTCATCAGCGGGCGCCCAAGCGGTCCTGACCCCTCTCGCACGACTGATTGGGGAATCGGATTTCGGTCCGCTGAGCGCCGCGCTCATCAGCCTTGGTGAGGGTGCAACCTTCGGCTTTGGTTTCGCCTACGGCCTCACGCGCCGTAATTAGGACTACTCAGGGCTCCGCCTCGAACCCGCGCCGTCGCGCAGCTTCGACCGGCGCGTGGGCTCGCTTCACGCCTGGGCGCGCGGCCTCCGCATCTCACCGACATCTCACGCGCTGCTCATTTCCCGCTGAAGACTTCCCAGACTGGTCTCGCGATCCTCCAAGGCGGAGGACATCCATACCCATCTCACAGACCGGGGCCCTTGTCGGTCACACCTCTCATGGCGGCCGCATTCAGCTCGTCACCGGCCAAGGGATCGCATTCATCGATCTCACGGCCGAGCTCGAGCGGCTCGTGGCAGCCGCCAACATCCGCGTTGGAAGCTTGACGCTCCAGACGCTTCACACCACCACAGGGCTCGTCGTGAATGAACGAGAGCCGCTCCTTTTGACCGACTTCGAGTCGGTGCTTTCCAGGCTCGTACCGCGCACGGCGGTCTATCGCCACGACGACATGGCCCGACGCCTCGACGTGCCGGTCGACGAACCGCCCAATGGCCACGCCCACTGTCGCGCCCTGCTTCTCCCTCCGTCTCTCTCGCTGACCATCGTCGACCAGCACCTCCTGTTGGGGCGTTGGCAGCGCGTATTCTTCGTTGAACTCGACGGCCCGCGCACGCGCGAGCCGTCGATCGTTATCCTGCGTTATCCTGGGGGAAGCCACGCAGTGAGGGGCACGATATGGCTCCCAGCGATCACCGAGGCCACGAACATCCCTTGGCGTTCTTCGCTGTTTTCACCTTCGGCCTCGCGACCCTCGCGAGCGACCTCTCGCCGGACGTCGAGGTCTCCAAACAGGACGAACACGTTGAGCGATTGACGCTCGACGACGCGCCCGACCTTGTCGTGATCCAGCGCCCCAACGCGTATCTTCGTGCTAACATGTCGCCAGGTTCGATTCACCGCTTCATAGGACTGACACCATGCGTTATCCAGTCATGCTCAGCGTCTTGCTCATCAGCCTCGGCAGCTCCGTCGCGCGCACTCAGCAGGCTCCTGCTGCCGCCGATCAGCCATTCGCGGCGGGGACGCCGCTCAAGATGACGCCGAACGCTCGCACGTATGGCGGCTTCCGTTTCGCGGAGAGCATTTCGTACGACGCCAAGCGCGATCTCTATGTCGTGCCTAACGCCGGGATGCCCCAGCAAGTGGTGCAGAACGACGGCTACGTGTCGCTCATCAACCCGGACGGCACGGCGCACACGCTGAAGTGGATTGGCGTGACCCGGAACGGATTGACGTTGAACCATCCGCTCGGGAGCGACATCGAAAACGACAATCTGTACTTGGCAGACGGCGACATCATCCGCTGGTTCGACATGAACACCGGTGCCCCAAAAGGAACAGTGACTGTCAAGGGGATGACCACTGGGGTCATCAATGACATCGAGGTCGCCCGTGACGGGACGATCTATGCCACGCAGACCGGCAACGACGACCCGACGAGCTGGCGCGTATTCAAGGTCACGCCCCAGGGCGAGTCGTCGCTCTTCGCAAGCGGTCCCCCGCTCAACCGACCGAACGGGGTTGCGTTCGATCCCAAAGGAAACATCGTCGTCGTCAATATCGGCACCGCGGATGTCCTGACCTTCTCCCCGCAAGGAAAGCTGCTGACCACCGAACAATCCACCGACCCGGGCAACGATGGTCTCGTGGTGCTGCCGGACGGAACGAAGTACGTCAGCAGCGTGCGCCAAGGCACCGTCGCGCGGATCAGGCCCGGACAGAAGGCCGAGCTCGTCGCCTCGGGTCTGCCGACGCCAGCGTCCATGTGCTACGACTCGAAGCGCAATCGCTTGGTGATCCCCGCGAACGACTGGAACGCCATCACACTCGTCGATTTGAAATAGCGCCTCGGATCGGCGCGCAGACGACGGAGGCGGCCGCCCGGTCATCGGCCGAGCAACCGCTCGGCCTGAGGTCAGGGTCGCTCGCTTTGCTACCATTGCCACATGGGCCTTGACGAGCGCGCGCTGTTCAACGACAAACCTGAGACGCGAATCGGCCGGTATCAATGCCCCCGCTGCAAGCGGAGCGCCGACTACAGCATCCGCTGGGTCCGTCGCTCGAAGAAGGATCGCCTACCGCCCGGGGCGGATGAAGGCGACCGGGCGAAGTTCGCCAAGCTGCGCGACTACCTGCTTCGCCTGGACGAGGATCTGACGTGCAAGGCGTGCGGGAAGAAATTCGAGATCCCCTCGCAGCACTCGCTGATGTTTGTCGACCAACTGGCGGGCTTGCCGAACGAAGAGGAGCTGGAGCGGGAGATCACGCAGGCGTCCGGCGAATCCGATACGGCCGCGGAGAAGAAACCCGCCCTGCCGGTGCGGTTCACGCGCAAGCCCACCGGCTGGAAGTAACGCGTGCCGTGCGTCAGGCTTTGCGGGACGGCCGGATGAGCGTCACCGGATAGCTCGGCGCCTCACCACGCCCGCCCGGTTGGGTCGCCTGTGGGGATGAGGCTGTCACGCATTTGTCGCAGCCCGCCCGAGGCTTGTCCCTCACCGCGACGAATCCGAACACACGTCGCGCCACGAGTGCGCCGGCACCGATGGCGACGACCGTGACGACCGCGTCTTGCAGAAGCTCCACCGCCATCTGTCCTTCCGTTCAGGATACACCCGCCAGACGCAGGCCTTGATGGACGATGAACGCGACGATGTAGGCGAGCCCGGACATGTAGCCGAGCTGCAACGCCGCGTACTTGATGTGGCCGGTCTCCTTCCGCGTGACGGTCAGCGTGGGCAAGCACTGCATCGCCAGCACGAAGAAGACGAGGGCGGCCGCGGCGGCCGCCGGCGTGAAGACGAGCGCGCCATCTTCGCGCGTCATAGAGCGGATCCGCGTCACCACGCCTTCATCCACATCCGAGGCCGCCTGGCCGCCCGCCAGCACGGACATCGTCGACACGAACACCTCTCGGGCCAGAAAGCTGGTCAGCACGCCGACCGTCAATTGCCAATCGAACCCAAGCGGCTTGAAGATCGGGGCGACCGCCTGCCCGATGCGGCCCGCATGGCTCCCCGCTTGTGCCGCCTTGGATTGAAGCAAGTCCGCTTCCTCCCTGAGCGCAGCGGCCCGCTCGAGTGGGACGTCAGGAGCAGCGGCCTGCTGTCGCAGGGCTTGAACCTCTGAAGTAACGGGAACCCTCGGATACGCGCTCAACCACCACATCACGATGCAAATGGTAACGATGACGGTGCCGGCGGTGCTCAGGAACGACAACCCCTGATCCTTGGCCGCCAGCAGCGCATTGCGAAGTGACGGCTTCTTGTAGGTCGGCAGCTCCAGAATCATGGGGCTGGGCCGACCACGCAAGATCGTGCGGCCGAAGACGAATGCGGTGAACATCGCCGCACCCGCCCCAAGGAGGTAACAGCCGGCGAAGGCCAAACCTGCGGCTGCCGGACGGCCCCCGAACAGCAGCGTCGTGAGGAGCACGTACACCGGCAACCGCGCCGAGCAGCTCATGAACGGCGCGATCAAGATCGTCGCCAGCCGATCGCGTGGATCGTGGATGAGCCGTGCGCTCATGATGCCTGGCAGCGCGCAGGCATGCGCCGTCAGTAGCGGCACGAACGCGTGACCGGGCAAGCCGAACCGAGACAACAACCGGTCGAGCACGAATGCCGCGCGCGCGAGATATCCAGTGTCCTCGAGCAAAGTGATGAGGAAGAACAACAGACAGATCTGCGGGAGGAAGACGACCGTGCCGGCGATGCCTCCCACGACGCCTTGCGCGATCAGATCGCAGATTGGCCCTGGCGGAAGCAGGTCGTTGACGACCTGTCCGAGCCCGGCGAACGTCGCCTCGATGAGGTCCATTGGGATGGTCGCGAGCGCGAAGAGAGTCCAAAAGAGTCCGCCCATCACGGCCAGGAACACGAACATGCCGAACACCGGATGCGTGAGGACGTGATCGAGTCGTTCGGTGAGCGTGTCAGCGACACCGGCAACCTTCGCGTCCGCCGACGTGACGTCGGCAGCCAGCGACTCCGCCCAAGCCACGAGTGCGTCCATGCCGGCGGCGCTCGACGGGAGATCGCTCGGACGTGTGCGCCGGGCGGTCAAGACCGCCGCGCGCAAGGCGGGCAGGCCCGCATGCTTCCGAGCGACCATGGGGACCACCGGCACGCCGAGTCGCGCCGAGAGCGCACTCGCATCGATCGCGATCCCTCGACGCTGCGCGAGATCGGTCATGTTCAGCGCGACGACAACCCGGTGCTCGCTGGCGAGCAGTTGACCCACAAGCACAAGGTTGCGGGGCAAGTTGCACGCATCGACGACGACGATGACGGCGTCTAGCGTTGGGGGCCCGACACCGATAAGCGCCGCACGGGCAATCTCGCACTCGGGAAGATCGAGGTGCAGGTCGTAGATGCCAGGCAGGTCGAGCACGTCGACCGGGTGGTCCACGCCGACCCAGGCGCTGCGGCCTGTGCGTACGGCGGTGGTCGTTCCGGGGAAATTCGAGGTCTTGGCCCGCGCCCCGCACAGGGCGTTGAAGAGAGTGGTCTTGCCGGTATTCGGGTTGCCCGCGAGGACGATCCGCGTGACTGTCGTGGCGACCGGCTGGTCAGCCGGCTGCGCCGCGACCGCCGACGGGGTCACATCGGCACTCCGTCTGCGCGGCTGACGATCACGAACTCGGCGACGGCCTTCGACAGGCCAATACGCGTCGAGCGGACTTGAATGATGCACGGATCGCCCACGCGGCACAGCCTGAACTCGGTTCGACCGGTCAACCCGAGCGACCGGAGAAGGGCGAAGAGCCGGGGGTCACCCACGTCCTGCAGCACGGCCTTGGAGCCCGCCGCGAGGGCCGTCAGTGGCACGCCAGTAGCCGCCTGAACAGCGCCGGATCCGGATTCAAAAACGACGCGGGAGGTCGTGGCAACAGCAGAGATCATTGAGAAAAACTCAAGTCGTCACATGCTACTACGAGTTGAGATTGAATCTCAGTACCAAATCGGACTTTTTGGGTCCCCGGCCACCTCAGCTATTTCAACGCGCACAAGGGCCGGACTCCGCGGACCCGGTCGGCGCATCGAGACGCGTCGAGAGTGTGAACGTCGCTGGCAAGGTTGGGCCAGGCGGGTACCCACCAAAAATGTCGGCCTGTCACGGGCGCGGGACAGTGCCGGCGGCGTCCGACGCGAGAACGCACGCCCAAACTAGGGGCTGGGGCTGGCACGGGGGTTGCCGATTACCCAGTCGAACCGTGAAGCGGTTCTTCGCGTCGGTGCACTACGAGTAAACCCATGGAGCCACTGCACGAACTGCTCGCGACGACGCATCGGCAGACGCTGGAGTTCTTCGTCCTTGGCCTCAAGGACGTGTGCGAGGAGGACGTCGACCGTCAGGAGCTGTTCTACAACGCCAGCGTGTTGGCACATTACGCCCAGGTGTCGACGCAGGCTCTGGTCGATCTGCCCGCGCCGGCACACCTCGGTGCAGTGTTCGATCACTTCGTCTGGTCCGAGACGGTGCGTCAGGATCCGGCCATGATGGAGGCAGCAGGCGCGCAGTGTTTGTTGCTTGCCGGATTCTTCGAGGATCAGATGCGACGACGCCACAACATCCGTTGGTACTCGGAGCTTGGCGCAGGGTTCTTCAGCCGTGCGGCCGTGCAGGAGCGCTCTGAGGCCAAGGCGAGGCTACTCGGCACACTGGCACGCCACTTCGAAACCTGGCGGCAGCGGCATGCTCGGCTCAGTCGCGAGTTGCGCGACCAAGCCTACCTCCTGAACCCGGGACGACCGATGCCGCGGGCTAGATCGGTCCGCCGCACCGTCAGCGGTTCGCCGCGACCGCCACCACGAAGAGTCGCGGCATCGCGAACAGCACGCTTCCGTTGTCGAGCGGCGCGTACGCGGTCTCCAGCTTCCGGTGATAGGCCTTCAGGAAGCGCGAGCGCCCCTCCTCATCGAGCGGATCGAGAAACGGCCGAAGCCCGGTGCCTCGCATCCACTCCACGACGTCGGCGATTCCGCCCCTGAGCTCGTGGTAGTAGGTCGTCCGCCACACGAAGACATCCGAGCAGCGGGGCCGCAGCAGCCTGACGTAATACTCGGCCGGCTCGATGCGAGTGCGAGCGGCCGTCGCAAATCGCAGAAGACGCGCCCATTCAGGCTCGGCCGCGATCTCCTCCATGAAGACATGGGACTGTTCCGCGAGATTGTCTGGCACCTGCAAGGCCAGCACACCCCCCGGCGCCAGTCGATCGACGAGCTTCGGCAGCAACACGGCGTGGTCCGGGACCCACTGGAGGACTGCATTCGACAGGATGACATCTGGTCGACGAAGGTCCACGCCGCCACCGGTGTTGACCCACGCCTCGACTCGCCACTGCTCCACCCGGGCGGACGGCAGGCGACGCCGAGCTTCCGCACACATTTCCGCAGAGCTGTCGAAGGCGAGGATGGATGCGCCCGGGAATCGGGCGATGAGTGCCTCAGTCGAGTTGCCTGGCCCGCAGCCCGCATCGATGACATACGCAGCGGTGTCCAACGGGACCGTCGCGAGTAGATCGTAGACGGGCCGCGTGCGTTCTGCCTCGAACGTGACGTACCGGGCCGCCGACCACCGCATACGCTACTGCTCGACCGTCAGCTCGTAGACGCGATCCTCTCCCACACCAGGAAAGGCGTACGCGAACTCGTACCGCCGTGGCAGCAGGGTGTCCGCGTCTAGCCAGAGCCGTTGCGAAGCCTCGATCTCCGCATTCGTTGATCGGGCAGGACCATTCAGCACGCGGAACGTCTTGCTTCCCTCGCGCCGAACACCTTCATCAAAGACTCCAGCCTCCAGCGTGACGACTTCGAGCACCCCCCGCCGCTCCTCGGCGTCGAGCGCTCGAGAGGTGCCCCCCTCCGTGAGCCAGATGGGGCGGTCGCCCACGCGTCGTCCGACCTCGAGTCGGACGCGGCCGAGCTCTGCGTCCGTGAGCCGCGCCTCCTGATGGAGGCGCTCGCGCAGCGCCCCAGGTACAGCGGGCTCGCCAGGTGCGCAGCCCGCCATTGCGAGGCCGAGCGCCGCGCTTCCGAGTACCAACCCGATGAACGCACCCCAGAACGCTGGAACCCTCCAACCTGCGACCCCCCGCACGCATGCCCCCCCGGGCGTGAGCTCGCCTCCGGACATGGCTCCGATGACGAGGAACGGCTCCCGCCCGGACACCACGGCGTCCGGAAGCGGCGCGTCTGGAGACTCGTGCGACAGATCCTGCTTGTTCGCGTAGAACCGTAGATACGGTCGCCTCAGCTTCGTCTTGTGATCCCGGATGGTCCCGAGCAGCATCGGGTACTGCGCCTCGAGCGCGTCGAGCAGACGGCGCTGCGTCACGGGCCCGTCCAGCGCGATCACCACCTCGTCGCCCAAGCGCGCGAGGTTGCAAAGATGGTACGGCAGCTCGACACGGACCTGCGCCACTAGCACTCGGCTCCAGAGGTCATGGCAGCGTCTGCACCTCCACCGACAAAACCGGTGGGAGGTCACGGACGATGGGCATCCAGCGGTCGCTGGCATCGGCCGAGGCATACACCTGTCCGCCGGTCGTGCCGAAGTACACACCGCAGCGGTCGAGCGTGTCGATGGCCATCGCGTCGAGGAGCACGTTCACGTAACAATCCTGTTGTGGCAACCCCTCGGTCAGCGGTTCCCATTCACGACCGCCCGTGCGGCTCCGATAGACGCGCAACCTGCCCTCAGGCGGGAAGTGCAAGGAGTCGCTCGTGATCGGCACGACATAGACGGTCTCCGGCTCGTGCGCATGCACGTCAATCAGAAAGCCGAAGTCGGTCGGGAGATTTCCACTGACCTCGTACCACGACTCCCCTGCATCGTCGCTTCGCATCACATCCCAGTGCTTCTGCATGAAGAGCGTGTTCGGTCGGGATGGGTGCGTGGCGATCCGGTGGACGCAATGGCCAACGTCCGCGTCAGGATCGGGAATCCCCTCGGACTTGAGTCCCCGGCTGATCGGCTTCCAGGTCGCGCCGTTGTCGTCTGACCGGAACGCGCCGGCGGCGGAGATGGCCGCGAACATCCGGCCGGCGTTCACGCGATCGAGCAGGAGGGTGTGTAGACAGAGGCCGCCCGCGCCTGGTGCCCACCGCGGGCCGGAGCCATAGCCTCGCAGTCCGGGCAGCTCCTGCCACGACTTCCCGCCGTCGGTGGTCTTGAAGAGCGCGGCATCCTCAACGCCCGCGTAGCAGGTGTCCGGATCCGTCAACGACGGCTCGAGGTGCCAAACGCGCTTGAATTCCCACGGATGGGGGGTGCCGTCGCACCACTGATGGGTCCCTGGCACGCCGTCGTACGCGAACGCGTTGCTGATCGTCTCCCAGGTGGCTCCACCGTCATCCGAGCGCTGCATGACCTGCCCAAACCACGAGCTGCCTTGCGAGAGGTACAACCGGTTCGGTGCCGCTGGCGATCCCTTGACGTGGTAGATCTCCCAGCCAGCGAAATGCGGACCTTTGACTTGCCACGCCCCACGCGTGCCATCGGCGGCCAGAACGAATGCACCCTTACGGGTTCCAACAAGCACTCTTACGGTTGCCATGCGATTGGTCCCTCCGTCCTTGGTGGTTGGAGGTTGCTCACCTGGTCGTTATTCACGATTATTGGCCGAACGTGGCGCCGACACCGTGTCCGTCGATGGGCCCGGCGCGAGGACTGCCATCACCAACAGGCGGCGACTGCTGTTATTGCGGATGCCGTGCGGGACGCCGTCGGATGCCACGAGCAGGTCGCCGGCCCTCATCGGTCTTTCGGCGTTCTCGAGCAAGAAGAGCCCCTGGCCCTCGATCACGTAGTACAGCTTGTCCATGCCGTGGTGGGCATGAAGCGCGTGCGCCTGACCGGGTTCGAACGCATTCAAGCCGACAAGCATTCGCGGCGACTCGAAGAGCGTGCTCTTCCCCATCTTGTCCGGATGCCACACGGCACGGTCGGTCGGCTGGATCACGCTCGGCATATGCTCAGGGTCTCGAGGGTTCGAGGGTTCTTGGGTTCGAGGGTTCTTGGTTCCTGGGGCAACGTACCCCCCCACTCGTCATTCTTCTCTCTTCAATTTACTATCTATAATAACTCCTGAAGCTTCATGACGGTGTTCCAATTTCGCGCGGTGCCGACGACTCCCAGGGCTTTCTCGACCACGGCCATGGTCAGCGGCGACCTGCCAATGCCGTCAGGATAGACCACATAGGCCTGTCGATCCTCGAGGTGAAATCGCTCGCGTCCCTTGATCAGAGGCCGGAGCACGTTCTCAGCGCCGGGCTTCGGATCGCTCTTCAGACACATGACGAGCAGATGGCTGGGGTCGTCCACGGCCTCGTGTCGGTATGGATTCGCGTCGACGATGGCCGTCCACTCGGCCGCCGTCCGCACCGGAACGGACGTGTCCACCGACAACCGCATTCGGGTCTCGGCCTCGAGCCGCGACTCGAGCGCGCTCGGAGAGAGTCGGCTCCGGAACATCGCGTTGCCGCTGTGGAGCAAGGTCCGCGAATTCGAGAGCTCGAGTCGCTCGAGGCAGGCCCGGAGATCGGCCATCGCCACCTTGTTGTGGCCACCAAGATTCAGGGCCAGCCAGAGTCCCACTCTCAGCGAGTCACTAGGCACCGATGCGCGCTTCTTTCGGCCAACGATACACCGGTTCAGTGATTGTTCGTTCGCCTGTGGCCCCGGACACGGTCACTCGTCACGACGCGGAGCTCGACGATGACGCGGTCGCCGTCGCCCTTGGCCCCACGGATGGCTTTGGGCACCAGTCGCGGAAGAGGGCGGAAGAGGATCGTTGAGAACTCGGCCACACTCAGGCTACATTCTCAAGACCATGCGTCGTCCGTCAATCCGCGTTCTTCGGAGGCACCAGCCATGAGGCGTTCCCTGACCTGTTCGTGTGCGCTCATCGTCGCGCTTGCCGGGGCCGTGGCCGTCACGCGTCCGAGCCTCTCCGCCCAAAGCCGGGCGACGGCGACGAACGTACCCGTCATCCCGCACGAGGCGGTGCCGAACTTCTTCAGGAACCCACCCGGGATTTACACCGGCGAGAACATGGGCATCGCCACCAATTCGAAAGGCACCATCTACATTTACCATCGCGCCAACGAAACGCGGCTCTTCGAGTACGGGCCCCAGGGCAACTTCATCCGCGAGGTCGGGCGCAACAACTACGGCTTTGCGTTCGCGCACTCCGTCCGGGTCGACGCGCAGGACAACATCTGGGCGGTCGACGAAGGGACCGACATGTTGGTGAAGTTCAGCCCCGAGGGCAGAGTGCTCATGGTGATCGGCCGGCGCGAGGATCCGGTCGGCATGCTCGCTCTGATGCCGGGCCAGGGGATCTTTCACGGGCGCAACGAGAAGTACCGCTTCGGCCGCCAGACCGACGTCGCCTTCGATCAGCAGGGCAACATCTTCGTCTCCGACGGCTACTTCGACGCCCGCGTCGTCAAGTACGACAAGACCGGCAAGTTCGTGAAGGCCGTCGGCAAGCGCGGTAACGGCAACCTCGAGTTCAATACACCGCACTCGATCGCCACCGACTTTCAAGGCAACGTGTACGTCGGCGACCGTGGCAATGCGCGCGTACAGGTGCTCGGCAACGACTTGAACTGGAAAGCGAACTACACCAACGTGGGCAACCCCTGGGGCGTGTGCGTCTCCGGCGGGCCCGGTCCGAAGAATCCCGGCAAACAGTACCTCTACTCGACCAACTCGTGGCCCGACAGCGCGCCGGCCGCCGCCGCGGAATTCACGGGGGAAATCTACAAGATCGAGCTGGACGGCACGATCGTGGGCAAGTTCGGACGTAGTGGCAAAGCGCCTGGCGAATTCTCGACGGTCCATCAGATGGACTGCCGTGACCCGAACGTGATTTACACGGCGGAGATCAACAACTGGCGTGCTCAGAAGATCGTGCTCAAGCCACAGGCCGCCTCGCGGACCTCCGGGAACTGAGGGAAGACGCCATGCGACCTACACAATCGAAGACGATCGTGGGACGGACCCTCGCGGACATCTGCGCCGCACTGTTGCTGGTCCTCGCCGCACCACTCACCCTCCCAACGTCATTTTCTGGTTCACTCCGCGCCCAAACCGGCGTGCCCGAGATCCCATTCGAGGCAAACGCCGACCTGCTGAAGACGCCGGACAACGTGATGGTGGGCGAAGTCGGTGGCGTCGCCCAGAACTCGAAGGGGCAAATCTTCGTGTACACGCGGACCGGCCATCCCTATGCGACGCTGGGTGACAACCGCACGTTCTATAGGAACGGCTCCAAGCTCTTTCAATTCGACCAGGCTGGCAAGTTCGTCCGCGAGCTCGGACAAGACGTGTACGGGTTCAACGCGGCGTTCGGCCTGCGCGTCGACCCTCAGGACAACGTGTGGACCATCGACCAGGGCGCCAATCAAGTCGTGAAATTCGATTCGGACGGGCGGGTTGCGCTCGTGCTGGGCCGAAAGCCAGAGGCAATTGCGGTCCGCCCAGGCCCGCCCCCTGGCGCTCCCGCCGCTGCGCCTGGCGGCCCGGGGCGCGGCGGTCCCGAAGCTGGCCGCGGCGGTGCACCAGGCGGCGGACGCGGCGCGCCCCCTGGACCGCCGGGCTCGGGCGTTCCAGGATCGACCTTCAATCGTCCGTCCGACGTCGCCTGGGACAAAGCCGGCAACATCTACATCGCCGACGGCATGTCGGGAAACGTCAATCGCATCGCGAAGTTCACCCGCGAGGGCAACTTCATCCGGCAGTGGGGCTCGACCGGTGCGGAGCCGGGGCAATTCAACGGTCCGAAGGCGCTCGCCGTCGATACGCAGGGGAACGTCTACGTGCTCGACTCGGGCAACAAGCGCATTCAGGTGTTCGATGGCGACGGCACGTTCAAGTCGGAGTTTCCGTTCGCGGGCAACGGGCTGGCGATGTGCCTCACGACCGGGGCGACGCAGCACCTGTATGTGTCCCACGCCGGCGACCCGGACGGTATGGAAGACGCCGCGATCTTCAAGCTGACGCTCGACGGCAAGGTCGTGGGGAAGTTTGGCGCCGCCGGCAAACTGCCCAAGCAGTTCGGGTTGGCGAACTCGATCGATTGCCGCCACGAGAACGAGCTCCTGGTCGGCGAGATGACGAACTGGCGCGTGCAGAAAGTGACGTTGCGCGCAGGGCGGTGACGCGATGGCGCGGCGTTGAGCGCTAGAGGGTCCAGACGACAGTGACCACGGCTCCCGGCGCGATTGACGCGCCTGGGGGTCGCGATCCCCCGGATCCTTGGCATGGGCGGCCGCCACATCATGGGCGGGCGAAATGCCTCAGGACCTCGGTCCCTCGAGTGGCCGATCGTCGTACTCCGGCACCGGCCGCCACCCTGCCGTCCAGCTCTGGAACTGCATACGGTCGGACCACTGCAGGGCCGCCGACCAGTCGGCGAACTGCCTGACGCCTATCGGGTGGTTGTTCACGTACCACGTCACCCACGCGGCTGGGCCCATCGGACGAAGCACCGCGTGAGTCGTGAGCGTCTCACCGCGACGCATGCGCCACATGACGGTGGCTTCGTCATAGGTCGTAGGAACGGGTATTGGCTGCACACCCGAGGGATCGGCAATCACGATACCACACCGTAAGCTCAACAAAACAGCGTGTTTACTTGAAATGAGTGGGGGCCGAAGTCCACCCGGGGGCAGAGTTAAGACTGCGCCCCGTGATGCTTCCTCCAGAAACAGACTGAGCGAGCCGTCGGAGCTTCGAGACCGGCGCGGTCTTCGTGTGATTAATGCGTGTGACCGTAAATCGTGTAGTTGATACCCAACTTGTAGGCCTCGTTCGAGGTGCTGAACGGAAACAACTCCTCTCCCGACCATTCCCAATACTCGGGCACGTCGTTGTCGAAGTTGGCGACGATCAGTAGGCGCTTGGACGGGTCGTCGTCCTCGAACACCCCGAGATAGCTCGGGCGCTGTCCCGACATCGGATGCACGATTGAGTCGATGTCCTGGACGGCGAAGAACGATCTGAAGACGGGGTGCGTCTTGTCCAGCCGTACGAACTGCGCGTCCGGCAGGGCGCGTCGGACCTGCTGCTCGAAGTTCGCCCACTGCGATGGACCGTCGAAATCCTCGAACACAGCGAAGCCGCCCTTAAGCAAGTACGCCCGCAGCGACTGCGCCTCCGCATCGGTCATCGTCCAGAAGCCGGGCTCCCACATGAAGGCGATGGGATAGCGGAAGAGGTCGGGATCGTCGAGTGTGAGAATCCGACTCGACTCGAGGTGAACGTCAAGGTCCGTGAGCTCGTTGAGGATCTGCGCCAGGTGTCTCTCGGCGCGAGGGTAGTCGTGGTCCCACGCCGAGCTCCAGAATCCGCGGAAGCGGCCGGCTTCTGGACGCCACCGCAGTCGAACGAACGTATACCGACCGTCATAGGAGCCCTCACCTCGTGCTGTACGAAACGCCGCGCCTCCGGCCTGGGCGGCAACCGAGCTCGCTCGCAACCCAGCTTCCCAACCGGTGCCGCGAGCGCTCGAGAAGACCACCCCCGAGGCGAGCGCTGTCAGGACGAGGCCGGCAACGAGGGTGCGGGGCACGGGGCATTATCGCGCCCAACCCTCAAACCGGCGAACCCTTGAACGCCGGACCGGCTTATGCCCCGACCCGGTGCACGAGCTCCCAAGCGCCGGTGGCGAAGTTCTGCGGTAGCAGCGTCATGTACTGCCACTGGAAGCCGATGGACCAGACGTTGGGATACCACGCCGCTTCGTTGGCGTAGCCGTTCGACCTCATCCAGTTGATGGCGGCGGACGGATCCATCCCCAAGTCGAGCAAGTCGTACATCCGCAACACGTCCAGCGGGGGGCTCATGAACCGCACGCCAGTGAACGATGTTCGCTCACCGACGTTCCACCCGGGACCGAAGCGGGCGCGTCCGCGGGTGCCCGTCGGTCGTGCGTGCGTCCAAAGGCTCCCATACAGCTGCACCGCAACGCGCTGCTGCGGCGTATTCTCAATGAAGTTGAAGTTCTCCGTCGCGCTCGGCTGACTCTGCACGGCGTTGGCTTGGTCGATCGCGACGACCCGCCAGAATAACCTCCCCTCAGCTGGGGTGGCCTGCGTGGCGGGCGGGTTGAAGCTCGTCTGCTCAGGCCCTTCAGGCACCATGGTCGTGTACGCCACCGTGCTGAAATCTTCTCGCGTCGAGAGCTCGAAACGGTAGACGAGCGCATTGGCCGTATTCGTTTTCGACGAGTTGTTCCACGTGAATCTGGGCCAGCCGAACGACGTGGCACCGCTCGGTGGTTCGACCAGTGTGGGAGCGGCGATCGTGATCGTCGGAGCGGGCGGTGGTGTCGGCGGCGTGAGCTGAGAGGGCGTCGTTGGCGTGATGGTCTGCTTGCCACAAGCCACCATCGTCGCGATGAGCAGAAGTGTGAACACCGAGTGTAGTCGTGCGATCTCACGCAAATGCGGACCCTAGCGTTCATTGTACGCCTATCTGAAGATCGGAATCGGCGCTACACTCGCGACGAAATACGGCCCGAACCCTAGAACGCGTCGCCGATGAACGGAAGCATCCGCCCCCAATAGAGCACGCTCAGCCAGGCCGCCATCGAGATCGCCCCGATCCATCGCACCGCGGCGGGCATCGGCTCGCCTTCCCGCATCCCAAGCGTTCGTCTGGCAAAGAGCCGCTCGAACACGAGGGCATTCGCGCCGGCCAGAGCCAGGGATGCGGCCTTCAGCCACCACGCAATGTTGTGGGCGTACTGCTCAGGATGGCCAACCAGGAAGGTCGCCCCCGAAACGACGTTGAGCCCGAAGGCACCCAGCGCAAACGGCACCAACTCGTGAAGAGCCCCGATCGGGATACGAGGCAGAAAGCCCATCAAACGGAGGTCTAGAAGGCCGATGATTCCCAGGAGAAGGGCCAAACCGAGGAAGTGAGCGGTCTCGGCGGCCGGCCAGATCCAGGGCTGCTCGACGATCGTGCGTGAGACCGCGGTGGCCTGGATCCACGCGACGACGGCATTCATTGGATGTGCATTGCGCTTCGCCCGTGGTCTCTACAGATAGGCCATCAGACGGCCCGCGGTGATGGCGGCTGCCCAAAGCAGGAGCGACGCCATCGCGATCACGGATGCCCTGGGCGACACCGTGGACGTTGGGGCAACGGGGCCGTACCGAATCTCCTTCCGGGCCAGCACCGTGCACCTGAGCCCAAGCGCGATCAGGGCCAATTTCACGTAGAGCACCGGCTGGCGCATCTTCATCGTCGCGTCAGCGATGAGCAGCAGCAGTCCCGTGACGGCGTTGAGCAGAAAGCCCCAGGCGATCAGCCGAAACGCCGGCATCAGCGTCGCCAGCGGTACCCGCCGCGCGACGCCGAGCAATCGCAGATCCACGACCGCGCTCACCCCAACGACGATAGCGAGACCCACGGTGTGAAGCGTGAGCACCGTCGGATAGGCCCAGAGAGAAGGTGACTCTCTCGTCCACGTCGCGACGCGCGTCCCCTCCAGCCACGCAAGTAGATCGGCTAGCAACCCCCTTCGGCCTGCGATGGACTACCGCGACAGTCCGCCTCCAGGCGGCTGCTGCTCTTCCGTCACGCGGCCGCCAGGGGTAATCGGGCTGCCGTCGGGCCGTGTGATACGCGCACAGCACATACCGAATGAGCCCTCGGCACGCGACGGTTGTCCCGAGACTCTGACGATCGTCCCAGGCTTCAGCGTGTCAGAGGTCCACCCCGTTCGGGTGAGTGACGCCGCGGGCCCGAGCTCGACCTGCCACTCGACCTTCTTCCCGTTCACCTCCGACTCGAAGTAGAGGAACGAGTGCGGATTGCGCAACAGCAGCTTGGTCACTGGCCCCTGCGCCTCGATCTTCTTCGTCGCGTCGTAGAACGGCGCGCTTGAGTGGTGCGCGATCACGGGAACGGTCGCGATGAGCGCTGCCGCCAAGCCCAGCGCGGTCCACCGACAACTAGTCATGGTGCCTCCTACGTTCTTCCAGCTCACTTGTACTTCTGCGGCATCATCCGTACGGGTGCGCGAGAGGTCTCCGGATCGCAATCCCAGGCACTCAGCTGATAGCCCGGTCGCTGAGGCAACCACCGCGTCGTGTACGACGCCGGCTTCCTCAAGAACAGCTGATCTTCGACCGTGACCGTGGCTCTCAGCTCCTGGCCCTCGCGCCAGTACCGCTCCCGCACCTTCTTCAACTGCGAGGAGGGAATCCCGTTGTAGTCGTCGAATCCCGTGATGTCGAACACGAAGTGATCGGTCTCGACGAGCAGTGCATTGCCCTCGTAGCGTCCGACCGAGAAGCCTTGAATGCCCCAGTCGTAGATCGTCGGCTTGCGACCGTCCAGCCACACCGTGCGCACTTGGTCGTCTTTCTCGTACCGGAACACCACTCGATCAGGCCACTGCGACACCTGCATCGAGTAGGGGTCGTATTGGATGGCCGGCGACGTGGATGGCTGGCAGTCGTACTTCGGCGACAGCGCTTCGTCGAACACCTTCTGGTACGCCAGTGCCCGCTCGTTCAACTCAGGGAAGTTCTCCTTCCCCCACGGGACGCGCTCGCTGTTTACCGGGCGTGCCCGGGTGGTCCCGTCCCAGATCCCGCCCAAGTCCGGTATCTGGCTTGGAGATGCGGATGCGGTAGGCGTTTGGGCGCCGACCAGAGCCGATCCCACGCAAAGCGCAGCGGCCGCGGCGATGCACCCAACCGTCAGGACGACTTTCGCGTTCATGACGCTGTGCCTCCTCCGTGTTCTTGGAAACTGGCTTATGGTACCCCAACCGCGCCGTGACTGCGCGTCGGAGGGGCGACGGCCTATACTGGTCCACAGGCCGATTCCGTGCGTTGTTGTCGCCTGGGTCGTCCTTGCAGCCCCCTATGCACACGCGTTGGTTCTCACGAGCGACCAGGCCAGGGCCACGAGACAGTTGATGAGCGACGCATGACGTTCCCCCTTCCAGTCGACGCGTATCCGCCACCCTCGTCCGCCGGGCTGGTGGCAACGCTGGGCGATCGAGTCGCGTTCGAACCCTTCAACGCGGTCGCGACCGGCGTCTTCGCGTTGGCGGTCGTCCACACGTTCGCTGCCGCGAAGTTCACCGAACGCGCGCACCATGTCCAGCGGGCCCACGAGGCGCGCGCGCGGGCGGCTGGCGTCGCGCCGACGCCACACGTGTGGGCAGAGCTCCTCCACTTCTTCGGGGAGGTGGAGGTCGTGTTCGGGTTGTGGGCCGTCGTGCTCCTCGCCGCCGCCTCCGTGTATCACGGGTGGGACGCGGCGACCTCCTACGTCGACGAAGGCGTGAACTACAGAGAGCCGCTGTTCGTTGTCGTGATCATGGCCTTGGCATCCACGCGGCCGGTGGTGCTGTTTGCGGAGAGTGCGCTGCGCCGGGTGGCCAGTCTCGGCGGCGGAATGCCCGCAGCCTGGTGGCTCTCGATCGTGAGCGTCGGTCCGCTGCTGGGATCGTTCATCACTGAGCCCGCGGCGATGACCATCAGCGCCCTCCTTCTCGGCCGTCAATTCTTCGATCTGCAACCGTCGCGTGCCCTTCGCTACGCCACGCTGGGCCTGCTCTTCGTGAACGTGTCGATTGGCGGCACGCTGACGCACTTCGCTGCCCCGCCCGTGCTGATGGTGGCTCGCCCGTGGGCCTGGGACTCGAGCTTCATGGTTCTCCGCTTCGGCTGGCGCGCCGTGATCGCCATCCTGATTTCAACGATAGGGTGTTTCGTGGTGTTCCGTCGCGAGTGGCGGACGCTCAACAAGCATCCCCCGGTTCGCGATGTCGAGCGACCTGACGAAGACGCCGCCTCGGCGGGCGGGTCCCTGCTGCCAGTGCCCGGCTGGGTCATTGCCGTGCACATCGCCTTTATCGCGTGGACCGTCCTTAATGCCCACCACCCAGCCCTCTTCCTGGGCGGGTTCCTGTTCTTCCTCGGCTTCGTCCGCGCGACAGCGGCCTATCAGAGCTTCGTCGCCCTGCGGGCACCCCTTCTGGTAGGGTTCTTCCTGGGAGGCCTGGTCATTCACGGCGGCCTTCAAGCCTGGTGGATCGCGCCAACCCTGGCCGCCCTGTCGGAGCAGACCCTGTTCCTCGGCGCGACGGTGCTCACGGCCTTCAATGACAACGCGCTCGTCACCTACCTCGCCACGCTCGTCCCGAATCTCAGCGAATCGATGAAAGTTGCCGTCGTCGGCGGCGCAGTGACCGGCGGGGGATTGACCATCATCGCCAACGCACCCAACCCCGCCGGCCAGGCGCTGCTCTCCCGTTTCTTCGATGGCGCCGTCAACCCACTGGGCCTCTTTGTCGCCGCGCTCCCGCCCACTCTCATCGCCGCCGCGATCCTAAGGCTCTGAGCACCTCGGTGAACCGCGCCAGGACCAGTTGCTCACTGTACGTGCGCTCCACCGTCGCCCGCGCCTGACTCGATAGTCGGCGACGCCGATCGGTGTCCCGAATGAGGCGACCCAGCTGCTCGGCAATAGCGGCCGAATCCCGGGGTTGGCAGAGGGCGCCATTCACATCGTCCTGGATGAAGTCGAGCAGACCCCCAACCGACGAGGCGACAACAGGCGTTCCGCACGCCAGCGCCTCCAGCGCTGACAGTCCCAACGCCTCGAAGTGCGACGGCACCACGGCGATGTCGGCGGCCTGATAGAGCGACGCGACATCATTCAACGGCCCGACGAAACGGACCGAGGAGTCGATGCCGTGCTCGGCGACGAACGCCCGAGCCGCAACTCCGAGGTCCCACGCGTGGCCGGGCATGTCCGGCCCCGCGACGATCAACAGCGGAACTCGCGATCCGATCGCAGTCGGTCCGGCGTCCCAGCTGCGCTCAGCCAACACACGCCACGCCTCAAGAAGCTCAGACAGTCCCTTCTCCCGGCTCAAGCGTCCGGCAAACGCCACCACCACGCGGTCGTCTCCAACCCCATAGGCCGCGCGCAGCGTCAGGCGCTCGGATTCCGTCGGCGGACGAAAGCGATCGGTATCAACGGGGTTGGGTAAGAAGTGGATGCGTTCGGGCGGAACGCCAGCGTCCTGCGTCTCTCGCTGGATGTCATGTGCGATGCACGCGAAGGCGTCGGCTCTGGCATAGAGCCGCGTCACGAGCGCCCTCACCGCACGGCCCACCACGGTACTCGGCGCGATTCCCCAGCGTTGCAGCGCGTGATCCGCATTGACGCCCGAGAGCACTCCCGTCGTCTGTGCCTGGAACAGGACTGGCCGCTTCGTCACCACGCGCGCCAATAGTCCGGCGATCCCAATGCCCCGGTAGTCGATGCAGGCCACGACGTCGTACTCCTCGCGATGTGCGAGTAACCAACGCAATGCCGCCGGAATCAGACGCCACTTCCCCGACGGATTCCGATCGCCATGAGCACCGATCCGGACCACCCTGACGCCGTCCATGCGCTCCTCGTCGGGGAGGTCGCGCGACACCCGCTTCGTGAGGACGCACGTCTCCGCACGGCCAACCCGGGACAGGTATCTCGCCAGCCGATCAGCCGTGCTCTCGACGCCGCCAATGACCGGGGAGAAATACGTCGTCAAGATGACGACGCGGAGCGAAGAGTCGGCGGGCACAGACCACAAGGCTAATACAGGTCCCTGTATACTCGCGCGAACCCACGCGCCCGTGCGACATCGAGAACCGTCACGCCGTTTGGAGCCGTCGCATCGCCAGAGCGGACCGTTGAGCGCTGCCGAGGCCTTCGCGGCGACAATGGTCTCCGCGTTCTGCGTGGCCATCCTCGTCGTCTACGGGTGCCATCTCGTCGGCCTCGCTTTCTCTCCATCGCTGGTCGCACCGGTCGCGGCCGTGTTCACTGCGGTCATCGGCTGGCGGCTCTTCACAGGTGCGCACGCCTCCGTCCCGGAGCTGATCAGGTATCTGGCCGTGGTCGCGATTCCCCTCGGCTGGATGCTGTGGCGGGCTGCGCCCTCGCTCTTGCCGTTGGGGAGCCAAGGTGACCTGACCCATCATCTCCAACTGGTTGATTACATCGAACGTCACTGGCGCCTTCCGCGCGGACCGGACGTGAGCCCCTACCTCGCCGAGATGACCGATTACACCCCGGGTGTCCACGTCCTTGCGGCGCTCGCCGGCCGATGGCATGGCACTGACGGTCTACACGTGATTCATGCCGTCGTCCGACTGCCGTCGCACTCAAGATCGGATTCGTGTATCTGATGGCCTCCCGCTTGGGTGGCCCGTACCCAGAGCGTGTGTTGCTGGCATTCGCCGCCTCAGCCTTCGCGCTGGTGCCACACCCGTACGTCTTCGACTCCTTCATGCGGGACGGGTTCCTGCCACAGGCGATGTCCGAGACGTTCGTCATCGGCATGTGGTGGGCCCTCGGCGTGTGGAACGCCAGTCCACGTCGCCGGCCGATGGCGCTGTACGGCCTCTTCGCGTGCGGGGCCTTTCTCGCCTGGCCGATCGATCTCGGCCCGCCGGTGGTGGCGCTCGTCGGACTGCTCGTGTTCCGCGGAGAAATCTCTCTCCGGACGCGCGCTGTCCACACCGCCTGGGCGCTGGTGCCACCCGTCTCGGTGGCCGCAACCTACATCGCCGGACGGAGCGCGCTCCTTGGCATGAGTGGCACGCCTGGTGCGGTGCTGCGGCCGGATCTCTGGACGTTCGGACCCGTGCTCCCGATCCTCGCACTCCTCGGGCTCTTCGCCGCTCGGGGCGCGCCATCTGCACGGCCGACCCTGTGGCTGCTGCTGGGGATCGCCGCGCAGTGGAGCGTGCTGTACCTGCAGGCGCTCGGAGCCGGAAACGCCTCCGCGTACATGGCATTCAAGACGCTGTATCTGCTGCCGTATCCCCTTGCTACACTGGCCACCGTCGCACTCTCGCGCGGGCCCGCTGACATGGGTCTCCAGCGACTCTCGCCGTGCCGCCTCGCGTCCCTCCTTCTCGCTGTCTCCCTCGTCGAATCCGGCATTCGCCTCTGGAGACGTCCCCCTGAGGCCCACGCGATCAGCGAGCCCATCTGGAGGGCCGGCGTCTGGGCGCGCGATCACCTTCCCCGCGGGTGCATCGCCTACATGGTGACCGACGACGACACGGCGTACTGGCTGCACTTGGCGGTGTTGCGCAACCCACGGGCGTCGCCTCGGACGACTGATGACGCCACCTATGACCTGACTCAGACCAGCCTCCGCTGGTATCAATCGACGGCCCTCCCGTATGCGATCGTCGACCTCGATGCGGTCTCGACGTCGGTGCGCGTGGACCTGGAGGAGCTGGTGCGATTCGACACCGCCACCGTCGTCGGTCAACGGCGGCCGGTGACGTGCGCCGACGAACACCTGCCTCCGCCTCCGTAGACCACAGCGGCCGGAACCCGGGTACAATCCGGTTCTTCAGCCTCGTGTCCGCCGACCTCATCTCGATTGTCGTTCCCGTCTACAACGAGGAGGCGACCATCGGCACCGTCATCCGGCTCCTGCTGGCGATGCCGCTGCCCGCGCCTCGTCAAATCATCGTGGTGAACGACGGGACGCGCGACGTGCTCGAGGCGCTGAGTGCAGAGCCCTCGCTGGAGGTCGTGCACCTCACGGCAATCGGGGCAAAGGACACGCGGTCCGTGCCGGACTGGCGCGCGCGCGTGGGACGGTTGTTGCGATCCAGGACGCAGATCTCGAACTGGATCCGACTCAACTCGCAGGCCTTGTTGCACCCATTCTGTCCGGAACGGTCAGCGTCGTGTACGGGTCGCGATTCATGAACGGCGCTGGCGCGGCGTCGGGCATCGGACTGCTTGGCAACCGCCTGCTCACAGGCTTGACGAATCTGCTGTACGGTTCGTCGCTGACCGACATGGAAACCTGCTACAAGGTGATGCGAACCGAGGTTGCTCGCAGCCTCACGCTCACCTGCGACCGCTTCGACATCGAACCCGAGATCACCGCGCAGCTTCTCCGACGCGGTCATCGAATCGAGGAGCACGCGGTGCGGTTCACTCCCCGGACCAAGGCTGCGGGCAAGAAGATCCGCTGGCGCGATGGGTTTCAAGCGATCAAGCTGCTGGTGACCTCGCGGCTGGCCGCGCGACGCCGTACGGATGCATGACTCAGTGGACGGTCGGCGAGGTCGGCGCCGCGAGGACCCGTGCGATCATGTTCTCGAGCACCGTCTTGTCGATGGCAAACGGACCACAGACGGCGGCGCCCATCGAGATCTCGATCGCGATGAGCACGCCACCCTCCTCATAGGGATTGACGATCCAGCTGAGGCCGCGAAGCGCGATGGGGCCAGACTCCTGCGTCGGGTGCTTCAACCGGTACATCGCATCGAGCATGCCCTCGAGCACGGCCCGGACGTCCACGTCTGTCCAGGTGGCCGCATCGCGCTCGATCCCAGCCAACCGTCGCGTGGTCGCGATGTTCTCGCCCCGTAGCCAGATATCCACATCCACACCCAGACTCCCTTCACCGCGCGGCGACTGCCGCCAACTCCTGCACGACCTGTGCAACAGCGGTCATCGGCGGCAGGCACGTGAAGTCCCTGCACACGTAGGCCGTCGCCGCGCCACCGTCCACTGGCGCCATCGCTTTCACGAGCGGCAAGACGTCGGAGAGGCGCCGCTGTTGCTCGGGACTGGCGACGATCGTGATCGCCTGCGGCAGATAGTGGAGCGCCAACCCACGTGCCATGTCGGCCCCACTCGCACCGACCACGACAACGTGGGCCGGACGAGAGGTGTACTGCGAGAGGACAGCCGCCATCATCGGCACGGCGCGGCCCATCCGGTCGAGCGGTGTGCCGAAGGCCCGCAGCGCCTGCGCGAGACGTTCGCGCCACACCGACTCGTCGAGCAAGAGCGACAAGGTCAGGAGGTTCGCGGCCCCGACGGATGTCGCCGTCGGCTCGGCGCCATCGTAGGTCTCCTTCATGCGCAGCAGCACCGTCTGGTCGTGACCCGTCGTGCTGAACCAGCCACCACCGCCCTCGTCCCAGAACAACTCGTCCTGCCGACGTTGAAGCTCAATCGCCCAGGTCAACCACGCTGGGTCCAGATCGGCAAGGAAGAGTTCCAGCAGTCCGAAGATCAGATACGCGTAGTCCTCCGCGTAGCCCTCGATTTCGGCGTGGCCATCGCGATACCGACGCAGGAGCAAACGGGTTTCGTCGCTCCAGAGTCGGGTCTTGACGAACGTCGCGGCCCGACGCGCAGCCTCGAGATACGCCGCCACCTCCGCGTCGGTCCGATCCCCAAGGTCACGCGTCACCCGCGCCATGCGCCCGAGCGCCGCGATCATCAGGCCGTTCCACGCGGTCAGCACCTTGTCGTCCAGGTGCGGCCGCGGCCGCGGCAGCCGCGCTTCGAAGAGCGTCACGCGGGCCCGGCTCACCACCGTGTCGACTTCTTCCACCGCACGCCCGGTCCGGGCAGCGACAGCTTGTGGCGTTTCTGCGACGTACAGGATGTTCTTGCCCACGAACTCTCCGTGCGGATCTGCCGGTGCGCCTCCGTCGCGCTGGACGCCAAAGACGCGAGCCACGACGTCTGCGTCGGCCCCGAACAGTTGATCGATCTCGTCGCGCGTCCAGAGGTAGAAGGCGCCCTCCATCTTATGCGCGGCGGGATCGTTCGCGTGCTCTGGCGGCACGCTGTCCGCGTCTTCGGCCGAATAGAACCCGCCCGCAGCGTCGGTCATCTCCCGTAAGACGTACTGCAGCGTGTCTTTCGCCACCTCCAGAAAGAATCGGTCACCAGTGGCCTGGGCACCCTCGATGTACGCCACCGCCAGCTGGGCCTGGTCGTACAGCATCTTCTCGAAGTGCGGCACGCGCCATTCGCGATCCACTGAATAGCGGTGGAACCCGCCGCCCACGTGGTCGCGCATCCCGCCAAGCGCCATCGCGCGGAGCGTCTGGGACACCATCTCCCGCCACTCGACGCGACCCGTGCGCGCGAACTCGCGAAGCAGGAAGAGGAGCTCGGTCGGACGTGGAAACTTCGGTGCCTGACCGAAGCCACCACACCGCTGGTCGAAGCTGTGCGCGAACTGCTCTGCGGCGCGCTCGAGCGCGGACGCCTGGGGGATGGCGTCGGCTGGCAATTCGCCCGCGTGCGCGGCGAGCTGCGCGATCACCTCATCGGCCGACGCGCACAGCCTCGCCTGATCCCTCTGCCACAAGCGTGCGATCTCCTCCAGGACCTCGATGAAGCCGGGACGTCCCCATCGAGAGATGGGCGGAAAGTACGTGCCGCCGTAGAAGGGCCTGAGCTCCGGCGTGAGCCACACGCTCATTGGCCATCCACCGGATCCCGTCGTCGCCTGCACGTACGTCATGTAAACGCGATCGACATCTGGCCGCTCCTCGCGGTCAACCTTGACAGAGATGAAGTGTTCGTTGAGCAGCACCGCGACGGCCTCGCTCTCGAACGACTCGTGTGCCATGACGTGACACCAATGACACGTCGAGTAGCCAATCGACAGGAAGATTGGCTTGTTCTCGCGGCGTGCCGCCGCACACGCGTCGTCACCCCACGGGAACCAGTGCACTGGGTTGGTCGCATGCTGCAGTAGGTAGGGGCTGCGCTCACGCGCGAGACGGTTCATCGAACGATTATGACATCGCGAGTCGGCCCGCTCTCTTGAAGTAGAATCGCAAACCATGGGTGATCTCGCGGGCAAGCGGGTGGCGATCCTCGTGGAGGACGAGTTCGAAGACGTGGAGCTGACCGGTCCACGCGACGCGCTGCGCACCGCAGGCGTCGACGTCGTGCTCATCGGCCCGACCGCCGGCGGCACGTACAGGGGCAAGCACGGCACCGCCGTCACCGTGGATCTCGGCGCGGGCAGAGCCAGAATCCAGGATTTGGACGCCATCGTCATTCCTGGCGGGTATGCGCCGGATCGCATGCGCATGCGCCATGCCATGGTCGATCTCACGCGCGACGCGATGGAGGCGGGCAAACCGGTGGCCGCTATCTGCCACGGTCCGCAGCTGCTGATCTCGGCAAACGCGTTGAAGGGACGCACGTTGACCTGCTGGCCGTCCATCGCGATCGATGTGAAGAACGCGGGCGGGCTGTACGTCGATCGCCCCGTGGTCGAAGATGAGAACCTGATCACGTCGCGTAAGCAAGACGATGTGCCGGCGTTCAGCGACGCCATCATCCGCGCGCTCACGCGCTGAGTCGTTCCTTTCCGCACTCTGCCCCGAACCCGGCGTGCTCGCTCCCGTGACTCGTGCGTTCGCCGGTCCGGCACTCTCGCGGGATCGCGCTCCCTCTCCGTTCAAACGCGCGTAGGCGGCCGTGAACTCAGCGCCGTACAGAAGAATGACCGCCTGCAATTACACCCACACGAGAAAGATGACCACGGCGGCAATGGATCCATTCACCTGCGTAAACCGGGTCATATCGCGCACGTACCACGAGAACCCCTCGAGGCCCGCTTTCCAGGGCAGACCGGTCACGAGGGCACCAACCCACACGTCGCGAAAGCGGACTCTCGTGTTCGGCACGAAGTAGTACACGAACCCGACCACGACGATGAAGAGAACCGTCGGCGCTTGGCGTAGCGCGACGCCGCGCAGCACGAGGAGGGCGGGAAACCGGCCCAGGACTTCCGCGAACCAGGAGGCCGACACCACCTTGGACGCGGACACCAGCAGCAAGGCCAGCAGCAGGAGCACGCCCGCCACCGCGAGCATGAGGAACGAGAACAGCGTGTGGCGCCAGTAGTTCCGCCGCTGCTCGCCCTCCCCCAGGCGTGATTGACCGCCGTGCTGATTGCGCCGAACACGCCGAGCGCACCCCACACCAGCACCAGTGTTCCGGCCACGCTGAAGGTCATTCGATTGGCGCTGAACGCGTCGAGTTGTGCGGTGATGAAGTCGAACTGCCGTGGAAAGTACTGGAGAATGAACCCGAGCACGGCTTCCCTGTTCGCCTCATCGGCGGTCACGCCGCCCAGCACGGCCAGAGCGAGGAGCACGACTGGAAAGAGCGACAACAAGGCGTAGTAGGCCACCGACGCAGCATACGTAAGGCTGTCTCTCGAGAGGAATCCGAACAAGCCGCCAAGCGCCGCGCGCGTCGTGAGCCGGCCGAAGGCTGCGAGCCTCTCCACGCCGGTGCTCAACGGACCCGCACGGGGACCGCTGCGGCGCCCCGCCCCATCACGATGTCGTCGTCGACGCGGTGGGCGATGACGAAGACAACGACGCGGCTGAGGCCGCCGCTCGCTTGCCGCCACCACGGATGTCGTGCTTCTTCATCTTGCTGTAGAGCGTCGGCCGGTACACCCCGAGAATCTGTGCGGCTTCCTGCTTGTTCCAGTTCGTGCGCTGCAGCGTCTGGAGGATCGCCATCTTCTCGATCTCCGCCAGCGTGCGGTGCGGCGGGATCACGAAGTCTGTGGCCGTAGCGGATTCCTCGCGGATCGACTCCGGCAGGTCGCCCACCATGATCTCGGTGCCCTTGGCCACGAGCACGGCGCGCTCGATCGCGTTCTCGAGCTCGCGGACGTTGCCTGGCCACCGATTGCGGATCAGGAGGTGGTAGACCGAAGGCGCGAGCGTCTTCACGTTCTTCGAGTAGCGCTGTCCGAACTTGTCCAACAAGTAGTCGCAGAGAAGCGGAATGTCTTCAGTCCGCTCCCGCAGGGGTGGCACGCGCAGCGTGATGGTGTTGATCCGGAAGTACAGGTCCTCGCGGAGGCGCCCATCGCGCAAAGCGGCGTCCAGATCGATGTTCGTCGCGCAGATCAAGCGGAAGTCCACATGGACAATGCGGTCGCTCCCGATGGGCCGGTACTCCCGCTCCTGCAGCACACGCAGCAGCTTCGTCTGCAGGTAGGCCGGCATCTCGCCGATCTCATCGAGGAGCAGCGATCCGCCTTCCGCCATCTCGAAGAGCCCTTCCTTGTCCATCGTGGCGCCGGTGAACGCGCCCTTCTTGTACCCGAAGAGCTCCGACTCGATCAGGTCCTTGGGAATAGCAGCGCAGTTGATTTTGATGAACGGACCCTTCGATCGCTTGCTGTTGTAGTGGATCGCGTTGGCGATGAGCTCCTTGCCTGTGCCGTTCTCGCCTTGGACGAGGATGTTCGCCTCGCTCGCCGCAACGCTCTCGATGAGCTCGAAGAGCTCCTGCATCCTCTTGCTCTTGCCGATGACATTCTGGAACTTGTAGCGATCCTGCAGCTTCTGCTTCAGCTGCTCGTTCTCGTCCATCAAGGACTTCTGCTTGATCGCCTTTTCCAGCTTGTCGAGCAGGCGATCGGCGTCGATCGGCTTCTCGAGAAAATCAAACGCACCCGCCTTGATGGCTTCGACCGAGCGCGGGATATTGCCTTGGCCCGTGACAACGATGACCTCGGCTTCCGGCTCGAGCTCTTTGAACCTCCGGACCAGCTCGATGCCGTCGACATCCGGCAGCATCATGTCGGTGACCACCGCATCCGGACGCCACGTACGGAAGATCTCTTCGCCACGCGTGCCGATGAGGGCGGTGCGGACCTCGTATCTGCCGTGCTCGAGAAGGACCTTGAGCCACTCCGTTAGTGAGGGCTCGTCGTCGATGGCAAGCACTCGCCTCTTCCGCTTGGGGTTCATGAGAATGACGATGCGCCTTCGGGTCGCATGATGTCAATACACAAATCCGTGTTTTGTCTGTTTGCGCTACACCCATTGGTGCGAGGTCCAAACCTAGGATTGCCGCCTAACACACTGATTCGATTGTGCCTTCGGTCGTTCGGTCGAGTCGAGTCGGAGAGAACTTCGTGCCGAGAAAGCGCGACAAACCGGTCCCTCGAGAGCCGTGTGCGATAATCCCGGCGTGTCGGAACAAGATCCACCCCCTCCAGTTGCCCGCCCCCTCGCGCCACTTCGCGCTACTGCCCGACCCGTCGACAAGATGCTCTGCGAGCGCTGCGGCGGCGAGATGTATCGGATGCACGCTGTGTGGCGGTGTGCGGCGTGCGGCTTCAAGACCGACTGCTGCGGCTGGTAGCCCAGGCGATGCACGTCCTCCCGACGCACATTGACGCCACGGCTCCCGATTTCCAGACCAATCAGGCGCGGATGCGGCGGCTCGTCGATGAGTTGGCCGCGGCCACGGCCCGCGCGCGCGAAGGGGGCGGAGCGAACTACCTCCAGCGACATCGCGACCAGAGCAAATTGCCGGTTCGAGAGCGCCTGGATCGGCTCCTCGATCCCGCCTCTCCGTTTCTCGAGCTTTCCGCATTGGCCGCGCACGGCATGTACGACAACGACGCGCCGGGCGCGGGCATGGTCACCGGCATTGGCCGCGTCTCGGGCCGCGAGGTCCTGATCGTCGCCAACGACGCGACCGTCAAAGGCGGAACCTACTACCCCATCACGGTCAAGAAGCACCTCCGCGCCCAGCAGATCGCGCTGGAGAACCGGCTTCCGTGCGTGTATCTGGTCGACTCTGGGGGGGCGTTCCTGCCGCTGCAGGCGGAGGTGTTTCCGGACCGCGAGCACTTCGGCCGCATCTTCTTCAACCAAGCCCGCATGTCGGCGGCGCGCATCCCGCAGATCGCCGTCGTGATGGGGTCGTGCACCGCCGGCGGCGCCTACGTCCCCGCGATGTCGGACGAAACGATCATCGTCCGCGGCACGGGGACGATCTTCCTGGGAGGCCCTCCCCTTGTCAAAGCCGCCACAGGCGAGGAGGTGACAGCCGAAGAGCTCGGCGGCGCCGACGTCCACACGCGGCTGTCTGGCGTGGCGGACTACTTCGCCGAGGACGACGCCCACGCGCTGGAGATGTGCCGAACGATCGTCTCGACGCTCACCAGCGCCAAGCAGATGCCCGCTGACCAACTGGCGCCCGAGGAACCTCGCTACGACCCGGCGGAACTGTACGGCATCGTGAACGCGGACTTGCGGAAGCCGTACGACGTGCGCGAGATCATCGCGCGGATCGTCGACGGCTCTCGATTCGACGAGTTCAAGGAGCGGTACGGCACCACGCTCGTCACCGGGTTTGCGCGCCTCCACGGGCTGCTCATCGGTCTCCTCGCCAACAACGGCGTGCTCTTCTCGGAGTCGGCGCTCAAGGCTACTCACTTCATCGAGCTGTGCAACCTCCGCGGGATCCCACTCGTGTTCCTGCAAAACATCACCGGCTTCATCGTCGGTCGCCAGTACGAGCGCGCCGGCATCGCGAAGGATGGGGCGAAGATGGTGCACGCCGTGGCGAACTCCGTGGTCCCGAAATTCACCGTCGTTGTCGGCGGATCCTTCGGCGCGGGCAACTACGGCATGTGTGGTCGCGCCTACGACCCGCGATTGCTGTGGATGTGGCCCAACGCCCGCATCTCGGTCATGGGGGGCGAGCAGGCGGCCGGGGTCCTGACCACAGTGAAGCGAGATCAATCAGCGCGCGAGGGTCGGGCCTTCTCGGCCGAGGACGAGCAGGTGATTCGGCAGCCGATCCTCGAGAAGTACGACACGGAGGGATCCCCGTACTACTCCACCGCGCGCCTCTGGGACGATGGCATCATCGACCCCGTCGACACGCGCCGCCTCCTTGCGCTCGCCCTCTCGGCGGCGTACAACGCACCCATTGCTGCACCTCAGTTCGGTGTCTTTCGGATGTAACAACGGCCTGGGCCATGACCTACCGGCATATCACAAGTCTTCGGGATGGCTACGTCGAGCGCCTGACGCTGAATCGGCCAGAGGTTCGCAACGCACTAAACGATGAGCTCATCGCCGAACTCGAGCACTGGGCCAACCGCGTGCGCGGGGATCGAGCCGTTCGCGTCGCCGTGCTCGCCGGCGCGGGGTCATGTTTTTGTGCAGGCGCAGACCTGGCGTGGATGGCCAAGACGGTCACCTATACGCAGGACCAGAACATCGCGGATGCTGAGGCTCTCACGCGGATGTTCGGCGCCTTGGACTCACTCCCCGTTCCACTCATCGGGCGCGTCCAGGGTGCCGCGCTTGGTGGTGGGAGCGGCCTCGCCGCGGTGTGCGACATCGTTGTCGCCGAGCAGCCGGCGGTCTTCGGCTTCACCGAAGTGAAGCTCGGGATAATCCCGGCGGTCATCTCGCCGTTCATCCTGGCCAAGATCGGCCGATCCGCCGCCCGGGAGCTCTTCCTGACGGGCATGCGCTTCAGCGCGGCACACGCGCGCGAGATCGCGCTCATCCACAGGGTGGTCCCGTCCGACGCGCTCGACGACGCGGTGGAGAGCTACGTCGCCGAGGTCACCACTGGCGGACCCGAGGCGGTGCGCGCGGCCAAATCGCTGATCCGAGAGGTCTCGGAATCGCCCGCCGATCAGATCGCCGGTCTCACGGCCGGCGCGATCGCCACGCGCTGCGTGTCCCCAGAGGGTCAGGAAGGGCTCCGCGCCTTCCTGGAGAAGCGGAAGCCGGCGTGGAGCTGACGCGCCTCCTTGTTGCGAACCGCGGCGAGATTGCGGTCCGCGTGATCCGCGCGTGCCGCGAGCTCGGGATCGAGAGCGTGGCGGTGTACTCGGACGCCGACGCGCGGGCTCAGCACGTGCTGGTCGCGGACCGGGCGGTTCGCCTCGGCCCCCCACCGCCGACGGAGAGCTATCTGTCCATCCCCGCCGTGATCGAGGCCGCGCGTGCCACCGGCGCGCAGGCCGTACATCCCGGCTACGGCTTCCTCTCGGAGAATCCCGCGTTCGCGCGGGCCTGCGAGCGGACGGGGCTCATCTTCGTCGGGCCACCTGGCGACGTCATGGCGCGCATGGGATCGAAGATCGATGCACGCGCGCTCATGCAATCCGCCGGCGTGCCCATCGTTCCAGGCGACACGCCCCACGATCAGAGTGACGAAGGCATCCGGCGTGCGGCCGAGCGCGTCGGTCTGCCGGTGCTCATCAAAGCCTCCGCCGGAGGTGGGGGCAAGGGTATGCGACGGGTCCAGGACGCCTCGGCCCTCCTCGAGGCGATCCAGGCGGCGCGCCGAGAAGCCTTGGCAGCGTTCAATGACGGCACGTTGTACGTGGAGCGCTTGATCGACGAGCCCCATCACGTGGAAGTCCAGATCATGGCCGACCATCACGGGGCGGTCGTGCATCTGTTCGAGCGTGAGTGCTCCGTGCAGCGGAGACATCAGAAGGTAATCGAAGAGACGCCGTCACCGCTCCTGACGCCCACGCTGCGGGCACAGATCACCGATGCCGCGGTTCGTGCGGCGCGCGCCGCGGGGTATCGCAACGCCGGCACCATTGAGTTTCTCGTCGAGCCGACAGCCCACGACGGTGACGCCCGGTTCTACTTCCTCGAGATGAACACCCGCCTGCAGGTCGAGCATCCAATCACAGAGTCCGTGACCGGCGTGGATCTCGTACACGCGCAGCTCGCCGTCGCCGTGGGGCGCCCGCTGCCATGGACCCAAGACGCGTTGACCCAGCGCGGTCACGCGATCGAGGCACGAGTCTACGCCGAATCGCCGGCGCGCGGCTTCGTACCGCAGGCGGGTCCCCTGTGGCTCGTTCGCGAGCCGCGTCTACCCGGAATTCGGGTCGACACGGGCGTGGCCGAGGGCGACCAGATCTCGGTGCACTACGATCCGCTCATCGCCAAAGTCGTGGCGCACGCCGAGACCCGAGTGGCCGCGATCGAGCGGCTCACGCACGCGCTGCACGCCTTCCCGATTCTCGGCATCGAGACAAACGTCCCCCTCCTTGTGGCCATTCTCGGCCATTCTGCGTTCCGAGAGGGCCGCGTTGACACCGGCTTTCTCGACCGCGAAGGCCGCGCGCTGGTCGATGCGAGCGTCCCGACGGCGTTACCAGACCCCGTGCGCGCCGTGTTCGGGGCCTCGGCGCCGTCTGCCCCCGTGACGTATCGGACCGGCATCAGCTCGCGTCACGATTGGGATCCCTGGGCGACGCTTCGCAGGGGGACCGCGTGAAGGTGGAAGACCTCGGGTCGGGCGTGTTCCGCGTCTCGCACGAGGGACGCCAGGATCTCATCTATGTCGCCGGACCGACTGGACGGCGCTGGGCGTTCTGGTGTGGCCAGGTCTTTCGGGAAGAGTCCTTCGCCGAGGCGGTCGCCCCACGCCGTGGCCGGCATGCCGGTCTCCAGCCCGTGAGCGCGCCAATGCCCTCCACCGTCCTCAAGATCTTGGCACAGCCGGGCCAGCGGATCGCCAAAGGCGACGCGGTCGTGATTGTCGAAGCCATGAAGATGGAGCTGCCGCTGCGCGCCTCGGCCGACGCCACGGTGAGGGCGGTGCGCTGCCGCGAAGGTGAGCTCGTCGCGGCCGACGTGGTCTTGGTCGAGCTCGAGTGACGTCGCAGGCCCCTGGTCACCCGAGTAGCAACATGCAGAGCGCAGGGATCGAGGCACTTCGCGGCGAGCCGATCACCATCGTCGAGGTGGGTCCTCGGGATGGCTTGCAGAACGAGCCCGCGCAAGTGGCCACCGCCGACAAGGTGGCGTTCATCAACCTCCTGAGTGCCGCGAAAGTGCCGGTGATCGAGGTGTCCGCGTTCGTCAGCCCGAAATGGGTCCCACAGATGGCGGACGCAGCCGAGGTCTTCCAGCGGATTGCGCGCCGATCGGACATTCGCTACACGGCGCTGGTTCCCAACTCGCGGGGGCTCGAACGGGCGCTGGCAGTCGGGGTTCGCGAGATCGCGGTGTTTGCCGCCGCTTCAGAATCGTTCAGCCGGCGCAACATCAACCAGAGCATCGATGAGTCGCTGGCCACCTATCGCGACGTCTGCGCGCAGGCGACCGCCGCCGGCGTTCGCGTACGAGGCTATTTGTCAACCGCCTTCGGTTGTCCCTATGAAGGGGCGGTCTCAATCGAGGCGGTCGTGCGGCGGGTGGAACAGCTCCTCGATCTCGGCGTGTTCGAAGTGGCCGTGAGTGACACCATCGGGATCGCGCATCCGGGCGCGGTCACCGCCACGCTCGACGCGATCCTGGCACGGGTTCCGGCCACGCACGTGGCCCTGCACTTCCACGACACGCGCGGCACCGCGTTGGCCAACGTCCTGGCCGGTCTGCTGAGCGGTATTCGCACGTTCGACGCGTCGGCGGGCGGTCTCGGCGGGTGCCCGTATGCCCCTGGCGCGGCGGGCAATCTCGCCACCGACGATCTGGTGTTCATGCTGGATGGACTGGGCATGCGGAGCGGCGTGGACGCCCACGCGCTAGACGCGGCCACGACGTTCATCGGCTCGCGGCTGGATCACGCGTTGCCGTCACGAGTGGTCCAAGCGCGCCGTGCGTCGCGGTCAGCGTGACGCTGCAACCGCCTCTCACCGCAGTCAAGGACACGACACGCGACCTACTTCAAGACGCGACCAAGGGGCGATTCGCCCGACTCGGGCATCGTGGTGAACAGCTCTGCCGTGTGCTCCCAAATCTGTCCGTTGGAGTTGAGGCCGAAGTAACGTGAGTCGGTGGGCTCGACAGGACCGGCAGCGGCCTTGAACCCACGACCCCCTTCGCCTCCCGTCAACCCGTTGCAGCCTGGGGGGCGCCCCGGGCTCCGCGGCGGCCGTCATCTGAATCGTGTAGCCGCTATTGATGAACGTGTCGGCTTGCGCGAGGTTCGGGCTGATGAACCCGACGACGCTGGACGGAGGCGGGGTGCCGAGAACGGTCAGCCGGGGCGAACAGAAGCCGCCGCCGCAGGTCAAGGCGAAGGTCAGTTGCGAGCTGTTGATCGTCCGCATGGCGCCGATTGCAGAGGCGGCGCCCGCCGCCTGCCGGGCCATGAGCAGTCTCGGCATCGCCAGCAGCGAGAGCAGGCCAATGATGCCGCAGACGAAGAGGATCTCGATGAGCGCAAAGCCTTGGGCACTTCGAATACGCACGGAATGTGGCTCCGCCCTCGGCCCTGCAGGCGCTGCGCCGGCGCTGGTCCTGCGCAAGAGGGACGTGCGTTGACCAGTGGTGCGCGCGCGTGAGCGGCCGCTGCACGTGACAAAAACTGACGCGACGTCCGCTGAGCCTGACAAATCGCGACAGGGAGCCCGGCTCATCGCCTGCGGACTGGCGCACGCGTTGGCCGGACGCGCCTCCGAGTACGTGATAATTTGGCAAACGTGAGAAAGATAACCAGACGCGAGCTCAGACCGGTTGGTGCACTCGGAACCCTGGCGACCATCGCCTTGTCGGTCGCGCTCCTTGGAGCTCAAACGCGGATCGTTCCGCCAAAGAACAAGTACACCCCGCAGCAGGATGTCGAGCTCGGTCTCGAAGCCGCGGCCCTCTCCCGCCAAGAACTGCCGATGATGCAGGATGACAACGTGACGTCGTTTGTCGACGACCTCGGACGGCGCCTCGTGGGTGGCATTCCCCCGGAGCTCAATCAGCCGGCGTTCAAGTACACGTTCGAAACTGTGAACGTGCGAGACATCAACGCGTTCGCCCTGCCCGGCGGACCGATGTTCGTCAACCGCGGCATGATCGAGGCGGCCAGCTCGGAAGGCGAGGTCGCCGGCGTGATGGCCCACGAGATCAGCCACGTGGTGCTGCGACACGGGACCGCACAAGCCAGCAAGGCGCAGCGATTCCAGCTCGGCCAGGTCGCAGGCGCGATCCTCGGCGCCGTCGTGGGCGGTCGAGTCGGTGATGTGATCGCGCAGGGCACCGGATTCACCCTCGGGACGGTCTTCCTCAAGTACGGGCGGGAGTACGAGAAGCAGGCGGATCTGCTCGGTTCGCAAATCATGTCGCGCGTCGGGTACGACGCGAGGGACATGGCTGCGATGTTCCGCACGATCGAGAAGAATGGCGGAGGCGCCGGACCCGAGTGGCTGAGCAGCCACCCCAACCCGGGAAATCGCTCTGAGTACATCACGACGGAGGCCGAGTCGCTGCGTATCGAGAATCCCGTCGGCGCCTCACCTCGATTCGCTCGCGTCAAGACCCACTTAGGCTCCCTCCCGAAAGCGCCGTCGAGCGAGGAGCTGGCCAAGTCGAAGCCCGCCAGGAGCCCCCGCGGCGGCGTGACACGCCCCCCGAGCGGCAATGTGCCTCCGCCATCGGATCGGTTCCGCCAGCACACCGCGGGGAATATCTTCCGCGTCGCCGTACCCGCAACTGGCAGGAGTCCCAGGGGTCGGCGGCCGTCACCTTTGCGCCTGCCGGTGCCCTCGGGTCCTACAACGGACAGATTGTCTTCACCCACGGCGTGGAGTTCGGTTTCGCGCTGAACCTGGGCCGTGATCTGCAGGACGCCTCCGAGAACCTGATCGCATCACTCTCGTGCGGCAATCCGCGGATGCGCGCGCGAGAAGGGTTCAGCCGCACGGACCTCGGCGGCCGACCGGCGTTGGTGCGTCGGCTCTCGAATGTGTCGGAGGCTACTCAAGAGAGCGAGACCGTCCAGGTGATCACCACGCAGCTTTCGGGCGGCACGTTGTTCTACGGCATTGCAGTCGTGCCGGATCGGGAATACAACGTCTATCTCAGCACGTTCGAGCGGGTCTTCGATTCCGTTCGCTTCCAGCGGTAGCGGCCGGCGACCACAGTTCCCCGGTCCTCGACCCTCCTGCTATCATCCCGGCTGAGACTTGGTTCCCCCCAAACCGTCGTGGAGGTGTGAATTGCGTCATCGAGCTGCGTCGATTCTCCGATTCGTCCTCGTCGTGTTCAGTCTGACCGTGACGCCGGCGATGGCCCAACAAGCGCCCACCTCGCAGGACTACGACCTGAGCGCCGCGGTCCTGTACAACATCACGATGAACGAGTACAACCAGACCAGCAACGTCGGGTTGCAGGCCGACGTGGCGTAACGGTTTCTCATCGGGCAGAACCTGAGCGCCTCGGCGCTCGGCGAGATCGGATACAACCACTTCGAGGACGACAACATCAGCAGCTACTTTGGCGGCCTGCGGTTCCAGCGAACGCTATCGACAGTTCGCGCCCTTCGCCCAGATACTGCTGGGCGTTGAGCGCTGCTGCGCACAGCCGCGCGAGTTTGCCATTCAGCCCGGCCTCGGTTTCGACATGGCCGCGCGGACCCACTTCGCGTTCCGAGCCCAAGTGGATTGGCGCCGCGTGATCCGGGACCGAGGAGACGTCGATGGACTGCGGGTCGGTGTGGGCGTCGTGTTCCCACTGAGTCGATAGCGCGGCCCCGGCAGAGTTGGAGTCGTGGCGCGGGCGATCTAAGCTGGAGATCACCCCAGCCCCCTCGGGAGGAGGGCTCATGACACCAAGACTCGGTCGTATTCGTCTGGCGCTTCCACTGGCGGTTCTACTCGCGACGGTCGCGTCGACTGTCAACGCACAGAACGCCGAGGGGATCGGCGTCGGGCTCAAGGGAGGACTCCTGTTTTCCTCTCTCGACTTCGGGAGGAACGACGATCTGATCCAGAATCGCACGGGCCTCATCGGGGGCCTGTTCATCGGAGGCAACCGGGGAGGGTTGATCGGCGTCGAAGCCGACATTTTGTACGCGCGCAAGGGTTCACGGCTGCCGACCAACCGCGATCTCGACATCCACATGCTGGAGATTCCGGTGTTGCTGCGAGTGAACGCGGGGTCCCGGAGTCTGAGCGGCATCGGCGTCTACGGCTTAGCCGGTCCGGCGATGGACTTCCGGCTCAAGTCCGAGTTCAACGGTGTCGACATCATCGACTTCACCGAAGGCTACGACGTGAACCTCGTGTTCGGCGGCGGCATCGAGATCACGCGCTTTCTGGCTGAGGTGCGATACAACCGCGGCCTGAGAAACATCTCGAAGAACTTCTCGGCGAGCAACGAAATCAAGACCAGGGCGTGGGCCTTGCTCATCGGGGTTCGGTTTAACTAGGTCCGCCGTGGCGCGCTGTCCCACACCCAGGCCCAGTCGCCTCCGGCTCTCGCAGGGGCTCGGGTGAGTCCCTGCCCGACGGTGTAATCTCAAGCTGCGCCCTTCGCCATGCCCGCATCTGCCGACTGGGCTCGGGTCACCCTCGCACTGACCGCTGTTGTCGTCGCGGCGTACCTCGCGGCAGGGATCGTCGGACGCCTGGCCCGAGCGGCCCTGCTTTCCGTGGTCCGCGACGACGGTCCGCTCGCGGGCGTCGCCGCCATCGTCCATCATCCCATCCGCGTCATCCGCTTCGCCGTCTTCGCTGCCGCCGTTCTCGCGCTGGCGCTCCCCGCGCTCGAACTGGCTGGCGTCGAGACCAGCGTTGGGCTCACGTCGCGCGCGCTCACGGCCTGGCTCTTCGGCTCGGGCTTTCGGATTCTCGTGATCAGCATCCTCACCTATGCGGTGCTGCGGATCATCTCGGCCACCGCTCGAGGGATCGAGCTGGAGATGGGGGATCCCACCAGCCCCGACAAGGACGAGCGGCTGAAGCGGGCTCGCACGCTGAGCAGGCTGGTTCAGAACGCGCTCACCGTCCTCGTTGTGAGCATCGCCGGCCTCATGGTGCTGCACGAGCTGCAAGTGGACATCATGCCGATCCTGACCGGGGCCGGTATCGTGGGGCTCGCCGTGGGCTTCGGCGCCCACACCCTCGTGAAGGATCTCATCGCCGGATTCTTCTTGACCCTCGAGAATCAGATCCGGGTCGGCGACGTCGCTGTGATCAATGGCGTCGGAGGTCTCGTCGAAGCGATCAACCTCCGAACCATCGTGCTTCGAGACTCGGACGGCACGGTCCATGTCTTCCCCAACGGCTCGATCGATCGACTGTCGAATCGAACGAAGGATTTCTCCTATGCGGTCGTAGACGTGCGAATCGGCTACGCCGAGGATCCCGACCGGGTCTTCGCGGTTCTGCGAGAGCTCGGCGCTGGGCTCGCGACCGACCCGGCGCTTGGTCCGATTCTTCTCGGGCCAGTCGAGGTGCTCGGCATCGAGGCCTTTGAAGAAGCAGGGATGGTGTTGCGGGTGCGCGTCAAGACCCTGCCGCTCCGCCAGTGGGATGTGGCGCGTGAACTGCGGCGCCGAATCGTAAAGACCTTCGACGAACTGGGTCTCGTCATGCCGGTGCGTCCCGCCGCCGCCCTACCCGCGCCGGCCGCTGTCGCTGCCCCAGCCAGCGAACGCCCTCCCGTCGCGCGATGAGCGTGGGGCTGACCCGTTCGTGACGAAAACGTATCTGGAGTACGAAATCTGCAACCGCCTGCCGCCGCGCATCGCCGCGCGATGACTGCGGTGGGCCTTCCCTGCCGGGTTCGCACCCCACCGGTGCAGGCCCACTTCTTGTAGTCCCTTGAGCACGCGCGTCCGCGCCTGACGGTCGCGCGCGGTCAACCTTCTTCGAGAACGCCTCCGAGGAGAACGCCTCCGAGCCATGAGCACCAGGACGGTCGCCGCCGCCCCCTCCACTGGAAACCCACGCTTTCTAGAGGTCGACGAACGCGTGCCTGCGCCGCTGCGCAAGCTGCTCGATGAAGCCGACGGCTGCCTCGACATGGCGTTCACCACCGGCGGCACGGCCTGCCCGCGTACCGCCATTCGGACCGTCCTGCAGATGGAACACGCGGAAGCCCCCGACTACGCGACTAGCTTGCTCACGCTCAGCGAGAAGCATCCCGCTGTGGCACCCGCGCTTTTCCAAATCCTTGCCATGCTCGGAGCGGGCGACGAACCCCTCTCGCCCGAGGCGCTCCGCGCCCTGATTGCGGCCGTCAAGGCGATCGTGTACGAAATCTACGTGCTGGGCGCCGAACGGGTCGAGCGGCTGATGTACGTGCATCAGCTCGTCGAAGCCCTGAAGAAGTAGTCGCCCACTCCCCGCAGTCACGAGCTGTCGGTCACAGGTCGCCAGTCGCGAGTCGCCCGGCATGTCGTCGGCGGGCGCCGCGTCCATGGTGAACCGGGACGCGGCTCGGGACCTGAGACCGTAGTAGCCCGCCAGCCACTGAACCCAGTACAATCCGCCTATGAAACAGCCGGCGGCAGCCGCTCTGATCCTCACCCTCTCGTCAATCTCGCTTCTCCATGCCGAGAACTGGCCCCAGTTTCGTGGCTCGCAGGCGGGCGTCGCCGCTGACGATCCTCGACTCCCCGAAACCTGGAGCCAGACCGAGAACGTGGTCTGGAAGGTCAATGTGCCCGGCATCGGATGGAGCTCTCCGGTGGTGTGGAACGACCACGTCATCGTGACGTCCGCCGTCACCGCGACCGATGCGGAGAAGCCGAAACCGGGTCTGTATCTGGGCACCTACATCACCGAGCCGAAGGGCGAGTACAAGTGGATCGTCTCCGACTACGACCTGAGAACGGGCCAACGACGGTGGGAACGTGAGGTCAAGGCCGCGGTGCCGGGCGGCGCAAAGCACCTCAAGAACAGCTACGCCTCTGAGACACCGGTGACCGACGGAGAGCGCGTGTACGTCTACTTCGGCAACGTCGGGCTCTTCGTGTTCGACCTGAACGGCAAGCCGCTCTGGTCCAAGCCAATGGGTCCGTTCAGAATCCGGAACGGCTGGGGTACGGCGTCTTCACCAGTGGTTCACAGAGATCGGGTGTATCTCGTCGTCGACAACGACGACCGCTCCTTCATGATGGCCTACAACAAAGTGACGGGCTCGGAGCTCTGGCGCGTCGAACGCCAGGAGGGTACGAACTGGACGACGCCGTTCGTGTGGGAGCACGACAAGCGAACGGAGATCATCACGGCCGGCTCCGATAAGACGCGGGCGTACGACGTGGATGGCAAGCTTTTGTGGGAGCTGAGCGGGATGTCCACGATCGCCATCCCGACCCCCTTCGCGCGACACGGGCTCCTCTACATTTCGTCTGGCTATGTCGCGGATCAACTCCGCCCCACTTACGCGATCCGCCCGGGGGCCTCGGGCGACATCTCGCTGAAGGCTGGCGAAACATCGAATGCGTTCATCGCGTGGTCGAATCCGACCGCGGGGCCGTACAATCCAACACCTCTCGTGTACGGCGACTACCTGTACACGCTGCATGATCGCGGGTTTCTGACCTGCCACGATGCGAAGACCGGCAAGGAGATCTACGGGCGCCAGCGGATTTCGGCCGAATCGACCGGCTTCACGTCATCGCCGTGGGCGTACAACGGGAAGGTCTTCCTGCTCAGTGAAGACGGCGACACGTTCGTCGTCCAAGCCGGACCGGAGTTCAAGGTGCTCGGTAAGAACTCGCTCGGGGAGTTGACGCTTGCGACACCTGCAGTCGCCGGTCGAAGCCTCGTCGTCCGCACGGCGTCCACGCTCTTCCGGATCGCCAGACCTTAGGGCAAGCTTAGGGCCCGTCAGGGAGTCACTGCGCCGAGGCGGGTGCCACTAGCCTCCCAACGATTGCCAGAAAGCGACGGGCGTCTTCGAACGCCAGACGCCTGTCCGCCTCGGCAAACGACACCCACGCCTTCTCGCGTTTCTCCTTCGGAGTCCCGTCTGACTCATACCAAACCAGGTAGTACGACACTGACAGGCGTCGGTCGCCGAGCACGACTTCCGACGTGCCGACCCAGTTCGCGGCCCGTCCGACGACACCGCCTTCCTCGAGGAGCTCTCGCACAGCGGCTGCGGCGGCGTCCTCACCCGGCTCGATATGGCCCTTCGGAAAGATCCAGTCGTGCGGGTTCCGCTTCGCTCTCACGACCAGGACCTCCGGCTTACGCTCGCGGATTCGGACGGCAATCGCTCCGGCTTGAGGGATCATGTCTTTGACGAAAGCGGACTGAAGCGTCCGAATTCTCGCACAGCCGCGCTTGTTGCGGCCCCAGGAGGCAAGCTCGACCTCAGATTCTTGCTGCGATACGGGGTCTCTCGTGCGACGATCCGGGCACTTGAGCAAGGAGAGCCACCGATGACTCTTCAGGATGCGATCGGATCGCGGACCGACGTCTACGCTGTCTCCGAGAGTCTCACCGTGCATCAGGCGGCCCGCTACCTGCGTGAGCGGCAGGTCCGAGCTGTTGGGGTCGTCGACGAGCACGGCCGGGTCGTCGGCGTTCTCTCCCAGAGCGACATCTCCGACAAGATCGCGGCCGAGAATGTCTGTCCGGACTGGACCCGTGTCGCGGAGATGCGGAGATCATGAGCACCTCGCTGGTGAGCGCGTCACTTGACCGGCCTGTCGACGAGTGCCTGCGGCTGATGGAACAGCACCGCATCTACCACCTCCTCGTGCTCGAGGCCAGCGGCGACGCGCGTCAACGCTATCGGGGGATGATCTCCATCAGCGACGTGCTTCGCGTGATGGCCCTGGATGAGAAGTCCCGCGCGGATCTTCTCAAGGCGTTCGCCTTCGAGCGTACGCCGCCGCATTAGCCAGGCGGCTCCGGGCGAGCCCTGTCGCGAGGCTTCGATGTGGCACGCCAAAGCGATCGCATGTGTCGCGCCGTCACCGCGACGCCGGCCGTCTCAGTCCTCGGTCTCCCTGCGCCCGTCAGGAACGCGCGTGGCGATTCGACTGCGCGCCTCGAGAACACGGCTGACGCGCAAGAAGTACCCGTGTAGGATGTGGCCTGTCCTGGAGGGACGCATGCGACGGATCCTGGTGGTCGTTCTCTTCGGTCTCCTGACCCTCTGGCCGCTTGATGTAGATAGAGCCTCAGCGCAGGCCGCCACAGCTGCCGCCCCAGCCCACCGACCGATCGGGTTCGCGGCCGACATCCGCGCGTTCGTGGATCGCGACAGGACCGATCCACCGCCTCGAGACGCGATCCTCTTCATTGGAAGCAGCATCTTCCGCCAGTGGACGAACGTTCGCGAGCATATGGCGCCGCTGCCGGTCTTCAACCGCGCGTTCGGCGGTTCGCGGACGTGGGAAGTGCTCCACTACATGGATCAGATCGTCCTCCCCTACCGCCCGCGGATCATCGTCTACTACACGGGCAGTAACGACGTGAAGGCAGGCGAGTCCGCGCCGGACATCGTGTCACGCATCAAGGCGTTCATTGACCGCACCCACGCCGCCCTGCCGGAGACGCGGGTCTACTTCGTCGCCATCAACAAGTCGCCGGACAAACGCGATCGCTGGAGTGTGGTCGACGCCGTCAATTCAGAGCTCCGCGCAGCCGCTGGTAACACCCAGCATCTGCGGTACATCGACCTCAATCCTGTACTCTTCGACACTAACGGTGAGCCGAAGAGGGAGCTCTATCGGTCCGACGGCCTGCACTTCCACCCACCCGCTTATGACCTGTTCGCCGGCATCATCAAGCCAATCCTCATCGAAGCTTGGAAGGAGCTCGGCAAGACGTCGGCCGCGGGCGGCGTTGAACGTGCGGTGGCTCGGGGCGTGGCGGGACGCTGACAGCGGAGGTTCACATGCAGTGGCGGTTTTGGCTCGTTGGATTGATCGCACTCGGGGCGCTCGACGCGAATCCGGGCGCTCAAGGCTGCGATTCGCGCGGCGCGGTCAAGTTCGTCTGTGGCACGCTCAACCCGGAGGACGTGGTCTCGGTGCCTGGCTCCCGGTGGGTGCTCGTGTCCGGCATGAACGGCGGAGCGATTCACGCCGTGAGCGTCGAGACCTTTACGCCAACTCGGCTCTTTCCCCTCCCCAGTCCTCGCGAGCGGTTCGACCGCAAGACCTACGCGACCTGCCCTGGCCCGCTCGACCCTGGCGAGAAGGAGAAGTTCAGCGCACATGGGCTGAACGTCCGCGCCGGGCGTAACGGTGTGCACACCGTCTATCTCGTGCATCATGGCTTCCGCGAGTCGATCGAAGTTTTCGAGCTCGACGTCAAGGCCTCAACACCGACCCTCACGTGGATCGGGTGCGTCGTCGCGCCCGAAGAAGTGACGCTGAACTCGGTGGCGCCACTACCCCATGGTGGGTTCGTCGCGACGAACCCCTACAACAGGAAGATCGCGGATGCGCGCAACCGCGCGGGCCGGGGGGAAATCGCCGGCGAAGTCCGCGAGTGGGAGCCCGGGAAGGGCTGGTCGGTCGTGCCCGGCAGCGAGTCGGCTGGCCCGAATGGAATCGAAGCCTCTCCTGACGGCCAATGGCTCTACATCAACCTGTGGCCCGCACGGAAGATGATGCGCCTCTCGAGGGGCCGGGCTCCGGTGCAGAAGGACGTCGTCGACGTGTCCTTCCACCCGGACAACATCCGCTGGCAGGAAGACGGCACGCTGTTGAGTGCGGGGCACGACGCTCCGACGATGGCGCGCGCGACGGAGTGTCTGCGGACCACCTGCAGCGATGCTGCGGCCAAGGTCGCGCGCTGGGACCCGAAGACACTCAAGGTGCAGGATGTCGTCCGCTATCCATCCGACGATGTATTCTTCGGCGCCACGGCGGCGACGCAGGTGGGCCGGGAGATCTGGATCGGGAGCGTGCGCGGCGATCGCGTGGCGCGCTATCCGGTCCGCTGACCACGCCACTGCCGTCACAGCCAGCCTCAGGAGGGCACGTGTTGCATCGTCGAGACGGGTCTTCGAGCGGATGGACGCGGCGTGACGCATTGTCCGCCCTCACAGCGAGTCTCGGATTCGGCCTGGCTGGTGACGCGCTTGGCGCCGCTGGCGGCAGCCAGGCAGCGGCGCCGGTAGCCGAGGGTCGACGCCCATCCGTCGCGTTCCCGAAGGGTGCGGTCATTCGATCGCTGCTCGCCGACCTCGTGCCCGGCACGCTCGGTCGCGGCGCGGTACTGTTTCACGAGCACCTGTCCTACAACAACGACTTCTTCGCCAGGCTCGGCAGTGAAGCGCCGCAGCGTTTGGGGTCCCCACTTGCCGGTCCATTCACAGGCCGTCATTTCATGGAGGACCTCGACTGGATGACGGAGGAACTCCAAGCCGCCGCGAAGGACGGTGTGAGTGCCGTGGTCGACGGCGGTCATGCTGACATGGGCACGGACGTGGAGTTCCTGCGACTGCTGTCGAACCGTTCGGGCATGCCGATCGTCAAGGGCGGAGGCTACTACCGACAACTGACCTATCCGCCCCGCATCGCGAGGATGTCGGAATCCGAACTGGTCGAGGAGCTCGTGCGGCACGCGCGTGACCAGCGTTGGGGAGCCTTCGGCGAGATTGGCACGTCGGACGACATCACGCCGGATGAGCGGAAGATGTTGCGCGCCGTCGGCAAGGCGCACGTCCGGACCGGTCTACCCATCTTCTCGCACACCGCCAACGGAAAGGCGGCCATGCACCAGCTCGACATCTTCGAAGCCGAGGGCGTCGATTTCAGCCACCTCGTGATCGGCCATATGTGCTGCTACTTCGATCCGAATCCCTGGCGCGAGGTCCACGCGGCGATTGCCAAACGTGGCGCGTACGTCGGGTTCGATCGCGTCGGCGGCGAGCAAGCCGCCGCCGATCGACCGCGCGTTGAGATGGTGCTGGCCTTTCTGGACGGCGGTCACGAGCGACGCGCTCTGCTCTCGTCGGACTTCAGCTTCCAAGCCTCGTCCAAACGCGGCGGCGGAGGCGGGGTCGCGAGGGCCGTGACCAAGTTCGTACCGATGTTGCGAGAGCGCGGCGTCCAGGACGACGTCTTGCACCGGATCCTCGTCGACAATCCGCGTCGGTTCCTCGCGTTTGTGCCGCGACGAGGCTAAAACGGGTGAGGGTAGTTCTTCGGGGGTTGACGGGTTCGAGGGTTCAACGAAATCCAGAGCCGAAGGGCGTTTGACGCGAACGAAACCGACTACTTGTGAAGGTCTGTACTGTGCGAATGAAGTTTGGCATCTTCATGGCGCCGTTCCACGCGCCGGGGCACAATCCGACGCTCTCGCTGGAGAGCGATCTCGATCTCATTGCGCATCTCGATCGACTCGGTTTTGACGAGGCCTGGGTCGGTGAGCATCACTCGGCGGGCAGCGAGATCATCGCGTCGCCGGAGATCTTCATCATGGCCGCGGCAGCGCGGACTGCGCGGATCAAGCTCGGTACGGGTGTCGTCTCGTTGCCGTATCACAACCCGCTCTGGGTAGCCGAGCGAATGGTGCTGCTTGACCATCTGACCCGAGGGCGCGTCATGCTCGGCGTGGGGCCAGGTGCGCTGCCCACGGACGCCGCGATGCTCGGGCTGGAGCCTCCCCAGATGCGGCCCCTCCTCGAGGAGTACCTCCCGATTCTCGTCCACCTGCTCACTCGTGTAGACCCGATCTCGTTCGAGTCGACACGGCTCACGCTGAAGGACGCACGACTGCACCTGCGCCCATATTCCGACCCGCTCTTCGACCTCGCGGTGGCCGCGGTCGCCTCCCCATCGGGGGCGATGCTGGCAGGCCGCTTCGGCGCCGGCCTGCTGTCGCTCGGCGCCACAGTAGCGGTGGGCATGGACGTTCTCGCCCACCACTGGACCGTACAGGAGCAGGAAGCCGCGACGCACGCACAGGTGGCGGACCGGAGCAAATGGCGGCTCGTCGGCCTCATGCACCTCTCGGAGAGCGACCATCAGGCCCGCGAGGACGTGAGTTACGGCATGGAACAGTGGTTCCGCTACTTCCAAGACGTGGCGGCGTTCCCCCAAATGGCCGTCATCGGGAGCAAGCTCGACGAGATGATCGACTTCGTCAACAACGGCCTGGGTGTCGTCGGCACGCCAGATCGCATGGTCGATCAGATTAGGAGTCTCGTCGCGCAGTCAAACGGCGGCTTCGGGGTGTATCTGGTGCTCGCGCACAACTGGGCGAATCCCGACGCCACGAAGCGGAGCTTCGAGCTCTTCGCCCGTCACGTGATGCCCCACTTCCAGTCCTCGGGCAGCGGCCTCCAGGCTCACGCCGACCGCGCCCACGCCACGCGCGCGGGACACGCCGAGAAACAGCTCCAAGCCGTCGCCGAAGCCACGGAGCGGTATCAGCGGGAACGGGGTCGCTGATGATCGAGACGCCGGGGACGTCGTCTTAGAAATCCACCTGAAACGCCAGCTTGACCAAGCGGCCCGGCATGATCGTCCCCGGGCTCAAGTAGTTGTCCCGCCCGCCCGGTGTGATGACGTAGTCCTCACGCGTGGGCGAGTTGTTGTTCAACGCGTTGTACAGGTCCACCATCACGCGCGGACGCATGGTCCGGACCCGGAAGAACTTCGTGAAGCGCAGGTCGAGCGCGGTGGCCCGCTCGCCCCATACCCGACCCGGCTGGATGGCGTTGATCTGTAGGTTCCCGGACAGCGGTCGATTGAGCGTCGTGGCGCTCACCGGCAGATTCATCGTCGCCGCGCGAATCGGTCCGGGTGCGGAAGTCACAGTCCCTGACACCTGGACGTCGTACGGGAAGTTGTAGGCGGCCACGACACTGCCGCGCGGCTTCCACAGCTCGCTCGCTTCACAGAACTCGCCCCGTCCGGGCGTGAGCTCTGGCAGCGCGGCTCGGTACGCGCAGGTGCTGGTGGTCTGGCCGCCGGCACTCACGCCTCCGCGCAGCAGCAATCGGGTCAACCGCACGTTCGCGGTCAGATCGATGCCTTTCCACGTCTGGATTGGTCCGCCGCCGAACTGCTTGGCATTCGTCCGGACGGTTCGAACCGGGCGCCCGAGCGACGTTGGCTTGAGATCGAAGAGGTTATCGATGACGTATCCACCGCCACCAGGCAGCCGGGGATCGCGCGGCACCGTCACCGAAAACCTGTCGTAGTCGGCCGGTGACAGGTTGACGTTGTCCAGGGATTCGTTGAGAAGGAACTTTCGATAGAAGTACGCGAACTCCATTTGGACATTCGGCATGAGCTCGTGCTCGACGCTCGCCGAGTACTCCCAGTTCGCGGTCCGCATGCGCCAGCCCTTCCCATAGCTCGGGTCAACGGACACCGTCAGCACCGGGCGACCGAAGTTCGGGTCACCGTCGTTCAAATGGAACTCGCCATTCGCCAGCGGGTTCAGCGGATTACCCTGAATCAATCCATCGCCGTTCAGGTCGCGCCACACGCGCGTCATCGGCGCCACGTCTGACGGCGTCAGGTTGTCGAGAATGTCGTTCGTCAACTGATCGGCGAATCGGCTCGCGCTGACCTTGAGCGCAGTCTTGCCGTTACCGAACAAGTCGTAGACCGCGCCGAGACGCGGCTGCAAGTCCTTGAACGCGTAGGGCTCGTCGCCTTCAAAGGGAAACGGCTGCGCGCGGTATTGCGACGTCTCGATCTCGCCCGCGGGAAAGCTGGCCCAAAAAGCGTCCAAGCGAACGCCTACGTTGACGGTCAGCCGCTTCAACGTCCACCTGTCCTGGACGTAGACACCCAGCGGCATGACATCCTTCTCAATCAACTCGGAGTTCGCGAAGAATTGAGCCCCATTGACCAAGGTGCCGCGCAACGCCCGGTCGACGACGTAACCGGGACTGACGTACTTCACGTTCGAGTACCGCTTCGGCGAGAAGTCGAGCTCACGATTCTGAAGCTGGAAGCCCGCCTTGAAGGCGTGCGTGCCAGTGACGTAGGACACGGCCCCACGATACGTCTCGATCATTTGGTGATCGTCTTGTTCGCCGGGGTTCCGCGGAAACCAGCTGGCGAAGCCACGCACGAACGCGGTGCCGCCCGAGCTCGCGAGGAGCAGTGCTGGAATGGCGCCGCGAGGCACCGTCGGCACCGTGCCGGAGATCGACGAGTGGCGGAAGGTGCCGATCCCGGCCTCGATGAGCAGTCGGGTCGTGGCGGGACGATTCCATGTCAACTGTGTCGTGTAGGTCGTGATGCCGCGGTCGATCGACGCCTCTTCCCCGATACGGCCCGCCTGGCCCCCGATGAAGAAGTGCGCGCGCCGCTGGGTGGTGCGGTCCATGTAGAAGCCGATCTTGTCCTTCTTCGTCATCTGGTAGGTCAGCTTGAACGCGTTGGACCGCATCAGCTGATCATCGATGGACTGGCTCTTGGGGTCGTTGCGCGTCGGCGTGTAATCCAAGTCGGTCGGATCGGAATCCGGGAAGACGCCCGCGGCAAAGCTATCGGTCCGGTTGCTCGTGTGCGCGCCAAAGAACCACGCGACGTTCTGCTTGATCGGTCCGCCGAGCGCCGGCCCCAAACGCCACATCTTCGACACGCGATTCGCACTGTTGGCCGGCAGGCCGCGACGGATCAGATCGTCGTCGACATTCTCGGCTTGAAAATCCGGACCGGAGATGTTGCCCTGGAGCATGCCACTGAACCGGTTGCCGCCCTCCCGCGGAATCAGGTTGACGCGCACGCCGCCGGTCTCGATCTCGGCCGAGTTCGCCGAGTAGTTCATGACGATCTCCGAGAAGTTCGCGTCCGCGAGCCAGGCCATCGAGTCGGCGCCACCGTTCTGTCCGCTCTCCTGCCCCATGCCGTCGATCGTGATGTTCTGGTCGTTCGGATCGCCGCCGTGGATGCCGAGCTTGAACTGCGTCTGACCGCCCTGGCCGCCGACGTCCGATCCCGCGCCCGTGTTGCCACCACTCGACACCATACCGGGCACGAGGATGCCAAGGTTCTGGAACGATCTGCCGCTCGGGATGTCGTCGAGGAACTGACGGTTCATCGCCACCTGCTGGTTGACGCCTTGGACGTCCACGAGCGGCGAGGCACCTGTCACGGTGATCGTCTCGGCCAACGATCCGACCGTGAGCTGCACGCTGACGTTGGCGGTGAATCCCGCCGACAACTCAATACCGTCGCGCTGCGTCTTGTTGAACCCTTCGAGCGCGAAGCTCACGCTGTAGGTCCCCGAGACGAGGCCGGTAATCAAGTACTGTCCCGAGCCATCCGTGATGGCCGTTCGAACCTGCTCGATCAGCACCGGACTCCGAGCCTCGACGGTCACACCCGGGAGCACGGCGCCGCTCGTGTCGCGGACCGTCCCCCCAACGGCTTGCGCGTGCGACACGGTGGGCCAGAGCGCTGCCGTCAGCAGTACGCCAATGAACGCTAGGAATGTCGAGTACCTCCGGCGCTGTCTCCTCATGAGCTCCTCCTCATGAGGCCCCTGGCTCAGTCGGCCGCGCCCCGCCATACAGCTCAGCAGCGGCTCCCCTCGCCATGTCCTCCGTCGTGTGGCAGACTATGGCTCAACAACCCTTTGACAAGCGTCAGGGCGGCGCGTATAAATCTTTGAAAACGCTGGAGCCCGCTCCGGACCAGTTCTCCCGTAGTAGAGAGGAGCCCATCATGACGTGGATCGTTCGCTCGATCGCCGCCGCTGCGTTGCTGATGATGGCGGTGACGACTGTGGCGGCCCAAGCCACCGCCTCCGCTACCTCAACCGGGTCACAGGTGACCTTCACGAAGGACATCGCCCCGATTCTCCAGCGGAGCTGCCAGCGATGCCACCGTCCAGACTCGGTCGCGCCGATGTCGCTGATGACCTATGAGGAAGTTCGTCCGTGGGCGCGCGCCATCAAACACCGCACCGGGCTCCGCAGCACGCCCGACGCGATGCCGCCGTGGTACATCGAAAAGAACATCGGCATCCAGCAGTACAAAGGGGACTACTCGCTGAACGACGATGAAGTTGCCAAGATCTCCAGGTGGGCGGACAGCGGCGCCCCGCGCGGCAATCCGGCCGACATGCCGCCTCCCGCCAAGTTTGCGGGCGCCAAGGACTGGCAGTTGGGCACTCCTGACCTGATAGTGATTTCGCCAACGGTCGAGACCAAGGCTGGCGCGCCCGATTGGTGGGGTCCGCTGGCATCGGTACCCACGGGGCTGACGGAAGATCGCTACGTGGCTTCCGTTGAGATGCGTGAGGTCAACGACCTCAAGAAGGGCACCGGTCAGCAAACCATCGGCGGGCTCCACATCGTGCACCATCTGATTTGGTCGGCCATCCCGGAAAAAGGCAATCCGGGACCAGAGACCGAAACGTGGCCGATTCACGAGGTCGGTCGCAATCCCGACGTGTTCGACCAAGCCGCCGGCCGACTCCTCAAGGCCGGCTCGAAGTTGGTCTTCCCATCGATCCATTTGCACGCGACCAGTGCCGACACGAAGGCGAACGTGGAGTACGGGTTCAAGTTCCATCCAAAGGGCTACAAGCCCGCGAAGAAGATCGTCGGCTTGGACATCACCGCAACGATGGACATCGACATCAAGCCGATGATGGCCAACCAGAAGTTCGAAGCGTACTCGACCCTCACGGAGAACACCAAGATCGTCGTGTACGAGCCTCACATGCACGCGGCGGGCGTTCGCATGTGTCTCGACGCCCTTTACGGGACCACCGCGCAGACGCTGAGCTGCGCCGGATACAACCACGGTTGGGTCCGTAACTACGCGTACGCCGACGACGCCGCGCCGCTTCTGCCGAAGGGGACGATTCTCCGCGTGACGGGATACTTCGACAACACGCCGGCCAACAAGAACGTGTCCGACCCCAGGAACTGGTCTGGAATCGGCCATCGGTCGATCGACAACATGATGATCAATATCGGTCAGTCGATCACGCTGACCGATGAGGAGTTCGAGCGAGAGATGGCGGAACGACGAGCCCGCCTGGGCATCAAAGAAGGCCAGGTCGTGCTTGGGTGTCCGCTGTGCGGCACGCCCAAGAAGGCCCCGATCGCCACCGCCCAACAACAATAGCGGGCGAGACTCACTGGCGCGCAGGAGGCGATATGCGAAATCGAGGGCTCGTGTTGTCATGCGTCGTCGCGGTCCTGACGCTCGTCGCACCGGTTGGGACTCAGGTGTCCCCTCCAACCGGACAGAACGTCACACCGTCGTTCGAGGGTTGGGAGGAGAACCCGGACGGGTCTTTCAATCTGGTCTTCGGTTACTACAATCGAAACTGGGACGAGGAGTTCGACATCCCCACCGGCCCGCAGAACAACCTGTCCCCAGGGTTGCCGGACCAGGGTCAGCCAACGCACTTCTTTCCCCGGCGTAATCGCTTCGTCTTCAAAGTGCGTGTGCCGAAGGACTTCGGCAAGCAAGAAGTGGTCTGGACGGTCACGAGCAAGGGCGTGACCGAGCGCGCGTACGGCACGCTCAAGCCTGACTACTTCATAAACGACATCGTGGTGATGAACAACAACGGCGCGGGCGGACCTGGTGGAGGTGCGCCCGACACGATCGGGAACGTGGGACCGTCGCTCAGCGTCGACGGCGAGAAAATCCGTCGCGCGAAGGTCGGGGAGGCCGTTCCGCTCAGCGCATCAGCCAAAGACGATGGGAAGCCGAGGACGAAGCCGATGCCGCTCTCAACCAGCGCTGCGGGGCGCGCCGCACGCGGCACGCCAAGCTCGGCCACCGGTCTCCGACTCTCGTGGTTCCTCTACCGGGGCACCAATAACGTCAGGTTCGATCCGCCACAGACCAAAGTGTGGGAGGACTATCGCGACGGCGCCGGATCGCCGTGGTCACCCGGCTGGGTGACGCCGCCGGTGCCGCCGGACGGCAAGTGGCTCGTGAACGCCACGTTCAGCGAGCCAGGCGAGTACGTCCTGCGTTGTCAGGCGCACGACGGAGGCCTCAGCGCTACCGAGGACATCAAGTTCGTCGTCATCAAGTAGCACAACAACGGGAGACAGCGGCTTGCGGCCGCTGAAAACTGCTGGCGACGCGTCACGATTCTGGCCTCCGATGCACCAGCTGTGCAGGGGATGGGTTACTTTCCGTTGCAACTTGTCGTGTGCCCGTGTGTCGACGGGACGAGTTGGGTGCTCGCCGACTCCTTCGAGTTTCAGTACCGCAGGTCCGGCCAGATCGAGCGGATCGTGGTTCCGCGCGGGTTCGAGACGGACTTTGCCTCAGTGCCCCTGCCTTTTCGCGGCGTCCTGCCACCATGGGGGAAGTACGGGTACGCCTCGGTCATCCATGATTGGATGTACTGGGACCAGTCACTGTCACGAGCGGCCGCTGATCGGGTCCTGCTCGAAGGCATGCGGACCCTCAATGTGTGGCCTCCGGTGCGCTGGACCATCTACTGTGGCGTTCGACTCTTTGGGCGGGATGCATGGGCCCGCAACAGCGAGGACAAGAGCCGCGGCCTCAATCGGCAACGTTCGGAGCTTCCGAACGATCAGCCGGCGACGACGTCGTTCATTGCGCCCCGACCCTCTTCCGTCCGGCCCCATTGGCGCAATCCATCAGCCGCCGCACCCATCCTGATCGGCCGAAGGCGCCAGCAACGCAACTAACAGCGCGCGTCGACCGCCCGCGGCGAGGCGTGTCGCCGATTTCAGCGCACCGGTGTGGGCTGCGGCCTCGGCTTGAGCCCGTTGACGTCTGGTCGAGCATCCGGTACGAAACCGTCGCGATTCGGCATCTGGACCTTGGGCAACGTCACGGCGTTCAGGACCTGGTCGTCGCCGATGATGCCGTTGAGGTTCAAGATAAACGCCGAAACCGCATAGACCTCATCCGGTTGCAGCGCACCCGGTTTGTCGAACGGCATCGCCCGATTCACGTAGTCCCAGAGCGTCGTCGCATACGGCCAGAAGCTGCCGACGGTCTTGAGCGGGCGCGGCGATCGCAAGGAGCCTTGCCCGCCCACGAGCCTGGCACCAATCTCCCCCTCACCTTGGCGTCCGTGACACCGCGCGCAGTGAGCCGCGAACACCGCGCGCCCTTGGGACACGTTGCCCGACCCGGCCGGCAAACCGGTCCCATCCGGTGCGATGGCCGAGCCGAGGTCGCGAATCTCGTCCGCTGTGGGGGCGCGCCCGACGCCGAACCGAGGCGACTGCGCAACGCCGGAAGCGGAACCCAGGCTGGCGTTGATTGATCCAGCGCTGGCAAGCGCCATGAGGACTGCGAGGCCGACGCCGTTACGCGCCCACATGGACAACCGTCCCATCCCCGCGGACGCGCCAGAACTTGATGCCGTTGTAGTGATAGATCGAATTCGTACCCCGCGCTGCGATCAGCGCTTCACGCGTCGGCTGGACGTAGCCGGTCTCATCGACGCAGCGGGAGGCAATGACCGCCTCGCGTCCATCGAATCGCCAGGGCAATCGAAAGCGCGTCAGCGCGATCGGTAGACGCGGTTCCTGCAACAGGGCGCGCTGCCACGTCTCGCCGCCGTTCACGGTCACCTCCACGCGATCGACGAGGCCTTGCCCCGACCACGCCAGGCCCGTGAGCTCATAGAGTCCTGGGCCAGGCAACATCTGCCCGCCTGAGGGAAACGTGATGACAGACTTGGCTTCCATCTCGAAGGTGAAGATGCGGGTCTTGCCATCGGGCATGAGATCGGAGTACTTCGACGTTTCGTCGCGTGCCATGTACGGCTGGTCGGTCAGCCTCAGACTCTGGAGCCACTTGACGTTCGCGTTCCCTTCCCAGCCCGGGTTGATGAGTCGAAGCGGATACCCCTGCGCCGGTCGCATGGCCTCTCCGTTCTGACCGTACGCGAGCAGCGAGTCCTGTCTCGCCTTCCCGAGCGGGATGCTGCGCATCATGCGACAAGCGTCGGCCCCTTCGGCGATGACCCACGACGCACCTGGCCGGACGCCAGCCTCCTCGAGCAAGCGGGCCAAAGAGACGCCGGTCCACTCGCTGCCGCTGACCATGCCGTAGGTGCGCTGCACGTCTGGTCCTGGCGCAGCCCACTCCCCCGCGCTGTTACCGCCGCACTCGAGCACCAGCGTGCGCGTGACCGAGGGCAGGCGACGGATGTCCGCCATCGACAGCGACAGCGGTCGCTCGACCATGCCGTGAATCACAAGTCGATGCACGGAGGGATCGATCGAAGGAATGCCGCCGTGGTGCCGCTCGTAATGGAGCGCCGAGGGCGTGATGGTGCCGAGCGATTCCTGGATCGGCGTGAAGCTGGATCCCGTCTCCGGGGTCCTCGACTCGCGCGTGAACCGAATCCCCTTCTCGAACGGGGATCGCTCTCCGTACGGACCAAGCGGTGCGCCCAGCGTCCGCGCCGACGCCGCAGCGTCTGTCTCTCCCGCAGCAAGAACGCCAGCCCCCGCTGCCATGCTCCATCGAAGGATCTGACGACGGCTCGCGTGTCGGTGTCCCATACCAATTCCTCCCGCAGTCGTGCCTGTAAGACCCACGTCCGGGATGCTGGGGCTGAAACCCAGCGACCTGACCGTCACAATCTTACGGCACCCTGCCGCGAGGAGCGACACTCACTGGCCTTTCTCGCCTGGCGTCATCCAGGCCGCCCTGAGCCTCGCGTCTCGGCCGACGACCGTCTCGGTCTCCGCGGTCTATCGCTTCCACCGGCGCGCGACCGGTGCGTCAGCGCGGCTTGAGGACCGACAGAATAGCCGGCGAGATATGCGTTTCGTCGCGCGCGAACGACGCCCCCTGCGCCGTCGCGCGGGCGAAAAGGCAACGGGCGTCGTCGACCAGCGCGGCTTGCCCGTCCGGCGCCGCGGTCAGCGATAGAGCGGCTCGACTGCAGGCCGCGTAGAACAGGGGACGAGGGCTGGCTCGGCCGGCGTCGACGAGCGGCGCCGCCGATTCCAACACCTTTCGATATTCGCCCCGAAGCAGATCGGCAAACGCGGCACGTTCGGTTGACACTTGGGCCCGTCGGTCGTTCAGCGCCTGTTGCAGACGCCGCGTCTCGTCGCCTTTGGGGGCCACGCGAACCAGGAGGTCGACGGCCGTCGTCGTCGCCCTCAAGTTGCCGTCGCGGAGCTGGGGATTCCCTTCCTCCGTCAGCGCGGCCTGCAGGCGCGCCTGCGGGGCCCTCACTGCAGCGGCGCCTCCAGGCATGGTTTGAAGCCGTTGTAGATCGCTGTACGCCTTTGCGAACTCGCGCGCCTCAAGACTTCGATTCACGTCAGACGCGAGCCGCTCGGCATCCGCGGAGCTGGGCGGCGCCGACGTTACCGGCGGCGGTGCGACCAGCACTGAGGGGGGGCGTTCGGGAGGTGCCAGGGGGATCCGCACGCTGAGCCGGAGGATCCCGCCTGGCGACGATGGTCGGCGGCTCCGCGGTCGGCGTCTTCGGGGGCGGGGGCGCAACCACCCACGGCGTCGATGGGCCGGGCACCGGCTCCTGCGGTCGCGCTTGCGTGGCCTCACGTGGCGGTTCGGGCGAAGGCGCGACCGGCGGGGACGTAGGTGTCGCCTGAGGAGGAGGCGCCCCCGAAGGAGACGTCGTCGGCCCCCCCGCAACTTGCGTCGTCCGCGCCTGCTGGGCCGCCTGCCGTTCGCTCGTCAACGTGGGGGTATTCCGGATCGCCTGATCTGATCAAGCCAGCCTTCTCCATTCGGTCGAAGTACTGGATCGCCAGATCGAACCGCTTTTCTCGAAAGCTGATCCGCGCGAGGTAGTACTCAGGGAAATACGGACTGAACGTCATGCCGCTGAAGCGCTTCTGACAGCTCTACCGTCCGTCCAGCGCGAGCGCCCGCTCGAACATCTGGCGGGCGAGCGTCAGATCACCCGCGTCAAAGGCCGCGCGCCCGCGCTCGTAGGCATCGTAGAACAAGTCCTGCGCCTGCGCGTTGGCTGCCAGCGCGGCAACGAGCAAGACGAACACGAGGCTCCGGGAGAACGTCATCCCGCGCACCGATTATTCCTCGCCTAGCACGTCGGCGACGATCCGGTCAATGTCGACGCCTGGAAATGACACCAGAACCGGCGCGGCGCCACCTGAACCGACGGTGACGGAGCGATCCACGGACGGAAAGGCTGGATGGCGGAACTCCAGTCGATACTCTCCCGCCGGCAGGGATACGGCAAACGGGGTCGTGCGCTCTAGCGTTTCGTCTGAGCCGCGAGTGGATTGAATCCGCACCGACACCCAGGGCACGGCGTTGATCTCGAGACGGTGTCGCTCCGCGCCAACGGCATTTCCTGGAGTGGGGACGCCCGGGCCCCCGGAAGGGCTCGTGTTTGCCGTGCCGGCCACCTGGCTCTCTTGTCGCCCAGACCACAGTCGCCAGGAGACCGTGACCGCGAGCAGCAGCAGCTCTGCGGCCACCGCGACATACCAAACCGTCGGTTTCGCGCTCGAGATCCTACGGGACTCCGATTCGGGTCCGGGCACCGCAGCCGAGCGATTCACGGGCGGCGTAGCACCCCACTGCGGCGGTGCCGGCTGGGGCGCTGAGGCCACGTCGGTGTCTCCGACCGCCGTCGTGTCCAGCGCGGTCGTCGTCTTCGCAAGCTCCTCGCGCAGCGCGGCTAGCGCCGCAGTAACCCTTGGATGGGGAGGCGTGAACGACTCCAAGAGATGGAGCGCGGCGGCACCGTCACCATCGTGGGCCCACTGCGTGGCCTCTTGGATGACCGAGTCTGCGTCACGGTCATGGCGTTCCCGCGTGCGTTGCTCCTCGATTGCGCTCATGGCCGCGCGCTCGAGCTCCGACGCCTCCGCGCTATCCGGGTCTACCGCCAGCGCGTCTTTCGCAGCCTGGAGTGCCACGTCGAATGCCCGTTCGCGAAGACCGCTGCGCGCGCGGACAATGGCGGACTTGAGCTGTCGCGAACGCTCCTGGTCGCGCCGGCGCTGCACGATCGCCGACTCGAGCCTTCGGATCTCCTCGAGCTCGGGCCGTAGCTGGCGCGCCTGCTCAACGAGCAGCTCAGCCTGTGTGACCACCCCTCGGGAGAGATGCCCCTCGGCATCCGACAACCACGAGCGGACGCGACTGTCGGCGGCGGCCTCATGCGCGCGCTCGAGCAGCGCGAGCATCTCAGCATGCTGCGGGTCCAGACCGGCCGCCCGCTAACAGTGCTCGATCGCGGCCTCGAATCGGCCGGCCTCCAGCTCGCGCGACGCCTCCTCGAGGTACTGGGCGATCTGGGCCGCGCGACGGCGGGCGATGGCGTCCAAGCCGGAACCGAAACGCGGCGTAGCGGGCGGCGTCTCTGTGGGACGACCGGGTACTGCATTAGGCGGCGACACGTCTGATGACCCACCCGGTCGCCCGGACGAGGTCTCGATGACCTTCGGCGACGGCGGTTCGACCGGCGGCGGTGAGCCGACAATGATCGTGGACTGGTCGCTACCGCGCGGCCTGTTCATCTGTGCGATGACCCGACCCAGGTCCTCGAGCATCGCAGCGAGGGTCTGATACCGCTGTCGGGAACCCGTCGAATCGCGGTGTGAATGACGCGCTCCAACTCACGATCGAGGGTGGGGACGTGCTCGCGCAGCGGCGGTGGGTCGGATGTCAGGATCTTGTGTAAAACGATGGGCGCGCTGTCGCCGGGATAGGCCTTCCGGTACGCGAGCAGCTCATAGGAGACCAGGCCCACCGAGAAGACGTCGCTCCGCACGTCTGTCGGCAACCCCTCGATCTGCTCCGGAGACATGTAGTGCGGCGTGCCCATGACGGTGCCCGGCATCGTCAGCTCGGTGGATGTCATTTCCGATGACGCCCGCGCGAGGCCGAAATCGAGGATCTTGAGCGAGCCGTCCGCACTCAGCATCAGATTCGACGGCTTGATGTCCCGATGGGCCACCCCCATGCGATGGGCATACGAGAGTCCATCGCACAGTTCGACGATGAGCTGCACCTTGAGCCACACGTCAAATGGGGCACGGCGGCGGATGGCATCCGCCAGCGTCTCGCCTTCGACGTACTCCATGGCCAGGAACGGCTGCCCCGCCTCCTCGCCAACGTCGAAGAGAATGACCACATTCGGGTGCTTCAATCGCGCAGCGGCACGGGCCTCCCGCGAAAATCTGACGCGTAGCTCCTGGCTGAGGTGCGACAGCACCTTGATGGCGACGTCTCGCTCGAGCAATGGGTCGCGAGCCAGGTACAGCACGCCCATCCCGCCTGACCCGAGGCGCCTGATGACCTCGAAGCGGCCGATGCGTGATGGGTTAGAGGAGGACACTGCTACTGGGCTCGACCCGTGAGGAATCGTTTGAATTATACGGTGGCCGGTCTGCGAGTACAACGGCTTCGTGCGGCCGCAGGCCACGCGGAACTCGTGGATCACCACTGGTCCCCGAGCGCTTCTCTCGAACATTGACGCCGCTTCGTAAGGTGTCACGTCGGTGATTCGGACGTCACTCAGCGCGCGTCTCGTCATCTCAGTTCAGCACAGCACACGAGTGGCGTGCCGATCGCGTGTCGTCTCGGACGAGCCCAGAGCGATCGCCCTCTCTGTCAGACTCTGTCGCGGTCCTGTGGACTGCGCTGCGGAGCGGTCGCTGGCATCCTCCTTCGCACGAAAGAGCTTCTGGCTAAGGGCCCGGAGACGCGAACACCGGCCTTGACACGTGCTGAGTCGCATGCAATGCTCCCGCACCGGACGGACGAGTTACAGGGTTTCGGAGGTCCTATGTTCCGCAGATTGGGTTCGCCGGCGCTCCTCGGTTGGTTCGTCTTCCTATTCCTCGCGCTTCCGTCATCGGCTTCCGCTCAAAGCGCCATTGCCGGTCTGGTAACTGACAGCTCGGGCGCCGTGCTCCCCGGCGTGACCGTCGAGGCCTCGAGCCCTGCGCTCATTGAGAAAGTCCGAGCGGCGCTCACAGACGATCAGGGACGGTACACCGTCGTCGACCTCAGGCCAGGCGTGTACTCCGTCACGTTCACGCTTCCCGGATTCACCACCGTCGTGCGGGACCGCTTGAATCTGCCCTCCGGCTTCACGGCCACGGTGAACGTCGAGCTCCGGGTAGGCGCAGTCGAAGAAACCGTCACGGTGTCCGGACAGGCCCCTGCGGTCGATGTCCACACGACGCAGCGCACCGAAGTGCTGACCCGCGAAGTGATTGACGCGCTGCCCACCGGGCGTGGCTATCGGAGCGTTGGCGTCCTACTGCCAGCCGTCACGGGTGGAGGCGTGAACCGACCGATGGTCGGCGACGTCTCCGTTCCGCCCACACTGGCGACCCAGGGCGGGACGTCGTGGGAGTCCACGCAGCAGATCGACGGCGTCCTCGTGACCACGCTGCACGCCTTCACGTTCCAGCCCTACAACGACGCGATGATTCAGGAGACAACGTATCAGTCCACGGCCTTGGGAGCGGACATCTCGAGAGGCGGCGTGCGCGTCAATCTGATCGGCCGCGACGGCGGCAACACGTTCATCGGTGGTGCCATCTTCAACGTCTCCGATGGCGCATGGCAGGCCAACAACCTCACGGAGGAGCTCATCGCTCGCAACTTGCGCGCACAAAACAAGCTGTACCACTCCTTCGATCTCAACCCGTGGTTCAGCGGTCCGATTTCGCGCGACAAGCTGTGGATCTTCGGGTCCTATCGTTATCAAGAGCATCAAGCGCTGACGGCCGGAAGCATCATCAGAGACGGTATCCCGCGCGTAACAGGCGGCCACATCACCAACATCACCGGGCGCACGACGTGGCAGGCCGCTGCCAAGCACAAGATCAGCCTCCACGCCGACTACACCGGCCGCTTCGATCCGGTCGGTTGGAGCAACGAGCCGGCCTCGAACTATCGCCCGGACTCGATGTACTACCTCGGGATCGCCAAGTGGTCCGCGCCACTGACCAACCGGCTTCTGCTCGAGGCCGGATATTCCTGGAATCAGATGGGGTACACGAAGCGGTACCTCTTCGGCGAGCCCGCGCGCGGGACAGCAGATTGGTACGCGCAGGCGCGCCGGCAGGACATCGGCACCGGCGTGAATTGGGCCGCCGGCCAGGCCGGTGTCGGCGCCTTCATGCCGACAATGGCCAACCTGTCTGGGGCTCTGTCGTACGTGACGGGGTCGCACAACATCAAGGTCGGCGTTCAACACGGCTGGGGGAACATCGTCGACACGGCGCGATGGAACGGCGACCTGTACCAGATCTACGTGAACGGCGTCCCGACGTTCGTGGACGTGCTGAACTCGCCGACGGAGTCGCGCAACAGTATCAACGCCGAACTGGGTGTCTACGCGCAGGACGCGTGGACGATCGGTCGCCTCACGGTCAACGCGGGCGCTCGCTTCGAGCACTTCCGCGCCTCGATCGATCCGACGTTCTCAGCGGCCGGGCGCTTCTTGCCGGATCGCTCGTTTGCGGGCGTCCAGAACCTGCACAACTTCAAGGACGTCGTGCCGCGGCTGGGCATCGCGTATGACCTCTTCGGCAACGGGCGGACCGCCATCAAAGCGAGCGTCGGCAAGTACGTCGCCGCCATGGCGCTCGGCAATCCGGAGGGTGTCCGCAACTACGATCCCACCGCGCCGCTCGCCTCGTCTGCGGGAGCCGCGCCACCAGCGGACCGGCGCGACTGGAACGACCGCGATCGACAGGGTCGCGATCTCCCCACCAATGGCGACGACATCGCGCAGGACAACGAGATCGGCCCGAGCAACAACCGGAACTATGGCCTCCGGACCTTCCGACGCTTCGACGCGGATGCGCCGCGCGGCTACAACATCGAGTACACTGCGAGCGTCCAGCACGAGTTCTGGCAGGGCATCGCGGCCAGCCTCTTTTACCAGCGGCGGCCGTACCGGAACCGCCTGACCTCGAGAAACCAGCTCGCCGACGTGGGGGACTTCGCGTCCTTCCAGGTGCCCAGCCCACGCGATGGACAGCCGATCACCATCTACAATCTGGATCGGTCGAAGCAGGGTCAAGTGGACTTGTTGGACACGGCCTCCGATCTGAACGAGCGCGTCTACGAGGGGTACCACGTGGTGGTCACGGGTCGGCTGCCGCGCGGGGGGACAGTGCTCGGTGGTTGGAGCGCCGAGCGGCGCGTCGATGTCAACTGCGACACCAACGATCCGAATCAGTTCCGCTTTTGCGATCAGCGCGGTCAGCTCTTCCAAGAGCTGGGCCGCACGGCGCCATCGCCCTACCTGTCGTCGTTCAAGGTCCTCAGCACCGTGCCGGGCCTCCCCTATAACTTCACGGGGAGCATCGCCCTGAGAAGCTATCTCGGCGATTGGATGGAGATGAACTGGGTCGTGCCGGCATCGCTCTTTCCTGGCGGTCGCACGCAGCCGGTCACCGTGCCGTTGATTGCGCCGAACTCCCAGTTCCTACCCCGCTGGACCCAGATCGATCTCAGCGCCAAGCGAACGTTTCAGCTTCGAGGGCTCCGTCTGGTGGCGGATCTGACCGTGTTCAACGTGCTGAACGCGAGCACGGTCATCACGCAAGTGGCGACCTTCGGCGCGGCCTTCGGCACACCGACGTCGATCATCCCGGGCCGTCTGCCCCGGCTCGGGTTGCAGGTGTCGTGGTGAAGGCGAGGTCTGCGGGGCCTCCCTGGAGCCGCGCCTGCCACGTTCGCGACTGACCGGCGTCGACGTTACCCCGCGACACCGCCGATCGGCGCCACCAACTCGTAGGACGACGTGAGTTCGATGGCGCTCCGAAGGGTTCGGTAAAGGGGACACTTCATCGCGTAGAAGCCGTGGACTCGTTCCACGGTTTCACGCAGGTCTTCGGACGCCGCCAACCGCAGAGCGACGTGGATCCGCTTGACGACGAGGACGTTCTCCTCAGTTTCGACTTCGCCTGTCACCTCGCCTGTCAGCCGGCCGCCACTTGCATCGATGTGACGCGCCTCCAGCGCGCCTCCAAAGGTCCCGAGCATTCAACCGGCGGTTGCGGCGATCACGTAGTCGATGGTTGCAGCATGTGCGCCGCCGATGGCTTCAGGGTCGACCTTATAGTGCTCGGCGATCGCACCGTGGACGCCGAAGGCGACAGGCGAAGACTCACCAGGCAGTTCGGCCGTGCGCAGCGGCCCACGTTGGCGTGTGATCCGAACGCGCGACGTGTAGACCACGTTCCCCATGTGCAGCCACTCCTCTGGCGGACGATATCTCCCAGTGAATCAGCGCCTCCCGTCCAGACGACACCTTGGCATCGATCGACTCGTGGCAGCTAGAACGTCAACTGCCCGCTGACCTGGAGAATGCGCGCGTCCAGGATCGTGTTCGGCTGTCTCCAGCTCGTCCCGTAGGCGCGGATGATGCTCTGGATCGCGCTCGAGTTCAGGGCGTTGTACGCATCCAGGTTCGCCTGCAGCCTCACCCGGCGCGTCAGCTGAAAGAACTTCGTCAGCCGGAGATCGAGCCGGCGGATGCGCCCCTCGAAAATCGTGTTCGGGGCCAACAGCGGCACGTTAGCCGTGAGCGCACCGCCTGCCAGGTTGCGACCGAGCGACGGGGCGATGGCTGCGGTTGGTGCGGCCCAGACCGCCTCTACAGGCGTACCAGACAGGTCCTGGTAGACGCCGCTGAACACGAACCCGCTCTTGAGCGGCAGCGACCCGTTCAGTTTGACTTGTGTCTGCGCCTTGAACGGCGTCACGATGCGGCACACCGACTTGCCATCGATGGTCACGCCCGTCTGAGGACCGAACGTGAGCGCGCCGAATCCATTCGCCGGGAAGTTGAAGTAGCCGGGCGCGTCAACGTTGAAGCAGGTGTCGTTCACCGACCGCCCCGTGTCGAATCCTCCGCCCAGGCGCGCCCCTCGGCGAAACCGCCCGTCGATCGAAATCGTGAAGAAGTCGTTGTACCGAGTGTTCTTGCCGAAGTCGGAGGTCGCTTTCACTTCGTTCAGAACCTGTCCGAACCTCCCCGGCTTGATATCGGCCATCCCACAGACCTGATAGCCGCCGCCGTTGGGCAAACGCGGGTCGTTCGGCGCCGTCACGCAGTAGGTATCGAAGTCGGCACCGGTCACCAGGACGTTATCCGTCACGCGGTTGATGCTGTCCGTGTTGCGGAAGTATCCACCGGTGTTGCGGTAGTAGCCGAACGTCGTCGACAGGCCTCGGCGAACCTCATGCTGGATCTCGGCAGAGTAGTCCCAGTTGTTGTCCCGGACGCCCCAGCCCTTCCGCACCGCGTCTGACCAAGTTGTGGCGTTCGGGTTGGACCTGCCGAAATTCTGGTTGTTCAAGGCACCGCACTCGCCGTTGGCGAGGAAGTTGCCAAGATCGCAGTCTGGCGAGAAGTTCCCACTGCGCGGATCGCCTGCTCCAAAGAACGTGTCGTTCCACGCGCGCGTGGCGGCATTCACCGACGTCGTGATCGGGTTCAGCGCCTGCGGGACGTCCACGTTCGTCTTGGCGACGTAGCGCCCGGCCGACGCCTTAATCGCCGTCCGACCGGTGCCGAACAGGTCGTAGGAGAACCCCACGCGAGGGTTGATATCGTGCCAGCTCGGAATCCCGGTCACCTTCGCGAACCTCCGCGGACCGATCCACTGATTCGTGAAGCTCGACGCCGCTCGGACGCCCGGATAGCTCCGATCGAAAAGACTCGCCGTCTCGCCCGGCGTGTTCTGCTCTGGCACCCACCCCATGTAGTGGTCGTAGCGTACGCCCAGATTCAGCGTCAGCCGCCTAATCCTCCACTGATCCTGAACGAAGGCCCCGTAGTCATTCCCTCTGTCCTCCTGATTGAACGGCGTCGCGCGCTGCGTGAGGGCGATGGGGACGCCCGCGCGGAAGGTGTAGCTCATGTTGCCGTTTGCGAAGAGGTACTGGTCGGTGGCGAGCTGTTCGGTCTGGATGCCCGTCTTGAAGTTGTGTCCGCCGGTGACGTAGGTCAACGAGGCACGCTGCGTCTTCCGGTTCGTGAAATTCGGCCGGCCCCGGTACGTGGCGGATGACCCGTACTGCACCCCGAGCGCGACGTCGGTCACGCTCGCGATATCAGGTGTCACGTTCGGGCCGTAGGTCTGGTTCCACTGCGAAATCGACGCGCCGTAGCCGGCCTCGATCAGGAGCTTTGGCGTCAGCGGCGAGTTGTAGGTCACTTGAATGAACCGGTTTGGCTCGAACTTGTACGAGCCGATGTAGGTCTCCACCGTATCGGCTGCGCCGATCGAACCGCAGTTGCAGCCGTACTGACGATCGATGAAGAAGTCGATCTTGTGCTTCGGGGCGGCCTGCCACGTCACGCGCCCGCTCGCTGAATCGTAGTGTTCCCAGCGGGCCGAGAAGGTGTCGAGCGGTCGATCCAGCCACGGCGTGTACGGCACGACGCGCAGCGGCGCGCCAGGTGCCGACCTCGACTGATCCTGTGTTCGGTTGTAGTACACGCCGGAGAACCACTTCGCCATCCCCCATGTGCGGTACGCGCCAAAGAACCAGATCTTGTCTCTCTTGATCGGTCCACCGAGGCTCGCGGCTTCGTCGAAGATCTTGACGCGCTGATTCGCCGATTTCAGGCCGCGGCCCCGGAGCTCGTCGGAGAGGTTGTCGCTCTCCATCGCGTGGTTGCTATACAGGCCGTTGAAGATCGTCTGGAACGTGTTGCTCCCGGACTTCGGGATGATGTTCATGATCGGACCGTCGGCGTTCACTTCTGCGGAGATGCCGCTGGTCTGCAGCACCATCTCCTCAACCGTCGCGGCGTTGATCTGATAGCTGCTGTTGCCCGAGCTGTTCTCGACGCCCATCCCGTTGAACAGCGCTCGCGTGCCGCGCTTGCCGTGAAAGGCGCCCGCCTCGGAGGCGTACTGCCCGCCGACGTCTGGAACGCCCGCGTAGCCCGGCGTCAGCGTCACGAGTGTATAGATTTGTTTGGAGCTCGTGGGCAGCGCGGACAGGAGCTCGGCGCTCGCGACGAGCTGCTTCCGCACGTTCTGCGTGTCGACGAGCGGCGCCGCGCCGCTCACCGTAATGGACTCCTCGAGCGCCCCGACGCGCATCGTCGCATCCACAGTCGCGGTGAAGCCCGACGCCAAGGTCACGCCTTCGCGCGTGAACGTGCCGAAGCCGGTGAGTGTGAACGTGACTGTGTAGGTGCCCGGCGGGATCTCGATGACGGTGTAGCGGCCCTCGCCGTCGCTGACGGCCGTTCGGACCTTTTCGAGCAGAGCTGGGCTTGCGGCTTCGACCGTCACCCCGGGAAGCACGGCGCCGGAGCTGTCTCTCACCACACCCGAGATACCAGCCGTTTGCTGAGCCGCTGCCAGGAGTGGCAGCAGCCAGAAAGTGATTGCGAGAACGAACCCAGGGATACGACACTGAGGCATGAACCCCCCGATTTCAGTAGGTTTCAGATAGGCTGAAGCGCGATGACCGTATCACCCGTCGTCATGGGTGTCAACAACGGGTGAGCCGGAGTGAGCCGGAGGCGGCACGGCTATGCCCATCTGATCCAAGGAGCCGCACGCCTTGGCTCAGCGCGAGGAGTGCGGCACATACCGTTTGGCGAATCCCGTCCGGCTGTTCGTGATACTGAAGCCGCCGTCAGCGCTTGCGGACAGTTTGGTCCAGTGTGTGGGTCCTATGTGAACCGGTGCGGCGCCAGACGGTCTATCGCGGGAGACGACACCCTCTTCCAGATTAGCGACGAAGCGTCAGGCCGGTTGTGCTCGCGTCCACCTACGACGGAATGATGGTTCTGCCAGACGTCCTCGAGGCTGGGCGCTGCCCGTAGAATCTCGCATGTCTGGACCGCGCCGCCCTTCCATGGACCGTTGTTCATGATAGCGGCGCGCGGCCGCAGCGCGTGGACGAGCGCGGCGGAGCCCGACGTATCCGACCCGTGATGAGACACCAGGTAGACGTCCACCTGACCGAATGGGGCACATCAGGTCGAACTCCTTGTTCCACGTGAGGTCGCCCACGATCACGGTCTTGAACCGGCCGTACGAGCGTGACGACCAGGTGAGCCATACCATCTTGTCTGTCAGACCTCTGTCAGACTTCCGAGGACGTCCAACGGGCTCGTCGCTGGCCTGCTCGTGGGAAGGCTGAGCGGTGGGCTCACATCACGTAAGGCGAATTACGAACCTCGAAAGACCTCCACCAACAGGCTCCGAGGACTCCTGCTAATATTGGTGGCATGCCATCTGCCTTCACCGACGGTGTGAGAGCACATGCAAGTCGAGCACTGATCGTGCTGGCCGGCGTGCTGAGCTTCTAATGCCGGGCGCCGTCCGCACCGAGCTCAGGCAGCACTGGCTCGGCGGTCACCGTCACTACCGTCGCCACCAATGGCAACCAGTCGTTCAGACCGAATCCTGTCCAGACGGCCGGACAACTGCTGATGTTCACCAACACTGACCGCGTGCCCCATCGAATCGTGATGGACGACGGTTCAGTGGATTTCGGCACGCTGCAAGCCGGCGCATCGAGCGACGCGCGAACGGTCTCCGGTGGGAACTACCACTGCACGCTTCATCCCAGCATGGTCGGCAATGTCAACGGGACTGTCGCACCAACGCCGGCACCAGGAAGTGGCGGAGGCTATTAGCGCGACGTGCCGTGGTCGCCCAGGTCTTCTTGAGCGCGTCTGGCCGAGCCTCGCGTCAGCGGGGCGCCGCCAGAATGCGCTCGAGCTCGCGTTGCGCCCGAAGAAGCGCCACGCCTTTCCCGCCCTCGGCCTGTGAGGCATAATGTCAGGAATCGACTCACGGTGCGAGGACTCTGTACGCTCGTGCTGCTGCTCCTGGTCTGGGCGCCGGATGACGCATCGGTGCCGGCGACGCTTCGCGTCCTGACCTACAACATTCACCACGGTGAGGGGACCGACGGCCTGATCGACCTCTCACGTACGGCTGGCGTCATCACCGCCGCCGAACCGCACCTTGTCGCGCTCCAGGAAGTGGACCAGGAGACCGAGCGAACCGGTCGCGTCAACCAGGCGGCCGAGCTCGAGCGACTGACGCGCCTTCACGCGACATTTGGCAAGGCCATGGACTACTCCGGGGGCGCTTACGGCGTCGCCGTCTTGTCGCGCTGGCCGGTCTCGAGCGTGGAACGCCATCCGCTGCCCGCGGCACCGGATCGCGAACCGCGAGTCGCGCTGACCGTGCACGTCAAGGCAGGCGAGCAGGGACCCGCGCTGGAGTTCACCAGCACGCACCTCGATCACGGACGCGATGAGCAAAGCCGGTTGGAGCAAGCCACGTCCCTCAATCGTCTTTGGGCCACAGACCAGACGGCCATCCTCGCCGGCGACATGAACGCACCGCGAGACACCGAGGTGATGACGATTCTGGAGCGCTCATGGGCCAATGCCTCTGCCGACGGGCTGCCGCCGGTCTCCCCTTTTGAACGACCTCGGTTGCGTGGGGATTACGTGCTGTACCGGCCGCGAGACCAGTGGCAGGTGGTCGAATCGCAAGTGATCGATGATCGCGTTGCCTCAGACCACCGCCCGGTCCTCGTCGTGTTGAGATGGACCGGGTCGCGGCCATGACGCCGAAGGAGATGGCGGCCGCGCGCCGGGCCGCGGTGCCCCCGGAGGCGGCGCCAGCGCTCGCGAGGCTCGGCAAACGCGTCCCCCGATACCTGTGGTCGTTACCGTATCGTCCCGGCACGACGCCGCTCGAATCTGGTGCGCAATCGCTCAGGATCGTTCGCACCCGACGCCCAGCAGGCCGGCGGTTTCAGGGGAAGAGGGCGAGGCTCCTGGGTTCGTCGCTTCAGTTGAACGGCAGTCCATCCGCCGTCCGGATCATCCGCCATCCTTCCTTCAGACGTCGATCCTGATCGGCCTTGCCCGTCGGAGAGATCCAGCACGCCACGTTGTGCTTCAGGCAGGCCCGCAGAATGGACTGGCGGGCGCCCTCGACGTCGGGCGCGTTGGCCGGGACTCCGTACGACGAGGACAGATCGCCCCCCGCGGCCGCGCTCAGCGCCGTCACGCCCGGTACCTGCGCAATCGCGTCGACGTTACGGACGCCGGTCTGCGTTTCGATGATCATGATGGCCATCAGATCACCGTCCGGGTTGAGTGGCCACACATCGGCCCGGCGCCGGTATTCTTCGATGTCGATGCCCCAGGCCCAGACCGCGCCGCCGGGCGACCAGCCGCGAATCCCTTCCGGCCCTTTATGGGTGTTGGGAAACGCCTTCCACGGCGGATATCGCATGCTCTTCACCGCCGCCTCGGCCTGCTCTCTGGTTTCGACCGTGTTGAACACGAACCCCATCACGCCGATGTCGAGCGCCTGCTTCACCTGCCAGGCGGCATTCTCCGCGGCGTACGCGGGCATGCGTACGATAATCGCGGAGCGGGGCTGGGCCCCGTTCTTCAGGGTATGAGCCTTGTCGTTGGCCGCCGCGACGAAGTTGGCGAGGGCCTCCAGGTTCAGCGGCGAGTGCTCCATGTCGATGAAGATGAAATCCGTGTCCCGCCTCGAGATCGTTCGGGCATGTTCTCGCGAGAGATCCTGGGTGAGCACTCCGTAGATGGGCTTTCCGGCAGAGAGCTTCGCAATCGCGGGATTGAGATGGGCAGGCGACAGCGGCGGCAACTGAGCCGACACCGTGACGGCAAGCAGCGCACACATCGTGGCCAGGCAGCACATCTTCAACATGAGTTCTCCTCAGGAGCGTTTTGCCACAAAGCGTGAGACGACCATGGCTACACCAGACAGCGCCCAAACGAGGTCCGTCGACCATCGCGGTGCGATCGCATATCCCACATCGAGCTCGTGCTGCAGACGGTCGCGCCGTCGAGCCACCACCTGAATGTCACGGTCGCCGGGCAGCAGCGCATTCGCCAGATAGACACTCGTCGCTGCGCCGACCTGCATCGTCGTTCCAGTCGGCAGATTCGACCACACCGTCCGCGTCTTCTCGTTCAGATCGACGTGGACTTCGGACCGTTGCGCCGGCGTCAGCGTGGCAAGAAAGGCTTCGGCAGCGGCCACCGCACGTTTCGTGATCTCGGCAGAAGGACGGGCCTGCTGCGACGAGACCCCGGCAGCACCCAGAACGACGAGGATGGCGATGAGGACCTTCCCGGGTCGATACAGCATGGCTGACGCTCTTCCAACGGGATTCGCTGGCACTGGCGCGCAGATCTTTCAACCGGACGCCAGAAGAATGTTACAGCGAAGAGCGGCAGGCTAACGGCGCCCCTTCACGCTTGGACACGCCGTCGGAGAGCGTCACAATCGGCGCGTGATGGGGGCCGAATCTCCGCTGTGCAGGGGGCGCAGGGTGCGAGGGGCCTTACGGCGCAGCTTCGGTTCCTACCCCACTCGGCTGATGCGGGCTGTCGTCTAAGGATCTGTCAGACAATAACTGAATAGTATCCTCTCGTAGCTGGCGGCGCCGCTCGCGGAAGCCCAGCTCAGGACCGGGCTGAACGCGACAGGCGAAGCCCAATCCGACGGACTGGACTTGCCGAACGCGCCGGGCGGCGGACCGGGTAGGACAATCGTGAAGTTCGCGTCCGACACATCGAACCAGACGCTCCCGACGGCTTCGACCTTGATCCTGGCGCACGTCGCAGACGTTCCCGCCGGCACGGTCACGACTTCCGATCCATCGTTCGGTGTGGCGGCCGACAGGACGGTATACGACGACCCGCAATTGATCGAGAGTTGAATGCTTACATTGGCCGCGAGCGCTTGTGTCCCGTTGACGTTCCAGGTCACGGTCTGCTGAGTCCCGCCCGTCCAGGTGACCGCCGTATTCGGAGAGGTCACCGTGAATGGACCGGCCGTTCCATTGACATAGATTTGTGTCTGCGCGGAGGCGATGCCGCCGCGGATGTCGCGCGCCGTCACCATGAACATCATCGTGCGGCTCGTCGAGGGCAGCGTTTGGCCGACCAAATATTGACCGCTGTACGCCGGTGGCGTATTCGCGTAGTTCAGGATGTAATTCGAATCGGGGAAATAACGGGTCGCGGACTGTCCTGTCGTTCCGGCTGTGAACAGCGGACGCGATCCGTCATCTGTGACAGCAGATAGGCCACCGGTGCTGGCGGTGCCCAAATCGTGCTCTTCCCACGAGTACATGATTAGGTTGCCGTCCGGATCGCTGCCGGAGGCGGTCAGGGCAAACGGCGTCAGCCGTGGCACGGTGAACCCGGGCCCGGGACTGCTGACTGTCGGCGGCGTGTTCCCGCTTGCTGCCGCCGTGCCGCACGTCGACCCGGCGCCTGACGTGATGAAGGCCGTGATCTCGTTCAGGCTCTCGAAGGTGAACGCGGCGGACGAACGGCTGCCGAGATTCTCCGGCGCGCACAGGCCCGCATACGACCTGCTGTACCGCGGCACGGGGATTGGACAGCGCGTTGATGGTAATCAGGCTGCGGGCCTGACCGCAAACGCCGCTCGGACCTGGGCCGGGGGACGGAACCCCAGTCGCTCGATCAGCCACTCGCGGTTGTA
>VFZL01000020.1 GCA_016871175.1 Acidimicrobiia bacterium | reverse complement strand
CTGGCGCACCCACTTCCGTAGCGTCTCGCCCGTCATGCCCAGCTTCGTCGCCACCGCCTGCCGCGCCGCCCACTCCGACGGGTGCGCCGGCCGCTGCTCCATCACCAGCCGGACCGCGCGCTCACGCACCTCCGGCGAACACCGACTTGGACGTCCCATAGACCCCATCCTCCCAAGAAATGAGGTCTCGCGAGAACCCGGTACGCCTCAGCAATCCGTTGAGGTCGATCGCGTGTGCTCGTTCGTGATCCAGCATGCGAGGCGCATCCAGCCTCGGCAGCGTTTGGTGCTGCGCAAGCACGAGGACTCGTTGTGCGGCCCGCCGCCAGCCGCAACCCAACGACGATTTCGTAATCAATTCGAAAGTGTCGTCGCGGGCTTCGACGACTAGACCCTTTCAATTTGAGGCGGACTCCCATATCCTTATTCGGTCTCCACTGCGATTGGGCTGGCTGCCCGCCCGGTCTCGGGAGCGTCTGGCATCCTGTCCGTCCGCAGAAAGGACACCTGTGCGCATGGCTGCCCCACACAGCGCGTCAGCCGTCGACCGTTCCGCCGCCTCCGTCTCGCGATGGGGGCAACTCTTCTTGGGCGTGGCGTGCATGGTCGCCGCCTCCAACATCCAGTACTCCTGGACGCTCTTCGTCCCCGAGATTCTGAAGGTGCACGACTTTTCGCGCGCCGCCCTGCAGACGGCGTTCACGTTGTTTGTCATCGTCCAGACATGGTCGACGCCGGCGGTCGGCCACTTCATCGATCGCCACGGTCCGCGGCCGTTGGTTCTGTTCGGCGGTGTGATGACTGCACTGGGCTGGATCCTCAACGGCTATGCCACGTCGTTGAGCGGGTTCTACGTGGGGGCGATCATCGGCGGGCTCGGTGTCGGCGCTGTCTACGCCACTGCAGTCAACAACGCACTCAAGCTGTTCCCCGAGAAGCGTGGGCTCGCGGCTGGTCTCACAGCCGGTGGCTACGGATCCGGGACGGTGTTGACGATCATCCCGATCGCCAACATGCTCAAATCGTCCGGGTATCAGTCGACGTTCCTCAACTTCGGCCTGCTGATCGGCGTCGCGATCTGCGCGTGCGCGTGGTTCCTGCGGATGCCGTCCGCCGCGGACGTGCCGAAGTCCGCGAAGGTGGTGCAGTCGGGCCGCGACTACACGGTGGGTGAGGCTCTGCGCACGCCGGTCTTCTGGCTCCTCCTCCTCATGTTCACCGGCGTCGTCACGGGCGGACTGATGGTGACGGCGCAACTCTCCCTCATGGCGAGAGATCTCGGCGTTGAGAAGACCAACGTCAGCCTCTTCTTCGTCTCCATGGCCGCGCTGCCGTTCGCGCTCATGCTGGATCGGATCATGAACGGCCTGTCGCGTCCGGTATTTGGGTGGATCTCGGACAACATCGGCCGCGAGCGGACGATGTGTCTGGCCTTCACGATCGAGGGATTGGGAGTCCTCGCGCTCGGCTGGTTCGGGTCGAACCCGACGGCCTTCGTCTTCCTGTCGGGGATGGTGTTCCTGGCGTGGGGCGAGGTCTACAGCCTGTTCAGCGCCACGGCCGCCGACACGTTCGGCACCAAGCACATCGGGAAGATTTACGGCGCGCTGTACTGCGCGAAGGGTATCGCCGCGATCCTGGTGCCGTTCGGCAACGTGCTGATGGAAGCCACCGGCACCTGGAGGTCGGTGCTGTATTCGATGGCCGCCATGGATCTGCTCGCGGCGGCGGCCGCACTGCTAATTCTCCGACCGATGCTGCGCCGCCATCACGCGCAGAACGCCTCGTCGGTCGGGTACGGCGCGGCGGCGGCTCCGGCGCGTAGCGTGACAGTGGGGTAGGGGCCGCTCATCGTCAGGCGGTCGAACGCGCCGGCGTCGCGCGGTGCAACGCGACTGCCGATCCGGTGTGCCTCACACGCCGGCAACCCGCGGCAGCCGGTTCTTGCCCAGTCGCTCGTCCACGAGCGTGACGATCTCGTCGAGCATGTCGAGCTGCAGTCCTTTCTGCTGGGCGATGCGCCGGACGAGGCAGTCGACCCGCTCGATGCGCTCGGCGCCGCCGAAGAGCGAACGCGCCGCCGAGGAGGCCTTGGCCAAGCTCTGGGCAGCCGTCGCGTACTTGTCGAACGGCACCATGTCCTCGTCTGCAGCGCCAAGCGACGCGCAGAGCTGCCACACCCAGTCGTAGACCCTGCGGGACGTGTCGACGTCGGCGTGCACGGCATCCCTGATTGGAATCATGTCGTCGCGCCGAATGCAGCGGTAGTTCCCCGCAATCAGCATCGGCCACTTCGCCAGCGGCACGAAGAGGGATTCGTGCACTTTGAGTTTCACAGGGATTTCAAGAAGGCCGTCGCCGGGATCGTATCGAGCCGCCTCGATGTCGTTCTCGAGGTCCCGAAGCACGGTCGTCGCGTCCGGGCTCTCGAAGCGTGCCGCCTTGAAGTTGGTCGGTAGTCCCACCTGCAGCACGTTCTTGGGCTGGTCCGGCGGGCGGAACGCCTGCGGATCCGGACTCGCCAGCGTCACCTGCGCGGGGTCGAAATCCTTCCACACGCCCGGGTCGGCATAGCACGCCTGGAGCGTCTCAGTGGCAAGTCCCGCAATGCGCTTCAGGTAGGGCAGCGGCGGCATGTTCATGATGGCCAGACACGGCTTCCGCGACCGCGCCACGCGATCCATCAGGTCCCGTACGCCGTCGGCCCCGTACTGCGCCTCCTGCATGCCCAGAACGATCAGATCGAACCGACCCGGATCCACGGCCGCGGGTGTGGTCGCCGACAGCACGCCGGGCAGGTGCTTCGACGAGAGGTCCACTGGCGCTGGGCGTCCTTTGACGGGCATGCGGACGATGGTCCCCTCGCGGGTAATCAGATCGGCGGTGGGCGCGGTGCACACCAGCGTGGCCCGGTGCCCAGCCATCAGCAGCTTCGTCGCGAAGAGCGAGCCGTAGGAGGCGCCGAGAACGAGCACGTCGTACACCACGGGTCCCCCTTAAATCGCGCCCTGTTGACGCGCGGCCAGGATTTCCTCCTCAGACAGGGCGAGCAGAGTGCGGAGCACTTCTTCGGTGTGCTCGCCGAGCAGCGGCGACCGCCGGACCTCCGTGGGTGAGTCCGACAGCTTGATCGGGTTGCCTACCGTCAAATACTTTCCGCGGGTGGGGTGGTCGACCTCTACCACGGTACCGGTGGCGCGCAAGGCAGGCTCCTCGGCGATTTCCTTCATCGAGAGAATCGGCCCGCACGGAACGTTCAACGGATTGAGCGTCTCCATGACTTCCATCTTGTTCAACGTCATCGTCCACTTCTCAATTTCCGCGAACACGTGCGCCAGCCTGGGCAGGCGCGCGTCGGGGGTGTTGAAGTCTGGATCCTCGAGCCAGTCGGCGTGCCCAATCACCTTTGCCAGCGTTGGGAACGCCTGTGCCTGCGCGATGACGTAAATGTACGCGTCCGGATCGGTCTCCCACCCCTTGCACTTGACGATCCATCCGGGATGACCGCCGCCAGACGCGTTGCCAGCACGGGGGACGGCCGCGCCGAACGTTCCGTTCGGGTACTGGGGATACTCCTTGAGCGGGCCGTGCGCCAGCCGTTGCTGATCGCGCAGCTTCACGCGACAGAGGTTCAAGACGGCGTCCTGCATCGCGCAGCTGACGCGCTGACCGCGGCCGGTCTTCTCACGCTGGTAGAGCGCGGCCAAAACGCCCGCCACGAGGTGGATGCCGGTGCCGGAGTCGCCGATCTGTGAGCCGGTCACCAGCGGCACACCGTCGATTGCTCCGGTGGTCGAGGCGGAGCCGCCCGTGCACTGGGCGACGTTCTCGTACACCTTGCAGTCCTCGTAGGGCCCAGGCCCGAACCCCTTCACCGAGGCGTAGATCATCCGCGGGTTGATCTGCTGGATCTTCTCCCAGGGAAAGCCCATGCGGTCGATGGCTCCAGGCGCGTAGTTCTCCACCATCACGTCGCACTTCTCGATCAGCTTCGTGAAGATCTTCTTGCCGGCGTCGGTCTTGGGGTTCAGCGTGATTCCACGCTTGTTGCTGTTGAGCATCGTGAAGTACAGGCTGTCGACTCCGGGAATGTCCCGCAGCTGGCCTCGCGTCGGGTCCCCTTCACCCGGCCTCTCCACCTTGATGACGTCCGCGCCGAACCAGGCCAGAATCTGTGTGCTCGTGGGTCCCGACTGCACGTGCGTCATGTCGAGGACGCGCACACCCTCTAGGGCTCTTCCCCCCATCGATGACCTCTTCCTCGTGATGCGTGACGATGCTCGTCCGCAAGCAAGATTCTATATCACTCGCCTGCGGCGGACCGGCGCGCCAGACTCACGACCGGACGGCGCGATCACCGTCGTCCGGCGCCCCGCACAGCGGCTGGTCGCTCTACGGTCTGAAGCAGGCGCTGGCCGCACGGGGGGAGGACCGACGCTGGGATCGTTCGAGACTTCGAGAGGAGTCGGTCGAGGGCGGAACACGTGGGGATTTCGCCGCGCACCGAGAACCGTGTCCGTGACGCGGGCAGTCCGAGCTTTGCTCCTCGAACGATCACAACTGATCCGGCTCCGCCGTGCCGCGCCGGCCGCCCAGCTTCTTGATGGCCTCGGCCGTCTCGGGGTGCGTCAGGAAGACGCCGCTGAAGATGCCCTCCGCGACGTTCAGCGGGCTCCGGCCTTTCTCGTCCATCGCATTGATGTCCGCGCCCTTGGACACAAGATGCACGAGCGTATCGTTTCCACCTGTGAGCGCTGCGGCGTGAAGCGCCGTGAGACCGGTCTTGCTCTTCGCGTTCACGTCGCCGCCCTGCTCGAGGGCGTACCTCGCCGCCTCGAAGTACTGGCGGAGTTGGGCCGCGCGATCGCCGTGAAACGGGATGCCGTGCCGCTCCCAGCCTTCGTAGTTGTCGAGGCCGACGGCCATCATCAGCGGCGTCGAGCCGTCGTCGGAGGCGAGCGTCGCGTTCGCGCCGCGCTCGACGAGCAGGCGCATCATCGGCAGGTCGGCGAGGTGCGCCGCGAGCCAGAACGGCGTGGCGCCGGTCTGACTGACGCGAAATGCGCCGCCGAGCGCTCGCCCGACCTTGGGCATCGGCTTGGCGAGGCGGCCGTTGACATCGGCGCCCCGGGCGAGGAGCGCCTTCACGACCTCGGGCTGTTGCGTCCAGACGGCCGAGTGCAGCGGCATGCGTCCTGCCGTCTTCGAGCTCACGTTCGCACCGTGATCGAGCAGGTAGAACGCCGTCGCCTGGTGCTTGTCGTTCGGCTTATCGGTCTCATACAGCGCGCGGATGCCGCTGTCGAGGGCGATGATCAACGCGTCGCTGCCGTCATGGGCTATCGCGTTGACGTCCGCGCCGGCCTCGAGCAGGAGTTTCACCCCATCGACGTTGCCCTGCTGCGCCGCGAAGAGCAGCGGAACGAAACCACTCGTCGTGGCGGCCCTGATGTTCGCGCCTTTGCCGATGAGGGCTCGAGCCACCTCGTTGTGGCCTTGTGTGATCGCCCACATCAGCGCCGTCTGACCCCTCGAGCTCTCCTTCGCGTTGGGATCGGCACCGAATGCCAGCAGTGACGCGACTGCCGCGACGCTGCCGGTCCGCGCGGCTGTCATGATCGGCGTTTCACCTGTGCTGCGGGGCGCGTTCGGGTTGGCACCCGCCTTCAAAAGCGCGTCGACGACGGCGGCAGTGCCGTTGACGCACGCCAGCGCAAGGGGGCCAATCCCATCATCGTCCACCGCGTTGACGGCGGCCTTCGCCGCGATCAGGGCCGAAACCATCTCGAGATGGTCCCAGTGAACAGCCCAGTGGAGGGCCGTCGACCCGTCGCCGAAGCGCGCGTTGGTCGGCGCGCCCTGCTCGAGCGCCTCGCGGACCGCGGCCCAATTGCCCTCCCTGGCTGCTTCCAGCATGGGACGTGCGACGGGGGTGCCGGTGCCAGCGCTGCGCGCCGAGGTGACCATGAGCAGGCCCACCAAGGCCAGGCCTGCAGCTCGCCGACTCAGTTCTATGCGCATACCGGATCTCCGAGGCGACGGCCCCACCGTTGGGGCCCCGGTTGGGTAGCCCGTTCGAATGCCTGATGCGGCGGCCCAGGAATGATAAGGCGCTGTGCCGATTGAAAGACTCTAGAATGCCTCGTCATCGCAGATTCAGGGATTCGCCGAGGCGCATGGGTTCGAACGTCCCTCGCACGCGCATGTTGAAAGCCGCCCCGAGGGGGAGGTCCACGACCATGGCGTCCGAGCGCATCGCTGCCGCGATCGGCGGACTCTTCATGGTGGCGGGGCTCGCGATCGGCTCCTCCGCGGTCGTGGATGCCGCCGGCTCGCCCGCAGTGCCGTCGACGGCGGTGCAGCCCGGCACACCTGACGCGGGCCAGTATCGCCCCGTCCTTCAGAAGTACTGCATCACCTGTCACAGCGATCAACTGCGCACGGCGGGCATATCGCTTCAGGGACTCGATCCCGGCGCGGTGCAGGGACACGGCGAGGTCTGGGAGAAGGTCCTGGCGAGGCTGCGCGCACGGACGATGCCGCCGGCCGGCCGGCCGCGTCCGGACGAGGCGACCTATCAGGACTTTGCGGCATCCCTGGAAGCCACGCTCGATCGCGCCGTGGCGGCAGACCCGAACCCGATCGGGCCGACCCTGCATCGCCTGAACCGGACCGAGTATGGCAACGCCGTTCGCGACCTGCTCTCGATCGACATCGACATGGTGGATGGGCGCTCGCTCCTCCCACCCGATGACACCGGCTATGGATTCGACAACATCGCCGACGTGCTGTCCGTGTCGCCGATGCTGATGGAGCGCTACCTGTCGGCGGGTCGGAAGATCGCGCGCCTCGCGGTTGGCGATCCGTCGATCAAGCCAGGTTCGCAGACCTACGCGGTCTCGAAATACTCGCGGCAGGACGACCGCATGAGCGACGACTTGCCGTTCGGTTCGCGCGCGGGCGTGGCCATCAAGCATTACTTCCCGGCGGATGGCGAGTACACGCTCAAGGTCAACCTGCTGCGGACCTACACCGACCTGATTCGAGGGCTCCGTGACGAGAATCAGCTGGAGTTCCGGATTGATGGAGCGTTGGTGCAACGGTTCACGGTCGGTGGACGACTCAATCCGGACGGCACCGAGAAATCGCGGGATCAGCTGAGCGAAGAGCAACGCCTGGGCGATGCGAGGCTGGAGGCCCGCGTGCCTGTTCAATCCGGCCCGCGCGTCATCGGCATCAGCTTCGTGAAGAAGACCGTCGAGCCGGAGGGCCTGCTCAGGCCGCAGTTCAGCCTCGCGAGCTACGAGTATGCGGGAGACCTCGAGGTGCTGCCGAGCGTCTCGAGTGTCGTGGTGACCGGACCCTACAACCCCCAGGCCGCGGGTGATACACCCAGCCGCCGCCGGATCTTCGTGTGCCGGCCCACCAGTCCGGGAAGGGAAGCGCCCTGCGCAACGCAGATCCTCTCGCGCCTGGGTCGACGTGCGTTCCGCCGCCCATTGACGGCGGGCGACATCCAGTCGCTCAGAGATGTCTACGCGCAGGGGCGGCGCACCGGGAGCTTCGACGCCGGGATCTAGTTCGCTATTCAGAAGATCCTGGTCAGTCCCGACTTCTTGTTCCGCACGTCGCGCGTTCCTGCCGGCGTCGCGCCCAGCGCCGTGTACAAGGTGCCTGACCTCGAGCTCGCGTCGAGGCTCTCGTTCTTCCTATGGAGCAGTCTCCCGGATGACGAGCTTCTCGACGTCGCTGTGCGCGGGCAGCTGCGCGGGCCACAGGTCCTCGAGCAGCAGGTGCGGCGCATGCTCGGCGATAGCCGATCGCAGGCCTTGATGTCGAACTTCGCCGGCCAGTGGCTCCAAGCACGGAACCTCCGACTGGCGACGCCGGATCCGATTCAGTTTTCCGACTTCGACGAGAACCTGCGGGAGGCGTTCCAGCGCGAGACCGATCTCTTCCTGGAGAGCCAGCTGCGCGAGGATCGGAGCGTGGTCGAACTGCTGGACGCCGATTACACGTTCGTGAACGAGCGCCTCGCAACGCACTACGGCATCCCGAACGTGTACGGCAATCACTTCCGGCGCGTGCGCCTGACCGATGACCGCCGGCGCGGTCTCCTTGGCCAGGGGACGGTACTGACCGTCACCTCCTATTCGAACCGGACAGCTCCAACGATTCGCGGCAAGTAGGTCCTCGAGAACATCCTCGGCACGCCGCCGCCGCCGCCGCCCGACGCGCCATCCTTGGCGGACGAGGAGAAAGGCGTGAAGCCCCAGACGATGCGGGAGCGAATGGAACAGCATCGCAAGAACCCGGTCTGCGCGAGTTGTCACGCCCGGATGGATCCCATTGGGTTCGCTCTGGAAGGCTTCGATGCCGTGGGCCGCTATCGCACCACATTGGACGGGACGACGAAGATTGACATGTCCGGTGCCATGCCAGACGGACAGGTGTTCAACGGGCCGAGTGAGCTCCGCAAGGTCCTCATGGCGCACCAGGACGAGTTCGCAGCCATGCTGACCAAGAAACTTCTCACGTACGCGCTCGGGCGTGGTGCGGAATACTATGACATGCCGGCGGTACGACGGATTCTGCGTGAGGCCAAGTCGAGCAACTACCGGTGGTCCGCGCTGATTCTCGGGATCGTCAAGAGCGACCCGTTTCAGCTGAGGAAAACGCAGGATCGGACATTGGGTTCTACTAGGAGGGCCAGCGAGCCATGATCGTGACCAAGCGGCACATTGCGCGCCGCACGTTTCTCCGCGGTATGGGCGTCACGCTGGCACTGCCCCTGCTCGACAGCATGATCCCGGCGTTCGCGACACCGAGGCTTGTGGCCTCGACCCGCGCCAAACGTTTTGCTGTCGTCTACATCCCCAACGGGCTGTACATGCCGATGTGGACGCCGAAGGCCGTCGGCACCGGCTACGAAGCGACGCCAATCCTGGAGGCGCTGGCCTCCGTCCGCGAGCACTTCGTCGTGGTCAGCGGTCTCAGCCACAAGCCCGCCGTCTCGCTGCCGGGCGAAGGAGCAGGCGACCACGTGCGGGCGTCGGCCACGTTCCTCACCGGGGTTCGCCCGAAGCGGACCGAAGGGGCCGATATTCGCGCCGGCGTCTCGCTCGACCAGATCATCGCGAAGGAGATCGGCAGGGAGACGCAGCTCGAGTCGCTCGAGATGTGTCTCGAGTCGAACGACCTGGCGGGGTCGTGCGAGGCCGGCTACAGCTGCGCGTATGCGAACACGCTGGCGTGGCGCACCGAGACGACGCCGCTCCCGATGGAAAACGACCCGCGCGCCGTCTTCGAGCGGATGTTCGGTGATACGGACAGCACGACGCCGGCTGCCCGATTCGCGCGCATCCAGCAGGACCGGAGCGTGCTCGACGCGCTGCGAGCGGACGTCGCTCGCCTGGGGAAGAGCCTCGGCACCGGCGACCGCAGCAAGCTGACTCAGTACCTCGACGCGATTCGTGACGTCGAGCGCCGGATTCAGAAGGCCGAGGCACGCCACGTCACCGAGCTGCCGCTCTTCGAGCGTCCGCTTGGCATTCCGTCCTCGTACGACGAGCACAGCCGCCTGATGTTCGATCTCCAGGTGCTCGCGTTTCAGAGCGATATCACGCGCGTGACCACGATGATGCTCGCCCGGGAAACCAGCCAGCGGCCGTACCCGGAGGTCGGAATCTCCGACGGCCACCACGGCCTGTCGCACCACGGCGGCGACGCGGACAAGATCCAGAGGGTCACGAAGATCAACGTGTTCCACGCCAAGCAGTTCGCGTACTTCCTCGAGAAGATGACGTCCACAGCGGACGGCGACGGCTCGCTGCTCGACAACTCCGTGATCATGTATGGGTGCGGCATCAGCGACAGCAACTCGCACCTGCACTCCGATCTCCCGATTCTGGTCGCGGGCGGCACGGGCAGTCAGATCAAGGGCGGGCGTCACATACGGATGCCGGAGGGCACGCCGCTGACCAACCTGCAGCTGACGCTCGTGGAGAAGCTCGGTATCCAGATGGAGAGGTTCGGCGACAGCAACGGTCACGTCGAGGACGTGTCGGCCCTTTAGCCGAACGGTCTCCCCGAGATGTCGGCTGTTTGTGGCAAGGAGTTACGAGATGGCAAGGTGTGTCCCGCTGATGTTGCGAGCCTGCCTGCTCGGCATGCTGTCCCTGATGGCCGGCATCGCGCACGCCCAGGAGTCCGGATCCATCGCCGGGTCTGTCCGAGACTCCACGGGCGCGGTGTTGCCCGGCGTGACGGTGGAAGCGGCTAGTTCCGCGCTCATTGAGAAGGTTCGTTCGGTGGTCACCGATGACACAGGTCAGTACCGCATCGTCGACCTGCGTCCTGGCACCTACAGCGTCACGTTCACGCTGCCTGGGTTCGCGAGCGTCAGGCGCGACGGTGTCCAGCTGACGGCCGGCTTTACTGCCAACGTCGTCGCGGAGCTCCGGGTGGGAGACGTGACGGAGACGATTACCGTCTCGGGCCTCAGCCCGCTCGTCGACGTGCAGAACGTGAACCAGCAGCGGGTCATGACGCGCGAGGTGCTCGATGCCATCCCGACCGGCAAGCAGTTCACCGCGTTGGCGCAGCTCGTGCCGGGCGTCAACGTGGCCGGGTCGAACGGCCAGGTGAACCAAGACGTCGGCGGCATCACCGGCATGTCCTTCGCGCTGGCGACGATTCATGGCGGCAAGGAAGACGACCAGACCGTGCGCATCAACGGCATGTCGATCGCGTCGCTGACCTCCATCGGCAACGCTCGCACGAACCTGCAAGACGCCACCATCGAGGAATACGGCATGCAGATGGCGGCGGCGCCCGCCGAGTTTCCGTACGGGGGCATCTAGGTCAACGTGATCCCGAGGCAGGGCTCGAATGCCTTCCATGGGACCCTGTTCGCCAGCGGCACGAACGAGGACCTGCAGACGAACAACCTGGATGACGACCTCAGGCGGCGCGGGCTGGCGTATCCGAACGCCGTCAGGCGGGTGTTCGACATCAACCCGACGTTGGGCGGCCCGCTCAAGCGGGACAAGCTGTGGTTCTACGCCGGCTTCCGTTACATCGAGACCTCCAGCTACGTGGGCGGCCTCTTCTATCCGAGGGATCCGGCAGCCTGGGTGCACGAGCCGGACACGACGAGGCCGGCGATCAACGATCAGGATGGTAAGAACGAGAGTCTCAATGCGACGTACCAACTCTCACCGAAGAACCGACTGACCGGATTCTACAACTACGATTTCCAGTGCTACTGCCACTTCGGCATCAACCCCAACCAGACGCCGGAAGCGTCGCACTTCATGAAGAGCCGGGCGATCGTCACGCAAGGCACGTGGGTCTCGATGCTGACCAATCGGCTGCTCCTCGAGGTCGGCACCTCGCGGTACTTCAACGACCTGCCGCGCGACGAGGTGCCGGGTGCCACGCAGCCGCGCATCACGGAACAGGCCACTGGGTTGAACTTCAGGGCACAGGCCAACTATCCGCGGAACTCGCAGGTCATCTGGCACCACCGCGCGTCCATCGCCTATGCCAGTGGCAGCCACAATTTCAAGGCGGGCTTCTCGTTTGAGGACCAGTACGCCGACGACAGCACGCGTGCCATCGCGCCCGACGTCACGTACCGGACACTCAACGGTGTGCCCAACCAGGTCACCTTCCAGACCACGCCGTATGTGTTCCCGGTCACGCTGAACCCGTTCGCGTATTACGCGCAGGACCAGTGGACGATCAAGCGCTGGACGGTCAACGCGGGGTTCCGGTTCGACCACTTCAAGAGTCATTTCGACGATATCAGCATCACCCCCACGCGCTGGCTGCCGGTGTCTCGGCAGTTCCCGGGCCAGGACGTGCTCGACTGGAAGGACTTCAGCCCGCGGCTCGGCGTGGCGTACGACGTGTTCGGCGACGGGAAGACCGCCGTCAAGGCGACGTTGAACCGGTTCGTCCTCCAGGAAGGGAAGACGCAGACATCGGCCGTACATCCCCTGATCGCAGCGACGAACACCTTGTCGCGCACGTGGACCGATGTGAACAACGACAGGATATTCCAGGGCGATCCGTTCAACCCGGCCGCCAACGGCGAGCTGGGGCCGTCGCCGAACGTCAACTTCGGACAGCCCACCGCGATTCTGAGCCTCGACCCGGATTGGGCCACGGGCTTCGGCACACGTCCCTATCAGTGGGAGACCACCGTCACGGTGCAGCACGAGATCGTGCCGCGGCTGTCGGTGCTGGCGGGCTTCTTCCAGCGCAACTACGGCAACTTCACCGTCACGGACAACGTCCTGGTGGCGCCGTCAGACCACGACCCGTTCTGCGTGACCGCGCCGCTGGACCGGCGTCTGCCGGGCAGGAGATCTGTGGGCTCTACGATCTGAATCCCTCGAAGCTGGGTCAGGTTCGGCAGATCCGCACGCGGTCGGAGGACTACGGCAACCAGTACGAGCGCTTCCACGGGTTCGACTTCACGATGAACTCGAGGCTGGCCAACGGCTTCCTCCTTCAGGGCGGGCTGAGCGTGGGCCGCCGGATGACCGACAACTGCGACGTCGTCGCCAAGATTGACAACCCAAGCCAGTACCTGTGCAAGCAGGTGGGCAACTGGTTACCGCAGATCAAGTTCCTCGGGACTTACCCGCTTCCGTGGCAGGACATTCAGCTGAGCGGCACGTTCCAGCGCACGATTCCTGAGCCGGCCGGTGGTGCCCGGTTCAACGGGATGGGCTTGTCCGCGGTGTACACGGCCACCAACGCGGTGGTCCGTCCCTCTCTCGGACGCAACCTGTCAGCGGGCGCCAACGCGAACGCGAGCGTCGAACTCCTGGGCCCAGGTCTCTTCCCTGACACGACCTACCAGTTCGACCTCAGGCTGGCCAAGACGATCCGTATACGGGCGAGTCGGATTCAGGGACAGGTCGACGTGTACAACGTCCTGAATGCGAATCCCGTCATGCGCTACAGCACGGCCTACGGGACCAATGGCTCGGGCTGGTTCATCCCGCAGGCGCTGATGCCAGGACGGATCGTTCGCTTCGGCGCCCAAGTGAGCTTCTGAAAACGGAGAGACGGCGTGCCCTGTAGATGTGCCCGTCGATGATCGAGGCGTCGCCTGTCTTGCCTGACCGAGCGAATCCAGATAGGGTGGCGCTATGGCTGTCGAGGACTTCACGGACGTCCCTGTCGAGACCCAACTTGAAGCCGTGAGCGAGGCGATTCAGCGCGCCGAGGCCGATCTCCTGTCCGCGCAGGTTGCGCTCGACCGCGAACGCGCCGATTTCACCATACGGGGGGCGAAACCGTCACGTGCCCTGCTCGTCGCCGCCACCCGTGTCGTCGACGACCTCCGCCGGACGGATGAAGCGCTCGCCGCGCTGCTCAGAGAGCTGGGCCCTCGACCGACGTCCGGGTAGGACCGGGTCGCGAACACCCGAACCAAGCCTCGGAAATGGGACTATAGTGCTGGCCGGAGGAATTCGGTCATCGACCTGCGGATACTCGACGATGCCCGTCTCGAGGCCCGTTGCGCTCGCCGGGGTCCTGACCGCCGCGAGCGCCGACGCGGAACTGGTGCGGGACGACATCACGCGCCACGCCGATGTGTTGGGCATGGCGACGGGCCGATGCCGCGCGCGACGAGCCAGGCCGCCCAGTGCCATGCGAAAATCTTCTCAGCCCTTCTGGAGGCAGTGACACAGATGCGTTTCATGGTCCACCCATTGGTCGCCGGGCTGTTCCTCGCACTCGGTGGTGTCGTCCATGCCCAGGCCCCTGTGCCGATTCCGCCGCCTGGCGATGACGAGAAGAAGTCGCTCTTCGATCGATACACTGAGCCGATCCCGTTCTACGGCAAGAATCTCGGGAAGCTGACGCGGCCCATCTCGTCGAAGAACAAGGAGGCGCAACAGTTCTTCGATCAGGGTTTCCAGATGATGTACGCCTTTGCGAAGGCGGAGGCCGTGCGATCGTTCCGAGAATCGTGGAAACGCGATCCGGACTGTGCCATCTGCCACTGGGGCGAGGCCTGGGCATGGGGGTCATACCTCAATGCGCCAATGAACGGTGAGGAGGCGCCTCACGCGTATGCGGCGCTGCAGAAGGCGATCGGCCTCAAGGCCAAGGCGGACCCGAAGGAACGCGCGATGATCGATGCGCTCACGGTCCGTTACGTCGAGAAGTTCGACCCAAGCAAGCGCGTGGAGCAGGATCGAGCCTACGCGGACGCGATGGCCAAGCTGTCGGCGGCCTACCCGGACGACCTGGACATCATGACGCTCTACGCGGACGCGTTGTTCCTGCTGGAGCCCCGTCGCGGGACGCGTGACATCAACACCCCGAACGTCCAGCGGCTGCATCGGGTTCTCGAGAACATACTCGCGAAGGACGTGCATCACCCCGGTGCGTGCCATCTTTACGTCCACGCGACCGAGTCCACTGTCGTGCCGGGGAAGGCAGAAGAGTGCGCGCAGTTCCTTGGATCCTCGATTCCCGGCGCGAGCCACATCAACCACATGCCTTCGCACACGTGGAACGTGGTGGGGCGCTGGGGGGATTCCGTTCGGTCCAACCTGGAGGCATGGCATTCCGACCAGAAGGCCGCCGTCGGCGAGGGTTTTGCGATCTACCCTGAGCACAACCTTCACATGCTGCTGTACGCGGCCGCCATGGATGGGCAGGGCGCGGTCGCCATTCAGGCTGGCAAAGACTACGCGAAGCTGACGGGCGAGAGCTTCTATCACGTACTGACGCTTCTGCGATTCGGCCGCTTCGATGAGGTCCTCCAGGTCACCAGTCGGCCCAAGAACGAGGTGACGGGCGGCTTCTGGGATTTCGCGCAGGGCTACGCGCACCTGAAACAGGGGGACCCGGACTTCGCGAAGGTGTACCTCGCACGCGTCCAGAAGGTCGCTGAAAGCACGAAGTCCAGCTTTCGCGTCAACACCGGCAAGAACCTGCTCGGCATCGTCGGCTCGATCCTCGAGGGGGAGATCAAGCGCACCGAAGGCGATCTCGACGGCGCGATCGCCGTGTTGCGGAAGGGTGCCGAGATTCAAGATACCTTGATCTACGACGAACCGGAGGCGCTCCCATTCGCGGTCCGGCACTGGCTGGGCGCGGCGCAACTGGAAGCCAAGCGACCGGCGGATGCCGAAACGACGTATCGCGAGTCACTGAAGCGCCATCCGCACAATGGCTGGTCGCTGTACGGCCTCAAACAGTCGCTCGCCGCACAGGGGAAGACCGACGTCGAGGTCGATCGAGACTTCGAGAAGAGCTGGTCGAGGGCCGATCACTGGATTCGGAGCTCGCGGTTCTAGGGTCATCGGGCTCTACCCCAAACCGCCGGCTCCGTCGCTGGCGGCTCGTGTCCCGATAGTCGCCGGCGCACAAGGGATACTGTCTTAGGGGGTCACACGATGCGTGCGTTTCTTCTTGGCATGACCGCTCTGCTTTCGTCTCTGAACGCGCACGCGCAGACCGCGAGCTATCGCGAGGCGGAGTTACCGCTGGCCGACGGCACGCTGATGACCTACGGGATCTCGATTCCGCGGAACGACGAAGTGAAAGACACCCCGCGACCGCTGGTCCTGGCACTTCACCCTGGTGGTCAGCGCACCGCCGGTTATGGGACGTGGTTCGCTCGGACGATCGTGCAGCCGGGCATCGCCAGCCTCAACGCGATCGTCGTGGCGCCTGACTGTCCCACCCCCCGGTGGGCCGAGGAGGGCGCCGACCAAGCCGTCATGAAGCTCCTCGAAACGGTCATGCAAGAGCACAAGATCGACCGTCGGCGTGTGCTCGTCGTGGGGTTCAGCATGGGTGGGCGTGGCACGTGGTACTTCGCGTCGCGGCATCCGGACTTCTTTACGGCCGCGATCCCCATGGCCGCGTCAATCGGCGGCGAGCCGACCGAGAAGCTCGCCACGATGCCGACATACGTGATTCACAGCCGAGCTGACTCGGTGGTGCCATTCGCACCGGCGGAGAAGAACGCCAAGGCATTGGAGCAGCTGGGCAAGCCGGTGAAGTTCGAGCCGCTCGACGACCTTCCGCACTTCAGCATGGGCGGTTACGTGCCCTCACTGCAACGCGGGGTGCGCTGGGTGACAGATCGCTGGCAAGCACGCTAGGTCCAGCCGTTCTCCAGGCGGTCGATGGCACGCGGATGTGAGCCACAGCTCCCAGAGTCGACCACCCGAGGCAGCCGCTGCCGGATCATCTGTGATGGCCGTGCGTTAGTCGCTCCAGACGTCCCGCGTGCCCGCCATGTCGATCAGCGCCCTGGTACGCGGAAGAAGTACACCGAGTGCCCGTCGAGCACTTCGCGCTGCACGGGTTTCCAATCGTCGGTCAGGTCGTAGTTGTGTGTCACGATGCGCGTACCTGCCTTCAGCTTGCGGAATTTCGGCACCAGCCGCTCGTTCAGCACAGGGAGCAGATAGGTGGTGATGACGGTTGCCTCCGAGAGGTCGGCCTCGAAGAGATCACCTGAGACGAACTGCACCTTGTCGATGATCTTCGCCGCCCGGGCGTTCTCGTTGGCTTCCTTGAGCCTCACCGGATCCAGCTCATAGCCGACGGCGCGTCTGGCGCCGAACTCCTTGACCGCGGCGATCACGATCCGGCCGTCGCCTGACCCGAGGTCATACACAACGTCACTCGGCCCCACTTGGGCCATAGTGAGCATCTTGGCCACGATGTTGTGCGGCGTGGGGACGTAAATCACATCGAGCGGTTTGATCTGCGCGGTCTTCGCGGACACAGAGGTCCGAGCGACCGGACCAACGAGCGCGACGCTCACGGCCGCCACGGCCAGAGAAACCGAAACCCGACGACGCGAGCCGCGCATGTGTCTTCCCCCAAGAGAAACCAGCAGTTCTGAGTGTGTGTGACGTCCAAGCACGGCGTCAGTTCGGCGACGTCATCGCGATCGCACGGAAGAGATCGTCGGCAGACTGCAAGATGATACGACGGAGCCGGACGGGGTAGTCGGGACGACTGTCGAGAAACTGACGAACGAGGTGCCCGACCTGTCGAGACTGATGGCCCGATAGCGTGGCATCGATCCAGTTGCGCGGGAAGAAGATGTCGCCGGTTCGCTGGATGTCCTGCAACAGTTCGAGTGACGGCTGCACGTAGGCGGCAGACTCTGAGGCGCGTAGCGGATGATGCAGGTAGGTCAGCGCCTCGATGACCCATGGTTCCCTGCGTCGATTGGCCACGTCTGAGAGGCTGGCGAAGAACTGCTGGCGCGTCTCCGGCGACGCTGACAGCGCCGGCATCACGAACGCAAAGCGGGCTTTTCGATCCGGATTCGCTATCCGGTTCAGCTGTTCGTCGAGGATGGCGGCCGCGTTCGGCACGCCGCGCACGGCAAGGTCGAGAGCCATGGTGACCTCATCTGGCTCGGCGAGAGGGAGTCCCGGAATCCGTTCTGTGCGCGACCACACGCGCTCCAGGTACTGGACACCCGCCGTCGTCTGCACCATCGACCGGAATCCGCCGAAGTAGGTGCTCTTCGCGCTGGCGGTCGTGCTTCGAGCGAGCCCGTCCCGCATCGCCCGCTCGATTGCCGGTGCACGTGTCTGGCGAGCGCCAGGCTCGAGGAATCGCCAGTAGGCATCCCGGAGGTATCCCACCATCAGCTGGGTGTTCTGTTGCACGTCCTCTCGCGGGAGCATGCCGAGCACGGCGTCGATGAACGCGTCGGGTGTGACCCGCCGCTCCAGCAGTTCCTCCCAGAGCGTGATCCAGACGGCGCCTCGTGTGAGCGGCTCTCGGATCTCGTGAACGCCGTGCAGCAGGTACCGACGACTGTCGTCATCCAGGACGATATTGCCGTAGGCCAGACCGCCGCCGGTCGGCAGTACGAATTGAACATCGCGCATCCCTCGAGCGTCGGGCACGCTGACGCGCGCGGCATTGAGCTCGACCGGAAACAACCGTACGGTCTTGCGCGCGCCGACCAAGACCTCCAGGGCCTCGATCCACTGCAAGTGACGTCCCGGTTGGCCGTCGGTCTGCACGAGCGCCAGATCCGTGACTGAGCCGCCCGCATCGCGTTCGAGAACAGTCGCGATGGTCGGCCGACCGGCATCCTCGACCCACACCTGGCTCCAGGCCGCGAGGTCGCGATCGCTGCGGTCGTCGAGGATCCGCACGAGGTCTAGCCATGTCGCGTTCCCGAAACGAAATCGGGACAGGTAATCGCGGAGGCCGTCTCGCATCGTTGCTTCGCCAAGCAAGCGCTCGAGTTGCCGCATGACAATCGGCGCCTTCTGATAAATGATCGCGCCGTATTGGCTGCCCGCGTGGCTCAGGTTGTCGAGGGATTGACGGATGGGGTGGGTTCCAGCGGTGCGGTCGACTCCGTAGGCGGCGGGGTAGTGCGCGACGAGGAACCGCAGGTCGTGATCGATGTGGGGGAAGGACGGGTTCACGATCTTCGCGGCCATGAAGTTCGCGAACACTTCCTTGATCCACACGTCATCGAACCAGCGCATCGTCACCAGATCGCCGAACCACATGTGCGCGGTCTCGTGCGAGATCGTGCTGGCTCGGTTCAGCATCTGGTTCTCGGTCGCCGATGGGTCAAGAAGCATGGACGAGGCGTCGTACAGAACCGCGCCCGGATGCTCCATGCCGCTGAACTGGAACGACGGAATCATCACGAAGTCGAACTTGCCGAACGCGTACGGGATGGCCGTGTAGCCTTCGAGCCAGGCGAGCGCGCGATCGTGAAGGTCGAAGATGGCGTCTCGGTTGCGGGCAACCTTCCCCGCATCGGTCTCGCGGTGCAGCATCCGAAGCGTCCGGCCCCGCCGGACGGCCGTCTCGGTCTGAAACTGGCCGGCAGCGAACCCGAACAGGTACGTGGAGATCGGTGCGGTTTCGGAGTAGCTGACCAGCACGCGCCCGTGCGCCTCGGTTCTCGTCGATTCAGCACCGTTTGCCACGGCGGTCCAATCTGGAGGCAGCGCGAGCCGCAGCGTATAACGCGCTTTGAGGTCGGGTTGGTCGAAGCAGGGGAAGGTCAGGTGTGCACGGGCCGGCACGAACAGCGTGTACAGAAACTCCGGGTTGCGATTGAGTGCCTCCTCGCCGGCGCGGAACGTGATGTCCACGACGGTGTCCTGAGCCTTGAGGTGTGTGACGTCAATCACGATGTGATTGGCGGCCGTGGTATAGGGCACTTTCGCTCCGTCGACGGTGAGCGAGTGAATGGCGTCGGCACCGGGCGCGAAGTCGAGCACGAGCGGCTGGCTGGCGTCAGCCAGCGAGAACCGAATGGCAGCGCGACCGGCGATGGGGTCAGAAGCGGAAGGTGGGATGTCGAAGCTCAGCTCGTAGCGAAGATCGCGGATCCTCCGTGCGCGCTCAGTGGCGAGTGCGAGAGAGATGCCAGGCTCCGGATCAGGAGGACGCATCGGAGCGGCCGGCGGACCGCAGGCTGTCGCGAGCCAGAAGCAGCCCGTCAGAGCGATATGGCTGAACAGGACCCGGCCCGAGAGGATCGAGGCCGCCACATGGACCCTCGCTAGGTTCGCGGCGCCGGTGGGGGCACGTTGAGGAGCTCGCGAATGCCACCCAGCGACGAGAGGATGCCGGTCGCCTCGTACGGCAGGAAGACGAGCTTGTCTGCATTGTTGGCGATCGCACCGATGGACTCGAGATAACGTTGGGCGATGAGGTACTGCGCGGGGTTCCCGGCCGAACCGATCGCATTCGCCACGGTCTGAATGGCGGCCGCTTCGCCCTGGGCAATTCGCGCCCGCGCTTCCTGCTGACCCTCGGCGGCCAGAATGGCCGCCTGCTTCTCGCCTTCGGCCGTGACGATGGCCGACTGCTTCTGGCCTTCGGCCCGAAGAATAGACGAGGCTTTTTCGCCCTCGGCGGTCGTGACCGCAGCACGACGTGTCCGCTCTGCGGTCATCTGCTTTTCCATGGTCAGCCGGATCTCTTCCGGAGGCGTGATGTTCTTGAGCTCGATCCGCATGATCTTGACGCCCCAGAGCTGCGTGGCGGCGTCCAGGGCCGAGCGAAGCTGCGCGTTGATGGTATCGCGCGACGTGAGGGTGTGATCGAGGTCGAGCGCGCCGATCACGTTGCGCAGCGCCGACAGAGTGAGCTGCTCGATGCCCCAACGGAGGTTCTGCACCTCATACGTCGCACGGACTGGATCCACGACCACGAAGTAGATTACCGCGTCCACTTCCATCGTCACGTTGTCGCGTGTGATGACCGCCTGAGGCTCGATCTTGGTGATTTGCTCGCGCAGGTCGATGGTGTCGCGCACGGAGTCAAGAAAGGGTACGATCGTGTTGAGCCCGGCCTCGGCGGTGCGATGGAACTTGCCGAGGCGCTCGATGATCTTCACCTGTTTCTGCGGGACGATCTTGACCGCCTGGAACAGGATGATCAGTGCAAACAGCGCGATGAGAGAGAGAATGATCGTCATACCTGAGAAGTCCGTCAGACCTAAGAGTTGGAGGAGCTCCGTCACGCCGGCGTGACCTCCAACACGATCCCGTCGGCGCCGACGACCCGAATGCGGGTGCCCGTGGGCAGGGGGAGCTTGGCCCGCGCGGCCCAATCCTCACCGCCGACGTTGACGCGCCCGGCGCCCACAACCTGATCGATGTCGTGAGTGACGACGCCGTCCCGCCCGAGCAATTGCTGGGTCCTTGAGGGCACTCCAGGTCCCTGCTGCTGGCGCGCGAGAATGCGCGGGCGGAGGACGAGCAGCGAGGCCACGAGCACGAAAACGAAGACGATGAGCTGAGTCGCCGTCCCGAGGCCCAAGGCGGCGACGATCGCGGCGGCGACAGCTCCCAGGCTCGCGAAGATAACCCCGAAGTGCGGGATTGACACTTCGATGAGGGCCGAGACGATCGCCACGGCGACCCACAGGACCGCCGGCGTATCGAAGCTGAGCATGTGTCACCAATTATAGCGCCAGCTCTGCGGTCGGATCTCCTGACTCCAGACCTCAGACGATGCCGCCTGGATCATTCGTAGCGCAGGGCCTCGACCGGATCCAGCTCGGCGGCTCGCTGCGCGGGCCAGTAACCCGCAGCGAGACCGACGAGGACCGATGTGATGAGGCCAGCGGCGACGGCCCACGCGGGTGCCACGGCGGAGAAGCCGGAGATCGCCAGCGTGAGCAGGAGGCCGACTCCGAGCGCGGCGGCGACACCAGCGATCCCACCGATCGCGGAAAGAAACGCCGCCTCGAGGAGAAACTGCAGCAGCACGTGGTTTCGTCGCGCGCCGAGAGCGCGGCGGAGGCCAATCTCTCGCGTGCGCTCCGTCACGCTGACGAACATGACGTTCGCGATCCCGATAGCCCCGATGAGCAGACTCACCCCCGCGAGGCCAACAGCGACCAGGCCAATGCGTGCGCTGATGCCGTCGAACGTCGCGATGATTTGATCCGCGGTAGACAGCGTGAAGTCGTTGTTGGCCGTGACCGGAAGCTGACGAAGCTGCCGCAGAATCGCCTCGGTCTCGCGAAGCGCCTCGGGACGGCGACCGGCCTTCGCGCGCATGTACAACACGACGCGATCCGGTTCACCGAATCGCTTGCGCACAGTCGTCGTCGGAAGGTTGAGGACGTTGTCCTGTCGATTCTCGCCAAAGAACCCGCCGCGACGCTTCTGTAGCTCTCCCACAACGGTGTAGGTGTCGCCGGCGAGGGTGAGCGTCCGCCCGAGGGGGGACGCGGCGCCGTAGAGCGATCGGGCGAGGCTTGCGCCGACCACTGCCACCTGCGCCCCTTGGCGTTGCTCGAGCTCGGTAAACGGCCGTCCGCGTGCGAACTCCGCGCCGATGATATCGAAAAGCTCGGGGGACGCGCCCTCAACGAGCACGGTGTCGTTCTCATTCCCACCGGCCCGGGCCACCAGCACTTCTTCCGGGCGCGTCGTTGGCACGATCACCTGCGCCCCGACGTCTCGAATGGCCGTGCTGAGCCGCATGAGGTCCCCGGTCCACTCGAGCTTGAGCGGCTTGCGGCGCGCCTCCTGTTCGCTCACTTGAACGTAGGGGTCTCCCGTGAGGTGGAAGGCGAAGACGTTCTCCGTGCCGAGATCGCGAAAGAGCAGCGCCACTTGGTTCCGTACGTTGGCCAGCACGGACGCCACCAGCACGACGGTCACGATGCCGATGACGATGCCGGCGATTGCGAGGAACGATCGCGTGCGTTCGGTCCGCAGGGCGACCAGCGCGAGCCACGCCGGCTCGGCGAGAGAACGACGGATTGCGCTGAGGGGCGCCATCACTCAACTCGCAGAGCGGTCACCACGTCGATGGAGACGGCGCGGCGGGCCGGATACCAACCCGCCATCGCTCCGCTGAGGCCGGCCGCCGCCAGACTACCGAGGATCGTCGACAGCTGGAGATCCAACGACAGCGCGAAGGCCCGAGAGGCCAGACCCAACAGGCCAGCGCTGACGGCGATCCCGATGACACCACCGAGGAGTGCGATCACACTGGATTCCGCGAGTGTTTCGATCAGTATTGTCCCACTCGAGGCGCCAAGCGCCCGTCGGATGCCAATCTCGTGCGTTCGCTGAGTGACCGAGACGAGCGTCGTATTGGCGACCACGACGATGGCCGCAATGAGGGCCATGATCGAAATCGGCGGTCCCGCGAGGCCGACCCGTTCGGTCAACGCGGTGACGAAGCTGCGGGAGGCCTCCGGTGTGATGAGATCGAACGTGTCCTCGGCGCCGGGCAAGAGGTGGCGGCGCGCGCGCATCGACGTGATCGCATGGTCCTCGGCGGCGACGACGCTCGCGGATCCCTCCGGTCCACGAGCGAACACTTGCAGCGAGGCTGGTACCCCGAACGCGCGCTCGAAGGCGGTGATCGGCATCCAAATGTAGCGGTCGAGCGAGACGCCGCCCGCCGTGCCCTGGCGCGTTTGCACGCCGACGATCCGGAAGGCGCGGCCGCCCATCCGCACCGCCTGGCCGAGCGGATCGAGACCGGGGAAGAGCTCCTCGACCACCGAGACGCCGGCCACGATCACTTGCGCACCCCGCGCTTCCTCGTCCGTCGTGAAGAAGCGACCCGCGGCGACCTCGATGTTGCGAATGTCGCCCAGCGAGGCTTGTGTGCCGTTGACGGTCGCGTTCTCGAATCTGCGTCCGCCGGCGATGACGTCAGCCGCGCGTTGCGCGGTCGCGGCGTATCGGACGCGTTCGCTGGCCACGCGGTCCAGAAAACGGACGTCACTCCGCGTGATGTTGGCGTTGCGTTGCGATTTCAGCGCGAATTCGCGCCGACTGAGCGTGCCGCCGGCAACCCGTGCGAGCACGAAGGTGTCGGTGCCGAAGGCACGGGCGCTGGCGTCGCGGGCCGCGGCCGCGACACCATTCAGGCCGGTCTGAACGATAGCGGTGGTGGCCACCGCCGCGGCGACCGCCAACGCAGCCAAGGACGACCGCAGCGGATTCCGCGCGATCGTGCCCAGCGCCTCCGAGAGACCGGCCAGCCAGCGCGTCATGCGCCTCGCGGGGCCTCCCGTACCAGCGCGCCGTCCTGTAACTCGCGCAGAACCTGGTAGGGACCGCTGATGATGCGCGTCCCTTCAGCGACGCCTTCGACTTCGATCTCCAACCCTCCAATCGCGCCGGTGGTCACCGCTGTGAATCGTGCCGATTCGCCGTCGAGCACGAAGACACCGGAACGGTCGGTCCCCTGGGCATCGGTTCGAAGCACGACGCTCTGCAGCGGCACCGTGAGGATATTGGTCCGCTCTGCCGTGACGACCTCGGCATCACACGTGAGACCAGGACGCAATCCTGGGTCGGGGTCGTCGAGGCGCACCACGACCTTGAACTCCCGCGCAGCCGCGCCGGTGCCGGTGACCGGCAGCGCACTCGCACCGATCTCGACCACGCGACCCGAGAAGACCCGTCCGGGGAGCGCCTCGAGGGTGACCTCTGCCTTCTGATCCCGTTTCAGGCGTAGGACGTCGGCCTCGGCCGCCTTGACTTCGGCATCGATCGCCCCCAGGTCGGACACCGTCATCAGGGTGGTACCGGGTTGGTTCTGTAAGCCGATGACCACCATCTCTCCCTCACGCACGCGAAGGCGGGTCACGACGCCGTCGATCGGCGAGACGATGGAGGTCTTGGCGAAGATGTCGCGCGCGCTGGTTTGCTGGGCGCGCGCTTGCGCCGCGCGTCGCGCGGCGCTCGCCAGCGTCTGACGCGCGCGGTCGACAGCGGCCCGTGCGGCGTTTAGTTGAGCGGTGGCCAAGTCAGCGGCGGCAGACGCCGCATCCAGGTCAGAGGCGGGCGCCAGACCCTCCACCGCCAGCTGCCGAGCCCGAGACAGCTTCTGCGTGGCATCCCGCGACCGCGCATCGGCCGCGGCCACCTCGGCCTCCGCGGCCCTGACGGCTTCGCCCGCGGCTTGTGCATCCGCCTGCAGCGCCTGGACTTGCTCTGTGGCGCCAGCCAGGTCGCTCTCGGCTTGCACGGGATCAATCCGCGCGAGAATCTGTCCGGCCTTCACGCGGTCACCCTCGGAGACCGGCAACGAGACGATCTTGCCCATCACGCTGGACCCGATGTCGGCGTACCGCGTCGCGACGATCTCGCCCGAGGCCGTCACAGTCGAACGGAACTGGGCCTTCCGTGCGACGACGCTGACGTCCACCGCCTGACGGTCAGGTCCTCGGCGAACCACGACAGCCGCGGCGACAGCCCCAAGGAGCACGAGGACCGCGGCGAGAAGGAGCGCTCGCCGCTTCACGGTTGCACGGCAACTCGGAACAAGGGTCGGCTGACGCGGCTTCCGGGCCACGGCGTGCCACCCAGCATGGCCACTACCGCGATGCTCACGCCGATGAGCAACCGCCGTCGGCGCGAGCCCGGATTCGCCGCCTTCCGTGCGAGCAAGCGCGCCAGATGCAGAGCGACGACCGCCACGAGCATGATCGTGACGTGCTCGACTGCCCAGAAGCGCAGTGAGGCGATGCGCATGGACTCGCCGAAATTCGCCCGAATCGACGCCATGTAGGGGCTCGCAACGAAATACAGCACGAGACCGATGACGAGCTGGAGGTCCAGCGCGATGAGGAAGAACAGGCTCCACCGATCCGATGGGCTGGCCTCGCCGGGTCGCGGTGGTTTCGACGTAATGAGCGTGATCGCGGCGAGGAGGCCCGCGAGCAGCGCACCCCACCGCAGCCATGAGTGGAGGATCAAGAACAGCGCGTACATAGTGAGAACGTTAGCACGGCCGCACGCCGAATTCGAAGGTTCGCTGGTTCGAGGGCGCGCGGTACGGCACGGAGGACGAACCGATGTGCCGGGCAGCCGCTTTTGAGCGACGTGAAAACCTGGAGCCGTGGCTCAGCCTCGCCAGGTCACGTCTCTCTCAGCCCCGCGATCGTCCGTTCGGCCTCCTGGCCCGCGGCGACGGCGGTTCGCGCGGCGGTCTGGGCGTCGGCCAGGGCGGCCTTCGCTTGTGTCAGACGCAACTCAGCGTCGTCCACAGCCTGGGCGGCGGCGGCGGCCGCCGTCTCTCGAGCGGCCGCTTCGTGGCGGCGAGCGCTGGCGAGGGCCTCGGTCGCCTCAGCGCGGCGAGCGGCGGCTGCTTCGTGTGCGTGTGCACGTGCGCCGGTCGTCGTCGCACGGGTCGGTGTCCTGAGGCTCCGGGCGTCCGGCAGCGGGGTGGCGATGCCGCCGGGCGTCTGACTCGGCGGGGCGATCGTGACGCCCAGCAGTGCTTCGAAGCCGGCTGGCTGGACGGGTTCCGTGAAACGTCCAGGCGGCTCCGCCGTGGACGCCGCCAGCGAAACGGCTTCGAGCATGCGTGCGAGCTGATCGACTGCGGGTTGAGCGCCGGCGTCCGCCGCTGCGCGGACGGCCTGGTGCAGCGCATCCGACAAGGCCCGTCGATGCGCGCCTGCGAGGTCCTCTGCGGCTCGGTCCGCCCCACCAACCTCGACCGCCTTTCCTGCCCGCCTCCGAGCTCCACTCGGCTTGCCTGGCGCACCCGGCGTGACGGCTTCTCCGCCGAGCGCCGTGAGCTGGTGTGTGCGAACCGCCTGGCCCGATGCCATGAGCCGGTCCCAGATCGATCGCGCGCGCCAATACACCTGATTGACAGCCCAAGGGATGACGGTCGGTTTGGTGAGCGTTTTCACGCGCGCGGCGTCAGCCTTCGCCCCGCCGGACAGCGCTTTCGCCAATCCGTTGCGAACGGTCGTGAACTCACGGAGTGGTCGTTGGTACAGCTCGTCGATCTGACGCTCGAGATCGGACGCGATGATTCCCATCTCCGCCCGTCGTGTGAGCCACTCCGGCCAGACGTGATCCTGAGTCTGAACGTTACGGGTGATTCACTTGCACCGTGTAGTTCTGAGGCGAGCTCACGCCACCGCCATTGAAGACTTGGAGGCAGAAATTCCCGCGCTGCAGGACGGGTGTCACCATGACGTCCCGGTTCAGGCCACTGAGATTGTTCAGCGTGAATGTACGGCAAGCGCCAGAGATCTGTTCGCCAAACCCGAGGCCGATGAGTGCGGCGTTGTTCGGCGTGATGGACGTCACGCGAGCCGACATCTCTCCCGTTCGGTTCACGGTGAAGAGATGAGTGATGACCGGCGATGTCGAGCCCGTCTCTGGAGCGACGGTGCCGCTAAAGGTTTCATTGACGTTGTTCGACGGGCTGTTGATGCCGCCGCAACCGAGCAGCACCGCGGCGGCGCAGCAGAGCGCATAGGGTCGAATCATGGCCTTCATGAACGTCGATTCTCTCACAAGCCGACACGAGCGGGCGTATACTCACCGACTATGAGAAAAGCTCTTCTAGCCGCGTGTGCCGTGGCGCTCCTGGCGCCCACCGTCCGGGCCGAAGTGACGAAGGTCGAGGTCAAGAGCCGGGCAGCGATCGGGGAGTCCGGCTACGAGAAAGTCGCGGGCACGGTCCACTTTGCCCTCGACCCGAAACACGCGCGTAATCGTGTGATCGTCGACTTGGACAAGGCGCTGGTGAACGCTCAGGGAAGGGTGGAGTTCTCCTCGGACTTCTACCTGTTGCGCCCGGTTGATGCGGCACGCGCCAACGGTGTGGCGCTCTTGGAGGTGTCCAACCGCGGACGGAAAGGGCTGATCGGCACCTTCAGCCGCGGTCCGGGTAACGTGGACCCGTCCACTGACGCGGATCTCGGAGACGGCTTCTTGACCCACCAGGGCTACACGCTTGCGTGGGTGGGCTGGCAGTTCGATGTCCGACCCGAGGGTGGCCTGCTGACGATGAACGCGCCCACGGCGAGGAACACATCACTTGTCGTCCGCGCCGAGCTGACGCCGAACGACAGGGGTCCCAGCATGACCGTCGCTGATTTCGCGGGGTATCCGCCCAGTGATGTTTCGGGTCCCGACACGCAGCTCACCGTGCGAACCGAGCAGTACGGCGCCATGCAGACCGTGGAGCGAGCGGCGTACGAAGTCAAAGGCAACACGCTGACCATGAAGAACGGCTTCGAGCCGGGGAAGATCTACACGCTCGCGTACCGGACGGCTGATCCCGCCATCGCCGGCGTTGGCTTGGCCGCCTACCGTGACTTCGCGGCGTGGTTGAAGCACGGCGGAACCGGCGATGTGAGCCCGCGCGTGAAGCACACCTACGCGTGGGGCTCGTCGCAGAGCGGTCGCTTCTTGCGGACGTATCTCTACTACGGCTTCAACGCGGACGAGAAGGATCGGCTCGTGCTGGACGGCGTGATGGCGCACATCGCGGGTGCGGCACGCCTGAGCATCAACGAACGGAGCGCGACGCCGAATGCACTCGCGATGTTCGCGGCCACGGGATTCCCGTACGCCGATCGCGCGACGACGGATCCGATCTCGGGCCGCACCGAAGGACTCCTGGAAAACGAACGAGCCAAGGCTCATCAACCGAAGGTGTTCTATACGAACTCGGCCGTGGAGTACTGGGGCGGAGGGCGGTCCGCCGCGCTCGTGCACGTGTCGCCCGACGGCGAAACTGATCTCCCGTTGCCTGACAACGTGCGGGCGTACTTCCTGACCGGCACCCAACACTCACCCTCGCGCTTTCCCTCGCGTATGACGCAAGGACAGCAGCCGGAGAACCCGGTCGAGTACAACTACACGCTTCGCGCGTTGGTCACGGCCATGGACGGATGGGTTCGCAGCGGGAAGATGCCTCCAGCGAGCCAGTACCCGAGGCTGTCGGATGGCACGCTCGTCCCGGTCGGGCAGGTGAAGTTCCCGGCGATCCCTGGGGTCGCATCCCCGAGGACGGTGCCCGCACAGCGCATCCATGATCGACCGATTCCGTTCCTCGTGCCGCAGGTAGACGCGGACGGCAACGAGCTTGCCGGCGTCCGAACGGCCGAGATCGGGGTGCCGGTCGCGACCTACACCGGCTGGAACTTCAGGAGCCCGAGCATCGGCGGGACGAATCTGCTCGTGTCGCTGATGGGCTCGGCGGTGCCGTTCGCGCAGACGGCGAAAACGAAGTCGCCGGGCGACCCCCGCGCAACGATCGAGGAACGCTACGCCTCGGAGTCCGCATACATGGCGGCGGCCACGTCGACAGCCGACAAGCTCGTGGCCGGCGGCTACCTGCTGAACGGCGATGTCGCGTACGTGCTGAAGCGAGCACAGGACCACTGGGCAAACGTGCACGCCAGGGTCGTGCCAACGGGCACCACCGCGGTGCGCTAACGAATCGGGCTCCGCCGCGAACCCGGTTCAGTCGCGGCGCGGGTCCCCGCTGACCCACTGTGCTCCCTCTCGGGTGCCCTTGCGCGCGCCGCCATTTGGGAACCAGGCCCACCCGGGCTTGAAAGGGTATGCATTCGCACCGCTTATGGTGGTTCATCTTGTATAATTGGGATGAATGATCTGAGAAGCAGTTTCGATTTGACAGATCGCGGCTAACTCGATGTAATTACTGTCACATGCTGTTCGTCGGCCCGATTCGGATTTCGCCGCCTGCGCCGAACGTCCTCGATGGACTCGAGCTGCGGGCCGTCCAGGTCGTGGTTCCGGTGGTCGGTTCTTCCGCTGGGGGAGAGCCGGCCGGATAACGATGACAGCCCTCGCCTACAGTGCACAAGTTCTAGGGCCATCATCCGACACGGCCAGCAGTGAAGGGTGATGGCCCTTTTTGTTGAAGATTGGAGATTGACGATTGCAGATTGGGGGCCGCCGGGCGGATTCAGATCGTGATGGCTGCTTGGACACGCGCTCGGATTCGAATGGTCGTGGCCGAGACAGGGCGGCGGCTTCGGGTCAACCCGAGCCGTATGGCCTGCCATCTTCTTCAATCTTCGATCTCGAGTTCCCTCTTCAATGAAGATTGCGTACCAAGGCGAGCCGGGTGCATTCAGTGAGGCCGCATCGCGTCAAGTGAACGCGATGGCCGACCTGCTGCCGTGCCGTGCGTTCGAGGACGTGTTCGCGGCTGTCAACGAAGGGCGCGTGGACTACGGCGTGTTGCCGATCGAGAACTCGATCGGCGGGAGTATCCATCGTAACTTCGACCTGCTCCAGCAGAACGATCTGCCCATCGTCGCGGAGCTCGAGGTTCCGGTGGTGCACCATCTGTTGGCGCTCCCCGGAACGACCCTGCCCGAGGTGAAGCGCATCTACTCGCATCCCCAGGGGTTGGCGCAGTGCGAGCACTTCTTGCAGACGCTGATCGGCGTCGAGCTGATCGCGAGCTACGACACGGCGGGCAGCGCGAAGATGATCGCAACGAATCGAATGACCGATGCCGCGGCGATTGCGTCCCGGCGGGCCGGTGAGGTGTTTGGATTGGACGTGCTCAAGGCGGGCATTCAGGACTACGAGCACAACACGACGCGATTCCTGGTCATTGGCAGGAAGGCAGTGTCGGACGCGCCACATGACAAGACCTCGATTGTCTTCACCTTGCCCAACGAGCCGGGCGCGTTGTTCAAGGCGCTCAGCGCCTTCGCGCTGCGCGGCATCGGCCTGACGAAGCTCGAGTCACGGCCGATGCCGGCGCGGAAGTGGGAGTACTTGTTCTACATGGACCTCAAGGCGTCGCCGGAGCAACCGGCGTGTCAACGGGCGCTGGCGCACCTCGCCGAGATCGCGCCGACGCTTCGAGTGCTCGGGTCCTACGCGAGCTGCAAACCGACGTAGGCGGGAGCGGAATGGGGCGGGCCGTGGGACGCGTAATGGAACGCAGCGGGGACCGGGGCTTCCCCCCTGGACTCATCAAGGAGTGTTATGAGTGCGAAGACGTTGACCGGAGCGCAGATTCTGTGGGAGTCGCTCGTGCGCGAGGGCGTGACCGTCGTGTTCGGCTATCCGGGCGGCGCCATCCTGCCGTCGTATGACGCGATGCTCGACTACCCGATTCGCCATGTGCTGGTGCGCCACGAGCAGGGCGCCACGCACATGGCGGACGGGTACGCCCGAGCCACGGGGAAGGTGGGCGTCGCCATCGCGACGTCCGGTCCCGGCGCCACCAACATGGTGACCGGCATCGCCACCGCGATGATGGACTCCTCGCCAATCGTCTGCATCACCGGACAGGTCGGCAGTGCGCTGATCGGCTCAGACGCTTTTCAGGAGACAGACATCACAGGGATCACGCTCCCCATCACCAAGCACAACTTCCTGGTGACGCACGCGGACGAGATTGCTCACGCGATCCGTGAGGCGTTCGCGATTGCAGCGAGTGGGCGTCCGGGCCCCGTGCTCGTCGACATCACGAAGGACGCGCAGCTCGGGACCTGCACCTTCGACTGGGAGGCTGCGGCGCCCGATCTGACGGCGTTGGCCCGCCCTGGACATTCGAGTGGCGTGGATCCCGTACCCCTCATCAACGCGGCGCAGCGGCCAGTGATTCTCGCCGGTCGAGGCGTCATGCTGAGCGGCGCCGAGCGCGAGGTTCTCGAGCTCGCGGAGAAGGCGCGCATCCCGGTGGCGATGACGTTGCTCGGCATCGGCGGCGTGCCCGCAACGCACCCGCTGAACCTCGGCATGATGGGGATGCACGGCGAAGCCTGGGTCAACCACGCGATCCAGGAGTCCGATTTGCTCATCGCCCTCGGCATGCGCTTCGACGACCGTGTCACCGGCAATCTGAAGACCTACGCGCCCAACGCGAAAAAGATTCATGTCGACATCGATCCGGCCGAGTTCAACAAGAACGTCACGGTGGACGCCGCGATCTCCGGAAACGTGAAGGACGTCGTGCGGACATGGCTCGCGCAGCTCACCGACCCGAAGCGAGAAGCGTGGCTCGATCACATCCACGAGTTGAAGGGGGATTCTGCGGTTCGCGACATTCAGAACCTCCCCGATGACGGCCATCTGTATGCTGCCCACGTGATCAACGACATCTGGCACATCACCGAAGGCAAGGCGATCGTCGTCACCGATGTGGGGCAGCATCAGATGTGGGAGGCCCAATACTACCGGCACGATCAGCCGCGAACGCTCGTCACGTCGGGCGGCCTTGGGACGATGGGGTTCGCGCTCCCGGCCGCCATCGGCGCCAAGATGGGTCGGCCGGACGCGGAGGTCTGGGTCGTGGTCGGCGATGGCGGATTCCAGATGACGCTCTGCGAGCTCGCCACGCTGGTGCAGGAGGAACTGGACGTGAAGATCGCCGTCATCAACAACGGGTACCTTGGGATGGTCCGTCAGTGGCAGGAGTTCTTCTATCAGCGGCGTTACGCCGCGACGCCGATCTCTGCGCCCGACTTCCAGAAGCTGGGTGACGCATACGGCGTCTGGTCGGCAACGGTCACCACGCGCGGCGAGCTGGCGGGTATCGTCGAGAAGGCGCGGAAGCAAAGGGGCGCGCTCATCGACTTCCGTGTCGAGCAGGAGGATTCGGTCTACCCGATGGTGCCGGCGGGTGCGGACCTCCACAAGATGATCCGGCGACCCTCGCCCATTGCGGAAACGGCCGCAGACTGACATCATGCACACCTACGCTGTTTACGTGGACAACAAGCCCGGCGTGCTGAACCGGGTGGCGTCGCTCTTCCGGCGACGCGGATTCAATATCGAATCGCTGACAGTGGGACACACGGAGACGGACGGCATCTCGCGCATGACGATTGTCGTCGATACGGACGAGCGCGGGGCGCGGCTCGTCGAAGCGAATCTGTACAAGTTGATGCCCGTTCGCCGAGTGGACAATATCACCCGCCGTCCGGCCATTTCCCGTGACCTTGCGATGATCAAGGTCGCGGCCATTGGCGACGGCCGCACCCAGGTGATGCAATTGGCCGACGTCTATCGGGCGCGTATTGTCGACGTCAGCCCCGAGACGCTCGTCATCGAGGCGACCGGCACCGAGGAGAAGATCGATAGCCTCGTGGAGATGCTTCGACCGTACAAGATTGTCGAAATGGTCCGGACGGGGCGAGTGGTGATGGCGCGCGGCAGCTCGATGACGCCGGCTAAGACCGACCGTCAGAAGCGCACCGGTGCGCTCGAGGACGCGGCCGCAGGGTCGGTGTAGGAGACAGGATCACACATGGCGAAGATGTATTACGACAGGGACGCGGACCTGAGCCTGATTCAGGGCCGGCGGGTCGGCGTGATTGGGTATGGATCGCAGGGACACGCGCACGCGCTCAATCTGAAGGACAGCGGCGTGAGCGTGCGGGTCGGCCTGCCTGCAGCGAGCCGGTCGGTAGCCAAGGCGCAGGCTGCGGGTCTCGAGGTGGCCGAGGTCGCCGACGTTGCCAAGTGGGCGGACGTCGTCATGGTTCTCGTGCCTGATCAGACGGCGGCGACGGTCTACCGCGACTCGATCAGGCCGCACATGACGCCGGGCAAGATGCTGATGTTCGCCCACGGCTTCAACATCCGCTTCGGAACGGTCGACGTCCCAAACACCGTCGACGTCACGCTGATCGCCCCCAAGGCGCCCGGGCACCGCGTCCGCGAGTTGTACGTCGAGGGCGCCGGCACCCCTGCGTTGGTGGCTGTGCACCAGGACGCCACCGGGAAGGCCAAAGCGATGGCGCTGTCCTACGCCAAGGGCATTGGCGTGACCCGCGCTGGCGTCATCGAAACGACATTCGCGGAGGAAACCGAGACGGACCTCTTCGGGGAACAGGCCGTGCTCTGCGGTGGGGTCAGCGCGCTCGTCAAGGCGGGGTTCGAGACGCTCGTCGAGGCCGGCTATCAGCCAGAGGTCGCCTACTTCGAGTGCCTGCACGAGCTGAAGCTGATTGTAGACCTCATCTATCAGGGCGGCCTGAGCTACATGCGCTACTCGGTCAGCGATACGGCGGAGCATGGCGACTACACCGGCGGACCACGCCTCGTCACGGCCCAGACCAAGGCGGAGATGAAGAAGATGCTCGACGAGATCCGGTCCGGCCAGTATGCAGCGGGTTGGATCAAGGAGAACGAGACCGGTCGGACCTGGTTCGAGGCGAAGCGCAAAGAAGAGCGGGCGCATCAGGTCGAGCGCGTGGGCGCCGAGTTGCGGGCGCTGATGCCGTTCCTCAAACCGGTCTACGTCGCTGAGCTCGAAGGCACGGTGACCAGCGGCAAGAATGTCTAAGACGTCGACCCCCGCCGCCCTCGAAGCGCGCGAGTCGCGTCGACTTGCGACGCTGCTCGAGGTGAGTCAGGCGCTTTCTGGTACGTTGAATCTTCGGTCCTCGCTCCACCGCGTGCTGGAGATTCTGATGAAGCACCACGGGTATATCCGTGGCTTAATCACGTTGCTTCACGAGAACGGTGAGATCCAGATCGAGGCCGCCGACGGACTCGAGGGTCCGTCCCACCACATCAAGTACCGCGTCGGGGAGGGGATCATCGGGAGGGTCGTCGAAAGCGGCCGACCGGTGGTCGTCCCCCGAGTCAGCAAGGAGCCGGCGTTCCTGAACCGAGCCTCGAAGCGATCCGAGGCGGCCAAAGAAGAGCTGAGCTTCGTCTGCGTCCCCATTCTCCTGAGTCGCCGGGCCGTGGGGGCGATCGGTGTCGATCTCAAGTACCGAGCCGACCGCGACTACGATCGGACCGTCCAGTTTCTCAACATCGTTGCGTCAAGCGTCGCACAAGCCATCAAGATTCAGCGGCTCATCGAGGACGACAAGCGACGTCTCGTGCAGGAGAACACGCAGCTCCGCCAAGAGCTCAAGGAACGCTACGACTTCTCGAGCATCATCGGGACGAGCGGGCCCGTGCGCCAGATGTACGAGCAGATGGCCCAGGTGGCTGGCGCCAACACGACGGTGCTCATTCGCGGCGAATCCGGTACCGGCAAAGAGCTCGTGGCGCATGCCATTCATTACAACTCACCTCGAGCCAACAAGCCCTTCGTGAAAGTGAGCTGTGCGGCGCTGCCGGACAGCCTGATCGAGTCCGAGCTGTTCGGGTACGAGAAGGGCGCGTTCACCGGCGCCGAGCAGCGCAAGAAGGGCCGCTTCGAGCTGGCAGAGGGCGGCACGCTGTTCCTCGACGAAATCGGCGACATCAATCTGACGACCCAAGTGAAGCTCCTGCGAGTGCTCCAGGAGCGAGAATTCGAGCGGTTGGGGAGCACGGAAACCATCAAGGTGAACGTGCGGCTGGTCGCTGCCACGAACAAGGACATGGAGCGTGCGGTAGCGGCCGGCACGTTCCGCGAGGACCTGTACTATCGCCTGAACGTCTTCGCGATCTTTGTCCCTCCGCTTCGCGAACGGAAAGCGGATCTCCTCTTGCTCGTCGACCACTTCCTGGAGAAGTTTTCTCGAGAGCATCGAAAGAGCATCAAACGGATCTCGACGCCCGCGATCGACATGCTGATGGCCTATCACTGGCCCGGCAACGTGCGTGAATTGGAGAACACACTCGAACGATCGGTGCTCATGTGCGATGGCCAGGTGATCCACGGCCATCATCTCCCGCCGTCACTTCAGACCGCGGAAGCGTCGAATACCATCACGCGTATGTCGCTGGCGGACGCCGTCGGCGCGTTCGAGAAGGACCTCCTCCAGGACGCCTTGAAGACCACCCGTGGGAACCGCGCCAAGGCCGCACGCCTCCTCGACACCACCGAGCGCGTGCTCAACTACAAGATCAAGAAGTACAGCATCGACGCACGACGGTTCGCGAAGTGATGCCTGGAGACAGGCCGAAGAGTGCCGTCTCGCTCAGACGCAGAATCCAGAGCGCGGAACTCACAAGGACGCTGCCTCCTCACCGCAAGTAATTCGCCATCGCCTGCCCTGAGTAGCCTGTCATCTCCAGGTAGCCACGGCCTGTGATTGGGCGGCCGTCGGCTGTGCCGCGGACGTCGACCGTGCCCTCCCAGTAGGCAACGCCCGTGGATTCGGCAGTCCTGAGCTCTTGATTGTCGAGAACGGCATCGACGGTCAGATCCAGCCGCTCTCGAGGCAGCGAGACACGCCAAGCGACGGGATAGGGAGCCGTACTCGCCGTCGAGATCCACGCTCGGCCTGGCGTCAACGTGACGGCCTCGAATCCGACGGGCGTCGCGCGGCCGGCAGCGTCGATCACGGTGCCGCTCGACCGCGGATCTTTGGTGCCGTCGCTTCGGCGAAATCGATAGAGCATGAGGCTTCGACCGTCGGCGAGCTGGATGGCGAACCAGTCCCACCCGATCTGGCCGGTCTCGAGAAAGCTGGTGCCGAACTCGTGGTCCATCCAGCTCAGGCCCGTTACCGCGAACGTGCGACCGTCGATCGTGAGCGAGCCGCGAGTGGGCATACGCGTCAGCGAGTAGTAGTGAGAGGCGTTCCCGGGATCGGAGCCCTTTCGACTGTAGCCGGCGTCTCCATGCAAGGCGGGAGGCTGGGTTTCCGCGAGTGTCAGATCGAGGCTGAAGGAGAGCGGCCTGTCGCCGACCGAGACAGCGGCCGCCTTCAGGTGGTGCGTCGCACCCTGCAGCGAAGCCTCCCACTCTTCGTTCCACACGCGGTAGCGCTCGGTATCGGCGCCTGCCCATCCGAGTCCAGGACGATTCAAGCGCTCGGCGTACAGGTAACGCCGGCCCCGCACGTCGGTGATTGCCACGTGCGTCATGATGAGATCTCGGACGGCCCAGCGCGAGCGGTTCTTGGGCGCCGGGTCGACGCCTACTCGGAAGAAGGTCATCTGGAAGCCGTAGCGAGCGCCATCCGCACCATCGAGATTGCCGGTGTAGTACCACCATTCGAGCTTGTACTCAGGATGGCTCGCATGGTCGGCCGGCAACACAATTGGACGGCCCGGCGCGGCCTGTCTCCAGGTTGACGCGCCCGTCCCGGCTGTCGTCGTCCCGCTCTGCGAGGCTTGGCCAGGGACGACGCACAGTCGGCTGCCGACCGCCAAGGCCGCTGCGAGTCCGCACGCCGAGCGAAAGTGGGCGCGGAGCGGTCTCCTCATGACGATCGCGGGAGTCCATTCTGCTCGATGGCGCGGAGGTCCACGTCCGAGAACGGCGGCGCGAACAGGGACGGGTCTTCCTGATAGCGGCGGAAGAAGTCCGCGAGGAAGTGCATGCGGTCAGACAGGCTCGACCAGTCGGCGGTGCCGCTGCCCACCGTCGAGTCCGGGGTCGGATCGAGGGCAGCCAATTGCTCGGCCAGTGCGTCGTTGGTGACGGTTGCCAACGATGAGGGAAAGACCGAAGGGACGTCCGCGCCGAGACGAAGGACCTCTCGCTTTGGCATCTCGATGCTCATCAGCCGCTCCGTGATCACCATTCGCGCTACCGCACGGAGCTCTTCTGAGAGCTCGTCCGCCAAGCCGTTGAACACGCGCTTGCCGAGACCCGTGTGCAGGACGCCGACCGGGCCCCCCGCCAGCAGTGCATCCAGTCGTGAAACCACCCGGCGCCTGGTGTCGGCGACATCGAGCAGGGCGCTATCCAACGCTTCACGGATGAGGGGGTGCGCGACGGTCTGTTCGTGGAGCGCCACTTGCACATTTCCCAAGAGAATCAGCTGGGCGCGCGCGCCAGCCTCCCCGGTCTGCTCAGCGGCTGCGTAGTGCGTGAACGCCGATCTCAAGAGGTCCTGCCCCTCGGGTGACGCGCCCGGCCGAAGACCGTCACCGAAGGCCGAAGCCCCATCCATCAGATAGCGCGAGAACTCACGCCCGATCTCGCCAAAAATGAGCGCGTTCCCGGTCGCGAGGGCGGCCGCGGTCCGGTCGATCCCCGGCAGACCCTGGCTCAGATTGCCGACCAACCTGAGCAGGTAGCTCTCATCGTGTGAAGCGCCCCACGTGCCCCTGAGGACGCGGCGCGCCTCGTGCAGAATCGGGCGGTGCTCGAGTCTTGCCTGCACGCCTCTCGCGACGGCGCGCTCGAGATCCTCCTTGCGAATCGACGTGCCCGCTTGACGTGATGCCCACGTGCCGAACGCGCACCACGTAGCCCCGCCCGGCAACCGGTCTCGCATCGCTCGCGCGATCTGCCAATAGCCAACGGTGATGCGGTAATTCCGCCTCACCGGATCGCCGGTGTCGACGATCGCGGCGACCTGCCGCAGCGACGGGTAGCCGTGCTCCACGCCGTTCATCCTACTCCTCGTGCACCATCGTCAGGCGACTCGCACGATAGGCCGGGTACAGTCCGGCCAGCGCCGTCGCTATCAGGATCAGCAGCGTCGACTGGATGATGAAGGCGATCGGCCAGTGAAACTGAATGGTCCATCCGAAGCTTTGGACGTTGACGACGAAGATGAGCAGCAGCGAAAGCGCAAGGCCGACGATCAGGCCCAGGCCGTGACTGATGGCACCGATGATGATCGCTTCGCCCACGACCATCCGACGAATCTGGCGCCGCTCGGTCCCCACGAGACGCAGGATCATCAGCTCGCGTTCTCGTTCAAGGACGAGCGTGAGTAACGTCCCGGACACGCCTGATATGGCGACGATGATGGCGATGAGCTCGAGGGCATAGGTGATTGCAAAGGTGCTGTCGAAGATCCGCAAGACCTCGATCCGAAGCGACCGATTGGTGTTGATGAACACCTCGTGCCGGTCGCCGATCTCCCTCAGCAGGCGCGCGCGAGCCTCCTCAGGATCGATTCCGTCCTGTAGGTACACCGTGATGCCACTGGTCGAGCGATCATCGAAGTGACGCTCGAAGACGGTCCTGTCTAACATGACGACGCCGCGGTCGCTCGAGTAGTCGTAGTAGATCGCGGCGATGGTGAAGGGCTCACGCCCCCGGTCCGTCGGCAGCTCGATGACATCACCGATACCATGCTGTTGTTTCAGCGAGAACGCCTCAGAGACGACGACCGCGTTCTCACCGATGGCGGCCCGCATGCGCTCGCGCGCGTCGGCCGGTGCCTTGAAGAGCAGAGACCCGTGCCCCAGCACGACGGAGAAGTCGCCGCTGCCGACGCGGATCACCGTGTCTCGGTAGGGAACGTCAATCGCTCGATACCGATCGACAGCTGTTACACCGGGCGAACCGGCGATCAGCGCCGGAAGCTCCGTGGAGAGTATTTCACCGGCGGCTGGCGAACGCCCCGTTCCCGGACTCACGAAGAGATCGGCCTGAAGCGTTTGCCCGATCCAATAGGCGACCGTCTCACGAAAGCTCCCGACCATCACGGCAATCGCGACCATCATCGATAGGCTCACCGCCAGGGCTGCCACCGAGATCGACAGGCGGGGCACGGCGGCAGACAGGTTCGTGACGGCCAGCCAGTCTTCCACCTTCAGCCATCGACGAGCCGTCGATACCAGCCCGCGCACGGCCGCGAGCAGAATCAGCGGAACCAGGAACGACACACCGAACACGGTGGCGAGCGCGGACGCGTAACCAAAGAGCGGGAGCCCATTGACGGGGCCTCGGGTCGCAAACCAGATGGCCGCCCCCAGGAGGACTCCTGGCACCCAGAGGTGGCGGCGTGAGACGCGGGTGTGTCGGTCGACCTGGTCGGCGCCGCGCAGCGCCACGGCCGGAGGAATCGTCGCAGCCTCCTGGGCGGGAACGAGGGCTGCCAGCAGGGCGAGAGGCACGGCCGAGCCGAACGCCAGGGCCACGTGCCACGTCTGCAGGGCGGGCGGGGCGGCCGCTGTCGCAATGTAGATTGCGGAGACGGCGGTGGCCGTCAGCGCCACGGTCGCGTCGGCGAGCAGGCGTCCGAGGAACAGGCCAACCGTCGCACCCACCAGCGACAAGACCGCGGCCTCCCCGAGGAAAAGACCACGTACGCCGGCCTTTGACACGCCGATCGCGCGAAGGGTGCCGATCTCCGACCATCTCGACAAGACGGAGACCGATACCGTGTTGTAGACCAGGAAGAGGCCGACCAGGAGCGCCACATAGGACAGCGCCGTCAGATTCAAATGAAAGGCTGCCAGCATCTGTTCCACCTGCTCGCCACGCTGTGCCGGTCGGCGGACTGTGAGTCCGCTCGGCAGACGAGCAGCAATCCGAGCCTGCGCCGAGGAGACGTCGCCGCCTTGGGGAATGCGGAGATCGATTCGGTCCACCCGGCCGTAGCGATCCAGGAGCTGCTGAGCCCCGGCGATGTCCATCAGCACGAAGCGACCGTCGAGCACACGCGCCGGTCCTTCGTCTCGAAGCAAGCCACGCACCTTCAGCGCGGCGCGACGATCACCGACGAGCACCTCCAGTGTCGACCCGACGGCGAGTCCCCTGGGCGAGGCAAACTTCGCCGCCAGAATGGCGGAGCCCGGGTCGACCAGCAGATCGAGGAACTCCTGGGGCCGCGGCTCGGGCGAGGCGCCTGACCAATCCAGGAGCTGATACTCGCGAAACGGCCGGTCGCGGAGGATGTCGATGCCCAGTACGCGCAGGCGCTTGCGCGGGCCGTTCGCTTCGCGCACGGCCATCTCGCCCTCGACGACCGGCGAGACGGCGCCGAAGTCTCTCAGCCACATGAGCTCAACGAGGCGGCGCTCGTCGATCCCGAGGCCAGTGGCGACGATCTCGAGCGACGTCCGTCCCGAGATGGTGTCAAGGGCGGTTCGAAATCCAGCCACCGAGCTGGCATTCGTCAGCTGAATCGCCACGATGACCGCCACCCCGAGGGCGATGCCCACTCCCGTCGTCATCGAGCGCAAGGGGTCCTGCCTTAGCGAACGCAGGATGAACCAGGAGAAGAGTCGAAAGGCTGGCATCAGGTCTCGCTCTCGATGCGCCCGTCACGCATGCGAATCACGCGCCCAGCCGCTCCAGCGATCTCGGCGGCGTGCGTCGCGAGCAGCATCGTCGTGCCCGTCTCGCGGTTGAGCTCGATGAGGAGCTCCAGCACGGCCGCGCCGTTCTCCGAATCGAGGTTGCCGGTCGGCTCGTCAGCGATGATGAGGGCCGGGCGGTGGACGAGGGCGCGTGCCAACGCGGCCCGCTGCATCTCGCCGCCCGAGAGTTGCTGTGGATAGTGGCGCAGGCGCGCTTCGAGACCGACCCGCGTGAGGAGGACTCTCGCGGCGCCCTCAGCGACGCCAAGCCGCTGTCCGGCAAGCAGCTGGGGCAGGGCAACATTCTCGAGCACGGTCAGCGTCGGCAGCAGATTGAAGAACTGAAAGACGAACCCGATGCGCTCACGCCGGATGCGTGTCAGTGCATCGTCCGAGAGATCGTTGAGCGCGGCTCCTTCCAGGCGAACGGTTCCGCTGGTCGGACGGTCCATCGCGCCGCACAGATGGAGGAGCGTCGACTTGCCGCACCCGGAGGGCCCCATGAGCGCGACGAAATCTCCGGGGGCGAGAACGAGCGTGACGTCCGAGACCGCAGGCACGACCGCGTCGCCCGTGGCATAGTGCCGCGAAACCCGTTCCACCGCGAGGAGCGAGGCCGGCACTGCCGTCACGCGTCGGGCCCCGAGAACACGTCAGCCGATGATGGTGGACAGCGTGAGGAGCACCGCCGTTCCGCCAATGAGCTGAATCCACAAGTCCGCGCGTTCACGCAAGAAGAGCAGGCCCGCAACGGCAATCAGTGCGCCAATGACCAGGAATCGCCAGTACAGCTCTTCGGCTTGTTCTGTCACGCCGATGGCCGGCGCCCTGCGCTTCGCCGCGTCGATGATCGCGTTGGCGATTTGGCGATCACCGTCCCGGTCGAGCTCGAAGTACTGACCCCCGCCGACCGAGGCGATCCGCTGAAGCCCCTCGCGGTCCAGCCGCGACATCAGCGGTGTTTCCGGATCCGCTTCCTCGTCTGGCGTCTTCGGTACCCACTTCGGCATCCGGCCACCGCCGAGCGTGCCGACGCCGACCACGAACAGCGGAACGTTGGCATCGACCGCCCGTTGCAGCGACTTCTCGACTTCACCGCTCCACGCCTCGCCGTCGGACAGCATCACAAAGAGCTGTGCATTCGAAGAGGGACCGTGCAGCTCTTCGTCCTTTTCGATCAGGCGAAGCCCCCAGTGAATCCCGAGCTCGAGGTTGGTGTCCCACGTCGAGTCGTCTTCGATACGAAATGGCGAGTTCTTCTCGAGGTTGTCCAGAAAGAAGAAGAACGTATTGGGATCCTTGGTCAACCTGATCTGGGGCGCCGCGATGCGCGCAAAGACTGCCATGGCGATACGGTCGTTCTGCCAGCTCATGGAATCGCCGAGCATGCGCAGAAACCGCGTAGACCGCTGCCAACGGTCACCAGGCACGTCCTGCACGCGCATCGACGCCGAGCCGTCTTGCAGGATCACCAAATCCATGCCGCCCTGGCGTAGCGCGATCGCCGGGCCGTGTGGCCGCGCGAGTGCCAGGATGGTGAGGACCGTGGACAGGATGAGACAGAGCCAGAACGGCAGCTCACCCGCAAATGCGAACCGCGACTGGCGAGGAACCAGGCGATTGCGAATCACGTGACGAGCGTCCGCTCGGCGACGAATGAAGCGCCAGACCCACAGGAGCAGCAGCAACCCGGGGAACACCAGCAGCCAGAGGTACTCTGGCGAGCCGAACGTGACCTCGGTGAAACCGATGCGCGGAAGCACGTTCATCCTCGACGGCGCGGCTGGGCACCGCGACCGGGATCGGTCTCCTCGCGCTCGTCGTACGGCATGGGCGCGATCGTCTTGAACTGATTGCCCGGAATCTCTGGCGGCGGACCGCCGGGGTGGCCGTAGATGGTCGGTCCCGTCGGGAGGTCGACGCTCTCGATGACTTCCTCCGACTTGAACAGGTTCTTCGGCGTCCGGTCACGCGGCCGCATCTTCGCCAACCGATCGCGGAAGCGGACGACGTACTCGTAGTTGTACGAGGCGTCGGCTCGGCTCGGATCGGCACGGAGCACGTCGGCGTATGCACTGATGATGCCATCCAGGCGTTCGAGGATCGCGGCGTCTCCGAGCCGAGACAAGCTGGCTCGGTAGGACGCGTTGGCGCGCACCATCATGAGCGTCGGGTCGGCGGCGACGAGCTGCTGGTCCGTCGCCTCGAGTGGCGACGTCAACGCGGGATACTCACTTCTCCAGTACGCCACCCGTGACCGATGTCGGCGAACCTCGGACCCCAGCGTCTCGATTGGCAAGGGCACGCGGTCGAGCAGCGAGGCGGTCTCGCCGATTCGATCGTCGACGTCGTACTTCAGCGTCGCGAAGCGCTGATAGGCATCGGCCACCCTCTGGGCTGTCTTCGATTCGTTCCATGCGGCAGCCCCGGCCACGAAGAGTACCGCTGCGATCAGAAACTGGACGACGACGGATTTCATGCGCATTTAGCTTAGTTTCGAAAAATGCGGCACCGTGAGCTTCAACGCAATCGCCAGTGACCACACAATCACCGTGATGAACGCGAAGATCGCGAACCGCGGTTGCTGGCTCGTGTACTGCTTGACCTGAATCGTTCCGGTCGCGACGCGATCGATGTCCTCAATCGCCGCCAGGAGCGCCTTCTCGCTGCTCGCTGCGTAGAACTTGCCCCCGGTCTTCTCGATGGCGGGAATCCACATTTCGTCCGGGATGATCTGCCCTTCGCCCTTGTCGTAGTTCGTCCGGACGAAATACACAGGCACCCTTGAATCGATCGCGAGCTGCACGACCTGGTCGAGGTTCTTGTCCTCGAGCTGGTTGTGCGTGTCCTCGCCGTCGCTGAAGATGACCATGATGTTTCCGGACGCGTCGAGGAAGTTGAACGCCTTGTAGAGGCCGATGATCTGATCGATCGCCTTGGCTGTTACCGTCCCTTGGTCGGGAAACATCGAGAACTCGACGGGATCGCCAATGAGGGAGATGCTGAGCAGGATGTTGTCGTAGTCGTTCGTAAACGGCGTGACCACGTACGCTTGGTTCCCGAACTCGACGAGACCCAGCAGGTCGCGCTGCTTGTCCTGCATCCGCATCCGAACGAATCGTTCAGCAGCCGCGACGGTGGTGAAAAATGCGGCATCGGTGGCGGCGCGCTTGTTCAGCGTAGCCGCCGTGAACGGCGTGCGCATGCTGATCGACGCGTCGATCAGCAGACCGATGCGACGGCCTGGGAATGACTCCTGCCGGCTGATGAGGGCGCTGTACGGATCGGCCAGTGACAGCACGAAGAACCCGAGGCCCACGAGGAACAGCGCCCACGGCGTATGCCGCAGGAACGACAAGCGGGCTCGCGGGATCGATCCGAGCAGCGCCGGCAACACCAGCCCATGACGGCCGCGCCATTCGTGGGTCAACGAGCGGACGACCAGTAAGATCAGCGTGAGGCTCAAGAGCGCCAGCAGCATGAGCCGCGCCTCGCTGCGGTGCCAGAACTGCAGCTCGTCCACGCGCAGGTTCTGCCACTCCGCGAGGGCCTGGTCGATCAGCGTGCGAATGCGGTTCAGACCAATCACGCGTGTCTTTGAAGCAGGGGGACTCGCGCCGTCAGACGCCTCAACCACTCCCGCGGCCGCGACAACTGCGACCGTACCTGACGCGCCAGCTCCAGCGCCTTGTTCACGATGGTGTCGACGCCGCTCCTGTCCGCGCCCGGGCGGCTGTACTGTGCCGCGGAGAGGGCGCGAAGCGTCTGCTGGAGCTCCTCCAGGAACTGACGCTTCGACGACCCTTCCGGGATACGACGCAACGCGCGATCGATATCGTCACTGGTCACGGCGGCCGACACGGCAGTCCGCTTGACGCGGCCCAGTCTCGAGATCACGAAGCGCCCGTCGCCGGCGGTCACCTCCGCCTCGACGACCTGTTGGCTGATCGGCCGGTCGGTGGCACCCGCCGCCGCCAATCGCAGTGCGCCAGCAGTTCGACTCAGCGCGGCATCGGTCCACCCGCTCGCGATCCCCTCCTGCTGTGCAGCACTCAGCTCTCGGACAGCCAGACGCATGAGAGCAGGCCGACTCAGGAGACGCTCTTGGGGTCCTTTGGCCTGTCTCGCCGCGCGCCGCGCAATGCTGATGAGAGCGAGCAGCGTCATCACCCCACCGAGCACGACCAGCGTCGTCCCCACAATCTGAAGCGCGCCGGCTCGGAACGCAATCTGCTCGACGCGCGAGAAGGACGCCTCGTCGGTATCGCGAATGTCGGTGGCGTCCTGCGGTACGACCGAGAGAACCTTCACCCACATCGGCGGGAGTACGTAGGTCAGCTCACGGCCCTGCATCTGCTGGTTGCCTGCGATACGGCTGTTGACGCGATAGGTCACCTGCATGAGCGGAATCGGCACGTCGGTGCCGATCGCGTCCGGATTGATCATGCGGACGTTGTAGTCGTACTGAAAGAAGCGACGACTGTTCGTCTTGATATCGGCCGGGTGAAACCCGCCGGCGACTTCAAACGGAGTCATCTGGACGACCGCCACGCCCAGCTTGGATTCGTCGGGCACAACCTGGACGAGATCGGATTCGATGACGGCGCACGTCAACGTGACCGTGAAGGTCTCGCCGATCCGCACCGCTCCGGCGCTCGTGCGCGTCCAGCACCGGATCGGGTCGTTCTCGACGTGGCCACCCAGGCCGGTGGGTTCGACCCCCGGATTGGGGGGCGGCGCCTGAGCGCTGGTGGCTGGAGGCGCGGTGGTCGTGCCTTGGGCGCCGACCGTCGCGACGGTCGGGCTCGCAAGGCTCAAGAGTGCGGCCGCTATGAGCGGCGTCAACGGAGCAGGCAACGTCGGTCGTCTCACGAAACCCTCATCGCATCTAAACAATCAGTTGTAGGTCTTCCGCAGTCGCCGTTCGGCCACGAATTCGCTCAAGTGCACGTCGGCCTGTGCCTCGTCTCGGCCGACGATCACCACATCGAGATCGTGATCCTTGGCGATGCGCCGGACGTCTGCCTGCCACGCCTGGGCGCGCTCGGCGAGCTGCCTCAGCGTGTAACGGGAAATGGTTCGGAGCTCGCCCGTCTCCACGTCCCGCGTGTCAATCCACCCGGACGCGATCCTCGGTGCGTCGAAGGCGAACGCGCTGTCGATCATGACGAGGAAGACATCGTGTGTGGCGCGGACGAGCGAGAGTTCGCGCAGCACCAGCTCCGGTCTCTCGAACAGAAAATCGGAGATAATCGCCATCAACGACGGATTCCTGACGTAACCCGCGAGCGTGGCGCTGATGCTGCCCGTCCGACGGAGCGCCTGGAGTCGGCGCTCCCTCTGGTACGCATCCAGGCAGTGCACGACGTGCCCCTTCCCGGTCTGTGGACGGACGCCGCCCAGATGCTCGAATCCGGCGTTGAAGGTGATCAGGCCGAAGGGATCCTGAAAGAACACGGCGGAGAGGCCGATGGTCGCGATCGTGCGGGCGACGGGAGCCGCGATCGGAACGCCGTTGACGCCACACCGGGTGGACAGTGACACGTCAGCGACCGTGACGACGGTGGCCGTGCTCGGCTGTTCGAAGTCGCGGACAACCAACGGTGCGAAGTTGGTGAGGCTGGATTGGCCCCAATCGATGGAGGAGAATCGATCTCCGGGTTGCCAATCCCGCAAGCCGACGAAGTCGAAACCGGTACCGTGCTGGCGACTGCGGTGATCGCCCATAGTCACATCGCGCATCCGCTTGAGAATCACCAGTTCGATCTCGGTGATGTCCGCCAGACTGACGAGGGATGCGCCGTCGTCGTCTCCAAGTCTCATGGAATGGCAACCCGGTCGATGATGTCCTGAATGACGGCGTCGACGGTGAGGCCATGACTGGCGGCGTGCGGCCCAAGCCAGATTCGATGGCCGAGGATGTATCGCGCCAGCCCCTGGATATCTTCGGGATATACCTCGGTGCGGCCGCATTGAAGCAGCGCCCAGACCTTGGCGAGCCGTCCCCAGCAGATGATGGCGCGAGGCGACGCGCCCAGGTCAACGCCTTTTTCGACCAGTTCGGAGGGCGAGTGCGTGTACCAGTCAGTGTCCGGGTTGTAGGGACGCGACGCCGCGACAAGCCGCTGGACGTATCGGCCGAGGAGCTCGTGGAGAAACACCTGCTCGTTGATGGCGGAGCGGAGCTGGATGATCCGCTCTTTTGTCATCAACGGATTCAGACGGACGCGCTTGAAGTCGAAGTTGACGAGTCTCTCTTCCTCGGCAGGCGGCAGGTACCCGATATTGATCATGATCGCGAAGCGGTCGGTGGCCGCCTCCGAGAGCGGAAAGGTCCCCTGTCCGAGTTCGACGGGGTTCATCGTCGCGATGGCGAAGCTGAAACGCGGCAGCTCGTAGGTCTGCTTGCCGACGGTGACCGTCCGGTCCTGTAATCCTTCGAGGAAGGCGCTTTGAGATTTGAGGGGGATGCGGTTGATTTCGTCCAGCAGGATGACTTCGGCCGAGGCCATCGGGCCGAATTCGGTGATGAGCTCGCCCGTTGACGGATTGATCATCTGAAACCCGACCACTTCGGTCGGCTGCAGGTCCGCCCGGCCCTGGAGACGCGCAAACTTGGCGTCGCTGATGGCCGCCAAGATGACCCCGAAGAACGTCTTGCCGACGCCCGGCACGCCGCGAAGCAGCAGGTTGCCCGCGTTGACCTGGCGCTGTTCGTTCTTGTCGTAGGTCGTGGGGATTTCCGAGAGCAGGACGACGTTGGCCAGCGCCTTCGCTGTGTCGTACCCGACGAGCGCCTTACCACCCTCGGCGATGATCGCTTTGTGAAAATCTATCGCTTCCGCGAGCTCGGGAGTCACTACTGCGTAATCCTACTACACGGTCCAGCATTCATCGGTTCGAAGGTTCGAGGGTCGGAGGTTCAAGGGTTCCTGGGTGCAGTCGACCGGTTCTTGGGTTCATGCAAACCCCGAACCCCTGAACCTCGAACCTTGTGTTATTTTCCCGCCAATGCATGGCTTGATGATGGACTTCCCGCTCACCGTGCCAGCGATGGTGCGACGGGCCGCGACCTTGTTTCCCGAGCGGCGTGTCGTGTCACACCGCCCCGATCGCACACTCGATCGGCGGACCTATGCGGACGTCATCGACCGTGCGCAGCGGCTTGCCGTGGCGCTGCGCGATCTGGGCGTCACCCGCGGCGACCGCGTGGCGACGCTCTCGTGGACGCACCATCGACACCTGGAGGCGTACCTCGCGGTCCCGTCGATGGGAGCCGTGCTGCACACCCTCAATCTGCGCCTCCACCCCGACGACCTGTCCTACATCATCAAGGATGCTGGCGACCGTGCGATCCTCGTCGACGAGAGCCTTCTGCCCCTCCTGAACCAGGTCCGCGCACAGGTGGAGATCCCACATGTGATCGTGCTGGCCTCGGGAAGCGGCGCGGCGTCGACCGGCATGGATTACGAGACGCTACTCAGTGCCGCCAACCCGGACCGGGCGATTGATGTCGCCCTCGACGAGAACGACGCCGCCGCGATGTGTTACACCTCCGGCACCACTGGGCGGCCCAAAGGGGTCGTGTACTCGCATCGCGCACTGACCCTGCATTCATTGGCGCTCGGCATGCGCGACTCGCTCGGCCTTGGACGTGACGACATCGTGCTGCCGATCGTGCCGATGTTCCATGTCAACGCGTGGGGGCTCCCGTACAGCTGTGCCTTCTTCGGGTGCGATCAGGTGTTGCCGGGTCCGCACCTCGACGCGACAAGCGTTGCCGAGCTGCTGGCGGGCGAACGCGTCACGTTCACGGCCGGTGTGCCGACGGTTTGGCTCGCGCTGTTGCAGGAGCTCGACGCCAATCCTGGGCGCTACGACCTGAGCGCGCTCCGCGCATTGGTCGTTGGTGGCAGCGCAGCGCCGCTGTCGATGATTCGGGGTCTTGAGGAACGCCACGGCATCCACGTGCTTCACGCCTGGGGGATGACGGAGATGACACCAGTGGGCACCGTCTGCAACCTCCCGCGTGAGCTTCGCGACGCGGCTCCGGAGGATCGATTCCGCTATCGTGCCAAACAAGGCACACCGGTGCCACTCGTCGAGATTCGTGCGCGCGGCGACCGCGGTCTCGTGCCGTGGGATGGCGAGACGCTCGGTGAGCTCGAGGTGCGTGGACCGTGGGTCGCCCGCAGCTACTACCACGGCGAGTCGGCCGATAGCCGCTTCTGCGAGGACGGCTGGTTCAAGACCGGCGATATCGTACGCATCGCGGCGGACGGGTGCGTCGAGCTCGCGGATCGCTCAAAGGATCTCGTGAAGTCCGGCGGTGAGTGGATCAGCTCAGTGGCCCTCGAGAACGCGCTGATGGGTCACGCATCGGTCGCAGAAGCCGCGGTCATCGCGGTGCCGCATCCGAAGTGGGACGAACGCCCGCTGGCGGCCGTGGTCCTGAAGCCTGGCCAGCAGGCGACGGCAGACGAGCTCCGCGCGCTTCTCGCACAGCACTTTGCGAAGTGGTGGCTCCCAGACTCCATCGTTTTCGTCGACGCCATTCCGAAGACCTCTGCGGGTAAGTTCCTCAAGTCGGCGCTCCGCGACCGCTTCCGGAGCGCGTACGAGGAGGGCTGAAGGCGTGTATGGTAGGTGCCACCATGACCAACAACCCGAGAGCACACGTCGCGTGGGCGGTCGCGTTTGCGGCTGCAGCGGGCACGATCGCGGTCGCCGGGGCGCAGTCGGTCGAACGAGGGACGGTCGGTCCGCCAGCAGCGAACGAATGGGTCACCGCCTGGGGCACCGCGCAGCAGGCCCTTGGCGAGACCGCCATCACCAACGCCACCGTGCGCCTCATCGCACGCGTCACGATTCCTGGCGAGGTCGTCCGCGTCCGTTTGGACAACGGCTACGGGACGGCGCCCCTTCGAATCGGACGCGCCACAATTGCGCAGCGCATTCAGGGCCCACTCGTCGCGTCAGGCTCGATGAAACCGCTGACGTTCGAGAAGAGCGCCGAAGCGACCATTCCGCCTGGGGGCGCGGTCTGGAGCGACCCCGTGACCATGCCGGTCTTCGCGCAGCAGGATCTGGCCGTCACGCTGTTCATCCCGGGCAGCGAGGTCAACCCGAGTCAGCACACCAACGCGGTCGTGACGTCGTACCGCACGCCCAATGGCGCGGGCGACAGAACATCTGACGGGTCGCGCACGCCGTTCACCGAAACCTTCACGGCCACGTGGTGGCTGAAATCGGTGGAAGTCCAATCGGCGATGGCAGGCGGCGCTATCGTGGCGTTCGGCGACTCCATCACCGACGGCACGTGCTCGACGCTGGACGCGAACGATCGCTGGGTCAACGTCCTCTCGACGCGTCTCGTTCTCCACCAGGAGGCTGCGCGCGCACAGGCCGGGAGCCGCGCGAAGCTGAAGGCGATCGTCAACGAAGGCATCGGCGGCAACACGGTCACGCGCAACGTTCAGCCCGCGCCCGACAGCCTGCCGGGCCTCGAACGCTTCGACCGCGACGTGCTGTCGCATCACGGCGTGACTGACGTCATCGTGTTCATGGGGACGAACGACCTACGCCGCGAAGCGTCGGTGTCCCAGGTCACGGACGGTCTTGCAACGATTGTGAAGCGTGTGAAAGCGGCTGGTCCGCGCGTGTTCGGCGTGACCATGATTCCTCGGCACAACGTCGAGTCCAGCGGCACGAATACCGGGTGGAACTCGGAGAAGACGCGTCGCCGACGTGAGGTCAACGACTGGATTCGCACCAAGGCGGGATTTGACGCGGTTCTGGATTTCGACGCGATGGTGCGTGACCACGCACAACCCGACTTGATCCATCCGCCCTTCAACTGCGGGGACGGCATCCACCCGAGCCCGGCGGGCTACTTCGCGATTGGAAGAGCGATTCCGCTCTCGCTCTTCGAACCGCCCCGCGGCGCACGCTGAGTCTTCTCCTGGTCGGCCGGGTGAGCCTGCTGGGTGATCTATCGCAGGGGAGCTCTCGGTGGTCCGGCGGCGGTCGGCGCGGGCGATACCTGACACCGGAAGTTCGCCGCGTCGTCGATGCTGCCGCTGCCCGTATACGTGGCCATCTGCGGATGCGGACAGAGCGGTCGCGTGCGATCGACCTTGCCATCCGTCCTGTGCGTCGCGATGACCGGACCGGGCTTGAGGCCTCTCTCCGACCACTGCTCCAATACCGTCAGCATGTCGAATTCGTTCGGGCCGGGACCGCCGGAGCAGTGGTGCATGCCGGGGATGAGATACAGACTCACGAACGACTCGAGCGCCTGCGGCGAGCCGACCACGTTGCCAACCTTGTTCGAGTAGTCCAGCGTTCCGAGCGCGCTGATGGCGGGATCCGCCCAGCCGTGGTACATGAGCAGCTTGCCGCCCCTCGCTTTGAACGGACGCAGATCCGGATCGAGCGGGCTCAGGATGTCCGTCATCAGCTTGAGGCGCGGCAGGTCACGATCCAGGTTGAGCGTTCGCCAACTGAAGCTGGGATCGTCCTCCTCGGTGGTGAGGAATCGGAAGTTCGAGTCAGAGAGCCGATAGCCGCTCGGAAGCTTCTCGGTGAAGGCGAGCGTGCCGTCGGCTTGCTTGGTTGGCGGCACGCTGCCGTTGATCCACGCTTGCCAGCCTGTCGCCCCACCTTCGTGCCCTAGCGGGAAGCCATATGCGTACGCGTCTCCGTTGGAGAGCCTCACGCCGTCATAGATCTGATTCACGACCTCGAGCTGCTTCGCGTTCAGGCAGTTGGGTGCGTCCGCCCCCCGGCACTTCAGCATCTCCGGCTTGAACGTGCACGTCCGCGGGTCGCTGACCAGACCGTCCTTCAAACCGTCGCTCGCATCACAGGAGTCGAGCGTGGCCTTGGACAGCAGCTCGACCTTCGCCTGGGGCAGATACGCTTCGGTCGAAGCCAGCATCTTCTGGAAGACCAGTCCCCGAGCCACCTGCATCGGCGTGCCGGTGGCTGGGTCGCCCGCGATGATCCCGTCGAAATCCGACGGGTATCGCTGCACTTCCATCAGCGCCTGGCGACCGCCGTTCGAGCAGCCATTGAAGTACGCACGGTGAAGCGGCTTCTCGTAAAACGCCTCCGTGAGCGCCTTGCCGGCCACCGTCGTGACGTGCGTGCCGCGGTGGCCGTAGTCGACTTCCTTCGCGCGGTTCGCGCCCCACGTCGGGTCGCTGTCGAGGTGACCGGTGTCCGTGGTCGCCGTCGCGTAGCCGCGCTCCAGACCCTGGCGCAGGTTGCCGAGCTGACCCGCCAATCCGCCGACACCGATGAACAGAAACTTGCCGTTCCAGTCTTCGGGCAACCCGACGCGGAAGTTGATCTCGTTGCCCGGCACCGCGACGTGTCCATCCACCTGACAGTGGCGCCGCTGCGCACCGTTCGCCTCGACCACCCTGGCGTCCGTGATCGTTGTCCCCCTGGGCGCTTTCTGTTGGACGGCACGCACGGAGCACGCGGTCGCTGATGCCGCGCCTCCGCCTTGAACTTGTGGCTGCGCCCGAACGTGCATGCCGAACGCCACCGAAGCCGCCGCGAAGGTCGCCAGGACGAGATGTGCAGAAGACATGGCGGTTACTGTAACAAAGGCCGGGTGGGCCTGGTAAGCCTACCAGTCCTCGACCCGACCTCCCAGCCTGACCAGGAGTGCCCGCCTCAAATCCCGAGACACAAGTATTTCACCTCGAGATACTCCTCGATCCCGTATTTGGAGCCCTCGCGGCCGATGCCGGACTCCTTCACGCCACCAAACGGTGCGACCTCGGTGGAGATGAGCCCGGTGTTGACGCCGACCATGCCGTACTCGAGCGCTTCGGCCACGCGCCAGATGCGGCTCACGTCGCGACCGTAGAAGTAGGCGGCGAGCCCGAACTCGGTGTCGTTGGCCAGCGCAATCGCGTCGCCCTCCGAGTCGAACGCAAAGAGCGGTGCCACCGGCCCGAAGGTCTCCTCGCGCGCAATCAGCATCTGGGGCGTCACGTGCGTGAGGACGGTCGGTGCGTAGAAGCGGCCGCCCCCGCCGAGACGAGAGCCCCCTCGGAGGATCTTCGCGCCCTTCGCCACGGCATCCTGAACGTGGGTCTCCACCTTCTCGAGCGCCTCAACGTCGATCAACGGACCCTGAGTCACGCCGTCCTCGAGCCCGACGCCAACTCTGAGCGCATCGACGGCCGCAACCAGCTTCCTCGCGAACGTGTCGTACACCCTGCGTTGGACCAGGATGCGATTGGCGCAGACGCACGTCTGCCCGGTGTTGCGATACTTCGAGGCCATCGCACCCTGGACGGCCGCGTCCAGGTCCGCATCGTCGAACACGATGAAGGGCGCATTGCCGCCGAGCTCCAGTGAAACCTTCTTCACCGTGCCGGCGCACTGCGCCATCAGAACCTTGCCGATGGCCGTGGAACCGGTGAAGGAAAGCTTACGCACGGTCGGGTTCTCGGTCAGCTCTGCACCGATCTCGGAGGCAGACCCCGTCACGATGTTCAGCACGCCCGGAGGGAGACCGGCTTGCTCAGCGAGCGCCGCCAGCGCCAACGCACTGAACGGCGTTTGCGAGGCCGGCTTGACGACGACTGTGCAGCCCGCGGCGAGTGCCGGTCCGACCTTCCGCGTGATCATGGCGATGGGGAAGTTCCACGGGGTGATGCATCCCACCACGCCGACGGGCTGCTTGATCACGATGATGCGCTTGTCGCGCGCGTGCGACGGGATGGTGTCACCGTAGACGCGCTTGCCTTCTTCGGCGAACCACTCGATGAAGGATGCACCGTAGGCGACCTCACCGCGCGACTCGGTCAGAGGCTTTCCCTGCTCGAGCGTCATCAGCCGCGCCAAGTCTTCCTGGTTCGTCATGATGAGGTCGAACCAGCGGCGCAGCAGAATGGCGCGCTCTTTCGCCAGCAGGCGGCGCCACGGCGGAAAAGCCGCGTGGGCCGCAGTGATCGCCTCTCGGGTCTCCGTTCGCCCGAGCTTCGGCACGTGACCGATCACCTCACCGGTTGCTGGGTTGTCCACGGCGATCGAGGGTCCGTCCGTGGAAACCCAGCGGTCACCGATACGACAGGCCTCGCGCAGGAGGGACGGGTCGGCCAGCCGGGCCTTGGTGTCTTCTGTACTACGGGCATCGGTATGCGTCGCCATGACAGGTCCTCGACAGCCGATCGTAATACGACCCGTCGGCCGGCCGACGGTCTGCCGCTCACCGGTCATTTCGTTCGCGTTTCCGCGTACACTGTCCCCGTCCATCACGAGTGAGGCCGACATGTCAGAGCTACGCTTCTTTTCCCGTCGCGATCTCTTGAAGACGGCGGGTGCCGTCGGCGCGGCGGTCGTCACGAGCAGCGGCACTGAGATCGGTGCGGGTGTGGAAGCCGAAGCCGCCCAGCCGTCGGTTCGGGCCTCGACGGGCGCCGGCTCGTCGGTGCGTGAGGCGCACGAGAGCCTCACGGCACACGAGGCAGATACCCTCGAAGCCATCGTCGGGCGGCTGATTCCCTCAGATGCCCATGGTCCGGGCGCGCGGGAAGCGCGGGCGGCGCGTTACATCGACCGTGCGTTGGCTGGTGCCCTCGCGGGCTCGGTCGGCGCCTATCGTGCCGGGTTTGCCGCACTCGATAGATACTGCCGGACCTCCAAGGGAAGGCTCTTCGTCGAGCTGTCTCCGCCGGACCAAGACGCGGTGCTCACGGACGTCGAGCGCGGTGCGACCACCGGCTCGGGGTTCATCGGCAGCTCCTCCGCGTTCTTCAACATGGTCAAGGCTCATACATGGCAGGGCACCTTCGGTGATCCGTACTACGGCGGCAACGCGAACTTCGTCGGGTGGAGCCTGCTCGGGTACCCGGGCGTGCGGGCGATGGTGTCGGCGGCAGACCAGCAACTCTTGGAGAGGAACCAGCTCCAACCGAACCGTCGGTCCGCGTACGACTTCGATGGCTTCAACAAAGCGACAGCGCGCGCGGACGAGCCTCACACGGGCCCGGACGATAGGCCGCACAACGATGCCTCGGACACACGCCGCGAAGGAGTGGCGACCACACATGGCGACTAGTCTCCCGGGCACGGACGTCGTCGTCGTCGGGCTTGGCGCCGCCGGTGGCGTGGCCGTTCTGCCGCTCGCGCAAGCTGGCCTCGACGTCATCGGCCTCGAGGCAGGAGACGCGCTCACGCGGCGCGACTTCGCGCCAGACGAGATTCGCAACAACGTCCGCGATTGGCCGATGGCGGTTCAGAAGGCCAATCAGGAGATTCCGACCGCGCGGCCCAACGCCCAGTCGCCGACGACGCGCATGGCAAGCCATCCGATGATGAACGGCGTGGGTGGAACCACGCTGCACTACTGGGCGCAGAGCTGGCGGCTCAACCCGTGGGACTTCAGTGTCGTCAGCGACACGAAGAAGCGATACGGCGCCTCTCGTATTCCCGCCGGATCAACGGTCGAGGACTGGCCCGTTGGCTACGACGAGCTCGAGTCGTACTACGACAAGGTGGAATGGGAGATCGGTGTTTCTGGCCAGGCCGGAAACGTGAAAGAGAAAAAGGACCCGCGAGGGAACATCTTCGAGGCGACGCGGCAGCGCGAGTACCCGATGCCACCGCTTCGTTGGACCGGCTGGCTCGAGAAGATGGCCGACGCCGCGAAGGGACTTGGATGGCATCCGTTCCCCGGTCCGGCTGCGATCAACACGCGGCCGTATCAGAACCGGTCGGCCTGCATGTACCACGGCTACTGTAACCGCGGCGGCTGTCACGTGGACGCCAAGAACTCCACGGCGGTCACCACGATCCCGAGGGCGGAGGCGACCAAGCGCTTGAAGATCGTCAGTCGCGCCACCGTGACGTCGATCGACGTCGACAACCAAGGTCGCGTCGCCGGTGTCACGTACCTCCTCGATGGTCAGGAGTACGTCCAGCCGGCGAAGGCCGTGCTCTTGGCGAGCTATACCTACGAGAACACGCGCCTCTTGCTCCTCTCGAAGTCGCGCGCGTTTCCAAACGGTCTGTCGAACAATCACGCGCAAGTGGGGAAGCACTATTCCAGCCATCACACCCTTGCGAGTGTCATCGCGTTGTTCCCGTACGACTTGAAAGCATGGTACGGACTCCCGGCACAGGGCGTCGCCATCGATGACTTCGCCGACGACAATTTCGATCACGGCAGCCTCGACTTCATCGGGGGCGGCAATCTTTGGGTTTATTCTGACCGTCGACCGATCGCGGCCGCCAACATGAACACGTTTGGTCGGGTGCCGGGTTGGGGCTCGGCGTGGAAAGGGTTCATCAAGCAGAACGCCGATCGCTGGAACACGGCGTACATACAGAAATCCACGCTGCCGTACGAGACGAACTATCTCGATCTCGATGCGGAGGTCAAAGATCCGCTGGGCTTCCCGGTGATCAGGATCACGGCCGAGTACAAAACGAACGAAGAGCGGATCGCGGCTTTCACCCAAGACAAGATGGAGCAGTGGTATCGCGTCGCAGGCGCCACCGAGGTCGTCCGCGCTCCGCTCGGTGGGACGATGCTGCCGAGCACACACGCGTATGGCGGGACCCGTATGGGCGACAATCCGGAGACGAACGTTGTCAACCGGTTCGGCTTCTCACACGAGGTGCCGAACCTCGGCGTCCTGGGTGCCAGCGTCATGGGCACGAGCGGGGCCCACAATCCGACACTGACCGTTCAGGCGCTGGCGTGGCGGACCGCCGACCACCTCGTCAAGCAGTGGAAGGCGATCACGCGCTAACACCAACAGCCTGGCGGGACTGCGGTGGGGAGGGGTGAGCGCGACCAGGCTGCTGGCGCCTTGCCGACGTCGACCGAACTGACGAACACCACCTCAGACAGCACAACCCGCGCCTCGGAGACCCTGCAGGTGACCGTGGAAACACGCACAGCATACGCGGCGTCTACCGGATGCCCGTCATGTCCTCCGGCCAGTCGGAAGCCAAGCTTCCGACATTGCGGAGTCAGGACTCAAAACGCAACACTCGGAACCGCGCTATCTCGGTACAATCAGGCCCGCATGAATTCCAGCACACGCCTCTTTCTCTCGCTTTCCGCAGCCTGCGCGCTGTCTGGCCTGGCTAGCCTGGGTGCCGTCCTCAGCGCACAGCAGCCGGTGGCACCGATGCCGCCCATCCTGCAGAACTACAAGTCGGTGACGTCCGATCGCTTGCTGAAACCGGAGGACAGCAACTGGCTGATGAACCGCCGGACGTACGACGGCTGGGGGTTCAGCCCCTTGACGCAGCTGACGCCGGAGAACGTGGGTCGTCTACAACCCGTGTGGTCGATGGCGACCGGCGTGAACTTCGGGCACGAAGCGCCGCCGCTCGTCAACGACGGCGTGATGTTCGTCGCGACTCCCCAGAACCAAGTGATCGCCGCCGACGCGAGGACAGGAACCGTCCTGTGGCGCTACCGAAATCCGGCACCCGAAAACACGATTCTGCTGCACCCCACGAGCCGCGGCGTCGCGCTGTGGGGGGACAAGGTCTTCTTCGCACGAGCCGAGGCGGTGCTCGTCGCATTGGACGCCAGGACGGGACGCGAGGTGTGGTCCGCGACGGTCGAAGACAACAAGAAGGGCTACTACATGTCGCTGGCGCCGCTCGCGGCGAACGGCGTGGTCATGGTCGGAACCTCCGGCGGCGAGCTCGGCGTGCGCGGATTCGTGTCCGGGTTCGACGCCGAGACCGGCAAGCCGCTCTGGAGGACCTACACGGTCCCGGCACCCGGGGAGCCGGGCAGTGAGACGTGGCCGAAAGGCGAGCAGTGGAAGACCGGCGGTGCGTCCATCTGGGTCACGGCGAACTACGACCCTGAATCGAACCTCGCGTACTGGGGCACCGGGAACGGCGGTCCGTGGATGGGCGATCGGCGTCCCGGCGACAACCTGTACACCTCGTCGACGGTCGCCATCGACGTGAAGACGGGCCAGATCAAAGGACACTTCCAGTACAGCCCGAACGAATCGTGGGACTGGGACGAAGTGTCACCACCGGTGCTGATCGACTTTCAGCGAGGTGGCCGCACCGTGCGTGGGCTCGTGAACGTCGCGCGCAACGGCTACATCTGGTTCCTCGAGCGGACGACGCAAGGACCGGTGCGGTTCGTCGACGCGACGCCGTACGTGAAGCAGAACGTGTTCCGGAGCGTCGATCCGAAGACCGGACGACCCGACGTCGATCCAGATCGAAAGCCTGGGACCAATAAGAAGGCCGAATTCTGTCCCTCGATCTGGGGCGGCAAGAACTGGCCGCCGATCGCGTTCAACCCGCTGACGCGGATGATCTACATCCCGGCGAACGAGAACTTCTGCGCCTCAATCGAAGGGCGTGCGTCAGAGTACACACCGGGCGCGTCCTTCACTGGCGCGACGACGACCGTCACCCCGGTGGCGGGTGCCGACCACTACGGTGAGGTGCAAGCCTGGAACGTGGATACAGGGAAGCGTGTGTGGACGCACAACTACGCGGCCTCGCCAAACTGGGGACCGATGCTCAGCACGGCTGGCGGTCTGGTGTTTAGCGGCGGCACGAACGATCGCAGGTTCCACGCGTTCGACGCGAAGTCCGGCAAGCTCCTCTGGGAGTACCCGACCTCGTCGGGCATCATCGGCCAGCCCTCGACGTTCTCGCTGGACGGCACGCAGTATGTCGCCGTCCAGTCGGGATGGGCTGTCGACGCACGCGCCATGCAGGCACGCTTGAATGCGGCATTTCCCGGCAGGTACCCCGAGGTCCCCGAGGGTGGGACGATCTGGGTGTTCGCGGTGAAATGAGCTGGCTCGAGGCGCTGGGCGTCGCGTCCGGCGCCCTCGCCATCGCGCTCATCGCGCGCGAGAGCATCTGGGGTTGGCTGGTCGGCATCGTCAGCTCGGCCCTATACGTAGTCGTGTTCTTCCAAGCCAAGCTGTACGCGGATAGCGGACTGCACGTCTGCTATGTCGTGCTGAGTGCGTACGGCTGGTGCGTCTGGTGGCGCGGCACGACGGCGAGTGCAGGCACGCGGGTCTGCGTGACCCGTGCGCCCTGGGCCGCCCTGACGGTCGCGCTCGGGGCTGGGGTACTCGGCTCTGGCGTCGTGTACCTGGTCCTCGCTCGCACGGATGCCGCGCTCCCGTGGCTCGACGCGCCGACGGCGAGCTTCAGTCTCGTCGGCCAGTGGATGCAAGCACGGAAGTGGATCCAGAACTGGCCGCTCTGGATTGTGGTCGATCTCGTGTACGTTGGCCTCTACATCCTCCGCGCGCTCTACCTGACCGCCGGGCTCTATCTCGTCTTCACCGCCATCGCGGTCCTGGGATGGATGACATGGCATCGAACGTTGAGGCTGCGCAGCACCGGCCTCGCGTCGTCGTTCTGATCGGCCCGGAGTCCACCGGCAAATCGACGCTGGCAGAGCGACTCGCGAGCCGATTCTCGGCCCCACTGTCGCTCGAGTTCGCGCGCGAGTACGTGGCGCAGCGGACGACGACCCTTGATCACATCGATGTCGAGACCATTGCTCGTGGACAGATGGCGATCGAGGACGCCGCGTACCGATCAGCGGCAGAACGCGCAGCACCCCTGCTGATCAAAGACACCGACCTCGTCAGTACGGTTGTCTACGCGCGTCACTACGATGGGCATGCGCCTCCCTGGATCGAGCGTGCCGCGACCGAACGACGAGGCGATCTCTACCTCTTGTGCGAGCCCGACGTGCCGTGGGTGCCGGACGGCCTGCAGCGCGATCGCCCGCACGCGCGCGGCGAGCTGCACACACGGTTCGCCGCTGTGCTGTCGACGCTAAAGGCCACCGTCGTGGCGATTGCTGGTGTCTGGGAAACGCGCGAAAAGAGGGCTGTCGCCGCCATCACCGGGCTCGTCACGCAACCGGATCGACGCGCAGTCACGCGCCCTCGTCTTCCTCGGTGAGCGCGTTCACGAGAGTTTTTGCAGCGCCCGCATCCACGGCATCACCGACGACGGCGACCCGCCTTTCTGCTCGACGACGATCTGACGGGTGTTGTAGCCGACGCCGTAGACCTTCTCATTCGCATCGCGATCCGCCCGAATGGTGGAGCCTGCGAGGCTGATCCCGGCAAATAGACCGCGCGAGCGCGAGTAGCTGAGAATCTCGGCTTGAAACTTGTAGTCAGTGGCCGCGGTTGCCTCTCGGCCGACGGGGCCCGCCGCTACCGATGCGTCGCCGCCAATCTTGAAGCTGTTCTGCATGAGGTTGTTCAGGCCTCGCTCGTTCATCACGACGAGCACGACGTCGGTGGCCTGGCCGCCGATCTGAAAGCCGAAGCTGGCACCCGTCAGCGTGATGAACGCCGGAGGAGACCAACGGCTGCCCGAACGGCCGCTGATGACGCCCTTGCCACGCTGGCCGCCGACCACGAACGCCCCTTTGACCGTCGAGGGAATGACGACAAGGGCCGCAGCCTTGTCGAGAATCGACTTGGGGATCCCGTTGTCCTTCGCCGCGAGCATCTCATCGAGGACCTTGGCCGCTTCTTCGACTCGATCCAACTCGGCCTGTTGCGCCCTCGCCATCGTGAGACTCGCCGCCACCGCCAGGACCACGAACAACACACGTACGCTGCGCTTCATGGGTGCCCTCCCTCTCGGTGCCGCGCGGTCGGAGCCTGCAGCCACCCGAGTTCGTGCCGCTTCCTCCAGATTCACGCCCACAGTGTCAGCCCGCGCACGAGATCGAGCGGATGAACGGCTCTGCCTGGTGTGCGCAAGGCCCATAGTACCGTATGGTCTCACTCACACGATCGACGCGAGCGGCGACGGGACCAGCCGCGGGCCTCGGCTAGAATGGACGCATGCTCAGAGAGACGTCGAGCAGGCCACGAATGCAGCGGGCGGCCGCAGCCGTGCTGGCAGTCCAAATGTTCACGCCCGCCTGCGGCGGCGGCAACGAGCCGACGGCCACGTCGGCGCCGGCTACCTCGACGGCCGCGCCCACCGACACGGCCGACGGCCCCGGCGTCGTCAGCGGCGTCATCACGTTTGCCGGCACCCCGCCGCCACCGCGCCCGCTGCCGATGGACTCCGATTCGAAGTGTACGCCGCTTCCCGGCGCTGTGTCGGAGCGCCTCGTCGTGGGCGCCGACGGCGGCCTGCAGAACGCGTTCGTCTGGGTGAAGGAGGGGCTCGGCGCCCGGACCTACGCGGTGCCGGCCACGCCCGTCATGCTCGACCAGAAGGGCTGCCAGTACCTACCGCACGTCTTCGGCGTGCAGGTCGGCCAGACGATCAAGGTGACCAACAGTGATGCGGCGCTGCACAACGTCCACGCCGTGCCGGAGACGAACCGGGAGTTCAACTTCAGCCAGCCCCCCAAGGTGCCGCCCGTCGATCGCGTCTTCACGCAGCCCGAGATCGGCGTGCCGCTGAAGTGCGACGTGCACGGCTGGATGATCGCGTACGCCAATGTGGTCCCGCATCCCTTCTTCGCGGTCACGGGGGCCGACGGCCGGTTCGAGGTCAAGGGCCTCCCTCCCGGCACCTACACCGTCGAGGTGTGGCACGAGACGCTCGGTACCCAGACGCAGTCGGCGACGGTGGACGGCAAGACGCCAGCGACCGTCACGGCCGCGTTCAAGGACACGCCGTCGTAGGGCGGGGGCCCGCCCGCGCTCAGCGTCCGGCCGCCACGTCGCCAGGCGAGCCGCTCGTCGACGCTGTGAGCTATAATTCTCGCGGTTCAAGTCGCCCGGACAGCGGCTGGCGGCGAACGCCCAGCGGCTCGGGTTTCTCGAGAGGGAGCTGAGATGAGCAACCGAGTCGTAATGGCCGTAGCCGGCTTCGGGCTGGCCGCGATGACCGTGGCGTGCGGCGGCACCGAGGCGCCGCCCGCGAGTACGACGCCTGCCGAGAGCGTGCCGGCCGCGGCGCCGGCTGACGCGGCGGTGCGCGTGTTCTTCGTCTCGCCGAAGAACGGCGACACGATCAAGCCCTTGTCCAGCGTCGAGTTCGGCAGCAGCGGCCTCACCGTGGCCGCCGTGCCGAAGGGCGAGCTCACGCCGGAGCAGGTCCGTCCGCAGACCATCCACTACCACCTGGGCACAGACACCGACTGTCTGCCGCCGGGCACGGTGATCCCGAAGGCTGATCCCTGGATTCACTTCGGCGACGGCAAGAACGTGATCGAGATGTCGCTCGCGCCCGGACCGCATCGCATCGCCGTGCAGGCCGGCGACGACCGGCACATGACCATCGCAGGGCTCTGCGAGGTCATCAAGGTCACCGTCGCCCCGTAGGGGCCCGTGGCTTGACCGGGCGCCCGTGGCCGGCTCCCGGTTCAGCCCTCCAGCCACGCCTCCGCGTCGCGCCTGGTTGCATTCGTCGGTCCTCGCGTCCTGCAGGCACCTGAGAATCGCAGGAGCCACCCAAGGAGGCGCCGACCGTAACGCACTGACGCGGCGCGACATCAGCCCACGTGACCTGGTAGCTCAGTGGTAGAGCATCTGACTTTTAATCAGAGGGTCGCGGGTTCGATCCCCGCCCGGGTCACCAGAATAATTAGAAAAATCGCGGATTGTTTCTGTAAACGATTCGCTGATCTCCAAGTCTTTGCTCGCGCGCCAACCAGAGAACCCGTATGACGAGAACGCGATTGCTGTGTTGACAGAGCACGGCGACATCGTGGGTCACCTGTCTAGAGAGGACGCATACCGGCTGCAGCTACTGGCTCGAGAGTTCGACGACAGAGGAGAGTTGCTGTGCTGTGACGGCAAGCTATGCGGCGATGACATTATCGGTGTCTGGCTTAACCTTCCGCATCTTGTCGAGGCAAAGGGCTTTCAGCACTCTATCGGGTCCACTGGCGCCGAGCCTCAGCCCGAGTACGACAATCTTGATGTGTGCCGAGCCATACAAAACGTGAGCGACCTGATCGGAGAGCGACGTAGGTACACAAGATCAAAGCCGAATTGGGCGGACTCGCGGATCGCCGCAATCGGCGAGGAGCGGTACATCCGAAACCTTGAGCGCGCCTCAAAAGGGAGATGCGAGAACGGCGAACGCATACGCCTTAATGTGCTCTTGGTGCCGGACATTGATAATCCGATTGACCCATCCGCCGTCATCATCACGACGACAACGGGTGACGTACTCGGCTACCTCGCGAAGGCTCACGCCATGCGCTGGGGGGGCGGCATTAGATCGTTTTTTGATTCTGGTCGGGTTATTTGTCGGGAGGCTGGACTTCATCAGAGAAAACTCAAGAGCGGCAAGATGACATTTTATCTCGCGATCGATATGACCGATGCGGACTGGCTTGAGCTAGCAGCCGGCAGACTAAGAGTCTGAGCCCGTCGCCATCGAGGGTCGAGTTCATGAAGCGAATGAGACGCAGAGAAGAGTCGCTCGGTTAACCCAGACCCCCGCTAATGCTGCCTACGATCCGGCATGATGCAGGCAGGGCCGGAGCGTCTCAAGAGCCCGCTTGACGGCCGCGAGGCGATCATCAAGATGGGCACGAAGAAGGCGCCCTGCACATCGTCGTCGCGCCACATTGTCACCAACCCGGTCGTCCGTCCGAATGGCGACGGCACGGCGCGGGTGTCCGCGTACATCATGCTGTTCAATCAGGCCGTCAATCCGCCGACGCTCATCAGCCACCGGGCGACCAACGACCTGTGGGTGAAGACGCCCAAGGGCTGGAAGATGAAGCACCGGATCAACAGCACAATCCCGAGCAACACGCCGTTCGACAAGGACGCGAAGTGGATCAACGGCGCGCGGGTCTGCGCCAACGGCTGCGGCTAGTAGGTTCCCCAGAGGCCAGTTCTCACCCGTCCTGACGACTTGCAAAACTTGACCAGCAGCGCCCTCAGCAGGACTCGGCCGGTGGCGTGAACTCGAGCCGCGACAGCGCCTGCTACCCCATTCGCAGGGAATCGTTCACGAACCACGGAGACACGTCGACCGGGCGGCCGCGAAGACGCAACTGCACACGGGTCGTTCCGACGGCCAGGTAGACGGGCGCCGCGGTGAGGCGATAGAGGACGCCACGCACGGCGCGATCCTCCGCCGGCACCCGGTCCGCATATCGGACGAAGATCCAAGCGTCCTCCTCCACCAGCACGCACCCGTACAACTGGTCGCCGCGAGGGCCTGGAACCGGCGCCGGGGAAGGCACCCCCGCCGCGTCGGCAGTCGCTGGAACCGGGGAGGTGGCTGGCCGCACTGTGGCAGGCCTATCAGGCACCGGAGGAGGGCGGAGAGGCTGCTCCCTCGATGAGTACTCGCGGGTTCCCACCACGATTGCGACCATTACGACGACGGCGGCCATGGCGGCGAGGCCATCCGTGGCACCCGGAAGCCGCGCCCGCCCGTGAAGGCGCTGCGCTTCGCTTCACCGCCGAGCTCCTCCCGGCTCAGGGAAGGCAGGTCCGGCGCGCGGGTACCTCGAGGTACTGCGCGTAGTTGCGGAGGGCCTGCTGGTAGAACCACTGGTTGTAGAACGCCCGGCTATCACCCTGTCCGAGCGCGCGAACCTGGGCCGTCGAGAGCAGCAACTTCCGCGCAGCAAACTCGACTGACAGACCCTTCGAACGTCTCGCCGATGCAAGGAGGGAGGCGGAGGCGTTATCCATGCAGAGTCACCGCGTTCAGGGTAGCGGAACCGGGACCCGGCGGGGTCACCCACCGGGTCCCACTTACACGTGAAGGCGGGTTAGAAGCTGAACCGCACCCCCAGCCGTACTGCCCGTGGTCCCTGGAACAGATTGTCCATGCCATACGCAGTGTTCTTGCGCTGCGGTGCGGCCGTGCTGTTGATGTAGGCGTCCCAGTTGCTCACGATCCCGTTGGTCAGGATGTAGTTCAGCGCGGCAGGCTCCCCCGAAACGGGCAGACCCAGCGTCGCGATGCTCGGGTTCACTCCGGCGCGAAGCGTGTTCCGGCCGAGCACGTTCGCCTCGTCGAAGAGGTTCAGGACGTTCAGCTCGAATGTCAGGGTGCGTGCGCTCTTAAGCTGGAGCCGATGCGCCAGCAGCAGGTCCGTGTTCGTGAACACGGGCGTGCGTCCGAGGTCACCGCGTCCGAACAGGATGGCCTGGGCATACAGCGTGTAGAAACTGGTTAACGGCGTTCCCGACTGGACGGTCGAAAAGACTGACACCGTCGTCGACTGCCGCCCGCTCCACTCATGACCGTACGCACCGTAGGCATTGAGCACATGCGGACGATCCGTGGCCAGCCGTCCGTTGTCGGGGTTCCCCGCCGCCGTGAAGCCGATGTGCGGCAGGTCGAAGAACCGGTTCACGCCCGGCGAGGTGCGCCCCTGGCCGCCGGTCACTTCGTCCGAGCTGGCCAGCCCGGAATAGTTCCCGAACAGCCGGCTCAGGGTGTACGAGACATTCCAGGCCACGCCCTTGGCGGAGCGGCGGTCCAGGCGCAACTCGAGCGCGTCATAGTCGCGAACGGCCTTCAGGGTCTTTGCATAGCCGAACTCCCTGGCCGTCGTCGCGTGCAGCCCCTCGCCGGGGTTGCCGATGATGTAGGCCTCTGAGCCTTCAGCCGTGGGGAAGCCCGCATCCTCGATGGCGTGATCGACCTGCTTGTGGGTATATCTCGCCGACAAGAGCATCTCGGCGCCCAACTGCCGCTCCATGCCGAAGGACCACTCCGTCTGCGTGAACGGCTTCAGATTCGGGTCGACCGCACCCGTGTAGATGTCCGCATTGGGACTGTTGGAGGCGATGCGGTAGTCGTACTGGCAGCGGGAGAGCCCCGAGCTGTTAGTGATGGGGCACGTGCCACCGAGCACGTCCCGGTTGTTCCCGAGGATGCGCTCCAGCGAATAGTAGGTGTACGGCGTGTTGGGCTGGATCTCGAAGAAATCGAGACGGTAGAAGTCACCGCCGAACGACCCCCTCGGAAGCTCGAACTTCAGGCGGTCCTGGAAGCGATTGAAGCTGCTAAACACCTTAGTGCGGTTGTCCTCGGTGAGCGCGTAGGCCACGCCCAAGCGGGGCACCATCTTATCGAAGAAGCCGAAAGCGATAGGCGGGGCAAAGCCGTTGAACGACGGCAGGTCCTCCTTCTCCATTCGGAGTCCAGCGTTGATGGTTAGCCTCGACGCCGGCTGCCACTGGTCCTGCAGGAAGATGGCGTGCGTGGTGTTGCTGGCCTTCCCCACCGTGCCAAAACGCACCAACTGTCCGGCGCCGATGGCCGTCGGGCTCACCGGGTCGTCGCGACCCGAGAGATCGTTAATCTCGTATCCGTAGTACAGCTGAACGTACCCGAGAGGCACGTAGCCACGATTGACGTCGTTCGTGAGCCGGGAGAACTGGTATCCGCCTTTGATCTGGTGATCGCCGCCGAACTCCTTCACCCGCCAGGTTCCGCTGGCCTCCACGCTCATGCGCGTCGACTTCTCAGCGCGAATCTGGGTGTTGCCGGACGGCAGGTTGTTGAAGCCGAGCGCGCATCCTGCGTAGGAGGGCGGGGCCAGGCCGGTGCACACAAAACGGGTCAACTCGGGGATGGATCGCGAATTCAACCGCTCGTTGAGGTAGCCGCGCGCAGCGCGGAGGTTGCCCAGAAACGACGTCGAGGGAACCCAGTTCGCATTCACCCAGGTATTAAGGCCGTCCTGCTTGCCGCCCTGCCGGCTCGTCAGAGTCGGTCCGGACAGGACACCGGTGGAGCCGCCGAAGTTGGCCGAAGGCGGCGTGTTGCCCAAGGAGATCTGGTTGTGCGGAAAGATCCCGTTCTCGATATACGGATTGAACGTCATGGCGCCGGATACTCGCAGGGTGTTCGACGGCTGGCTATCAACGCGCGCCTGCACGTATTCCGCATGGCGCGTGCGTGAGTACGTGGCCTCAGTCGTCTTCGTACGTGTGCGCGGATCCGACGTGAAGTATTCGGTCGTGCGCGTCTCGCGGAAGACCTGCGGCGTGTAGCTCATGAAAAACCATACACGATCCGCCACCACCGGGCCGCCGAGGCCCATCACCGGGAAGTAGTTCGTGAAGGTGTCCTTCTTCGGCTGGAGGTATTCATTCACCTGCACGAAAGCCGCGCCCGTGCCGCTGCGGAACGCATTGAGAGTCTTCCGCGGATTGCCCTGCAGGCCTCCCGGCTCGAACGTGGATCCGAAGAGGCCGCGAAACTGGTTGGTGCCGCTCTTCGTCACGACGTTCACCACGCCGCCTGTCGCCCCACCGAACTCGGCGTTGAAGCCGCTCGTCTTGATCGACATCTCCTCCACGAATTCGAACGGCAGGTTGTTGTTTAAGTTGAGCACACCGGTTCGGAAGTTCGAGGTCTCCAGGCCGTCCACCAGGAAGGAGTTCTCGGAGCCCGAGGCACCGTCGATCTGGAACTGGCCGCTCAGCGGCTCTGGGCGTGCGGCTGGCGCAAGCTTGAACACGCTGCTCATGTTCACGCCCTTGGGCAACGTCTCAAGCGCCGCAGCCGTGAGGTTGGTCTGGATGGTCGTCTGCGTCGTGTCGAGGCGTGGCGTCACGGCGGTCACCGTCATCGCCTCGGTCACGGCACCCAGGGCCAGCGTGACGTTCACGGCCGTGGCACGCCCGATGAGCACGTTGACATCCTCGAGCACCAAGGTCCGGAATCCGTTGAGCGCCACAGTCACCCGGTGCGCTCCGGGGGGGAACGGCGGCAAACCGATAGCGGCCCTGACCATCAGTGGTGGTGGACTGGCTGACCGCTCCGCCCTCTATGCGGACCGCTGCACCCGGAATCGCACCACCCGACGAATCGACGACCGCGCCCTGTACGACACCCCCGGTCTCCTGGCCCTCGGCACCAGCCGAGCACACGACTAAGACAATCAGAGTTACCCCAACGAGTCTCTTGATTTCCATCGCCCTACTCCTCCCAAGGCCCGGCCGACCAGAGGGGGCGCCATGTAGCTAGCGTTTGCTGGGACGTAGACGCTGCAGTAGCTACCGGAGCAACGCCTCAAGCCGCAGGCCGGTCATTACGATATTAAACTCACGGACCAAGATCCAGCTCGCGTCGGACGTCACACGCGATCCCTGAAACGCGACCTTCAGAGATCCATTGAAGGTGAACTGGAACGGCTCGGACTCTTTCTCACCCATAGGGTGTCACCCTCCGTGGCGGGGTTCCTCGCGTCAGGGCCCAGGAAAATCAAGGCTCGACGCCTGTTCTGCGGGGTAGGGTACCACGACCAAATTGGAAATCCGGGTTGATATAATCCCGGAACCACTAATGTCCACGCGTACAGTCCCTTGCAGCCGAACGGGCAGCGGCCGGCTCGACGGGCGGCGCCCGGAGCGCGCCTGACGTGGAGTTCCGCTGTCGCTTAGCGTCAGCGTCGGGCGAAATCACCCAGGGTGTGTACGTCGCGGAGAGTGAGGCGCGGTTGCGCCACGACTTCGAGGAGAAGGGCCTGTTCGTGTTGTCACTGCAGGCCAAGGGGTCGCTCGGCGGAATCTCGTTCGGTCTTCCGCAGCGTCACGGCGTGCCGTCACGTGAATTCATGGTCTTCAATCAGGAGCTGGCGACATTGCTGAAAGCCGGTATGCCGCTTGTGCAGTCGCTGGACTTGCTCCGGCGGCGCGCGACATCGCCAGTCTTCAGGGCCGTGCTCGAAGATGTGCATGAGCGTGTGCGCTCCGGATCTGCGCTGTCGGACGCGTTTGCCGCTCACGGCACGTTGCTGCCCAGCGTGTACACGGCGTCGCTCCTGGCTGGCGAGCGCAGCGGCAGTCTCGACACCGTGTTGCGCCGTTTTGTGGAGTACTCAAAAGTCATCGCAGCGGTCAAACGCAAGACGCTCACCGCATTGGTGTATCCCGCTGTGCTCATCGCGCTCGCGGTGGCCGTGGTCGCCATCATCGTGCTCCGCGTGGTCCCAGCCTTCTCAGACTTCTATGAGGGGTTCGGGGCGGATCTGCCGTTGATTACTCGGGTGATCGTGGCTGTTTCGGACAGGGTGCGGGCGCAGTTCTTCCTTCTGCTCGTCGGTGGGGTGGTGGCGGCAGTGGCCTTCTATGTTTGGCTGGGGCAGGCTGGACAGAAGGCGCGGCTCGACCGGGCGCTGTTGCGCGTGCCGCTGGTCGGCGACATTGCGACGAAATTCGCGACCTCACAGATGGCGCGGACGCTGTCGACGCTCCTCGGGGGCGGTCTGCCACTCGTGTACGCGCTCGACATCGCCACGCAATCGATCGGCAATCAGCACGTGGCACGAGAGCTGCAAATCGTGGCCGCTCGAGTCCGCGAAGGTGCCTCGCTCTCGGCATCTCTCGAGGCGCGCCGCGTGTTCCCCGAAGTCGCGGTAAAGATGGCCGAGGTTGGGGAGTCGACCGGGGCGCTGCAGGAGATGTTGAACACTGTCGCGGACTTTTTCGATGAAGAGATCGAAACCAAGATGGAGCGGTTCGTGACGCTCGTCGAGCCGGTGCTTCTCGTGCTGACGGGCATTGTCATTGCGGCGCTGCTCTTGGCACTCTATCTGCCGCTCTTCCAGCTCCCGGCAGTGCTGTCGTAACGGTGCAAGTCGGAAGGATCGCCAGTCTCCGATGGCTACCAACGTGAACCCCACACAGATACACGCGACGGGCGTGGAGCTCGGTGCCGACGAACGGCGCGCCGAGCTCGAGCAGGCCCGTCACCTCGCGGCGCGGTACCACTTCCAGTTCATCGACATGGACACGTTCCGCATCGATCAGGAACTGTTCCGATCGATCCCGGCAGACCTCATGTTGCGATACGGGTTCGTGCCGTATCGGCGAGAGGGCAAATCGCTCGTCATTGTCGTGTCGGATCCGCGCGATCTGCTGATGATCGACGAGCTCGGCGTACTTCTCGCGACGCCGATCACGGTTACCGTTGGTCCGAAATCGGCCATCGAATCCATCCTGAAGAAGAGCGAGAGCTCGCAGCGCATGCTCGAGGAGGCCACCGAGAGCTTCCAGTTCCAGCTCCTGAAGGAAGACGAGCACGGGGAAGAGACGCTCTCGGTCGAGCGGCTGACGAGTGACATCAGCCCGGTCATCAAGCTCGTCGACTCGACGATCTACGCCGCCATCCAGCGACGCGCCAGCGACATCCACATCGAGACCCAGGACGATGCGGTCCACGTGAAGTACCGGATCGACGGCGTGCTGCAGCCGGCGATGCGCCCGATCGCGAAGCAGTTCCACGGTCCGATCATCTCGCGCATCAAGGTCATGGCGGAGCTCGACATCGCCGAGAAGCGGGTGCCGCAGGACGGGCGCTTCAAGCTTCGCCTCCCCGGGAAGACAATCGACTTCCGCGTGTCGATCATGCCGAGCGTGCACGGCGAGGACTCGGTCATCCGTATCCTCGACAAGGGATCGATCAGCGAGCAGTTCGCCGAGTTGCGCCTGGACATCCTCGGGTTCCCCGAGTCGGAGTTGCGGCGGTTCCGTAAGTACATCGCCGAGCCGTATGGGATGGTGCTCGTCACCGGTCCGACGGGGAGCGGCAAGACCACGACGCTCTACGCGGCGCTCTCGGAGATCAAGTCGGTCGAGGACAAGATCGTCACGATTGAGGATCCGGTCGAGTACCAGCTGAAGGGAATCACACAGATCCCGATCAACGAGAAGAAGGGGCTGACATTCGCGCGCGGGCTCCGTTCGATTCTCCGGCACGACCCCGACAAGATCATGGTCGGCGAGATCCGCGACAACGAAACGGCGCAGATCGCCATCAACTCCGCGCTGACCGGCCACCTGGTGTTCACGACCGTGCACGCGAACAACGTGCTCGACGTGCTGGGACGGTTCCTGAACATGGGCGTGGAGGCCTATCAGTTCGTCTCGGCGCTGAACTGCGTGCTCGCGCAGCGCCTCGTGCGCGTGATCTGCTCGCACTGTAAGCGGCCCGTGCGCGTGTCTCGGGCGATGCTGGAGGAGGCAGGGCTCGACGCGGCGCTCGAGGGGACGCAGACGTTCTTCGAGGGCGTCGGCTGCATCGAGTGCAACGGCACCGGCTTCAAGGGCCGCATGGCCATTTGCGAGCTGCTCGACCTGACGGACCGGATCCGGGAGATGATTCTCGAGAAGCGGCCGACGTCCGAAATCAAGAAGGCCGCGCGCGACGAGGGCATGCGTTTCCTGCGGGAGTGTGCGGTCGAGCGCGTGTTCGCCGGTATCACGACGCTGCGTGAAATCAACAAGGTGACCTTCGTCGAATGAGCGCCCTAGCCGACTGGCTCTCGCTGCGCAGCGCCTCCGTCCCGACGATTGCGGTCGAGGTGGCCACCAATCACGTGTGCGCGGCGAGCCTCGACCTGGGCGCGCGTGCTGTGGTCAGGGCCTCGGCCCTCCAGAGTCTGCCCGATGGGGCGCTCGTGGCCTCCTTGACGGGCGCGAACGTCCAGGATCGGCCGGCCGTGATCGACGCGTTGCGTCGAGTGCTCGACGAGGTCGGGCGTCCGCGCCGCGTCGCCTTGATCGTGCCCGACACGGTCGCTCGGGTCTCATTGGTCCGATTCGAGAAGCCACCGGCCAACGCGACCGACCTCGATCAGCTGATCCGCTGGCAGGTGCGGAAGGCTGTGCCGTTTCCGATCGAGGACGCGCAGGTGAGCCACGTGCCGACGGTGCGATACCCGGATGGTCAAGAGTTTCTTGTGTCGGTGGCGAAGCGGACCGTGATCCAGGAGTACGAAGACGTGTGCCAGGAGCTCGGCGTGCACGCCGGTCTGGTCGATATCTCCACGTTCAACGTTGTCAACACGGTGCTGGCCAGCGGGTCGGCCGCGTCGGGTGACTGGTTGCTGGTGAACGTGGCGGTCGACTCTGCGTCGATCGCGATCCTGCGCGGCTCCGATCCAATCTGCTTTCGAAATCGTCCCGCCGACGCCGAGGGGTTGCTGGCCGACCTCGTGCGCCAGACGGCGATGTACTACCAGGATCGGCTCGAGGGAACCGGATTCTCCGGCGTGTGGCTGCGTGCCGCCACCGCGGCCGCCGGCGGACGAAACGACCATGGCGCGGATCGTTTGCGCCAGAGCCTCGAGCAACGGCTGGAGATGAAGGTGGAAACGGTCGATCCACGCCAGGCGGTCACGCTGAGTGACCGGAACGGGGGGCCGCCCGCGTTGCTGGACGCACTCACGCCGGTGGTTGGCGCTGTGTTGCGCACGCGGAGCGTGGCAGCATGATTCGCACCAATCTCTCCACGCGTCCCTTCTACGACACGCGCGCGGTCGCGCTGTGGCTGGCGGTCGCGGCGTTGTTGGTCGCGGGCGCGACGCTGTTCAACGTCGGACGGGTGCTGCAGTACACGCGCAGCGACTCGGTCCTCGGGAGACAAGCGACCCAGGACGCCGAGCAAGCGGCGAGTCTCCGGGCCGAAGCGGCGCGGCTGCGCGGGAGCGTCGACAGCCGCCAGGTGGCACGGGTGTCCACCGAGGCGCGACTGGCGAACGACCTGATCGATCGCCGGGTCTTCTCCTGGACGGCACTGTTCAATCTGTTCGAAGAGACGTTGCCGCCGGGCGTCCGTGTCACATCGGTGCGGCCGCTGGTCGATCGTGATGGTCGCATTCAACTGACGATCACCGTGGTCGCTCGTGCGGTCGACGACGTGAACCAGTTCATGGAGAGTCTGGAGACAACGGGAGCGTTCCGCGGATTACTCACGCGCCAGGAGGTTGTGAACGACGCCGATCAGATCGAGGCGTCGCTCGAGGCGTTCTACGAGCCGCAGGCCGGGCGGCCGGCCTCCACGAAGGAGGGATCGGGTAGCCCCACGACGCCCTCGCCAGCGACGGCCGCGCCATCCTCGTCGGCGCCGCTTGAGGGGCCGCGATGACCCTGTGGTCGCGTGCACTCCGCGAGTATCGGACGATTCTCATTCCGCTTGGGGTTGGTGCCGCCCTGAACGTGCTCGCGTACCTGTTTGTCGTGCAGCCGCTCGCGGCGCGGTCAGCCGGCGCCGCGGGGCGAGCTGAGGCGGCCGCCGCCGCGCTCCAAGGGGCCCGGCGCGAGCACGAGCTCGCTACGCAGTTGGTTGATGGCAAAGCACGCGCCGATCAAGAGCTCGACGCCTTTTACGGCAAGGTGCTGCCCGCGGATCTCACGGCGGCACGCCGGATGACCTACTCGAGCTTGCCGGCGCTTGCGAAGCGGACCAACGTCCGGTACGAGACGCGGCGGTTCGAGACTCCGGATCCCGAAAAAGACTCCCGCTTGGGGCGCCTAGGCATCCGGATGGTGCTACAAGGCGAGTACGAAGACATCCGAACGTTCATCTACGAGCTCGAACGGTCGCCCGAGTTCGTCATCGTCGACGACGTGACGTTGAGCGAGACCAACGAAAACGCAGCATTGACCTTGCGGCTGAACCTCTCGACGTACTTCAACGTGAGGACGGATGAGCGCTGACCGAGGGAAACAGGTCGTGCTCGCGGTGCTCGTCGTCGGGCTTCTCGCCGCGGTGTACAGCACATTCAGCGGGTCCGGGGGCGGAGCGGAGCCGGGCTTCGCGGGCGGGGTCCAACGCGGGGACTTAGGACCGGACACGGTGGCTGCGCCCGACGTCCGGCTCGAGTCGCTCGATGAGGCGCGCGTCCGACCGGCCGGCGCCGAGCGCAACCTCTTCCGGTTCGGGACGCGGGCCGCCGCCAACTCGAGGCCTCGGGAGGCCGGTCTGCCGCCGCCGACACCCGCCGTCCAGCCGGGGCCGACGGTGCCTTCAGTGCCGCCGATCGCCCTGAAGTTCATCGGCGTCGTGCAGGCCACGGCGCAGTCGCAGATCTTTGCGGTCTTGCGCGACGATCGCGGCGTGTACCACGGACGTGAAGGCGACATCATCGAGGGCCGCTACCGCATTTTGCGCATCGGCACCGAATCGGTCGAGCTCGCGTATGTGAACGGAACGGGAAGGCAGACGATCCGCTTGGGATCTTAAATGGGCTGTGATGCAGAGATGCGAGGCGCGGTGACGAGGCGGAATCAACGCGGACGCGTGAGGCTCGCGAGCGTGATTCTCGTGGCCTCGACCCTTGTCTTGAGCGGCTGCGCGTCGGGTCGCGCGATGCGCCAGGGGGACGTCGCCATGCGCGCGGGGGATCCCGATCAAGCGGTCGTGTACTATCGAACTGCCGTTCAGGCCGACCCCAACAGCGCGCGCTACAAGATTGCGCTGGAGCGGGCGATGCTGGCGGCGTCACGCAATCACTTCGAGCGCGCGAAGGAGCTCGAGGCGAACGACCAGCTCGACGCGGCTCGTGGCGAGTATCGCTTGGCGAGCGAGTTCGATCCGAACAACCGCCAGGCCGCGGCCAAGGTGTCCGCGCTGGATCAGATTATTCGCGAGCGTGTTGAGGCCGCGCGGCCGCGCCCGGCCATCGAGCAGTTGCGGGCGCGTGCGCGGGCGGCGTCCGCCGAGCCCATTCTCAATCCGGCGTCGCGCGAGCCGCTGAACTTGCGGTTCAACAACGCGAGCCTGTGCGACGTTCTTAACTTCATCTCCAGCGCCACGGGGATCAACGTCACCTACGATCGCGATGTAACGGATCGCCCGGCCACCGTCCAGCTGGACGGCGTGACGCTCGAGCAGGCGCTGCAGCAGATCCTCACGGTCAACCAGTTGTCGTACAAAGTGCTCAGCGAGCGTTCGATCCTCGTGTTCCCGGACACGCCGCCCAAGCACACCCAGTACGGCGAGCAGGTGGTGCGGACGTTCTACATCTCGCACGCCGACGTGACCGAGCTCACGCAGCTCCTCAGCTCGATCATCCGCCTGCCCGGCATCCCCATTCAGCCGGTTATTCAATTCAACAAGACCGCCAACACCATCGTGGTCCGTGGCACCAGCGCGGTGGTGGACATCATCGAGCGGATCATCTCGCAGAACGACAAACCGCGCGCCGAGATCGTGTTCGACGTCGAGATCCTCGAGGTCGACCGCGCGCGCGTCAAGCAGTACGGACTCAACCTGACCGAGTACGCGCTGGGCGGCATTCTGTCGCCGGAGTTCGCACCGGGCGGTGGGACGACCGCCCCAGCTAATGGCGGGAACAACACCCAAGCGACCGCGGGCGGCAGCTCGACGAATCCAAGTGGCGTGCAGTCGCCCAACGCGTTCAGCTTCAACACGATTTCGCGAGGGGTTTCGACGTCCGACTTCTATCTGGCGATCCCGGCCGCCTTCGTGCGGTTCCTCGAGAGCGATACCAACACCAAAGTCGTCGCGAAGCCGCAAATCCGTGGTCTCGAGGGCCAGAAGATCACGATGAACCTCGGCGACGAGATTCCGATCGTGTCGACGAGTTACACACCGATTGCGACCGGTGGCGTCGGTGTGAATCCCCTCAACTCGTTTCAGTTGAAGCCGGTCGGGATCAACCTCGAGATCACCCCGCGCGTGACGCTCGAGGGGGATGTGGTCATCGACCTCAACATCGAGAGCAGCTCGCGTGGCGCGGACGTCAATGTGGCGGGCACGATCTACCCGTCGTTCGGGACGCGCAAGGTCGGCACGCGACTGCGACTGCGTGACGGAGAATCGAATCTGCTTGCCGGGTTGCTGCGTGAGGACGAGCGGAAGTCGCTCAACGGCGTGCCTGGCGCGATCCGAATACCGGTCCTCCGGCAACTGTTCTCGAACAACGATCAGACGATCGCGCAGACCGACATCGTCATGTTGCCCACGCCGCACATCGTGCGGACGCCCGGGATCACCGAAAGCGATCTCAGGCCGATCTACATCGGCTCGCAGCAGAACCTTGGGCTCGGCGGCCCGCCGGCGGACGTCGCAGCCGGTGGCGCAGCGGTGCCGCCAGGAGGCGTATCGGCGCCGCGATCCCCGGCGGCCGCGCCAGGTGCCTCGCCAAGCGGACAGGTGCAGCCGCCGCCGGGGACCACGCTTACGCCACCGCCGGGTTCGACGCCGGTTCCCGGAGCCGTGGTCGTTCCGGCTTCCGGGGCCGCGCCGCCCCCGGTGCCGCCTCAGCCGACGGCGCCCCCGGTGGCCCCGCCACTGCGACCATCGCCGCAGAGCACCGGACCGGGATTCAGTGCGCAGCCAAGTCCGCAGGCGGCCGTGCCTCCCGTCGGTGCGTCGCCCGCTGCGGAGCCCGTCACGACATCGGGCCTCGGCCAGGCGCAGGTGACCGCGACGCCACCGGCGCTCCCGATGCAGGTCGGTGGGAGGACCGTACACCATCCCAGTGTCGATCTCGAACGTGTCTCAGCTGTCGACGATTACCATCACCGTGATCTTCGATCCGGCAGTCCTCCGCGTGCGGTCCGTGCAGGAGGGTGGCTTTCTGCGGTCGGGTGGTGTGTCTGCGGTGTTTACGCAACAAGTCAGCCCGGGGCGGGTCGATATGACGATCACGCGCTCGGCGGATGCGACCGGCGCGTCTGGAACGGGGCTCCTCGGTGCGATTCTGTTCGACGCGGTGGCCCCAGGCATCACGAACCTCTCACTCAGTGGATCGGCCACGGGGCCGGGCGGGACGCCGATGGGCTTGCAGTTCAGGCCCGCGACCGTGACGATCAAGTAGTGCCTGTCGTTGAAGAGCGAAGTGTTGATGTCGTGGGTAGCTAGGCCGAAGCGGCGGGACGAGCCCCAACCGACGAACGCCGCGGGTTATACGTTCGTCGAGCTGCTCGTGGTGTCGTCGATCATCCTGATCCTGGCGTCCGCCGTCATGCCACTCGCCAAAGTGAGCGCGACGCGGCAGCGTGAGGCGGAGTTGCGTCGCGTGTTGCGCGAGATGCGGACGGCCATCGACAGGTACAAGGACGCCGCCGACGTCGGACAAATCGGGTCCCTGGAAATCAAGGCGGGGAGCGAGGGCTATCCACCGCAGCTGCAGACTCTGGTTGAGGGCGTGGCTGCGGCAAACGACGCGACCGGTCGAAAGCTGAAGTTCTTGCGGCGCATCCCCGTCGATCCGATGACGCGGTCCACCGAGTGGGGACTGCGATCCCACCAGGATGCCCCGGACGCGACGCGCTGGGGGGGCCAGAACGTCTTCGACGTCTACACGACGTTCGGCGGTACGGCTCTCGACGGCACCAAGTACAGGGACTGGTAGCGGTGGGGAGGCTACCACTGCGGCGTCCGGCGAGCAGCCGTCCTTGGGGCGACCAACGCGGCTTCACCTTGATCGAGCTCATGGTGGTTGCGTCTCTCATCGTCATTCTCGCGACGATGGGGTTGGTGCAGTATCGGCAGAGCATCGTCCGATCGAAGGAGGCCGTGCTGAAGGAAGACCTCTTCCGGCTCCGCGACGCCATTGACCAGTACTACGCCGACAAGAACCAGTACCCGAGCACGCTGGAGACGTTGGTGACCGACGGTTATCTGCGCCAGATGCCCAAGGATCCGTTTACGAATTCGGAGACGACCTGGCAAACCGTTCAGGCCGAGCCCGACGCGAACAACGTGACGGCGGAACCGGGCATCTACGATGTGAAGAGTGGCGCCGAAGGCGTCGCCCTCGACGGCACGAACTACAACGAATGGTGATAGCTCGCTCGAGGATTCTTGGGTTCGATGAGAACCGGTGAACCTTCGAGCCCTCGAACCCTACCGATGTGCGCTATCCTCCCCGGATGCGCGCACCTCTTCGATTCGCGTTCACAGCTCCTAGCGCCATCGCGCTGATTGTCATCCTGGCCGGCTACGGCCGAGGGCAGCAGGCACAGCCCGCCGCCAAACCGTTCGAACCACGCGTCGGCCAGAGTGGCAAGGACGTCGTCTGGGTGCCGACGCCGCCGTCGGTTGTCGAGAAGATGCTGGACATGGCCCAGGTCACCAAGCATGACATCGTCATGGATCTGGGCTCTGGCGATGGCCGGAACATCATCGCGGCCGCCAAGCGAGGTGCGCGCGCGATCGGCGTCGAGTTCGACCCAGACATGGTCGGGCTGTCGCGGCAACTCGCCGGCGAGGCCGGCGTCGGTGAGCGAGCGACGTTCATCGAAGGGGACATGTACACCGCCGACATCTCGAAGGCGACGGTGATGGCGCTCTTCCTGCTGCCGACGAATCTGGAGCGCCTCCGAGACACGTTTCTCAGGCTCGCGCCCGGCACGCGGATGGTGCTCAACACGCTGGCGATTCCGGAGTGGGAGCCCGACGCGCAGGAGGTCGTGACGACGGGTTGCACGAGCTGGTGCACGGCGCTGCTGTACTACGTGCCAGCTCAGGTTGAAGGCCGCTGGAAGGCGATGGGCGGCGAGCTGGTGCTCAGTCAGAGGTTTCAGATGGTGACTGGCACGCTCACGTCCGGCGGAACAACCACTCCGATCAAGGGTCGTCTGCGTGGTCGCGAGCTGGAGATCAGTGTCGGCAGCGACACGCTTCGCGGCACGGTGACAGGGGATCGGATTGAGGGTCCGCTAAGCGGCCAGCGCATCGAGAGCCCCTGAACTTTCGATGCGCCAGGGCGAGGGCCGACGGTGCCCTCGCCCCGTCTTCAAGTCGTCGCGTTGTCGGACGTGACCGTCGCGCCACCAGCGGGCTGTTCGCAGTTGCTGCCAAAGGTGCATGGCACGCGCAGGCCCCAGTCGGCCGAGTCAGCTTGCACCTGGAAATACAGGTGTGCACCGGAACTGCGTCCCGTGTTGCCCGAGCGCGCGATCACCTGGCCTTGCGTTACCTGATCGCCCACGTTGACCCCCACGCTGTTGGCTTGCAGGTGGAAGTACCACGACGTGAAGCCGCCGGCATGACGCAGCCGGACGGCGTTGCCCCAGTTCTGCAGGCTGCCGGCCGGGAAAGGCATGTTGCCCGGGCCTGACGCCTGATTCGGATTGAACGTGGCCGTCAGGTTTTCCTGCAGCCATTCGACCCTGCCGGCGCGCGCGGCACGAACCTCCGTGCCTGCAGGCAGACCGAAGTCGAACGCCCAGGCCTGCGATCCGTTGTGCGACCCTCCGGCGCTGTTGTTGCCCTGACCGACGCTGTACGAGACGCCACCCTTCCACGGATACCGATACGCGCCCACCGGGTCGTCTTGCAGCTCGAAGCGCGCGAGGCGCAGCCCACGCGCGAAGTAGGCCGAGTCCTCGGCCTTGAAATCCACGACGCCGCGCTTCGAATGCCACCACTGGGCGCCGGCACCCGGCCGCCACACGGCGGCGTATCTGCCGGCCTCGAGGACCAGCGACGAGATGCGCAGACCCTGAGCGAAGTAGGTGCGATCCTGTGCGACGAAGTCGCCGACCGACAACCCCCAGTGCACCCACTGCGCGCCGGTCCCTGGGCGCCACACGGTGGACAGCCGGCCATTCTCAATCTCGCGCTGCGGCATCCGGCGTTAGAGTACTGCACCGAGCTCACGCATCGCCGGCCCAAGCACTGGATCCGTGATGTCGACCGACTGCACGAGCTGCTGGCGACCTCTGGCGACGACGCCGTGCGGGCGGCCTTCACGCAGGGGCTGACCG
>VFZL01000019.1 GCA_016871175.1 Acidimicrobiia bacterium | reverse complement strand
CGCGGCTCGGCGAGGCCGAGGCCTCTCCGGGCGCCCTCCGAGGCCCCCGCCTCGCCTGGTTTCTGTCTGGACATACCCCATTCTCCTCACTCCAATGGGCTGTCCAATCCTTTCGTGCCGCGCCCTAAGTCCAGTGCAAGGATCCTGGCTGGCCGGCCGATCACCGCGCGAGTTGGGCGACAATGAGACGTGGCCACGAAGGCACGAACACGCGAAACCTGGCTTAGGTTTCCGGAGCGCACGCACCGGGCAGCCATCACGGCCATCGTCGCGAGCGCGACGGCGTCCACCGTGCTGGTCAGCTGCCATCAGCCCCGCTCCACCGAACCTGCCCACCCCAACGATGCCCCGCACGCTCCGTCGGCGGTCGCGGACACCGTGCGCGCGCAGGACTGGTTCGTCGATCGAGCGGCGGAGTCGGGGCTGGCGTTCACACACACCAATGGGATGGCGGGGCAGTTCTACTTCCCGGAGATGCTGCCGGCAGGCGTGGCGATGGTCGACTTCGACAACGACGGGGACCTCGACCTGTATTTCACGCAGGCCCGGGCGCTCGATAAGGGCGGCGCGGCATCTGGAGGGGCGGCCCCGACGACTGGCGCGGCCTCACACGGAGGGCGGCTGTTTCGGAACGAGCTCGCGGTTGGTGGGGACGGGTCTCGGCGGCTTCGGTTCGTCGATGTCACCGAACGTGCGGGAATCGTCGCCACGGGCTACGGTATGGGCGTCGCCACGGGCGATATCGACAACGATGGGTGCACCGACCTCTACCTGACCAATGTCGGTCCGAATCAACTCCTGCGCAATAACTGCGACGGTACGTTCTCCGACATCTCGAAGAAGAGCCGCACCGACGACCCCGGATGGGCTGTCTCGGCATCGTTCTTCGACTACGACCGGGACGGATGGCTCGACCTCTATGTCGGCAACTACGTACGGTGGGATATCGGATCCGACCAGAAGTGCACCGGTCTGACGGGGCGCCGCGACTACTGCACGCCAGCGGTCTATCGACCGCAAGGCGATCGCCTGTTTCACAACGAAGGGAACGGCACGTTCGCCGATGTCACGGGAACCGCCCTCAAAGGTGGACCCTACGGACCTGCGCTCGGCGTCAGCACCGCGGATTTCGATAGCGACGGATGGCTGGACGTCTACGTCGCGAACGACGGCAAGGAAAACGTGCTCTGGATGAATCAGCGCGACGGCACGTTCAAGAACACCGCTCTGCTGGCCGGCGCGGCCCTCGCAGCCGATGGCCGGCCGAAAGGCAGCATGGGGGTCGACGCTGGCGACTTCGACAACGACGGTGATGAGGATCTGTTCACGACGCAGCTCCCGACCGAGGGCAACAATCTCTACGTGAACGATGGAACGGGCCTCTTCGAGGACCGCAGCGCCCCGAGCGGGCTCGGTCCGCAGAGCCGCGGCTACACGGGCTTCGGGACGGCGTGGTTCGACTATGACCACGACGGGTGGCTCGATCTCTTCATCGCCAACGGCGCCATCGAGGCGATTCGTGAGCGACCGAACGACCCGTTTCCGTATGGGGAGCGAAAGCAACTCTTTAGAAATCGACGAGATGGCACCTTCGAGAATGTCTCGTCCAAGGCGGGCGCGGCGTTCGAGGCCATCGAAGTGAGCCGCGGTGTCGCCTTCGGCGATTTGGACAACGACGGCGACACGGACCTGGTGGTGGCCAACGTCAATGCGGCCGCGCGTGTGTTGGTCAACACTTATCGGAGCGATGCACACTGGATCGGCCTGCGTCTCCTGGACGCGCAGGGCAAACGCGACATGGTGGGCGCCCGCATCGAAGTGGTCCGTGCGGGCGCGCCGACTCTGCGCCGGCGCGCGCGGTCCGATGGTAGCTACGCGTCGGCGAACGATCCGCGAGTCCTCATCGGCCTGGGCGAGAGCGCAGGTCCGCTCGACGCCGTTCGCGTTCACTGGCCGGACGGCACGACCTCCGAGTGGCGCGGCATGGCCATCGATCGATGGCACGCGCTGAGGCAGGGCGAAGGGGCGAAAGAATGAGGTCGCTCGCGGCCGAAACGGCCTTCCTCGCCCTCGTCAGCGCGGCCGCTTGCGGCTCGGATACTCACCGCGAGGCGCCGGCTGCCGCCGCACCGGCCGCTCCCGGATCCGACGCCACATCGAACGCCGGGCCGGGCTCGCTGCAGGCCCCGGCCGACCTTGGCCTGCGCGCCGTGCCGATGCCGGATCTGCACAGCAGCGATGCGTCAGTTCGCGAGCAATTCGCGTCACGTCGGGCGACGGTCGAGGTCGCGCTGCAGCAGCCGACCGCGAGGCCCGCGCTGGCCCACGCCTACGGCGAGCTCGGCAAGATCCTCCACGCCGCGACCGCCTTCGAGGGGGCCGAGGCGAGCTACCTCAACGCGCACCAACTGGCGAGCGACGATCCCCGATGGCCGTACTACTTGGGGCACGTCTATCGGACGAAGGGTCCGCTCGACAAGGCCGCCGAATGGTTCGAGAAAGCCAGACAACGACTGCCGAACGACCTCGCGATCACGGTGTGGCTCGGGGACGTGTACCTCGCGCAGGGCCGCCCCGATGCGGCGGAGCCACTTTTCGGCAAAGCGCTGTCGATGAGCGACGGATCGGCGGCCGCACACTTCGGCGCGGGACGGACGGCGCTCGCACGACGCGACTACGCCGCGGCCGTCCGCCATCTCGAGCGCACGCAGACGCTCGAGCCGGCAGCGACGGGCGTGCACTATCCGCTCGCGATGGCCTATCGCGGCCGGGGCGATCTCGCGAAGGCGGAAGCGGAGCTGGCGATCAAGGGCGACCTCGAGCCGCGGCCGAGCGATCCGCTGATGCAGGCGGTCGATACGCTCCTCCAGAGCGCGGAGGCCTATAACGTTCGCGGCGGCGCCGAACTCAGTGCCGGTAATTGGGCGGCGGCGGCCGATCAGTTCCGCAAGGGGTTGGCGATTCGTCCCACTGATCCGTCGCTGCGGCATCGGCTTGGGACGGCGTTGGCGCAGGTGGGTGATGGTCCTGGCGCAGTGGCGGCGTGGGAGCAAGTCGTCCGCACGCATCCAGAGTACGCGCGCGCCTACTTCAGCCTCGGCGTCCTCTCGGCGGATAGTCAGCGTTACGACATTGCGATTCCGAACTTCGAGACCGCGCTGAAGAACGAGCCGGGATTCGTGCAGGCGCGCGTGCAACTTGGGTGGGCGCTCGCCAGGAGTGGACGTCCAGGCGAATCACTCGCCCACTTCGACCAAGCCCTGGCCCTCGAGCCGACGCACGCCGAGGCGCTCTCGGGCTACGGGATGGCCCTGATTCGACTCGGGCGGTACAAAGATGCGCGGGATCGCCTGTCGGGCGCGGCGAAGCTCTATCCGGACCAGCCGATGATCACGCATGCGCTCGCCCGGTTGTTGTCAGCCGCACCGGAGGCGTCCGTCCGCGACGGACGGCAAGCCAAGGCGCTCGTCGATCGTCTGATCGCCAAGGAAAGCCAATCGCTAGAACTGGGCGAGACCACTGCGATGATGCTGGCCGAGCTCGGCGAGTTCGCACAGGCTACCTCCGTCCAACGTAGTGTCATCGAGGGCGCTGAACGCCTGAAGCTGCCGACCGTTGTGGCTCGACTGAACGCCAACCTCCAGCGCTACGAACGCCGCGAACCTTGCCGAGTGCCGTTTACGGAGGATGAACTGCGTTAGCGGTCCATGGCTTGGTCGGAGGAAGACGGCCGCGACCATCGAAAGACCGCGGCCATCATTGTGAAGACTCGAACCTATCGTCAGGTCTGAGCGACGAGCTGTCAGCCACGACTCCACACTGACAGCTGATCGCCGAGAGCGTGGTCGTGATCAGAAGCTCACTTGACCGCCGACTTGGACGAGCCGCGGGTCGAGAATCTGCAGCGGCGTCCGCCAGGCCGAGCCGTACACGCTATTCACCGCACGAATCGCGTTCGAGTTCAGGGCGTTGTACGCATCAAGATTGAGCTGCAGGCGATAGCGCTGAATCTTGAACGACTTGCTCAGGCGCAGGTCGAGTCGGGAAATCCGATCTTCGAACAGCGTCTTGGGCGCGACCAGCCGGATGGTATCGGCCTGACCGAGGTTCGTTCGTCCGCCCGACAGGTTGCGGCCGAGCGAAGGCGCGATTTCGGCGTTCGACGCAGAGTATTCCGCATTGTAGTCGGGACCCGAGAGGTTCTGCCACGTAAAGGCGAACGCGAAGTCGTACTTGATCGGCACCACGCCGTTGAACTTGAACTGCGTCTGACCCTTGAACGGCGTGACGACCTTGCAGTACAGCTTCTCCTGCGGTGAATCGACGACGAAGCAGCGGTCGAGCACGGACCGTCCCGTGTCGAACCCACCGTTTAGGCGGATGCTCTTGGGTAGGCGCGCGTCGATCGTGAAGCCGACAAAGTCATTCCGGCTGATGAACCGCCCGAAGTTATCCGAGAGCGTCACGTAGTTTTCAACCTGGCCGAACTTCTCGGGCTTGATGTCGGCAAGGTCGCAGACCTGATACCCGCCGCCATTCGGAAGCGCCGGGTTACTCGGAGCCGTGATGCAGTACGGGTCGTAGTCCGCCGGTTTGACCGCTCTGTTATCAGTGGCTCGCACCTTGCTGCTGAACGGACTGCCGAAGGCATAGCGGAAGTAACCGCCGTTGTTGAAGTAGTATCCGCCGGTGATCCCGATCCCTCTGGTCAGCTGCCGCTGGATCTCCGCGGTGATATCCCAATTCGAGTCCCGTTTCGCATAGCCGCTGAGGATCGCCGGATCGATCTGCACGGCGTTCGGATTGTTCTGCCCGAAGAACTGGTTCGCCAGGGCACCGCACTCGCCGTTGGCGGCCCGATTGCCGAGGTCGCAATCCGGCACGTAGTTACCGTTGGTGTCGGTCCAGCCGCGGCTCGTCGACGTGATCGAGCGCGTGATCGGGCTTGCGATGTTGGCCGCAATATCATCGGTGCCGAGCTTGGCCACGTAGCGGCCGGCCGTGAACTTGAGCGCGGTCCGACCGTCCCCCTTGAGATCGTAGGCGATTCCCATCCGAGGATTGAAGTCCTTCCAGCTGGGCACGTCGTATACCGCGTCGTACCTGCGCTGACCGAGCCACGGATTGACCGGCGGATTCTGGAAATAGCCGTCCGTTTCTTGAGGAAAACCAGCCGACTGCTCAGGGACGTAGCTGTTGAAGTAGTCCCATCGCAACCCGATGTTGAGGGTCATCTTGTTCGTCACCTTCCACTGGTCCTGCGCATAGATGCCCATGTCCGCCTTCACACGAGCCGCCGTCCGGTACGGGGTCGCCCACTGGGTCAGCAGAATTGGTGCGTCGTTGAAGAAGATGTAGTACCGGTTCTGGTTCGACTGCCAGTACGTGGTGGTGTTGGCCTCATCGGTCTGGAAGCCGGCCTTGAAGTTGTGGGAACCGGTCACGTACGAGAGGGAGGCGCGCTGGGTGAAGCGATCCCGGCCGTTCGGATGGCCCAGGTACACGACGGGCGCGCCGTACGAGATACCGCGACCCACATCGATGACGCTCACGATGTTGTTGTTCACGCCCTGGTTGTAATACATGTTCCACTGCGAGATCGTGGCGGCGAACCCAGCCTCCAACAGGAGCTTGCCAGTAATCGTCGACGTCCACGTCGCCTGGAGCAGGCGGTTGGGATCGAAGCGATATTGCGCCAGATAGTACTCCTGCGACTGACCCGACGTCACTGAGCCGCAGTTACAGCCGCGCTGCTCGTCGTACGTGAAGCCGATCTTGTTCTTCCGGCTCGCTTGATACGTGATGCGAGTGAGTCCGGAGTCGTACCACTCAAGGCGTCCGCTCTGGCGATCCAGAGGACGATCCACCCACGGCGTCCACCTGACGACCTTGGCCTCGGCGTTCGGCGGCGTCAGAAAGTCGTTCTGCGTCCTGTTCCAGTAGACGCCGGCGCCCTGGCGAGCGAAGCCCCAGCTCCTCGCGGTCGCGAAGAACCAGATGCGATCACGCTTGAGGGGTCCGCCGACGCTGCCCCATTCGTCGAACAGTTTCGAGGTCTTCGTCGAGCTGTTCAGGCCTCGGGCGCGCAGGTTGTCATCGAGGTTGTTGGCCTCCATGCGCCGGTTCGAGAAAGCGCCCCCCAGCATGAACCTGAACGTGTTGCTGCCTTCCTTCGGAATGACGTTGACCACAGCGCCATCGGCGTTCGTGTCCGCCGAGATGCCGCTGGTCGACATGACGATCTCTTCAATGGACGAGGCAGTCAGCTGATAACTGCTATTACCCGAGCTGTTCTCCATCCCCATGCCGTCGTAGGACACCTTCGTGCCCGACTTGCCGTGAAACGATCCGCCGCCGGAGACGACGTCGTTGCCCGGCTCCACTTGGTACTGACCGCCGATATCACCAAGTCCGGTCAACCCGGTCGTCAGGGAGGCCAGCGAGGAGATGCTCTTCGTGCTGGTCGGCAGCGCATTCATCAGCTCGTCCGTGACGACCTGCTGACGACGAACGTTCTGCACGTCGACTAAGGGCGCGGCGGTCGACACGGTAATCGTCTCCGCCAGGCTGCCAACGCGCATCTCCGCCTCGACGTTGGCGGTGAAGCCGGTGCGGAGCTCGACGTTCTCGCTCTTGACCGTCGTAAAGCCTTCGAGGGTGAACGTCACCGCGTAGGTGCCGGGCCTGAGCGCGGTGATGATGTACCGGCCTTCGCCATCGGTCACCGCGGCGCGTTGCTGCTCGATGAGCACGGGGCTTGTCGCCGCCACGGTGACGCCGGGGAGCACGCCACCGGAAGAGTCCCTGACGATGCCGGCGATGCCGGCCTCCGTCGCCTGGGCGAAGACGGCAGTCGCCGAGAGCAGCAGTCCGAGGAGCCCTAACGAGCAGCCGCGAAGAATCGTCGCATTCATTTGAACCTCCTGACCTTGGTCATGCTTCTGCCGAGGCGACCACAGCCAAAGCTCGCGAGAGGCCTGCGACGGGCCCAGAGCAAGACACGGCTTTTGTCGACGGCCGTGCTTTTATCCCATCGAGTCCGAGGGGTCAAATCAAAAGAGTGCTAGACGGGTGCTCGGGAACTCCTTAAACGGCGAACGGCGAGGAGACTCTCCAATCTTTCGGAGTGAGAGTCGGCGGGGTCGTTCTTGAGGGGCCACGATGGGAGGGGGACGACCGCCGGTCGTCCCCCTCCCCGACCGAACGCGTCTAGAAGGAGATCTGCCCGCCGAGCTGGACGATGCGCGCGTCGAGAATCTGCGTCGGACGCCGCCACGCCGCGCCGTACACGCTATTGACCGACCGAATCGGGTTCGCGTTCAGTGCGTTATACGCATCGAGGTTCGCCTGAATTCGCAACCGGTTGAACCTGAACGACTTGCTTAACCGCAGATCCAATCGCGTGATGCGATCCTCGAACAACGTCTGCGGCGCCACCAGCGGCACCGTGATGGTCTGAATGCCACCAGACAGCGGACGACCCAACACCTGCGCCACCTGCGCCGTCGTCACCGCGAGGTTCGCGTCGTAGGCTGGTCCAGAGAGGTTCTGCCAGACCGCACTCGCGACGAACCCCTTGACGATCGGCACAATGCCCTGGAGCTTCAGCTGCGTCTGCGCCTTGAACGGCGTCACCACGCGGCAGTTCAGCAACTCCTGCGGCGAGTCGACGACGAAGCAGCGGTCCTGGACCGTCTTTCCCGTGTCAAAGCCACCCGTCACGAAGATGCCGCGCTTGAGTCGCGCGTCGATGGAGACATTCACGAAGTTGTTGTTCGTCACGAAGTTGCCGTAGCTCTTCGCTAACTGCACGACGTTCGCCACCTGACCGAACTTCGCGGGTTTGATGTCGGCGAGGCCGCACACTTGATACCCTCCACCGTTCGGGAGGTTGGGGTTACTCGGCGCCGTGATGCAGAACGTGTCGTAGTCAGCCGGCGTGACGAGCGTGTTGTCGGTGATGCGCTGGCGGCTGCTAAACGGCGAGCCGAAGCTGTAGCGGAAGTACCCGCCCGTGTTGCGGTAGTACCCCGCCGTCAGCCCGACGCCGTTCGTGATCTGGTGCTGGATCTCCGTCGACAGATCCCAGTTGAAGTCCCGCTTGCCGTAGCCGTTGAGAACGTCGGGGTTGTATTGGGTGGCCAGCGGGTTGTTTCGCCCGAAGTTGGCGTTGTTGATCGCGCCGCACTCCCCGTTGGCGGCGAAGTTCCCCAGGTCGCAGTCTGGGACGTAGTTCCGATTCGTGTCCGTCCAGCCCCGACCGGCCGTAATGACCGACGATGCGATCGGGTTGGCGCCGGCGCCTTCAGCGATTTCGGTGCCGAGTTTCGCCGTGTACCGACCGAGCGACATTTTGAGCGCCGTCCGACCATTGCCGAACAGATCGTATGCCGCACCCAGACGGGGGTTCCAGTCCTTCCAGTTCGGCACGTTGTCCACGCGCGCGAACGTGCGCTGACCGAGCCACGGGTTGACGGTCGGCGCACCGGCCCAATAGCCGTCGGTGTCCTCCCCGAAGCCAGCGCGCTGCTCGGGCACGTATGCGTTGAAGTAGTCCAACCGCACGCCCAGCGTGAGGGCCAGTTTGTTCCCAATCTTCCACTGGTCCTGCGCGAAGACCCCCATGTCGGCCTTGCCCTTTGCGCGGAGGAGGTACGGATAGGCGTACTGCGTGATGAACACCGGCGTCCCGCTGTTGAACGTGTAGAGCGTGCTCCCGTTCACGTGGTAGTAGGTGTTCGTGTTCAACTGGTCGGTCTGAAAACCGGCCTTGAAGTTGTGCGAGCCGGTCACATACGACACGGCCACACGCTCGGTGTAGCGATCGCGCCCGTTGGGATGACCCAGATAGGCATTTGGCGACCCGTAGTTCTGCCCGATGCCGATGTCCACGATCGGCACGATGTCGTCGGTCACGCCAGGGTTGTAGTACATGTTCCACTGCGAGATCGTCGCGGCGAAGCCAGCTTCGATCAGCAGTTTGCTCGTCACCGTCGACGTCCACGTCGCCTGGACGAGCCGATTCGGATCAAATCGATAGGATGACACGTAGTACTCGTGCGACTGCGCGGAGCTGACCGAACCGCAGTTGCAGCCGCGCTGCTCGTCGTACGTGAACCCAAACTTGTTGTTCTTCGTCGCTTGGTAGGTGATGCGGGTCATCGCCGTGTCGTACCACTCGAGGCGGCCGCTGAGCCGATCCTCGGGACGATCGGTCCACGGGGTCCAGAGCACGACCTTGCGCTCGGCTCCGGGCGGCGTCAGGAACACGTTCTGCGTCTTGTTCCAGTAGGTGCCGGCCTGGATGCGCTGCAGGCCCCAGCTACGCGGCGCGAAGAAGAACCAGACCTTGTCCTTCATGATCGGGCCGCCGATGCCGGCGGAGTAATCGAAGAGCTTCCGCGTCCGATTCGAGTTCGCTAGACCTCGCTGCCGGAGCGCGTCGCTCAGGTTGATCGCCTCGAGGCCCTTGTTGGCGTAGAGACCGGCGAGCGTCACCCTGATCGAGTTGGCCCCTTCTTTCGGGATCACGTTGACGACGAGTCCGTCGGCGTTGGTATCCGCCGAGATTCCGCTCGTCGACATGACCATCTCTTCGACCGCGGCGGCGTTCAGCTGGTAGCTGCTGTTGCCGGAGCTGTTCTCCATGACCATGCCGTCGAAGTGGACTTTCGTCCCGGACTTGCCGTGGAAGCGGCCGCCGCCAGAGACGACGTCCTGCCCCGGCTCGACCTGATACGACCCGCCGACGTCGCCGATGCCGGTGACGCCGGTGGTCAGCGTCGCCAGGGCACCGACGCTCTTCGTGCTGGTCGGGAGCGTTTCGAGCAGCTCGTTGGTGACGACCGTTTGCCGACGGACGTTCTGCACGTCGACGACTGGCGCAGCACCCGTCACCGTAATCGACTCCGCAAGGTTGCCGACCTGCATGACGCCTTCGACGTTCGCCGTGAACCCCGACGCCAGGACGATACCTTCGCGTCTGACGGTCTGGAACCCTTCGAGCGTAAACGTGACGCTATAGGTGCCGGGACGAAGATTCGTGATCACGTACCGGCCTTCGCCGTCGGTGAGCGCCACGCGCTGCTGTTCGATCAGCACCGGGCTGGCGGCGGTAACGGTGACGCCAGGTAGCACGGCACCCGAATTGTCCTTTGCGACGCCGGCGATGCCGGCATCCTGAGCCTGTGCTGCCTGCGCGGTCACGAGCAAACCTGCCAGCGCGCCGATTCCGAAACGAAGGGTTCTCAGTCCAAGCATCTAGCCTCCTCGCCGTCTCGCGGCGATGTTATGCATCTTCAGCGTCGAGCGGCCGTCCAGCAACATCCAGAGCCGCGTGGCGCCCGGTTGACCTGAAAATGCGTCAGGCAAATTATTCTCCGCCCCGTGAGTGAGTCAAGGCAAAAATGGACCGCAGACCGCCGGCGGGCCGACGTCGTTACCCACGTTCATGAAACTGGAGAGCGGACGCCAGAACTCAGCTCGTGCGAGTCGGGTGCGCTCGTCAGGACGTGTGCCCCTCGCCGGACGCAGCGCGATCCGCCCTCGCCGAGGCGGGCCGCAAGAGCGGAAACAAGATGACGTCCCGGATGGACGGACTGCCGGTCAGAACCATCACGAGCCGGTCGATACCGACGCCTTCACCACCGGTGGGGGGCAAGCCGTACTCGAGGGCTCGCACGTAATCCTCGTCCATGTGATGGGCCTCGAGATCCCCACCCGCTCGCTCCTCGAGCTGCGCCTCGAAGCGCCGCCGCTGTTCCGCCGGATCGTTGAGCTCGCTGAAGGCGTTGGCTACCTCGAATCCCCCAATGTAGAGCTCGAAGCGCTCGACGGTGTCGGGATCGTCCGTGCACTGCTTGGACAATGGGGACACCTCTGTGGGGAAGTCATAGACGAAGGTCGGCTGAACCAATCGATCCTCACAGAGTCGCTCGAAGAGGTCGGTCGCGATCCTGCCGGCCCCGGCCTTGGGGTCAACCGCGACGCCAAGTTCGGTGGCGAGCGCGGCGGCGGCTTCTCGGGAGCGCAGCGCGTCGGCCGCCACATCGCGTCCCAGCCGACGGGAGGCCGCTTCTCGCGCGCCCTCCCGTAAGGAGATTCGGGAGAATGGTGCGGCGAGTGAGATCTCGCGACCGTTGAACGTGACGCGATCCGTTCCGAGCACCTGCCGCGCAACCGTCCCGATCATCTCTTCGGTCATCGTCATCAGCTGCTGATAGTCGACGTAGGCCTGGTAGAACTCCATCATCGTGAACTCGGGGTTGTGTTGGGTCGAGATCCCCTCGTTGCGGAAGTTGCGGTTGATCTCGAACACCCGCTCCATGCCCCCAACGACGAGCCGCTTGAGGTACAACTCGGGCGCAACGCGGAGGAAGAGCTCCATGTCGAGCGCGTTGTGATGCGTGACGAACGGCCGCGCGAGCGCGCCACCGGGGATCGGCTGCATCATCGGCGTTTCGACTTCGAGGAACCCGCGAGCGGTCATGAACTCGCGGATCGCCGAGACCACCTTGCTCCGGACCTCGAAGACCCGACGTGACTCCGGATTCACCGCGAGGTCGAGGTACCGCTGCCGGTAGCGGATCTCGATGTCCGTCAGGCCATGCCACTTCTCTGGCAGCGGCAGGTGACACTTCGCGAGAAAGTGCAGACGCGATGCCCAAATCGTCAGCTCGTTGGTCCTCGTTCGGAACAGCCGTCCTGCGACACCCACCCAGTCGCCGAAGTCGAGCAGCTTGAAGATCTTGAAGTCGAGCTCGGGGAGCGAATCCTGCCGGATGTAGGCTTGAATCTGCTCCCGTCCGTCGGAGAGGACCAGGAAATTCGCTTTGCCAAACGATCGGATGCCAAGCACGCGCCCGCTCGCCACGGTCTCGGGCCGGTCCGCCTCGAGCTGCTCGCCAGTCTGCCCGCCGTGCGCCTCGACGAGCTCAGTGACGGTATGTCGGCGGTCGAAGCGGTTCGGGTACGCCGCCACTCCAAGCGCCTCCAGCTCGCGCAGGTTCGCCTGCCGCTGAGCGATCTGCTCCTCCAATGAAGTCATTGCACCCCTCAAGAGGAGTTCGTGGGTTCAAGGGTTCAAGAGTCCCGCGAATCCGTGCGGCCCGGATGGCCTGACCTGTGACCCTTCGAACCCGCGAACCTGAGAACCTTGGCACCCTAGACCCAGGAACCCCTGAACCTTAAACCCGTGAACCCCTGAACCCCCAGAACCCCCAGAACCCGTGAAATCATCGAGTCTCGTCGAGCTTGCTCCTGATGCCGTCGAGCATCCCATTGATGAACTTCACTGCATCTTCGGTAGAGAACGTCCGCGCAAGCTCCAGGGCTTCGTTGATGATCACAGCGGGCGGTGTGTTGCGATCGCGCCACATCTCGCACACGGACATCCGCAGGATCAGGCGATCGATCACGGCCATCCGCTCGGGCCGCCACCGTGCGGAGGCGTCAGCAATGTGAGCATCCAGCGTGTCGAGCCGCCGGACCGTGTCGCGCGCCAGTTCCGTCGCGAATCCCACCACGTCCGGATTCGGCAGCGGTTCGTCTTCGGGCCACTGCCAACCGAAGAACGTTTCGGCCGCGCGGTCGATGTCCGTCTTGCCTACCTGCCACAAATACAGGATCTGGAGCGCTGCTTCGCGCGCGCGATGACGGTGCGCGCTGGTCACCCCTCCTGGCGCTCCGTGCCGTGAAGGGCCCGCGCGATCGTGGCCATCTCGATAGCCGCCAGGGCGGCCTCAAAGCCCTTGTTCGATGGTCCCTCACTCGCTCGCGCCAGCGCTTCCTCCGCCGAATTCGTCGTCAGCACACCAAAGGACATGGGCACACCGCTCTCGCCCGAAGCCGCGACGAGTCCATGGGCCACCGCGGCCGCGATGAAATCGAAGTGCGGCGTGGCGCCACGGATCAAGCAGCCCAAGCACACGACGGCGTCGAACCGGCGTGTGTCGGCCGCTTGGCGCGCCGCCGTGGGAATCTCGAATGCACCCGGAACCTTCACGACGGTGACGGCGGTCACCCTCGCTGCGTCGAGCGCCGCAAGCGCGCCCTGCTGCAGCTTGTCCGTCACGAAATCGTGATACTTCGACACCACAAGGGCCACGCGAAGGCCGGCCGCCGTCGGTGTGCCGTCAATGATCCGCATCGTGTAATTCCTGCCCGGCGCCTACCTGGCCCATCAGGCCACCGGGCGCCATCTGGAGCCTACCTGCCCGTGAAAACGGGCTTTCGCTTGTCGAGAAACGCGCCAGTCCCTTCGCGCATGTCCTTCGTCGCCACCACCAAGCCAAACAACGTGGCCTCGTGGGCCAGCGCGTCCGCCATCGACCCATCGAGACCCCGCTGGACGGCCTCGAGGATGTAGCGCACGGCCACTGGCGGCTGCGCGGCGAGCTGCGCGGCTACGGTGCGGGCGGTCGGCATCAGCTCGGTCGGCGGCACGACACGATTGAGGAGTCCGATCCGGTGGGCTTCCGTGGCTGAAATCGGCGCTCCTGTGAGCATCAGCTCCAGCGCGCGGCCCTTGCCAACCAGACGCGGCAAGCGCTGGGTGCCGCCGTATCCGGGAATGATGCCGAGATTGACTTCCGGTTGGCCCAGCCGGGCGGTCTCTGACGCGATGCGAATCGTGCACGCCATCGCGAGCTCACACCCGCCGCCAAGTGCGAACCCGTTGATCGCCGCGATCACCGGTTTCCCGAGCGTCTCGATGAGGTCACAGAGCGCCTGCCCCGACCGCGCGAACTCGCGTCCACCGATCGGATTCTGCTGCGCCAGCTCCTTGATGTCCGCACCTGCGACGAACGACTTCTCTCCAGCGCCCGTCAAGATCACGACCCGAACGGTCGCATCGCTTCGAAACTCGCTGAAGGCACGCCGGAGATCATCCAGCGTCGACAGGCTGAGGGCATTGAGCACAGCGGGCCGGTTGATCGTGACGGTGACGACCGGCGCAGCGGCATCGCCGCCCTCACGCTCAACGAGGAGGTTGTCGAAGGTCATATCGCGAATGGATTATACGCTGCGCGCAGCACGCATCGGCTCACGGGGCCGGTGGTTCAGTGTTCTCGGGTTCCAGGTTCAAGGCGTCGAGAGACCAGCACGCCGCTTCGGGGGCTCGATTATCGAGGGCGCAGCACGACGCGTTCGGACGCGAGACCACACGACGGAGGCCACCACGGCGAGCGCCGCCCCAATCGCGTCCGCGAAGAGGTCGCCGCCGTCCATCTCGCGCAAAGGGACGAACGACTGGTGCCACTCGTCGCTGGCGGCGTAAACCGTCGCGATCGCCCATGCCCCGAGGCCGACGGGGAGGGTCGTCGCGTGCCGAAACCGATCGGTGAGCGCGCGGACGCACAGCCACCCAAGAGGGATGTAGCCGCCGACGTGCAGCAGCTTGTCCCAGACGGAGTGCAGTCCGACAGGCCACGACGTCTGAGCAGACTGATAGAAGATGAGCGCCATGTAGGCGGCGACAGGCAGCCAGCGGCGCAAGGCGGCGGACACGACCACCCCTCAGCCTAGAGCGGGAAGGGGAACATCAGCCAGCCGAGCACCACCGCCGCGCCGAGAAAGCCGGCGAAGAACATGCTTCCGAATCGCAGTTGCTCGGCCGTGTCTTGCTTCATCAACAAGCTGAATACGGTCGACACGCCGAGCGCGAACAACACGAGCAGCAGGAGGTGGCTGTGCATCACTTGCGGCCAAGCGCGATGTCGTAGGCGTCAATCACCACGAGCAGGTTCAAAAGCCCCGCGACGATGAGGAATGCATTGCCGTACTCGTAGCTCACCGCACGGACGTCCCCAGCGCCCCACGAGAAGAGCTTCGCGACAAAGTACGGAACGCCAATCCCCAGATCAGCGAACGCAGCCAGACCGACGAGCGGCTCGGAGAAATCGAAGGGCGCGATGCGGCCCTGGGCGAGCAGGCCCACCGCGAACATCAACGTCAGCACGACGAGGAAGATCGTCCCCTTCGCACGCTGCCCGAGCCAGACGTGCCCGGCGCCGGGGACGGCCCAGGCCGCCGCGCAGAGCATCATCACCTGGCCGGTCGGGATCGTCGCCGTGCGAGCCACGGAGTTCAGTTTACCTCAGGCCCGAACGTTCCCGTGCGTGCCAGACCAGTGCCCGCGCCCCTCGCTGACGAACGACACCAGCAACCAAGCCACCATGGTCCCCACGACGCCGCCGCTCATCGCTCGCAGGTTGTTCGACGGCGCCTCCCCCGTTAGCCATTCGTACGCCAACGTGAGCACAACCGGCATCGCCGACGACACCAACCAGAGCCGCACTCGAGCCGGCGACGCAACCAACCCGAGTGGGACGATGAGCCCCAGCAGTGCACCGAGCGTTGCCCCGAAGTAGATGCCCGAACAGCGAGCACACACGGGCCACGCCACATCTCCCCAGGCAAACGAACGTTCTGGTCGCTGATGGCACACGACGTGGCCAATACCGTAGACGAGCGGCACGAGCCAAGCCGCCGGTCCCGCCCCGGTCGACGCGGCGGCCGCAGCCGCGGGCAAGGCACCAGACCAGAGCAAACTACCGGCCGAGAGCCACCGCGCGGCAGGAGCCATCGACGCGCCATATCGGAGCAGCATCGTGCTCAGGGCCGGAACAGGCGATTGATCTTCAGGACCACCGTTCGATTCCGGACTCCCGGAAAGCTCGGAGTCAGCGTATCGCGTTCCTCGTTGTACACGACGAACAGCTCGCTGCCAGGACGGTACTCCCAGCGCAGGCGCACGTTGCCACTGACCGCTGCCGTGTTGGAGTTGTACTGCAGCAGGGCGCTCACGAACATGAGCGGCCTGATGGTATACGTGGCCCGAGTGGCCGCCACCGTCGTGAGAAACTGGCCGAACGGCAGGTCCACCCAGTTCAACGACACCGTCGGCTCGGCGGAGAATCGCGACGTCAGGTTCACACGGCCACGCGTGCCGGTAATCGTGGTTCGATCACCGTCGTAAAAGCTGCCACGCTCGAGCTGGATGACCGCCGACAGCGCGCGCTGCTGGCCGAAATTGTAGCCCATGCGGCCGGTCGTGAACTCGTAGCCGCCGATCGGGATGTTCACGCCGCGGGCGATGCTGAACCGCTGAACCAGATACTCGTAGTCGCGATTCAACCCGACGTAGAAGCGATCGCTGTTCTGGAAGTCGATGCCGAACTCCCCGTCCGAGATGCGAGTCACCAAGCGGCCTGCGCCGTCTTCAACGTGCATGAACTGCCCGACGCCCGCATACTTCCGCACCACCGTGTTCCGCTTCGGTCGCGGGCTGAAACGCGCCTGCGCGAACCGTTTGACGATGTTGTCGCGGCGGAGGAAGCCGACCTCTGGATTGAAGTTGTCGCCGATGCGCAGGTTCTCGAGCTGCAGTCCGTAGCGGTCCCCGGAGTAGTCGAAGAACAGCCGATGGCTCACATCGTCGCCGCGCAAGTCATCTGTCTGCGTCTTGGCCCAGTACGCGTTCAAGGAGAGGTTGTCATAGAACGCGAATGTGCCGTCGACGCCGAACAGCTGGTTCTGGCCGACGCCCCTGGTCGCCACGGTCCGGCCTGTGAAGATCGCGCCGAGGCTACTTCGCCGAAGAATGTCTTGCCGCAGGCGGGCGACTGAGAAGTTCGTCGCTCTCGCGAAATTCGCCGCGTTCGGAACGCCTGAATCGCGTGTCTGGATGTTGACTACACCGAACGAGGTCCGACCGATGCGGCCGGACAGGCGTCCACCTCCGAGAATGGGTTCGACTCCGTTTGGCCCCAAGCCGATACGGCGGCTATAGAACATGATCGGCGCATCACCCGAGTCGCCACCGAGCCCGCCTGTGCTGGCGGTCGTGCTGCCGGCGTTGTTGCTCGCGGCACTCGCGCGTCCAAAGACCCCGCCGAAGGTGAACGCACCGAGGTTCTCGAGAAAGAACTCGCGCTTTTCGGGAAAGAACAGATTGAAGCGCGTCAGGTTCACCTGTTGCTCGTCGACCTCGACCTGCGCGAAGTCGGTGTTCACCGTGAGGTCCGCCGTCAGGTTTTGGGTGCTGTACTTGGCGTCGAGACCCGCGTTCCGGTTGAACTCATTCAACCGCATCGGCCTCGCTTGCCGGTCGGTCAGCGTGCTTCCGATGACGTACGGTTTCACCTCGATGGTGCGTCCACCCTCGGGCGCCTCGATCCCGGTCACGGTGGCGTACAGCGACGCGGAGAAGTCGGCGCGCCCCATGCCCATCGCCGGCGGGACCTTGGCCACGTAGGAGATCTCGTTCTTCCACTTGCTCACGCGCCGCGACTGGAACCCCCACGTCTGAGTGCGACCCGGCCGGTAGCGCAAGGACTTGAATGGAATCGCCGCCTCGATGCTCCACCCGCCTTCGAACCGACCGGTCGCCAGCCGCCACACCGGATTCCAGTCGCCGTTGTACTGGCGCTCGTTGGTGCTCTGTCCGTCGGTGCGGCCACCAAGGACGTTCGCCTCGAATTGGACCGCGTTGCGCCTGTCGAGGAACGTGTCGAACGAGAACCCGATGCTGTCCCCCTGGCGGATGTTGTTGCTGTCGCGTCGCATCTCGTTGACGATCATCCGGTCCGGCTGGCTTTCGAACGCGCGGATGGTGACGTAGACGTTGTTCGCGTCGAACAGAATCCAGCCCTCTGTCTTCTCTGTCGCGACCTCCCCTCCGCGCGGCTCCATCTGGATGTAGTCGGAGAATGGCTGGTTGGCCCGATACACGGCCTCGTCGACGGCGCCGTCGAGGCGAAGCGGCTCGGTGAGGCGAACCGCACGTATGGTGGTGTGCCCCTCGGCGTCGCGGGACATCGTGCTCGGAGGCTGAGGCGCTCCGCTCGGCGCAGGGTTGGTGCTCCGCGCCAAGTCTTGACTGGGTGCCGCATCCTGGCCGACTGCTGGCGCCGCGATCAGCAGCACAGCCACGGGCAGCGTCGACGCGACGCGCCGGAGGAAACACACCACGTCTCGCGCAACTCTCCTCAAGGACTGACGGTGACTGTTACTTCATCGTCAGCCAGAAGTCCACCATCGTCGGCGCGGGCGCGCAGCACGTAGGTGCCGGGCGCGTCGAACGTCACGGTCACCGGCACCTTGCCGTCCGCGGGCAACTCGGGCGCAATCCAGATCGGTGCCCACGGCGAGTTGGCGCCGGCGCGCGTATCCTCCCAGACGGAGATCTGTTCTGGAGAAAAGGTGACCTTGCCGGGACCGCGGTACGTGAACCATGCCACGTGAAGTCCGACGTTCTTCCCGACGGTAACGCGCGCGGGCGGTGCCGTGAGGCGATTGGCGATCAACGGATTCTGCGTGTTCTGCTGCGTCGTTCCCTCCGCGACGCGATCGCGGCGAGACCCCGCGTTGGACACGGCTGCTCCCGACAGCCCGGGCAGCCGACGCTTGGGGATGCCGTCATCGCTCACGTGTGCGACGAGGGACAATGGTTGGCCAACCTTGGCGGTCAACTTCTTGTTCCCCTGCACAGCCAAGACGGGCGGCTTGTTCGCGCGCACCTCAGGACTGCTCGTGCCGGCGCCGAGCGCGCCCGTTTCGGACATCTTGCTCACGTTGTCCAGCTGGTAGTCCGTTCGAATCGTCGCGTACGCCTTCTCCGTCTTCCCTTTCGTCGTGAGCGTCCAGATCAGCTCGTCCTTCTCGGTGAAGCCCTTCGGCACGGGCACCCTGAAGACGAATCGGTTTCGGCGCGGCAGGAAGTGCGTCGGCTGCCCCTGATCGACGCCGCCGATGTTGAGGCCGTTATCGGCCCCGATCGGCACGACAACTTCTTCTTCCCAGTTCCGATTCATGTAGCCGAACAGGAAGAACTTGTTCCCTTTCTCGTCCTCTTCCCACCCCTCGTAGGCCGGTGCGACGTTCTGGCCACTGCGAAACGACAACGATTGTGCGACCGCGGCGCGACCCGAGGCGAGTCCCCAAATCAGTACGACCGCGACGACGCCACACGTCAACGTCCGGTACGTGCTCATGCCCTTCATGTTTTGCCCTGCTCCCGCCGGTCGAGAAACACCCGAGTCGTGCGAGGCGCGCTCCGCCAGCCTCGTGCCCCTGCGGTCACAAAGGAGTATGTCGAACACGCCGGATGTGATGAGGAATCGCTGAGACAACTGTGTGGCAGACAACGGCCCCAGCGAGTCGGCGCTCGCCGGAGCCGGAATGGTTGCCGTTGGCCTATGGCTGCTGGTTCTGCTGCTGTTGTTGTTGCTGGGTGCGCTGCACCTGCGGTGAGGCGCTGAGGGTGCACAGCGGGCAGCCCAGGACGACACTGTTGCGCGTGAGCTTGAGGCGCTCGCGACGCTTCGCCATATCCTCTTGGAACTGTTCCTCCGAGAGCGTCACGCGGTTCCCGAGGTCGATGAACATGTTCGCCACCGAACGGTTGCCCGACCCCTGCCAGTTGCGGGGATCCGGAATGTTCTTGTTGGACGGCGAGTTGTCCATGTAGCCGATGATATGGAGGATCGCCCCCTTCGGGATGAGCGGCGCGTGGTCGTCGTCGTAGTTGTAGCCCCGCACCCAGTTGTGGTCGTATCCCACGCAGTTCAGCGTCTGGATGTTGTAGCCCCAGATGAGCTCGAGGCACATGCGCATCCCGGGTGCGTGCAGGTGCGGCTCGAACGACAAAATCTTCGTCGGCTCGTTGACCACGGCATAGGCGTGCAGCTGCTGTTCCTTTTCCATCGCGCGGATGTCGATGTCTACGCCGTTGCCGAGCGCGATCAGCGAGCGCTTGTACTTCGGCTGGAACCCTTTCGGCGCGAACTTGAACCCGATCTCGAGGTGCGCCTTGGTATCGCGGCCGTTCGAGTGCAGGTGTACCGAGTCGGAGATGATCGAGGAGTTGGCCCTCAGCAGTCGCGCCGAATCCAGATCGAAGAAGTCTGCCTCGCGCCCCACCTCGTGCACCGGCCACCCCGTGCTGCCATCGTCGAACGCGGCGTCGGTGCCTTGTTCACCTTCGCCGAGCTGCCGCGTGGCCCAGATCATGTGATGGAACACGTAGCGACCACCGACGGTCGCTCGACCGTTCCCTGCCGATGGGACGTCGTTGACTTCCTTCACCTCGACGGCGGTGACGTAGCGGTCCTCGTCGAGCGGGATCTTGACGCGCGGAATCTCGCCCCACCAGTCGGGGTTGTTCGCCTTCACGACGACGTCGGTGGTCTTGACGATGAGATCTGGCGTGCCGATGGCCCACTTGCCGGAGTCATCCCACACCTTGGGCGCCGGGAGGTCCGCCGGGTTGCCACGTGGCGCGCCGCTGTCGGCCCACTTGGCGATCTTCGCGATCTCCTCATCGCTGAGCGAGGGGTCGTTCTTGAACTTCTGGATGCCGATGTTCTTCTCGACGTACCACGGCGGCATGACGCCCGCGCGCGGTCCAACGCCGGTACGGGCCTTGATCGAACGCGCCCAGGGACGGACTTCCTCGTACGTCACGAGCGACATCGGCGCAACGCCGTCCTGCCGATGGCACTTCTGGCAGCTGCGCTGCAGAATCGGCGCGATGTCCTTGGTAAACGTGACCTCACCGCTCGACGCAGGCTGCTGACCTGCCTGCACCGCCGCGGCCAGCGCCACCAAGAGCGCGGGGACGGCAGCCGCCATTCCCACCGCTCGCCTCAACCCGATACGCCTCATACGGCACTCCCTCCCTCGAAGACGCGAAACGACTCCCGTCTGACCGAGCTCTAGTTTCCCATAAGGAAGGACTGGGGAGGGGCCGAATCCTCGCCCTGCCCGCTCCTCATCCAGATACGTCGGTGAGCCGGCTCCCCTGGTCCCCAGGACCGCGGCGCCCTAGTCGAGGAATGCCGCTGACACCGCGAAGCCCGGCTGGTTCGCCGTCCCGCTCTCCTTCGTGACGTCGGTAAAGGTGCCGTTCCCGTTGTTGCGGAACATCTGATTGGGACCGAAGTTCATCACGTAGAGATCGACGTCACCGTCGTTGTCGATGTCACCCGTCGCCGCGCCCATGCCGTACCCGGTGGCGACGAGCCCGCTCGCCGCCGTCACGTTCGTGAAGCGAAGCGTACGACGACCATCGGCCGCCACGTGTAAATCGTTCCGGAAGAGCTGCCCACCGCTGGCGGCATCCCCCTGCGCACGCGTCCCTCCGAGTGTGTGCCCTTGGACAACGAAGACGTCGAGATCATCGTCCGCGTCGAAGTCGAGGAGCGCCACACCAAGCGGCAGGATCTCCGGGTAGAAGTACTTCCCGGATGCGCCGTTGACATGGGTGAACACGAGTCCGGATTCCGTCGCGCGCTCGACGAACCAGGCTGTCGTGGGTGCCGCCTCAGCAGGCGCCGACGCGGACGATGGTGGTGCATCCGCGGCAGGAGGAGCTGTGCATGCGCCGACGCAGAGCCCGACTGCAGCCACCAGAGATCCCGCTAATGTCATTCCGCTTCGCTTAGCATACCGCCATGGTCCGCTAGTTCGCCGGAAGCCGTACGGGGCGCAACAACGTGCACGCCCACCAAGAGCCCTCGAGGCGCGCCTCTCTCATTCCACCGGCGGCCTTCGAGCCGGACGAACCGTTCTCGCGGTTCGCGAACATCGCACCCACACTGGGACTGGATGCCCTGAGCAATTCCGGTGGCGCCATCGGCGACGACTTCGACGGGGATGGACACGTGGACCTCGTCGTCTCGAGCTGGGACCCGCGGGTCAGCCTGGGCCAGACGCAGACGTTCGGTCAGGTGCCAGTCGGCCGACTGCTGCTATTCGGATGGGACCGTGTCCGAGCACGAGCTCTCGACTGGGCTAGACCCGCGGCGGCGCTCGGCTTGATGTCAGTCAGGCCTCGGGCGCTCCATCGTCTGCGTGGAGGCGTGCAGCGGCAGCCAGGGCTTCACCACTTGCCGCGTGTTGAAGCGTCTTCTGTAATCCTCATGCGCAACCGTGTCCGGGTAGTGCTCGTGCGAGGGATACGGATAGCCGGACATCCGATGGAACGGCAGCGGCTGCACCGCGTCCGGACTCGCCGAGTTGATGTCCATCTCCTTGCTGAAACCGTCTGCGCGCAATAGGAACGTGCGCGTCCACCCGGCCGGGAGGGGAGGCAACGCGTCCGCGTCGAACGCGACCGCGATCTCGTCACCGGATCGAGCGATCACGAAGCGATCGTCACTCTCGGCCAGCAGAGGCTCGACATCACCCTCGCGTGTGAACGCGCCAGCCATCGCCTTCCAGGGTGACGTCAGGGCCACGCGGCTGTGATCGTAGACCGGTGGACGATTCGCGTGCGGTCGCACCTCGGCAGAAAAGCCCCGGGCGCTGAGCCGCGCGGCTGCCGGCGTCAGCGTCGTCGTCTCCAGAACCTTCGCGTTCGCAGCGCTGCCCACCAGGATCTGATCCCAGTAGACGCGCATGTTCGTCGACAGACGGATGTGACGTTCTCCGGGCCGAAGCACGCCGGCCAGCGGCACGGCGATGGATTGCGGGCGGCCAACCGGGAAGCCAACCGAAACCGCGAGCGGACGCCACTTCCCGTCGGGCGTCCGCGCCTCGAGCACCGGCGGCTCGGAGGTGAGACCCGCCTGGTGCGCCGCGACGTTGTCGCTGGAGAATGCGTAGTCGGTCCAGCCCGTGAGCACGAGCATCGGATCGCGCTCGGGCCCGACGTCGATCGTCAACGAGTGGGGCGCTGCGTAGCCACGAATCGGGCGCAAGGTAAAATCGTCTGGCGCCGTCCAGTCGAGCGTGTGCACTCGTTCCGTGACATCGTGATCGTGTTCGTCCGTGACACGGTTTGGCGGACGCAGGCGGTCAACGGCATGCATACGGTGGGGCTTCGGTGGATCGGTCATCCCCTCGTTGGGAAAAATCGAGAGCGGCTCGGGGTGCGCGACGGCCACCAGCTGCAGCTCGTCGAGGAACAGTGTCTCCTCGAGCTCGTTGGTGACGCGCAGCTCGAAGCGCCCGTTGCGCGGCCGCAGCTGGTCGCCTCGGATGCGCACGTATTCCACCGGGTCCGGGCGGTTGCGCACCCCGGGCGCCTGCCAGGCCCCCATCTCTCCGGCGCCCAGAAAATCCGTGACGAACTCGAATCGCTCACCGTTCCACACGAAGAGGAACGGACACGACGACGGTTTGCGATCGAGCTCTGCGACGCGAAACGGCGATGACAGGACTGCCACGGATCCGGCCGGCGGCTCCGCGACCTCGGCTTGAAGAATCCCCGATGGCCACAGCACGCGCACGACGTCACCGCCAGGGCGGCGACCGAGGCCGAACACGATGTCGGCGGGCGTGACGGCGGGTGACGTCGCGGCCACCTCGATGCGGCTGCTCAGGCTCCCCGCCCGCACTTGCACCTTGGACCCGATACCAGGCTTGTTGCTGACCAGCCCGCTGAGCTCGACCCGCAGCGATCGGCGATTGCGATCCCCGCTGTTGCGCCAGAGCCACAGTCCATCCGAGCCGACGGTCACCAGGTCTGGCCAACCGTCCCGATTCACGTCGGCAACTGACCAGGCGCTCGCCGACCGAAGCGTCGTCGCCTCGGCGCTCAGGCGCGCGGCGAACACCGACTCGGTGACGTCGCGCCAGGTTCGCCCTTCATTCCGCCAGAGGCGCGGACCATCGGCGCCCCATGCGACCGCGTCGAGAAGACCGTCGTTGTCGTAGTCGGTGAGCTGAACGGCGTGGAGCGCCTCGGCACCCTCTCCGATCACTTGACGGCTAAAGCGACCGCGCCCGTCGCTGACGGCCGCCACCAGGCCGCGACTCGTCGCGAACACGAAGTCTGGCGCGTCATCCTTGTTCACATCGCCACTGCTGGCCGCCGCGACTTCGGCACCGCCGGTGAGCGCCGCGTCAAGCCCGGTGCTCCCGGCGACATCCCGAAAACTGCCATCCCGCTGGTTGGCGAACAGGGCCGGAGCCGAGTGCCGAGAGACGAGCAAGAGATCCACATCGCGTCGGTTGTCATAGTCCGTGGGCACGATGGCCACGCCGTGGCCGGAGCGATCGATGTGAGATGCGCGCGTGATGTCGGTGAACGTGCCGTCTCGGTTGTTCCGGAGGAGTTGTACGGGCGCCGGAGTCGCGTCCACCGACGGGGACCGCACGCCGGCCGAGACCGTCCGCGCGGCATCCACCGACGTCACGCCAGCGATCAGGATGTCGAGATCGCCGTCGTGATCCACGTCCGCGAATGCGCCCGCGCCAGGCACATAGGGAAACGAAGGCAGGCTGGCACGGCCGGTGACGTCGGTGAAGTGCCCTCTTCCGTCATTCCTGAACAGGCTCGAACGCCCCGGACGCAGGAGCAGCAGGTCGGCGGCCCCATCGTTGTCGTAGTCCGCTGCGACCACACCCACGACCGCGGCCCCGCCCAGATCGCGATCGAGCGAGCTGCCTGCCGTCGCGTCGGTCCAGGCGTCACCGTCGTTACGGAGTAGTCGCGCGCTCGCGTGCTCGACGACGAGCGCATCGAGATCGCCGTCGGCATCGAAGTCGAGCAACGCCAGGCTCGGATCGAGACCACGTGCGCCACCCACCCATCCGCGCGGCCCGAGCGGCGTCGCGGCAAAGGCGACCTGTGACGACACCGGCTCGACGAGGTCCGGCTCGACACCGGTCGAGGCGATCCCTTCCGCGTAGCGCCCCTGCTCCGAGTACCCCGGGCCGAGTGTCATGGCGTAGCCGCTGTTGCGGAGCGCCTGCGACCGCGCCAGCAGACGCTGTCCCTCGTCGAGATCCCCGGACCGCGTCAGCGCCAGGCCGAGCACGTACGCCGCCGTGACATTCGACGACTCCTCCGCCACGACCGGCCTCAGTGCAGCGATCGCATCCGCGTAGCGCTGATCCTCGAGCGCAATCTGCGCCATGTTGATGTTGACACCGACATCACGCGGATCCATCTGCCGTACGCGGTCGAACTGTGCGCGTGCGGCGTCGGTCCGCCCCTGCGCGCGGGCGATCAGCCCAAGCACGTACGGCGGCTGCGGTGCCTGCGGCAGCAGTCTCGCCGCATCCTCCGACGCCTTCTGGGCGCCGTCGAAGTCTTGGGCGTAGAAAAGGGCGAGGCTCAGGTTGAACTGGGCGATGCCGAGCGACGGCTCGATGCCCAGCGCGTCGCGAAACGCTGCGGCCGCCTCGGGAAACTTCAGCTGCTCGAGGAGGGCGACGCCGACGTTGTTCGCTCGATACGCCCGCTCTCGTGCGTCGCTGGGAGTCGGTTGGGATGGCGGCTGCGACGGTGCCTGCGAACAACCGACGATCACCGCGATCGCGCACGCCGTCAGCCAGCGGACTCCCGTCGTCCTCATCGCGTCATCGACCTTGACTCGACCACGCCACTCCCCTCGCGGATCGTGATTTGCCGGTTCGCAGGCACTTTCGTCGCGACGTCCACTCGCCCGCTGGGCCACGTCACACGGACCTCATCGACCACCGCCGCCGTGCCCAAGCCGAACGTGAGGGGTAACTCGCTCTGCGAAAGGTAGCTCGACCCGGTCTTCACGATCTGCCAGCGCCTCTGGCCGCCGACGGTGATCTGCACGTGCGCCCCAATTCCGTCGCGGTTCGATTCTACCCCCGTGGTGCGGACCCGCAGTACGCCTTGCGCACGGTCGCTGTCGTTGCGCAGGACCCGCGCAGCGCCACCGTTGGTGGTGATGACGACGTCGAGATCGCCGTCGCCGTCGAGGTCGCCGTACGCGGTGCCGCGCGCCACCATGGGTGTGGACAGCGCAGCTCCCGCGGCCGCAGCCACCTCTTCGAACTTCCCCTGTCCTCCGTTGCGGAAGAGGTGCGGGCGCTGCTTGTACGTCACACGCGACTGCACCTTCTCGATGTCATCAGCCACGTGGCCGTTCACAGCGAAAATGTCCGCTCGCCCGTCGAGGTCGTAGTCGAAGAAGAAGCATCCAAACGTCAGTGTCAGCAGCGTCGACCGCCCAATCGCGGATCGCGGGGCGTCGTCGATGAAGAGCCCTTTGCCTTCGTTATGGTACACGGCCATCATCTCGTTCGAGAAATTGCCGATGATGAGGCTCGGTCGACCTGAGCCGTCGTAGTCCGCGGCGTCGACACCCATGCCGGCTCGCGCCACGCCAGCCTCGCTGAACGCCACGCCTGCGGACACTGCCACGTCGGTGAAGGTGCCGTCGTGTTTGTTGCGGTACAAGCGATTGGGCTGTGTGTCGTTCGAGACGAAGAGATCCATCCAGCCGTCGGCATCATAGTCCAGCATCGCGACGCCCAGCGCCTTCGCGGACGGATCCGATAGGCCCGCCTGACGTGTGACGTTCTCGAACGTACCGTCGCCGCGATTGCGAAACAGCGTTCCACTCTGGCCCGTGTACGACTCGGGCGTGCAATATGACTTCGACTTGCCGTCGAGCGTGCAGTGCAGATCGGTCTTCTCCGTCCACTCGACGTAGTGGGCAACGAAGAGGTCCAGACGACCGTCCTTGTCGTAGTCGAAGAAGAGAGCGCCCGTCGAGAACCCGCCGTCGGCGACGCCAGCCTTCGCGGTCACGTCGGCGAACTTGCCTCCACCGAGGCCCTTGAACAAGCGATTGCCTCCGAGCGCGGTGACGTAGACGTCCGTGCGTCCGTCGTTGTCGACATCCGCCGCGGCGGCGCCCATGCCGTAGAGCTCGACGTCGAGACCCGATCCGCGTGTTGCGTCGACGAACGCCCCGCCGGTGTTGCGATAGAACGCTGGCAGCGACGCGGCCCCCGGCCGTCCGGGCCACGGTGTCCCGTTGACGAAGAGGAGATCCTGCCGCCCGTCGCCGTCCGCGTCGAAGACAACGACGCCGGACCCGAGGGTTTCGGGGAGGTACTTCTTGCCAAACGCGCCGTTCACGTGCGTGAAGCGCACGCCGGCCTGCGCCGTGATGTCGATGAAGGTTGGTCCCGCAGCTCCGGGCGCTGCAGATACCCACGCCGGCACCCACGCGGAACCAAGGAGTGGCGCCAGCAGCAGCAACACCAGCGCCGCCCCCATCCCGGGACGCCGCGCGAGCACCCGTGTCGGCCTCGCGGGCCGCACGCGCATCGCGCGGTGCGAGTGGTCAGTGCACATGGATCGACTGCCGCTCGTTGTTGTCCTGGGGCGATCGCAAGCGGAACGGCCCGGTGATTGTCTGTGCGGCCTCGTCCGCTTTGAACCGCTCGTATAGCGCGCGCTCGCGCTCGGCCAGCTCCGTCTTGCCCATGCCTTGGTACGCTAACATCAAGTTGTAGTGCGCGAAGAGATCCTCCGGATCGACACGCAGCGCGCGGTCGAACGCGGCAACGGCCTCTGGATACCGTCGCTGGAGGAACTGCACGCGTCCGATCTGTCCGAGGACGACCCGATCGCGAGGATACGCTGCGGCCGCCGCCTCGAGATGGGTGAGCGCCTCGTCGTACCGACCGTCCGCCTTGAGCGCAAGCCCCATGAAATAGTGCGCTTTCGCCAGGCCGGGCGAAAGCGTCAGCGCCTGCTCGAGCAGCGGGATGGCCGCCTGCGTGTCGCCTTCCTGAACGAGCACGCGCGCGACATTCACGGGACCGTCTGCGTACGCCGGATCCATGGCCATGACACGACGGAACGCGGCTTCAGCCCCCGACAGGTCACCCTGCAGTAACAGACCGATGCCGTAGTCGTTCCAACGCTCGCGGACCGACGGATCGAGCAGCGGCGTGACCTCGGGCAGTGGCGCGTCCGGGCCAACCACGGTGAGCGCTGCCTCCGCCTGCGCCATCGTCGTAATCGGGAGGTTGGGGATGCTCTTCACCGTCCCAGAGACAGTCGACGTGTCGCCGGTGAAGGACCAGTGACGATCGTCGAACGACTTGGTGACCCCCGCGTGACCTTCCCGTGTGTCCGGCACGCCGGCATACGACCACTGCGTGTTCCACCATGCGAACTTACGGTAGTTCACCTTCGCGCGAAGCGTGATCGTGTCGCCGGCATCGTTCGGAATGTCGAGCCGATAGTGGACCGTGTCCGCCGCCCCGGGCGGGATGAGCCGCACGTACGCGACAGACCGTGTCATCCACGCATTCCTCTTGTTGATCGGGTTCCCGCGCCCATCGAGCTGCAAGCTCCGGTACAGGTGGGCGCTCGGGTCCACGGGTCCGTTCCCGTGGTTCCCAGCGGCCGCGCCACTGTGCCGAAGCACGCGACCGCGATCGTCGACCGCCTCGAATTCCACCCAGACGTCGAAGGCGTCCACCGTACCGCCGGGGAAGAAGTGCCCGACCTTCCGCGTCCGCACGACAACCTCGACCAGCACCGATTCACCGCGGCGCACCGTCACCGGCACACGATCGAGAGGGGCGAGCACCTCGGCCACTGGTCCGCTCGCCCGGCGCCCGCCGCCGCCAAACTGCCCCGACTCTTCGCCAACGGCGAACGTGCTCGAGAGCGTCGGCTCCTGCGGCACAGGCACCGCATCCGTGCTCGGGGCCAATGCCGTCGTACGCGTGACACCGAACACGTCCACCGAGATCTGACCGTCCATCAGAAAATCCTGCACCGCCTTCAACTGAACGTCGTCTCTGTTGGCAGTCGGCAGCGCCGTGTTCGCCGCGGCGAACCGATGTGATTTGACCATGCCCTGCTTGGCGGCGGGATCGTTCGACGCCACCAACGGCATGTGACACGTGCCGCAGTGCGCCGGCGTGGACGGGTAGTAGAACGATCGCGCCCCTTCTCCGGACACGCCCGATGCCTGCCAGTTGTCGTAGTCGTTGAAGCCACGAAACCAGCGGTAGTTGTTCACCGGAACGTCCAGATGCACCTTGTGACACGCGGAACAGAACTCCGCGGTCTGCTCGCGGTGGAACGGCTTCAAGAACGTATCGCGGTGCGGACCAGGCGCGAGGTACGTCAGGAGATCGTGCGCCCTCTGAAGGATGGGCTGCTCGCTCGCCGCCAGATCGTGGAGCGGCGGATACTCGACCTCGAAGTCTCCCTGACCCATCGTGCTGCCGACCTTCGAGATGGAGTGGCACGACGTGCATCCAAGGCCAGCCTGCGCTTCGGGCGTGTTGATCTGGTCCTTGATCGGCGTGTCGAAGCGTCCGTTGAAGAAGACGGCGTGATCGTGGCAGCCAGCGCACCACTTCGAAGGCCGCGTGCCGGCGACGTCCTGCATGTACTCGATCGACTTGCGGTACCACTGGTTGTTGAACGACGAGAAGTGGTGCGCCGATGAGTTCCACTGGTCGTAGATGTCCTTGTGACACCGGCCGCACATCTCGCTCGTCATGAAGAAGTTCGCGGGAATGATCCCGCGTACGTTGGTATTCGCGGAGGATGGGAAGAACGGACTGGAAGGACCACGCCCTTCCTGCTCCATCGTCGCGGGCGGTACGGGCGGATTCTCGATGCGGTAGGCCTCGCGTCGACGGTCTTCATGACCCGCACGCGCCAGGAGGCCTGCCCCGCTCCCGATGATCGCAAGCGTCAACAGGGCCGACACGGCCCAGCGGAGCCGCGGGCCAGGCTGCGCCCGAAGCAAGAGCAGGGCGAGCAGGAACACGGCCACCGCGCCGGCGATGGCATGAGAAACGACCAGAAGGCGGTAGCGTGTGGTGGCGCCGACGAAGAGGATCGCGGCGCCTAGAATCACTGCAGAACCGTGCGCACCGACGACATAGCCGCCAAGGCCGCTCGGAAGCCAGAGCCTCCGGAGAGATCGCCAGCCCAGCACCAAGACCGTTAGTCCGAGGAGGGGATGCAGGCCGACGTTGAGGTAGTACGCCAGCGTCGCACCCGGAAAGCCCCACAGCCAGATGGAGCTGAGCACGAGCAACACGTACCCTACCCCTAACGCTACGGAGCGACCCACGCTCAGAGCATATCAATCAGGGGGCTAGGTGGGTAGGTAGGAAGCGGGTAGGAACGAAATAGGCAGGCGAGCGGGCCTGGGACCTCTCTGTCCCCTACCCGCCCACCTGCCTACCCGCTTACCTGCCTCGTCTAGTCGCGCCGCGTGCCGAGCGTGGACGGCGTGTTGTTCTCGACGCCGCCATCGATGGCGAAGGTGCCTCCCACGAGCCCGGCCGCGATGCCGAGGGCGATCAGCATCTTGGTCCTCCTGCGCAGGCCGCTGGTTTGCAGCGTCTTGGGCCCGGCTTGCTGAGCCGCGGCCCTCGGCTGCCCTGTCTTGGCGATGGATGTGATCGCCGGCATCGAGCTCGCCGGAGCCGAGCTCGACGTCGGCTCCGCGCGCACCAACTGCTCGACGTGTCGCGTGCCCACCTGCAGCAGCGACTCCCCGGCCAACGCGAACGATGTGCGCCCCAGCGACAGCGCGAGGGCCAGCGCAACAACCCGTTTCATACACATCCTCCGCAACACCTAGAACGCGAGACTCGCGGTGACGCGGGCGAGCCGCGCATCCATGAACAAGGTCGGACGCAACCATCGGTTCTGGGCGATCGCGTAGGTCGTCGTGACCCCCTGAATCGAGTTCGCGTTGAGCGCGTTGTACAGGTCGAGCGCCAGACGCAGGCGACCGACGCTGGTGTCGAAGAACTTGTTGACGGCGAGATCCAACTGACTGAACCGCGGTCCGTAGTACTGGTTCACCGCGTGCAGCGCGACTGCTTGCGGCTGATTGCCGGCGAAACTGGTACGGCCGTTCAGGAACTGTACGCGACCGGCCGTGAGGTCGGCATTGTTCACGTTCCAAGTCCCGTTCCACACCGCGCCGGCGGTGTTGCGGAAGATGAAGCTCGCGTTGAACCCGCCCTTGATCGGCACGCTGCCGCGGATCCGGATGTCCATGGTGTCCTTGAACGCTGTCACCGAGCGGCAGAACGGTCCGCCGGCACTCGCGCCCGCCACGCCCGCCGCCGTGCTGAAGAGCCCTCCGATGTCACGCGGCGTGTTCGGGATGTCGACGGTGAAGCAGTTGTCGCGCACCTGACGTCCGAAGTCGAGGCCGCCGCCCAGCGTGATCTGCTTGGGCAGCCGGCCGTTCAGCGTGAGCGTGAAGCCGTCCCAATACCGCTGCGGCTTCACGTCGCCCGGCAACTCCTTGGTATTGATCACGCGGTTGACGCCCTGAGCGAAGAACTCTGGCTTCACGTCGTAGTACCCGCACGTCCGCTGACCCGAGTTCGGCAACCGGGGATCGTTCGGAATGTTGACGCAGAACTCGTCGAAGCTTCCAGGCGTCAACGCGAGGTTGTCGGTCACGGTGAAGTTCCCGTCCCAGTTGCGGTTGTACACGAAGCTCATCGACAGCCCCGTGAGGATCTCGTGGACCAGCTCGGTGTTGATGTCCCAGAGGAAGTTCCGATTGTCTTGCAGCACCGCGTCCGAATACTGCGTGGCCGTCGGGATGAACCGCCCGAAGTTGACGTTCGAGATCGCCCCGCATTGGTCGCCACCGGTGACGCGGTGGTCCTGGGCCGTGAAGTCATCGAGCTTGCAGTCCGGAATGAAGTTGTTGTTCGCGTCGTTCCACGAACGCGACGCAGCCCGCACCGACGACGTGAACGGATGGAAGCGCCGGGTCATGTCGCTGCGGCTCAACTCGAGGTAGCGACCCACGGAGAACTTCGCCGCCGTCCGACCATTCCCGAACACGTCGTACGCAAAGCCGAATCGCGGGTTGATGTCCTTCCAATCCGGCACGCCACTGAGCTTCCTCACGGTTCGCTCGGGCACCCACGGTCCGGCGGACAGGGAGGCATCGGGGAAGCCCATCGTGACCCAGTCGAATCGTACGCCGAGGTTGAGTGTCAAGCGTTTGATCTTCCAGTTGTCCTGCGCAAACAGCCCCAGCTCGGCGTTCATCCGGTCCTGCTGGAACTGCGGGAGCGCGTAGTAATGGATGAGTGACGGACGTCCGTTCAGGAAGTCGTAGTTCAGACCGTCCACCTGGTTGTTGCGGTCGGCGGACTCATCGTTGAACGCCTGCTCGAGCGTCACGCCGCCTTTGAAGTTGTGGTTGCCGGTGACGTACGACACCGAGAAGCGCTGCGCACTACGGCCGGTCCTCGCGATCGGTGCGGTCAGGAGCGTCGTCGCGCCATACCGGTACCCGGTGGCCAGCTCGAGGATAGAACGATCATCGCGCGTCACGCCCGGCTCGGCGAAGTTGACCCAGTTGGCCACCTGCCACGAGACCCCGGCGTCCAACAGGAGCTTGCTCGTGATCGGTGCGGTCCACGTGCCCTGCGCCACGCCAGACGGCCACCAGTCCCACCCGCGCTCGGACTCGATCGCATTGGCGCCCGTGAACGGACCGGTCGTGCAGCGGCACGACTTCTGGATGTCGCCAAAGAACGTGAAGCGGTTCTTCTGATTCAGGTTGTACGTCATCCGCAGAGAGTGGTTGCGGAACCAGTCAAAGCTCGCCGCCGGCTTGGCGCCATTCGCGCTCGGCGCGAGATCCTGGAACGGAGTGCCTGGCTGACCGGGATAGAAGAGCGTGGGCGTCGGCCCCAACGAAGGGCCGAATTGCGCAGACGCGGGCCGCCCGGGAACGTTAGCCGCACCCTGGAGCGTGTTGAAGAATGCGTTGGGCTGATTCACGCGGGAGCCCCAGCGGCCGACGGCGCCGAAGAACCAGATCTTGTCCTGCATGATCGGCCCACCGAGCTGTCCCCCCAAGCGATAGATTCGCTGGACGCGACCCGCAGCGTTGATTCCGGCTGCACGCAGGAGCGCCGGATCGGTTGTCCACTCGTTCAAGTTCGGCCCGATGTTGGTCGCGGACATGGCCCGATTGGAGAAGAAGCCGTCGAGGCCGCCCGCGAACGTGTTGCCGCCGGCCTTCGGGATGACGTTGACGCTGATGCTGCCCGAGCCCGACTCGGCGCCCATGCCGCTCGTCTCGAGCTGCATCTCGGCGATCACGCCCTGATCGGTGATGTAGCCTGGGCCGCTCGCGGTGCCGATGAAGTACTGATTGCGGAAGCCGTCGAACGACGCGCGCGTGCCGTCCTTGCCGTGATAGAGGGTATAGGCGCCCTGCGCCGACCATGTGTCGCGACCGACCCCGACGTCGGCTTGCGTGGTCGCAAAGCCCGGCGTCATGTACGCCAGCGTCTGGAGGCCGATATTCCCGCTCGGCAGCGATTCGAGCTCGCGCTGGTTGAGCACCTCTTGCCGCCGCATCGTCTGCGTGTCGACGAGGGGGGCCGCGCCGCTGACGGTGATCGTTTCCTCGAGCGCCCCGACCTGCATCGCCACATTCACCGTGGCCGTGAACCCGGCGCCGATATCCACGCCATCACGCTTCACGGTTGAGAAGCCGACGAGCGAAAACGTAATCGAGTACACGCCGGCACGAAGGTCGACGATGTTGTAGCGGCCTTCGCCGTCCGTTGTGGCCGACCGGACTTTTTCGATGAGGGCTGGACTGGCCGCTTCGACGGTAACGCCGGGCATCGGAAGCCCCGCGCTATCGCGGACCACGCCGGCGATACCGCTGGCTTGCTGTGCGGCCGCCGGTGAAGCTGATGCGATCAGCCACACAAAGGCGACCAGGCGGACGGCGACGCGTGCAACGCGCCGGGTGCTGACTCCTCTCACTGTGCCTCCCACGCGGATGGGCCCTCGGAGTTGTTGGACCCGCACCGCAGTCTCGCGTGACCGGACTCCCGAACCGGAAACGCGGGCTACGGAGAACCAATCAAGCGCCAATCCGTCTAAAAAGGGGATCTCGTTGCGCTGCGGATCTACGGATCCATGAAGTCGCGCCGCGCGTCCTTCGGCCGCCCTGCGGGATCCCACATCATCCATCGGTCGTCTAACGACGTTAGCTGGCCGAACACTGTTCAATTCGGGCGCCCGACCCGATAAGCTGACACATGGGAAATCATGGGCATTAAGGAACGGCAGGGGCGCGACCGCGAGACGGTGCGCCGGGCAATTCTCGACGCGGCTCGAGACCTGTTCGTGTCAGAGGGTTACGGCAACGTCTCGATTCGAAAGGTCGCCGAGCGCATCGAGTACAGTCCGGCCGCCCTCTACAGCTACTTCCCGTCGAAAGACGACATCTTCTTCGCCCTCGCATCGGAGGGGTTCGATCTCCTCGGCGCCTCGCCAGCCGGCCCGGGGACCCTCGACGATCAGTCGACACCGCTCAAGCGGCTGCGACGAACCGTCTGGCGGTTGTACGAGTTCAGCGTCGAACACCCCGAGTACTTCTCGTTGATGTTCCTGGACCGGAGTGTGCCGCGCATCAGTCGCGCCGACGAGTGCTTCCCCTCGGCTCGCCGATTGAAACTCGAGATCGAAGCGCGCATCCGCGCGTGCGTCGATGCGGGCGACCTGCCGCCTTCCACGCGAACGCCGGTGACGTTCCGGCTGCTTACGGTCGGCCTGCTGGGGATGGCCGCGATGCGCCTCTCGCACCGTGTGCCGGCGGGTGAGCATCCCGATGCACTCGCCCGCGACATTCTCGACGTCACCATCGCCGGACTGCAGACGGGCATTCCGCTGCGGTCCAATGCCGTCGGCTGTCCGCTGGAAGAGCCGGGCGACGCTCGCGCCTCTTCCATGTCTTCGTTGTCGTCATAGCGCCTTCGTCATACCACGCCGTCAAGAGGAGCTCTCATGTCTCGCGGTTCGTTCATCCTTCGCCTCGCCCTGGCGGGTGTGGCCGGCAGTCTCGGCGCCGGCTGCACGTCGGCAACAAGCAGCCGGACGCAGGCCGCCGAGGCGCCCGTGGCGCCGGTGGCTGTCACCGCCGTCGAAGCGGTCGAGCAACCGATTGCGCGATTCATCCGCGTGACCGGCAGCTTGACGGCCGAGGAACAGGCCGACGTCGCCTCGGAGATTGGCGGGCGCGTCATCGCCACACCAGTCGAGCGCGGCACGCGAGTCCGCCTGGGCGCCGAGCTCGTGAGGCTCGCCGCCGCGGAAGCAGAAGCGCAAGCGCGGGAAGCCGAGGCGAACGCGGCCCAGATCGAGGCGCGCCTGGGCCTCTCACCGGGCGGATCGTTCGATGTGAATGCGGTGCCGGAAGTGCAAAACGCCGCCGCGTCCTACGCCCTCGCGCAGAACGAGTTCTCGCGCATTCAGTCCCTGCTCGACCAGCGCGTCGTGTCGCAGTCGGAGTTCGATCAGCGTCGCACGCAGATGGAGGCCACGCGCCAACAGGTCGAGGTGGCGAAGAACGCCGCCGCGCAGCAGTTCCAGGCGCTGCAGGGCGCTCGGGCACGTGTCACCCTCGCACAGAAGGCGCTCGCGGACACCGTCGTGCGCGCCCCCTTCTCCGGCGTCGTGGCACAGCGGCTCGTTTCGGTCGGCGACTACGTCAACCGAGGCATGAGGGTGGCGATCGTGGTCCGCGTGGATCCGCTGCGCGTCGAGCTGACCGTACCGGCGCCCTTTATCTCGGCCGTCCGTGTCGGACAGCCGGTCACGTTCGAAGTGGATGCCTATCCCGGCAGGACGTTCGAAGGCAAGGTGCGCTACGTGTCGCCCACCCTCGAGACCGCCCAGCGCGCGCTCACCGTCGAAGCGGTCGTCGCCAATCCGACGGGCGAGCTCAAGCCGGGCTTGTTCGCCACCGCCCGGATCGAACAACCAGAGAAGACACCAGGCGTGCTGGTCCCGACTGCGGCGGTTCAGACGCTCGGCGGCACAAGTCGCGTCTTCGTCGTCGCGGGAGACGCCGTCGAGGAACGGCTCGTGACCACCGGCCAGACCGCCGACTCTTCCATCGAGATCACCAAGGGCCTGAAGGCTGGGGAGCGGGTGGCCACCACCAGTATCGCGCAACTCGCCGACGGGCTGAAGATCGCTGTCCGCTGAAGCGACTGAGGAATCGAGGGTCCACTCATGCAATGGCTCGCTGCGCTGTGCGTTCGCCGACCGGTCTTCGCGACGGTCCTCATCCTCACCCTGACGGTGATCGGTGGCTTCTCGTTCATGCGCCTGGGCGTCGATCAGTTCCCGAAGATCGACTTCCCCACGGTCGTGGTGACGACGATCCAGCCGGGTGCCGCGCCCGAGCAGATCGAGACCGAAGTGACGGACAAGATCGAAGAAGCGATCAACACGATCAGCAGCATCGACGAGCTCCGCTCGACCTCCTCGGAGGGCGTGTCGGTCGTGTTCGTCAGCTTCACGCTCGACAAGAGCACGGACGTCGCGGCGCAGGAAGTGCGAGACAAGGTCAACAGCGTCCTGCCGCGCTTACCCCGCACCGTCCAGCAGCCGCGCATCGAGAAGCTCGATCCAGACTCCGCGCCAATCCTGAGCATCTCGGTCACCGCGAACAAGCCGGTGCGAGATATCACCGAATTCTCGGACAAGGTGATACGCCGCCAGCTCGAGAGCGTCAGCGGTGTCGGCCAGGTTCTCATCCTCGGCGGTCGCGAGCGGCAGATCAACGTCTGGCTGGACGCTGATCGTCTCCGCGCCTACAACCTGACCGTCACGGACGTCGCGCGCGCGCTGCAGTCCCAGAACGTGGAGATTCCGGGTGGACGCGTGGACCAGGGTCAGCAGTCGATGACCCTGCGCACTCGAGGGCGGGTCCAGACCGTCGCCGAGTTCAACGACATCGTCATCCGCGAGAAAGACGGCCATCCGATCCGGATCGTGGACGTCGCCGAGGTCGAAGACGGCGAGTCAGAGCCTGAGACGGTCGCCAACGTCAACGGCGTCCCGACCGTGCTGCTGCAGATTCGCCGCCAGTCCGGCACGAACTCGGTCCAGGTCGTCGACGCGGTGAAGGAACGCCTGGAGGAAGTGCAGGCGATTCTGCCCGCAGGCTACACGGTCCAGGTCGTGCAAGACCGCTCGGAGTTCATTCGGGCGTCGATCAACGCCGTCGAAGAACACCTCGTCACGGGCTCGATCCTCGCCGCGCTCGTGGTGTTGATTTTCCTCACGAACCTGCGCTCCACGATCATCGCAGCGATCTCGATTCCCACGTCGATCATCGCGTCGTTCGGCCTCATCTGGTACATGGGCTTCACGCTGAACGCACTGACGATGCTCGCGCTCACGCTCGCCGTCGGCATTGTCATCGACGATGCGATCGTGGTCTTGGAGAATATTTATCGCTTTATCGAGGAGAAGCACGAGGACCACCATCGCGCCGCCATTGACGCGACCCAGGAGATTGGCCTCGCTGTGCTCGCCACCACGCTCTCGCTGGTGGCCATCTTCGTCCCCGTCGGCTTCATGGGGGGCATCGTCGGCCGATTCATGCAGAGCTTCGGCCTGACGATGGCGTTTGCAATCCTGGTGTCGCTGCTCGTGAGCTTCACACTGACGCCGATGTTGGCGGCCAGGTGGCTGAAGGTGATGCCGCACGGCAAGGACCGACACTCCTCGAAGAACTCGCCGGTCTTTCACGCTGTGGACGTGGTGTACACGCGGATGCTGGAATGGGCGATGGCGCACCGGGCGGTCATCGCGCTGGTCGCCTTGCTCGTGTTCGTCTCGAGCGTGCCCCTGTTCATCATCGTCGACAAGAATTTCATCCCACAGGACGACCAGAGCGAGTTCGAGGTCAGCATTCGGGCGCCGGAGGGCACCAGTCTGGAGGGAACCGAGATCCTTGCGAATCGGATCTCCACGGCCATTCGGGAGCGTATCCCAGAGGTCACCTACACGGTAGCCACGGTCGGCGGCGATCAGTCGAAGTCGAGGAACCTGGCTTCGGTGTACGTGCGGTTGCAAGACATTGAGGCACGGGCGCGCGATCAATTCGACGTGATGAATCAGGTGCGGCAGGACATCCTGCCCACGCTCGCCAAGGGGATGCGGACCGCTGTCCAGCCGGTGTCGATGATTGGCGGTGGAGGCGCCGCCTTCAACGCAGACGTCTCGTATCTGATCAACGGCCCGGACCTGAAGGTCCTGGAGCGGATCGCCCAACAGATCGTGGCCAGGGCGAAATCGTTCGAGGGCGTCGTCGACGTGGACTCCTCGATGAATCTCGGCAAGCCGGAGCTCGGCGTTCAGCTCGATCGGCCGAAGGCAGCCGATCTGGGTGTGCAGATCGGTGACGCTGCCGAAGCGCTGCGGCTGCTCGTCGGCGGCGACCAGGTGACGACGTATAACGAGGGCAGTGACCAGTACGAGGTCCACCTCCGCGCCCTCGCGGCGAATCGATCGACCGAACAGGCCATCGGCGCGTTGACGGTTCCCTCGGCCAAGTTGGGGAGTCTGTCGCTCGACAACATCGCGCGGTTTTCGGCCAGCGAGGCGCCGTCGGACATCAATCGCCTGGCCCGACAGCGACAGGTCACCATCATGGCCGGCCTGCTCCCCACTGCCTCACAGTCCGAGGTCCAGAATGCGATCGCAGAAGAGTTCGTGCGGCTCAGCCCAGGTCCCGAGTATCGGGGCGGCTTCACCGGACGGTCGAAGGAGCTCGGACGCGCGGCCGAGAATTTCGTGCTCGCGTTCCTGCTCTCGCTCGTCTTCATGTACCTGATTCTCGCCGCGCAGTTCGAGTCGTGGCTCCACCCGATCACGATTCTCCTGTCGCTTCCACTGACGTTGCCGTTCGCGCTGCTGTCGATCCTGATCTTCCAGCAATCGCTGAACATCTTTTCGGCGCTCGGGCTGCTCGTGCTCTTCGGCGTCGTGAAGAAGAACTCGATTCTGCAGATCGATCACGCGAATCAGCTTCTCGCGACGGGCATGTCGCCTCATGACGCGGTCATCCAAGCGAGCCGCGATCGCCTGCGGCCGATTCTGATGACGACGTTCGCCTTCGTCGCCGGGATGATCCCGCTGATGGTCTCGAGCGGTACCGGATCGGGGACGAACCGCGCGATTGGATTCGTCATCTTCGGGGGGCAGTCCCTTGCACTGGTGCTCACGCTGCTCGTCACGCCGGTGGCCTACTCACTCTTTGCAGACGCGTCGGCCTGGCTGGCGCGCAAGCGTGCGGCTCGGCAGGCGGCTCAAACGGTCGCCGAACCTGCCGGTGCTCGGTCGTGAGACTCGGATTTCTCAGCTTTCGAGGGAGAAGCATGCGCACGCGCACCACACATCGTGTCTCACTGGCCATTCCGCGCGCCGTCGCGATCCTGGCGACGCTGGCCGCGATGAGTCGTCCGGTGTGGGCCCAACCGCCGGCGGCCGCGCCAGGAACGCTTAGACTGACGGTCGACGAGGCGGTCAAGATGGCGCTGGGCGACAATCTGGATCTCGCCGCCGATCGACTCGACCCTGAGATCGGGGATACGCAGGTCGCGGCCGCGTCGGCAGCGTTTCGGCCGACGCTCGGCTCCGGCGTCCAGCGCAACAACCAGCTCCAGCCGCCGTCCAACCTGATCTTCCCGATCCCCACACGTACGGACGTCACAACCTCGAACGTCGGGTTGAATCAGCGGCTACCCTGGTTCGGCACGTCGTACTCGGTGGCGTGGGACAGCTCGCACACCGACAGCAACGCCATCATCAACGCCTTCAATCCGCTGCTCCGGTCCGGGCTGTCGCTCAACCTCTCGCAGCCGCTCCTCCGCGACTTCGCCACCGATGCCGCGCGCGCGCAGCTGACGACGAGCCGGCTGAATCGCGAGGTGGCCGGCACGCGGCTCAAGGAGAGCGCGGTTCGAACCGCGGCGGCCGTGAGGTCCGCGTACTGGAACCTCGTGAGCGCGCAGGCGAACGTCACCGCACGCCGGACCGCACTCCAACTGGCGGAGGAATTCGTTCGTGTGAACAAAGCGAGGGTGGACGTCGGTCAAGCTCCGCCGCTCGATCTCGTGTCGTCGCAAGCAGAGGCTGCATCGAACCAGGAGCAGTTCATCATCGCTGAGACGGCGGTGCGCCAGGCGGAGGACCGCTTGCGCCTGCTCATCTTCGACACGACTGATCGTGACGTCTGGCGCGTCACGCTGGAACCGATCGATTCCCCGCCTGTTGGCATGGTGGCGATCGATGTCGATTCTGCCGTCTCCAATGCACTCCGTGATCGACCCGATCTCGAGCGCGCGCGCTTGAGCGTGTCGTCCGCTGACGCCGTGGCCAAGCTCGCGGGCAATCAGCGGCTTCCCGACGTCCGCGTGAACGCGTCCTACCAAGCCAGCGGCCTCGGCGGGACGGAGATTCTCCGGTCGGGTGGCTTTCCCGGCACGATCGTCGGGTCGGGCACGGTCACGACGTTCGGATCGGTGTTGAATCAGCTCGTCCGAAGCGACTTCCCGACTTGGGCCGTCGGGTTGAGCGTCGCCTATCCGATCGGGCACAGCGCACAGGATGCGACGTTCGCGCGCAACAAGCTGGAGAAGGCGCAGGCGGAAACGCGCGTCAAGAGCACGGAGGGGCGCGTCATTCAGCAGATCCGCGACGCCGCGTGGAAGGTCGAGATGAACGCCAAACGCGTGGACACGTCGCGGGCTGCCGCGGCGCTGGCCGAACAACGACTTGACGCCGAGCGCAAGCGCTTCGAGGTCGGGATGTCGACGAACTTTCTGGTGATCCAGGCGCAGCGCGATTTCGTTCAAGCCCGGACCAACGAGCTCGCCGCCGTGCTCGCCTACAACCTCGCGCTCGTCGACTTCGAGGCGCTGCAACGGGCTCCTCCCCCGGGCCAGCCGGCACCCTCGAGCGCGCCCTCGTCGCCCGTCACGCCGTCGGTGCAAGCGATACCGCAGGGCGCCGCACGGTCCGCCACAGGCACGACGAGCCTGACGGGCATTCCAGGGCTTTAGTGACGTGGGGCTCTGCCCCACACCCCGGCAGTTGTTCGCGCGGGCCGCACAGCGGTCCAGTCGGTTAGGTCGCCGGCGGGAGCGGGCCGAAATGCGACTCGTACCGGTCTCGGAACTCGTGCCAGGAGTACGCGTGGCTCTGACCGCCCAGGTGCTCCAAGGCGTAGGTCGCGGCGACACTGCCGATCTGCGCGCTGTGCTGGAAGCTCAGGCCGAGCGACAAGCCTCGCAGGAAACCACCGCGATACGCATCGCCGACGCCAGTCGGGTCGACGACACGATGAGGTTCCACGGCTGGCACATCGATGCGATCACGTGCGGTGACGATTGTCGAGCCGTGCTCGCCCTTGGTCACGACAAGCGCCTCGGAGGTGGCCAGAATGTCCCGCTCGTCGAGCCCGCTCTTCTGCCGCAGGAGCTCGAACTCGTAGTCGTTGCAGATCACGACGTGAGCACCGACAGCGCCTTCCTTCAGCTCCTCCCCAGACATCCGTGCGCACTGCTGGCCGGGGTCGAACACGTAGCGGATGTCCAGCGCGCGGCACTCGCCGGCGTACTGCACCATCGCTTCCGGATCATTGGGGGAAATGATCGCCAGCCGACAGTCCGGGACGTTACGAAACGACAGTTGACCCGCGTCCGCCATCGCGCCCGTGTAGAACGAGGCGATTTGGTTGTTGTGTAGGTCGGTACTGCAGAAGAATGACGCCGTGAACTTTCCGGTCACCTGCTTGACGTGCCGCGTATCGATCCCGGCGGCCTCGAGCCACTGCCGGTACTCCCCGAAGTCCTCGCCCGCCGTGGCCATCAGCACCGGGCGCTCCCCGAGCAGAGCCAGCGTGTAGGCGATATTCGGCGCACACCCGCCGCGCCGCTTGTCCATGGAGTCGACGAGAAAGCTCAAACTGAGGTGGTGCATGTGTTCCGGCAGGAAGTGCTCCGTGAACGCACCGGGAAAGGACATCAGGTAGTCGTAGGCGATTGAGCCAGTCACAACGATGGACATAATTCAGAGGTTCGAGAGTCCTGGAAGTTCTGGGGTTCTAGCGCTCGCAGGTTCCAGGGTTCACGGTTCTCGGGTTCACGGGTTCCCGAGGTTCTTCGCCGGACATCCTACTTGACGTATTTGCCAATCAGCAGCTGCAGTTCCCGCTTCGTCGCCTCTGGAATATGCTCGGGTCTCGTGATGATCGCGGTGGCCAGCGCGTCCTTGCAGCCGCAGGTTCGGGGTGGGTTCAGCCGCTCCACCACCGCAGCGATCGTCTTCTGCGCCGTCACGGCGTTCTGCAGCAGATTGGCGACGATCAGGTCGACAGTGACCGAATCGTGGTCGGGGTGCCAGCAATCGTAGTCGGTGACCAGCGCGAGCGTCGTGTAGCAGATCTCCGCCTCGCGAGCGAGCTTGGCTTCCTGCAGGTTCGTCATCCCGATGACGTCCATCCCCCAGGATCGATAGAGGTTCGATTCGGCAAGCGTCGAGAACTGCGGCCCCTCCATGTTGACGTAGGTGCCGCCCCGATGGACCGTCGCGCCGACCGATGCGGCACAGTCGGCGGCCAAGGTCGATAGATAGTGACAGACCGGATGCGCGAACGCGATGTGCGCGACTAGACCTCGTCCAAAGAACGTGCTGGCGCGGCCCTTCGTGCCGTCGACGAACTGATCCGGCACGAGGATGTCGAGCGGCTTGTACTCGTGCTTCAGGCTCCCGACCGCACTGGCCGAAATGATGCGCTCAACGCCGAGCGCCTTGAACCCGTAGATGTTCGCACGATAGTTCAGCTCCGACGGCATGAGGCGATGCCCCACGCCGTGCCTCGCCAAGAACGCGACGCGCTTCCCCCGCAGCGTCGCGAGAACGTAGGGCCCCGACGGGTCGCCGAACGGCGTGCTGAACAACCGTTCTTCGCGGTCGGTCAACTCCGTCATGTCGTACAGTCCGCTGCCGCCGATGATGCCGATCGATGCACTCATGGTATGGGCTCAAGAGGGTTCAGGGGTTCAGGGGTTCAGGGTTCGAGGGTTCAGGCGTCGCGATCCGTTTGCCCTCGTGAACCCGGAGCCGCGCGGCGGCGATTGACGGGTCGTGTTCGAAGAAGACGAGCGCGTCAGTCGCCTCGACCGCTGACAGGAGCCGCTTCTTCGATGCCCGCGTGTCCACCGGATACAAGTCGTAGCTCATGATCCACGGCTCGGGCAGGTGCGCGACCGTCGGGATGAGATCGCCAACGAACACGGCCCGTTGCCTTCCCGATTCGATCCAGACACTTTGATGACCGGCAGTGTGCCCGGCGGTACGCTCGACGCGAACTCCTCGCGTGATCACTTGATCATCCTCGACGACGTCGAGCAGACCCGCCTCGGCCAGCGGCACGAAGTTGTCCGCGAGATAGCTGGCTTTGTTCCACTCATGTGGATGGGTCGCGTCGTCCCACTCGGCGCGCCGGACCACGTAGCGTGCACGAGGGAACCGCGGCGTCACGGCGCCAGATGCGTTTCGTCGCGTGAAGCCGCCGGCGTGATCGAAGTGCAGATGCGTCGCGATCACGATGTCGACATCCTCCGGCGCAATGTCGGCTTCGGCGAGCGCGTGATCCAAATGGCGGCCTCGCTCGACGCCGTAGATGTCGTGAAACCGTTCATCCTCTTTGTCGCCGAGCCCCCCGTCGATGAGCACCGTCTTCTCACCTCGCACGAGCAAGGGGCGCATCGCCAGCAGAATCCGATGGCCATCGTCGCTCGGCACGCGCGCCGACCACCGGGTTCGCGGCACGACACCGAACATCGAGCCGCCATCGAGCCGAAGGAATCCGTCGTAGAGAGACACCAGCTCGAAATCACCGCAAGTGAACCGCTGGACCCGCTGTGCCTCGACATTGGGCGCCATGAAGGTGGGTGCCCCTGGTTCTCGCTTCGGTGTGGCTGTAGGCGCTTGCTTCAATTCGACCAGGACCCCGTGTGCCGCCGACGGGTGGATGAAGGCGACCAGCGCCCCTTCAGCACCCGGACGCGGCTGTTCATCGATGAGGCGCACGGCGCGCGACTTCAGCTGCGTCAGCGCCGCCGAGATGTCCTCGACACGCAGCGTCACGTGATGCAGACCAGGCCCGCGCTTCTCGACGTATTTCGTGATCGGAGAATCGGCCGCCGTGCCTTCGAGGAGTTCCAGCGCCGAATCGCCAGTCCGAACGAAGTGCGCGCGGATGCGTTGTGAGGCTACGTCCTCGGTGCCCTCGACTTCGAGCCCCAGAGCGTCCCGATAGAACGCCAACGCTTCCCCGATGTCGCGCACGGCGACGCCGACATGATCCAACCACGCCTTCACGCGATGGTGCTCCTTCCGCTCAACGCCTTGTCCAGGACAGACTCCGCCGCAGAGTAGGGATCGAACTGGCGATCCGCGATACGAGCGATCGTCTCGTCCCACTCGCCCGGCGCAAGCCGGCCCCTCACCCAGTCGACGCACCGTCGCGCCACGAGCTCGCGCAACCGCTGCTCGCCGCGCACGCGCGCACGCTCCCGCCCGGCTCCGGTCGCCCCGGCGTGCGCACGACAGCCGCTAATCGTCGCCCACAATGCGTCGATACCTTGTCCCGTGGTGGCAACGGTCTGAACAATGGGTGGCCGCCACTCGTGTGGTCCGAATGTCTGCAGCGATAGATTCGCTTCGATCGCCGCGACCAGGCGGTCGGCGCCCTCTCGGTCAGCCTTGTTGACAACGAACACGTCGGCGATCTCCATGATGCCGGCTTTGAGCGCCTGCACCTCGTCGCCCGTCCCTGGCACCAGGGTCACCACCGAGACGTCCGCGAGACGAACGATCTCGACTTCGTCCTGGCCGACGCCGACCGTCTCCACAATGACGACGTCGCGACCGGCGGCATCGAGCACGACCGTGGCGTCCGCGGTGGCTCGAGACAGGCCACCGAGATGTCCACGCGTCGCCATGCTCCGGATGAAGACTCCCGCGTCCTCGGCATGCGCCTGCATGCGTAGACGGTCGCCCAACACGGCGCCTCCCGTGAACGGACTCGTTGGGTCGACAGCCACCACCCCCACCGTCGGCCCCTGTCGCCGGATCTCTGCGATCAGTCGATCGACGAGCGTACTCTTGCCAGCGCCGGGGGGACCGGTGATCCCGACGACGATGGCGCGGCCGGTGCGGCTGAACAGGGCCCGAATGAGTGAGGTGCCAGCGTGACTCTCGCTTTCCACCAGTGAAATCGCGCGCGCAATCGCGCGCGGATCGCCGCGCAGCACACGGTCCGCCAGCGGCTCGGGTGGCATCGGCGAGTCGCTCATCGGGCGAGTAACTGCCGCGCAATGACCAGGCGCTGAATCTCGCTCGTGCCCTCGCCGATTGTCGTCAGCTTGACGTCACGGAAGAATTTCTCGGCCGGATAGTCCTTCACGAACCCGTAGCCCCCGTGAATCTGCACGCAATCCCCTGCCGCCTGCACGGCAATCTCGCTCGAATAGAGCTTCGCCATGGAGCTCTCGAGCGTGGTGCGATAGCCGCGGTCCCGCAGATACGCCGCCCGGTAGGTGAGCAGCCGTGCCGCCTCGATCCGAGTCGCGTTGTCGGCCAGCTTCCACTGGATCGCTTGAAAACTGCTGATCGACTCGCCGAACGCGCGTCGCTGCTGAGCGTAGCGCAGCGCCGCCTCGTACGCCCCCTGAGCCAAGCCGACAGCCAGTGCTGCGATCCCGATGCGTCCCGCATCGAGCACCTGCATCGTGTTCACGAAACCCTGGCCCTCCTCGCCGAGCAACTGGTCGGCAGGGACACGACATCGATCGACCAGCACTTCGCTCGTATCACTCGCGCGCATACCGAGCTTCGATTCCTTCTTGCCGGCACTCAGCCCGGGCGTCCCGCGTTCGATGATGAACGCGGAGATACCTCGAGAGCCCGCTTCACGATTCGTAACAGCCATGATGACGAGGACGTTTCCCACACGACCATGCGTCGTAAAGGTCTTCGAGCCGCTCAGCACCCAGGCGCCGTCGTCTCGCACGGCGGTCGTCCGCATGGTCGCGGCATCGCTGCCCGACGTTGACTCAGTCAGCCCCCACGCGCCAACGTGGCGTCCGGTCGCCAGCGGCGGCAGGTAGCGGTGCTTCTGGTCGTCGTTCCCGAACATGAGGATGTGCGCGCAGCACAGCCCGTTGTGTGCCGCCACCGACAACGCCACGGCCGGGTCAACCCGCGCGAGTTCTTCCAAGCAGATGCAGTAGTCCACGGCGGTCAGGCCCGCGCCGCCGTAGGCCTCCGGGAGCTGCATCCCCATGAGGCCGAGCTCCGCCAGCCGCGGCACGATCTCGCACGGGAAGTGCTGCGCCTCGTCCCACTCGGTGACGTGCGGTCGCAGCTCGGTCTCAGCGAATTCGCGCACGCTCCGTCGGAGGATCTGCTGCTCGTCAGTCGGCCGAAAATCCATTCCCGTCACAGCCTATCATCACCTCGTCGGGGCTCCGCCCCGAACCCCGGCTCCGTCGCTGCGCGGGTCCCTAACGCCCGCTCCTGACAGGCGTGCCGTGCACGCCGCCGTCAAGCGGCCGGGTCGAATCCGGTCTCAGTACGATACCGTCACGCTGAAGGCGCCGTTGTTGTCCTCCAAGAAGTCGTCGTTGATGCCCAGATAGAGCCGGCCGTCGCTGCGCATTCGGATCCCGTCGGTGGTGTCCCCGATGAAGAACACGTCGTTTCCCTCGCCGACCCGGCCGATAAGCGCCGCCGCGGGCCGACTCGGGATCGGGCGGCCATCGTTGCGCGGAGAGTTTCGCTCGCCTGCGGGACCATCCTGCCGGTCTGGCCCCCAGCGCACACGGCCGGTCGCGTCGATGTAGATCGTCTGCCCTGCACGCACGGCAAGGCCCGCATCGGTCCACATCTCGCGGGCGCTGACGCGCACATCGCGCTCGCGAAGTCCCGATGGTTGTCCCCCGCCGCGCCCGTCGTCGCGGCTTCCACCAAAGCCGCCCGCGCGTGCGTCCCTGTCATCCTCGAACTCGATGCGCACGACGTCCTCCCGTCCGAGGCGCAACCGCTCGCGCCCGCCGAGTCGACCCACGCGGCGTGCTTCGAACTCGACGACGCCATCGCGCACGCTCAACAGCGTCCCCTCGACGCGGCGACCGTCGCGCAGGATCAGCGTATCTGCATGCATCGCGGCCACGAGCAGGAGCCAGCTAGACATCGCGGCGCAGAGAGTCCGAAGGAGCACGCGGCCTCCACCTCGACTGGGCAAGGAGCCCATTCGTTCTATTATAGAAGCTGTGAGTCTTGAGCTGTCAGCTTGCAGCCTTTGCAGCTCGAACAGTGATTGCTGGCTCGGGCCGCTCACGGAGGTGACATGACTCGTGTGGCGTTCCTGGCGGGGGCGCTCGTTCTGACCGTGCTCACGAAGCCGGCCGCAGCGGATCTCACCGGCTTCCTTGGATCGAACACTTCGGTGGACAGCCGGATGGTCAGGGGGGCCGCGTTCGGTGCCGGACTGCTGGTACTGGGATTCGAATTCGAGTACGCGACCAATGACGAGAACCTGGTCGAGCGCGCGCCGGGCTTGACGACCGGGATGGGGAACGTGCTCTTGCAAACGCCCGTGGAAATCCTCCGGATCCAGCCGTACTTCACGACTGGTGCAGGTCTCTATCGAGAGCGCCTCGGAAACACGCGCGACACCGGCTTCGGCTTCAACACAGGAGGCGGTGTCAAGATCACGCTCGCAGGGCCGCTGCGGGTGCGGCTCGACTATCGCGTGTTCCGCCTCGGCAAGGACGCCATCACCTCACCCGCGCATCGTGTGTATGCGGGGTTGAACCTCAGGTTCTGACGCTGGTCGGTTCACGAAGCTGGGATCGTCGGTTCGAGGATTCACGGGCGCGCGTGAACCCCCGACCGCAGAACCTGTGAACCTCGGAAGCTTCGAACCGATGGGTTCGGCCCTCTACTTGCCGAACTCCTGCACGAGCGACAGATTGATGATGTTACGGTTCGCGAGCGAGTCGATGTACTGTTTGTAGAGCGTCTGCACCTCTTGCGGGAACACCTCGTTCAGGATGTTCGTGACGGTGTAGTCAGCGTCTTTGACGGCGGGGTCGAGGAAGAACACGTAGAGGACGTTGCCACCCGCTGGATCCGGAGACTTGAACAACCTCCAGCCCGCCGCCTGCTGCTTCCGTTCCGGCTTCTCGCTCTTCCCCAGCGCTTCTTTGAGCTTAGCCATGACAGCCTCGAAGTCGGCCGTCTTGTCGCTCTTCACGAAGTTCAACACCATGCCGGATCCCGCCGAGAACGTCTGAGTGGTGGGCGCCTGTGCTTCCGCCCGAAATGGTGCCCCCGAAAGCACCGTAACCATCAACCCAATAGCCATCAGGCGTGACCGGCTTCCGATCGCCGGCGCAAATCTACCAACCATCTCGTCCTCCTCACGAAAGCGCATCCGAGTAGGCTACTCTAACGTACTCGGGGTCACACAAACACTGTCATCACTTCGTGCGCAAGAAGCATGCCCCGAGGGGTGAGCCGAAGGCGCTGAGGGGTCCGCTCCAGCAGCCCTCCATCCACGAACGGCTGGAGATCCGGCCCAAACCGCTCCCACACGTCCACACCGTATCGGCCTCGCGCGGCCGGCAGGTCGATCCCCTCGTTCAGCCGCAGGCCCGTGAACAGGGCTTCGCCAAGCCGTTCCGCGCTGGACAGTCGCCGGACCTCCGAGAACAACCTTGTTCCCGACCGGTCTGCCAGGAGCCGTGCGATGTAGTCGTCTGTGGTGGACACATTCTTCCACCGGATCCCATCCCGCGTCGAGTGGGCCCCGGCGCCAAACCCGCGCCAGCAGCCATCCTGCCAGTACTTGAGGTTGTGACGAGATCGCCGTCCTGGTTTGGCGACGTTCGAGATTTCGTATTGCGTGTATCCCTTCCGTTCGAGTCGGTTCATAGCCTCTGAGTACATCTCGGCCGCGTCATCATCGGGGGCCTGGGACCATTTCGCCCGAGCCATTTCGTCGCGGAGTGGCGCGTTCGGGTAGATCTCGAGCAGGTAGAGCGACAAGTGGTCGGGGGTCAAGTCGATGGCCGCGTCGACCGATGCGAGCCAGTCTGCGACCTTCTGGCCAGGCAGCCACATCATCAGGTCCAGGCTGACGTTGTCGAATCCGGCGGCCCGGGCATCGGCGTACGCCGACCGGGCTCGGTCCACGCCATGAAGCCGCGATAGACGGCGCAGTTCGTCATCCCTGAACGACTGAACGCCGAAGCTCAGACGATTGACACCCATACGGCGATAGCCAGCTAGCGACGCGGGCGTCACCGTCTCGGGGTTGGCTTCGAGCGTGATCTCGGCATCGGGGCTGATCGCGAACGTCGTTCGGCAGGCGTCGAGGAGGGTGCCGACCTCCTCCGGCGTAAGCAGTGAAGGCGTGCCCCCGCCGAAGAACACGGTGTCGACCTCGACCTCCCGACGCCGATCTGGGGGCAAGCCGGGGCCCGGGGAATCAGGCGCCCCCTGAATCTCGACCAACAACGCCTCGAGGTACGAGTCCTTCAGATTCGCGTCGAACAGACCGCGGTTGAAGTTGCAGTAGTTGCAGATGGCGGCGCAGAAAGGAATGTGGACGTAGAGGCCGAGCGGCGTCTGACCCACCGCGCGCTAGCTCCCGGCACGCCCGCCCGGCCACTTGAGATCGGCCTTGCCGTCCCGAACGGCCGGCGTTCGCAACTGCGCGCGCGCGGGCCGGCTGGTCCGCGCGAGGAGCGTCTTCTTGCGCGTCTGCCACAACATCAGCAAGTCATCGAAGCCGCCGTTCAGGGGCAGCATGCGGTAGTCGGCGCCGTCGAGGACGATGAACTCGCACATCTCGTGCAACCGCGACCGCATCCGGTAGCCGATGCGGAAGAGCAGCGAGTTCGGATCCGTGTCGTCCGGGATGTCTTCGTAGTTCGACGTGAAGAGCGTGGGCCGCCGTTCGTTGTAGCGCGTGTTCACGATGAGGTTCATCGTCTCTTCGACCCACTCGGAGGTCTTCTCCGCACCGAGGTCGTCGAGCACGAGCAAGTCCGCGGTCATCACGGGGCGCAGCACGTCGAGCTCGGTGGTGTGCGTCGACTCGTTGTACGTCCCTCGAATCACACGGAGCAAATCGCGCGTGTCGTAGAACAACCCACGAGCGCCCTTCGATTGCATCACCTCGCGCAGCACGGCGACCGCCAGATGTGTCTTCCCCACACCGGGCTGACCCTCCAGGAACAGACCTCGACCAACCGCCGGAAATTCGTCGACGAGCTTGCGCGCCTGCGCCACGGCACGCTCGATCGACTCGTTGTACGCCTTGAAGTTCCCGATCGAACAGTGCTGGTAGCGTTTGGGGATGTTCGCGGCGTCGAGCCGTTGCCGTCCCAGTGACTCGCGCCAGCAGCCGCACCGCACGACGCTGCGGACACCATCGCGCTCAATGGGTCTCCACCCGGTATCGTCGCAGAGTGCACAAGCCATGACGTTCGAGACGAACCAGATGTGATGTCGCGGGTCGACTGACGAGTGGCAGTATAGCGTACGGATCGCGGACGCGATTGCCCTAATCGCGCGACCTCAGCGAGAATCTTTCGCGGGCTCGGCTGTCGGAGACGACTGAGGGGCGCTTTCAGTGTGGGGCGTCGCCCTGACGAGATCGGTCGGCGAAGACTTGACGAGCGCAGTCGAGAGCCGCCGCTCCCAATCCTGATCGATGCCGCGCGCCAGCTCGCGCTTGACGTATGCCATGAATTCGTTGACTTCATCCTGCATGCGCTCGATTTTGCGCCGCATGTTCAGGATGATCTCGACGCCGGCCAAATTGACGCCGAGGTCGCGGGTCAACGAGAGAATGGTCTCGAGCTGCTCGAGGTCTTCCTCGGAGTAGAGTCGCGTGTTCCCTTCGGTCCGCGAAGGCTTGAGCAAGCCCTCCCGCTCGTACAGCCGCAGCGTCTGCGGGTGGATATTGTACTTCTGCGCCACGACGCTGATCATGAAGTAGGACTTGCCGCTCTTCTTCATCAGGGCACCTCCACATCCCGCCGCACGTCGTCGCCGTTCAAGCGCCCGAACTCACGCAGCAACTCCTTCGATCGCTCGTCAAGGATGCGCGGCAGCACCAACCGCACTTCGACGACGAGATCGCCACGACGCCCGTCTCGCATGGAGGTGACGCCCCGGTCGCGCACGCGGAACCTCTGGCCCGATTGCGTACCAGGCGGCACGCGGAGACGCACCGGCTCATCCAGCGTCGGCACGTCGACGCGAGCACCGAGCGCCGCCTCGTGAATCGCAATCGGCAGCACGATGTGGAGGTCGTCGCCGACGCGAGTGAAGCGAGGATGAGGTTCGACCTGAATGGCCAGATGCAAGTCGCCGGGCTCGCCGCCCCCACCGCCGGCGTGTCCATGCCCGTGGATCAGGATCTGCGCCGCGTCGGCGATACCGGGCGCAATCTGTACGGTCAGCGCCTCGGTCCGGAGCTCGCGCTGCTGCCCACCACACGACGGGCAGCGCGCATCCGGTTGATGCCCCGTGCCGCGACAGGGCACGCAGGGCCGCGAAAAGACCATGTGCCCGCGCGCCGTGCGCACGGCGCCTGTTCCGCGGCAATGCGGACAGTCGTGCGAGGCCGACCCGACCGCTCCGGTCCCCGCACAACGCTGGCAGGTCGCCTGCCGAGTGATCGTGACGGTTCGCTGCCCCCCGCGCACGGACAACTCGAACGGGATTCGCAACACGTAATGCAGATCCGCCCCGCGCTCGGGCTCGCGGTCACGCTGCACGCGGTCCCTCCACACCTCGGCGAAGAGATCCCCGAACGTCGGCGCCTCTGCCCCACCGACCGCGACCGTAAAATCAAAGCCCTCAAACCCGACCGTCGCCCGCGAGTCCACGGCCGACTCGACAACCGAGCCGCCAGCATCGTACTGTTGTCGGCGCAGCGGATCGCTCAACGTCTCGTACGCGACCGCGATCTCTCGGAACTGCGCTGCCGCGCGACCGTCGCCCGGATTGATGTCCGGATGGTACCGGCGCGCAAGCCTCCGGTACGCGCGCTTGATGTCGTTCAGCGACGCACTCCGCGACAGACCCAGGACGATATACAGATCCATTGCTCGTCGTCCACGACTACTTGTCGTCCACGACCTCCGCGTCGATCACGTCGCCTGTTCCGCCGCCGGCACCGCCTGCCGTACTGCGTTGCTGGCCGTCACCGCCGCCCGGACCCGCGCCCGCGCCGGGTTCCGGTCCGCCCCCGCCAGGCGATGACGCGGACGCCTGTTGATACAGCGACGCTGCCGCCTTGTGCTGAGCCGCGTTCAGGTCATCCATCGCCTTGCTGATCGCCGAAGCGTCGTTGGATTCGATCGCCTTGCGCAGGCCCTCGGTCGCCGATTCGATCGCGTGTTTGTCGCCAGCCGAAAGCTTGTCGCCGGACTCCCTCACGAACCGCTCCGCCGCGTAGACCGCCTGGTCCGCGCGATTGCGCGTCTCGATCTCTTCACGGCGCTTCTTGTCCTCGTCGGCGTGAGACTCCGCGTCCCTCATCATCCTGTTGACCTCGTCCTTGCTGAGGCCACTGGACGCCGTGATGGTGATCTTCTGCTCCTTGCCGGTCCCGAGGTCCTTCGCCTGCACGTTGACGATGCCGTTGGCGTCAATGTCGAAGGTGACCTCGACTTGCGGCACGCCGCGCGACGCCGGTGGAATGCCGACCAGGTGGAACTTGCCGAGCGTGCGGTTGTCGCGTGCCATCGAGCGCTCACCTTGGAGCACGTGCACTTCGACGCTGGTCTGGTTGTCCGACGCCGTGGAGAAGATCTCGCTCTTGCGAGTCGGAATCGTCGTGTTCCTCTGAATCAGCGTCGTCATCACGCCGCCCATCGTTTCGATGCCGAGGGAGAGCGGCGTCACGTCCAGCAGCAAGAGATCCTTGACTTCCCCAGACAGCACACCGGCCTGCACCGCCGCACCAATCGCCACGACCTCGTCGGGATTCACGCCCTTGTGCGGCTCTTTACCGAAGAGGTCACGGACGATGGCCTGGACTTTGGGGATGCGTGTCGAGCCCCCGACCAGCACGACCTCGTCGATCTTGGACGGGTCGACGCCGGCATCCGCAAGCGCTTGCTTGGTCGGACCGACCGTTCGCTGCAGCAGGTCGTCCACCAGCTGCTCGAACTTGGCGCGCGTCAGCTTCATCTGCATGTGCTTGGGACCGTTCGCATCGGCGGTGATGAACGGCAAGTTGATCTCGCTCTCGACAACCGTCGACAGCTCCATCTTGGCCTTCTCGGCTGCCTCCTTGAGGCGCTGAAGCGCCATGCGGTCCTTGCTGAGGTCGATCCCTTCGGCCTTTTTGAACTCAACAGCGAGCCAATCGATGATGCGCTGGTCCAGGTTGTCGCCACCCAGGTGCGTGTCGCCGTTGGTGGCCTTGACTTCGACCACGCCCTCGCCAACCTCGAGGATCGAGATGTCGAACGTGCCGCCTCCGAAGTCGTAGACCGCGATGGTTTCGTCCTTCTTCTTGTCGAGCCCGTACGCGAGCGCCGCGGCCGTGGGCTCGTTGACGATGCGCATGACCTCGAGGGCGGCAATCTGGCCGGCGTCTTTCGTCGCTTGGCGCTGCGCGTCGTTGAAGTACGCAGGCACGGTGATCACGGCCTTGGTAACCGATTGGCCGAGATACTCCTCGGCGGCCTGCTTGAGCTTCTGGAGCACCATCGCGGAGATCTCAGGCGGGGTCATCTCCTTCGTGGTGCTAACCCGAACGTCCCCATTTGGGCCGCGCACGACCCGATAGGGAACCATCTTCATCTCTTCCGAGACCTCGTCGAAACGTCGCCCCATGAACCGCTTGATCGAGAACACCGTGTTCTCCGGGTTTGTCACAGCTTGACGCTTGGCGACCTGGCCCACGAGGCGCTCTCCGCTCTTGGCAAACCCCACGACCGACGGGGTCAGCCGGCTGCCCTCGGGATTGGTGATGACGGCCGGCTCTCCGCCTTCCATCACGGCGACAACAGAGTTGGTCGTGCCCAGGTCGATACCGATGATTTTGCTCATGTGAACCTCAAGAAGCGGCTGGCGCACGAATTGGGCACCAGTTCAAGACCAACGAGAAGCCTGATCGTGACTAAACTATAAAATGTGAGTGATTCATTGTCAATGATAGTGCCGTCAACTGCCGAAGCTGGCCTCATAGGAAATCACACACCACTCGGGCTGGGCGCAGGTATCGCGATACCATGAAGGAGTGAGCCAACCTGCCCGCTTTTCGCGAGGCGGCGATGTTTTTGGTGTCTTCAACGCGCGCACGGATTCAGCGCTCCCTCCTGGCCGTCGCCTGTGCCGCGGCGGTCCTGCTCGTCGCACCCCGCGTGTTCGCGCAAGCACCCGCATCAACTCCCCGCGCGGATGGCGAGTTCGACGCTCCGGCACATGTCTCGGTGGTTGAAGGCACCGCCACCATCGATCGCGACGATGAGGCGGTGACCGCAGCGGCCGGCGAGCCGCTCGTCGCCGGCGACCGCTTGACGACCGATCGCGGTCACGCCGAGATCTGGTTTGGCGACGGGTCGACACTGGCCGTCGACGAAGGAAGCTCGATCGAGCTGCTGTCAGACACGCTCCTTCGCGTTACCCGTGGTCGTCTCTATCTCACCGTCTCCCGCATCATCGCGGCAGGACAATCCGATCGGGCCGAAGACGCCTATCGGGTCGACCTCCCAGCAGGATCACTAATCGTCGGCGAACCCGGTGAGTATTCCATCTCACTGCCGCGAACTTCGTCGCAGGACACCGATGACGAAGCGGACGTGGCGGTCATCCGAGGATTTGCGTCGTTCCACACCGACGGCGGGTCCTATCCGGTGCGCAGCGGCCAGCGTCTTGTCGCACGCGCCCGCGGAGTGCCGTACTCCGAACGATTCAACGCGGCCCGGTTGGATGACTTCGAGCGGTGGTCCGTATCGCTCCACGCGCCGCGACGGACTCGCGCGACGTCCACGCAGTACTTGCCACCGAACCTGCGGATGTACAGCAGTGCCTTCGATCAGGACGGGGCGTGGGAGTACGAGCCAACCTATGGGTATGTGTGGTATCCGGGCGTCGCGGTGGGGTGGCGGCCGTACTACCAGGGGTACTGGCGTCCCCTGCTGCGCTACGGGTGGACGTGGATCCCGCCAAACCGGTGGGGCTGGGCGACGCATCACTACGGACGGTGGGGATACGGACGCTCACGGTGGTTCTGGATTCCCGACCGGCGCTGGGGGCCCGCGTGGGTGTCGTGGGCTTCGGCAGCCGACTACGTGAGCTGGTGTCCGCTGGGCTTCGACAATCGCCCAGTGTTCAATTTCTCCCTCGCGGTGGGCAACACCTGGGCAGGGTGGACCGTGTTGCCGCGTCGATCGTTCGGCGTCGGGAACGCGTGGGTCTCGCGCTACGCGTTCGACGGGCACCGGATCCCCCGATCCACCGCATTCGCCGTGCACGCGCGCGCGCCGCTCGCGCCGCCTGCATTCCGGTCACACGCGTCTCAACGGGTCGACAACAGAGTCGGTCGCGGGGATCGTTGGCGCGATCGAGACGGGAGGAGCCGTACCGATCGTCCGGTGCCGGGCGCTCGTGGATCACGTCGCGAGTGGACCACCGGCGATCGAGACACGGAGGTCAGCGGCGCGCGTGGTCCCTTCAGTCGCGATGATGACGGCTGGCGCGCCGCGTGGCCGAACGTCGCCGTGCCACGGAACGACGGGATTGTGAGGCGTCGCGGGAGCGACCGCTGGTACGAGTCGGGGCCGGCACCTGACGATCGCCCGACGCCGCAGAACCCTCGCGCCGGCATCTGGGTCGATCCAGGCGTGCCGCGAGCCGGCGATCGTTTGGATCAAGCCGCGAACCGTCCAAGGTATCGGCCGTGGTCGGATCGCGGGTCGTGGGGCGAGGCCGTGCCGCGCGACCGACGTTGGCAGCAAGAGTCACCGTTCCAGCGGCGCAGTCTGCCTCCGCCGGACACGGTGTCGCCCCGGTCGAACCCGATCACCCCGCCGCCGAATCCGATCACGCCACCGCCCGGTTCGATTCCTGTGCCCCGCCGATTCGGCGAGTCGCGGTCATTCGGTGGCGGCGTTCGAGACGACGGACCGCCCGCAGGCCGGCCGTTCCTTGGCAATGGTGGGAGGCCCGACAGCGGGCCTGAACGCGCGGTGCCGCGTGGCGAAGCGCCATCACATCGCGGCGGCGGTGGCGAACCGCCCGCGGACGAGGGCGGGGGCCGGCATCGCGGGGCACGATAGATCGTCGGGTTCGAGGGTTCGCAAACTTCGTCCCTCGGAGATTTCCGGCGGCTTGCGGCAAAAGGAACCCAAGAACCTGGGAACCCCCGACCTTCGAGCCGCCGAACCAACTGAGTTACACTCGCCTCTAATGCGCCTCGTTGTTCGGGTCGCTCGAAGCGCCGGCCTCGTCATCCTTTTCGCGACTGTCGCGATGGCCGGCATCCTGAGTGGTGTGCTCCTCGCCTACGCCGCCGACCTGCCCGAGATTAGCGCGCTCGACAACTACCGTCCCAACACCATCAGCCGCGTCCACGCGGCCGATGGGCAAGTGATCGGCGAATTCGCCGTCGAACGGCGAGTGGTGATCGGGTACGACGACATCTCGCCGCACTTTCGGGACGCAATCATTGCGGCGGAGGACGGCGGGTTCAACTCGCACGTCGGGCTCAGCATTTCGGCCATCGCACGGCATCTCATCCGCGACGTCTTCGACGCTGTGAAGGACGCGATGGCGCGGCGCGCCTCGCGGCCCTCGGGCGCCAGTACGCTCACACAGCAGCTGGCGCGGAACCTCTTCGCCGAACAGATCGGCTTCCGCCTCGGCGACACGAGTCTCGAGCGCAAGATCAAGGAGATCATCGTCGCCGTCCAGATCGAAAAGCGGTACACCAAGCGCGAGATCCTGACGCTCTACGCCAATCAGGTGCTCTTCGGGCACGGGACGTACGGCATCGAGGCGGCGTCGCGTCTCTATTTCGCCAAGTCCGCCAAGGAGCTGGACATCGAGGAGGCCGCGCTGCTCGCCGGCATCGTCCAGTTGCCGGCTCGGCAGAGCCCTTTCGTGAACCTCGAAGCGGCGACTCGCCGGCGCAACTACGTGCTGTCACGGATGGCGACGGAGGGCTACATCACCGACGTCGAGGCGGACACGGCCAAGCAGAAGCCGATCGTCGTCAAAGGTCGCCTGCAGCTGCCGGGATCGGTTGCACCGTACTTCGTGGAGGAGATTCGTAAGCGGCTCGAGCAGCGCTATGGCGCGCAGGCGCTCTACGAGAGCGGACTCGCGGTAACCACGACATTGGACGTGCCGCTCCAGCGCGCGGCGAATCGGGCGATGAATCGCGGTCTGCGGCGCATCGACAAACGGCGGGGCTTCCGCAAGATCGGGCGCAACGTGCTCGCGAACGGCGGGACAATCGAAGGCTTCAAGGATCCGCGGTGGTCGCAGCCGATCGCGGTGGGCGACTACGTTCCGGCCCTGGTGGAAGTTGTCGGCAAGCCAGCAGGCAAGCCGGGCACTGCGAGCGGCGCACAGCTGCGGATCGGCACGCATCACGCTGAGCTGACGGCGGCCGACTTCGCTTGGACACGCCGCAAGAATGCGGCAGACTTCCTGAAAGCGGGCGACATTGTCGAAGTCGAGGTCACCTCGATCGACGAAAGCGCTGGCACGCTGGGCGTGACCCTGGAGCAGACGCCCATCGTCGAGGGCGCGCTCGTCGCCATTGAGAACCGCACCGGTCATGTGAAGGCGCTGATTGGCGGGTGGAGCTTCGACCGCAGCAAGTTCAATCGTGCCGTCCAGGCGTACCGCCAGCTTGGGTCGACCTTCAAGCCGGTCGTCTACACGGCTGCGCTCGACCGGGGCTTCACACCGACCTCTATCATCATCGACGCACCTGTGGCCTACGATGCGGGAAGCGGCCAGGTGTACAGCCCGCAGAACTACGATCACGAATTCGAGGGTCCGGTCACATTGCGGCACGCCATCGAGGAGTCGAGGAATATTCCGGCCGTGAAGATGATGGAGAGCCTCGGGCCAGCGACGGTCCTCGCCTACGCGAAGAAGTTCGGATTCAACGAGGCGTTCCCACCCTATCTCTCGATGGCTCTCGGGGCGGGCGAGGCAACGCTGTTGGAGGTGACGAGCGCCTACACGGCGTTCCCGAACGGCGGCGTTCGCATGACGCCCATCGACGTGCTGAACGTGATGGACCGTGAAGGCAACCTGCTGGAGGAGAACCGGTCGCAAGCCACCGACGTCATCCGCGCGGATACGGCGTTCGTGATGACGAACCTTCTCCGAGGCGTCGTGCTTCATGGCACCGCGGCCTCAGCCGCGAGCGTCAAATGGCCTCTCGCCGGCAAGACTGGGACCGTCGATGACAATACCGACGCGTGGTTCATCGGTTTCGACCCCTACCTGACCGTTGGTGTGTGGACCGGCCTCGACGAAAAGAAACCGCTCGGTCGAACGGAAACTGGCGCTCAGGCCGCCCTTCCGATCTGGTTAGAGTTCATGAAGGAATACATCGCCGGCCGACCGGACCCGGACAACCCGCCTCTGTTCGAGGCGCCCGGCAACATCGTGTTCATACCGATCGCCCGCACGTCGGGGACGCCCATCGCCGCCAACGCGGAAGGCGCCTTCAGCGAAGCGTTCATCTCCGGCACGCAACCGTCTCACTAGCTGCAGCGGCCGGTCGGGCGGGTCAGCCAGGTGGGGAGCCCCGTAGTCCACGCGCCTGCCGATTGACTCCTATCTGCCGAACGCGGCCTACGCACCATCGGTTCTAGAACATGGTGTACGACATGATCCGGCCACAGAGGATCACGGTGGCCCAGGCGATGAGTGAGATGGCTCCGGCGACGCGCGCGGCGCGTGGAGGGTGTGTCCAGGCGTCCCACGCCTCGCGGTCGCGCTCGGTCACGGTGTGGTACACGACCGCGTTGACGCCGGCGACTAGGAGCATCAGCACTTTCATCCGAAAAGCGGTGTTGGCCGACGCTGCAGTCGCGTAACCGGTGAACAACAATCCACCCGTGATGAACGAAGACCCGAATCCAACGGTCGCCCAGGGTATCAATCGACGATACACGAGCGATACACGCACCGAGGTCAAGGCGAGGCCGAGCAGCCGGAGATCGAACCAGAGAAACATGCCGACCGAAAACGCCAGACTCAAGATGTGAAGCCCGACGACGATCGGGAATCCCCAGAGGGACTCGCGGACGAGGAGCCCCACCGCCGACTGCTCCAGCCAGAGCCCGATCTCCGCACGCATCCCCAGCTCCCTCGCGTTTACTCCAGCAGGATGAACGCGGCTCCCATCACACCGACCGCGAGCCACAGTATGGTCGTCACGACACTCCACACACGGAGCTCGAAGACGGTCCCCGCGTCAGCTCGAGCTGCGAACCGAGGCACCACCACCTGCGCAGCAATCGCCCCCGCCAGAAGGGTCATCTTCGCCACGAAGATCCAATTGGCAAGAGCCGCTCCAGCCCGAGGAGACACCTGCACGATTCCCGTGAGAACGCTCAACGCGATACCCGCAACCATCACACGGACCGCTATTGCGATGACCTCTCGCGAGGGCCGGTCGGCAAAAGCGACGCCCATCATGTGAAGCCCCGAGACTAGGGCCGTGCCAACGACCAACGTGAATCCGATGAGATGAAACCCGCTCAGTGCGCCGAGGATCAGCGGCGAGCTACTGACCCATGCCGCCAGGTGTGATTGCTCCAGTGCCGTTACGAGATCGTCGAGCGACATGCGTTCAGGAGCGTCCTTGGCGCAGTCGTTTTGTGAAAGTCGTCGCCTCAGGCAGTCCAAACCAGATGGTCATGCCGAAGTACACGATACCGAAGGGTCCGAGGATGAGCACCGCCATCACCCAAGGGTGGCCCACCGGAATGCTCCATCGGACGGCCCACGCAACGGCAGCACCAGAAGTCGCAGCAACCAGAAGCCGCGTCACATACCCAGTGGTCAGGCCGGTCCACCCAAGGCGGGCGTTCAGTCGGTGACGCAGCAGCAACAGCTCGAGCCAACCGGCCAGGCTGGACGCAGCCGTTAGCCCAGCCGCACCCCAGAGCGGAGGGACGCCGAGCATACGCGGCGCGAGAATCGCCAAGGCGTACCCGAGCACCACACCGGCGACAACGCGCACGATGGCGAATGCGAGCGGCGTCCGCGTTTCCCGGAGCGCGTAGTAGCTTGATGCATACAGCCGACCGAGTGTCGAGGCGACCACGCCGATCGACGAGCCTGCGAGAATGCCCCAGACGTCGCGCGCATCGGCCGCACTGAACCGTCCGGTCTGCAACACCGCTGCGGCGACTGTGTCACCGAGGGCGAGAAACGCCGCCGCCGATGGCACGGCGAAAAACGCCACCTGGCGCAGGGCAGCTCCGAGCCGGTCGCGGACCACGTGATCGCCGTGTGGATTCACCGCGGCCGCCCCAGACATCGTCGGCAGCTCGGCCGCCGCGACGGACATGCCGAAGAGACTAATCGGCAGCGTGTAAATCAACTGCGCGTTCGCTAAGCCGGTGACGGCACCTGTGGGAAGGAGGCTCGCCAGCAGCAGGTCGATGTAAGCGCTTATCTGGACCACGCCGCGGCTGAAGAACACCGGCACAAAGTTCACGAGCACGCCGCGGACGTGGGCCGACGCTGCATCCCAGGCGAGCCGAGGCCGCGCGATGCGCGCGATCGCCGGCAGCTGGACGAGGAACTGGAGCAGGCTCCCTGCTACCGATCCCCACGCCAGATACTCTGCGAGCGTAGGCAAGTCGCTCCGAGCGCCAAACGCCACGAGCGTGACGACCATCGCCGCGTTCCACAGAACTGGCGCGGCATACGACAGCAGGAACTTCTGGTGGCTGTTGAGGATGCCCAGGCACCAAGCCGACAGTACCAGCAAGCCGGCGCCGGGGAACAGCACTCGGACCAAGGTGATGGTCAGGCGACGCTTGTCGCCTTCGAAGCCCGGCGCAATGAGGTCGAGAAGGACGGGTGCGAGCAGTACGCCAATGGCGACGAGTGCTGCAAGGATCGCGGCCAGCAAGGCACCGACCGCACCGGCCACCCGATCGGCCTCTTCACGGTGTCCTGTCGAAAGCAAGCCCGCGTACACCGGAATGAACGAACCTGACAGCGCGCCTTCGCCGAACAGGTTCTGCAGGAGATTGGGGATGCGGAAGGCCGCGTTGAAGGCGTCCGCCGCGTCTGATCGCAGCCCGAAGTAGTGAGCGAACACGCGCGACCGGATCAACCCCGACAGGCGGCTGAGCAGGATCCCGGCGGCGACCAGTCCGGCTTTCCCCATGCGCGTTCGTTACTCGTCGTCCTCGTCCGGCGTCGCCTCGCCCAGCGTGCCGCTCGAGCGCTTCATCAGGTACGACTTGATGAAGCCATCGAGATCGCCGTCGAGCACACGCGACGGGTCGCCGACGGACTCCTTCGTCCGATGGTCCTTCACCATTTGATACGGATGCAAGACGTAGCTGCGAATCTGACTGCCGAACGCGATGTCCTTCTTCGTACCGCTGATCGTCTCGAGGTTCTTCTGCTGCTCTTTCATCTTGAGGTCGTACAGCCGCGCTTTCAGGACGCGCATGGCGGAATCGCGATTTCGGTGCTGCGATCGCTCGTTCTGACACGAGACGACGATCCCCGTCGGGATGTGCGTGATGCGGACGGCCGAGTCGGTGACGTTGACGTGCTGCCCGCCCGCGCCACTCGATCGATAGGTATCGATCCGAATGTCCTTGTCCTCAACGACGATGTCGACGTCTTCGGGCAACTCGGGCCACGCGTGCAATGACGCAAAGGACGTGTGCCGGCGGGCCGCCTGGTCGAACGGCGAGATGCGCACGAGCCGGTGGACGCCCGCCTCGGCCGACAACAAGCCGTAGGCGTACTCACCGGTCACGGTGAACGTCACGCTCTTCAGCCCGGCTTCCTCGGCGGGTTGGTAATCGATGATCTCGCGCTTGAATCCGCGGCGCTCGGCCCATCGCAGGTACATCCGCAGCAACATCTCGGCCCAGTCCTGGGACTCGGTGCCGCCGGCACCCGGATGGATGGTCACGATCGCGTTCTTGCGATCGTGCTCACCGCCGAGCATTTTCTTGATCTCGCCGGCTTGGACCTCCTGATCCAGCGACTCGAGGGCTCGCGCGAACTCCTCGTCGACCGGCTCACCGGACTCCGCCCACTCCAAGAGGACATTGATATCGTCGGTTCTCCTGCGGAGCGACACCATCAGATCGCGGTCCTGTTCCAAACGGCGACGACGCTGCAACACGCGTTGGGCTTCGGCTTGGTCCTTCCAGAAATCGGGAGCGGCTGCCTTGGCCTCCAGGCGGGTCAGTTCTTCTTCAGGGCGTGCGGCGTCAAAGATAGCTCCGCAGGTCAAGAGCGCGGCGGTTGAGGTCCTCGTATCGTCGTCTCAGTTCGTCAACAATCGCCATGCACGCTCCTCGATCGCGTCCCACGCGGCGCTCGCTCTGTCGGCTTCGATGGTCGTCGGAACCGCCACCGCGGTCACGTCGGGGACGCGCCTCCGCGGAGGGAAGTCTGGGCGGTCTATTGTACACGTCGCCGGAGAAGGGCCAGGAGCAGACCGGTCGCCGCCGTCGACGCGTACGCGAACACGTCGCCGATGCGCGTGTAGATGGTGCCGTGCGACAGCAGCCGCGCCTGGCCGACGATCACCGTTGGCTCGAAGATCGCGCTCTGCGCCAGCACGCGTCCGTAGGGGTCCACGATGCCGCTGACGCCGGTGTTGGCGGCACGCACCAGGTATCGTCCGTTCTCGATGGCGCGCATGCGGGCCTGCGAGAAGTGCTGGTACGGCGCAGACGTGCGACCGAACCATGCATCGTTGGTAATCGTGGTGAGGAGATGGCTGCCAGCCGCCACCGACTGACGAACCAGGTCCGAATACACCACCTCGTAGCAGATGGCCGTGCTGACCACGCGTGCGTTCAATGGCAGCAGAACCGGTCGCTCCCCCGCCGAGAAATCGGCAACCGCCTCGACGAGGGGGGCCGCAAAAAACAGCAACGTCTTGAGGGGCACATACTCGCCGAAGGGGACCAGATGCATCTTCCGGTACACGGCGGCGGTCTCCCCGTCGGAACGAACCATGAACGCCGAGTTGAAGTAGCGGTTAGGGCGTCCCCTGACAATCTGAGCGCTGCCCAGGAGGATCGACACCTTCGATTGGCGAGCGACGTCGCGCACTTGCTCGGCGGCCGGCTTGTCCTCCTCGAAGAAGAACGGGGTCGACGACTCCGGCCAAACAACGACCTGCGCGCCGCGCGCGATCGCGTCGCGCGTCAACTGAAGGTATTCGTTGAAGATCGCGGTCGCTCGCGTCGGATTCCACTTCTCGGCTTGATCGACGTTGCCTTGGACGAGCCCGAACGTCATGGCCTCGCCCTCGCGCGTCAGCGTCGCAGCCGCCACGCGACTGGTGCCCCACGTCGCAAGGCCAATGAGCAGCGCCAGCGCCACCACGGCTGGCGCGACGCGCCACACACGTCCGGGCTGTTCAAGCCCACGCAACGGGCCGAACGCCAGGACGAGAGCGGCATTCCCAAACGCCACCAGGCCCGACAAGCCAAAGACACCGAGCACGCTCGCGAGTTGCGCGATCGGCAAGACACCCACCTGGCTGTAACCGAGGAGCACCCACGGAAACCCCGTCAAGATGTGCATGCGGCCGAGCTCGGTGGCCGCCCACACGAAGGGTGTCGCCACGAGCGCGCTCGGTCCAGCGACGGCGATCAACCGGCGCATCGCGACGGCGAAGAGGGCTGGAAAGAGGGAAAGGTAGAGGATCAGCGCCGCGTTGATCAGAGCGGCAACCCACATCGCCAGGTCACCGTACTGGTGCATCACCAGCGTGATCCAGTACAGCGTGCCGGTGAAGTAGACGATCCCAGTGATGAGTCCGAGCGCGAAGGCCCGCCAGAGCGATCCGCTCCCAACGGCGACCAGCAGGGGAGCCAGAGCGACCCAGGCGAGCACCGACAGGTCGAACGAGGGGAAGCTGAGCGCCAGCAGGACGCCAGAGGCGGCGGCCAGCGCGTAGTCGACGTGGCGGGACATCAAGCTATGCGGACGGCTCGCGCGCAATCAGCGGGTTACCCAGGGCGACACGTGCTCTTCCTCGCGGAGCTTGGCCGCGACGGCGTCTGCGTCGCGCCGAGCCTCGTAGCCGCCCACGCGCACGCGGAACATGGCGGGACCGTGGGCCTGCACGAACGACGCGTAGCCCTTGGCGCCGAGACGCTTGACGATCGCGTCCGCTTCGGCGCGCGTGCTGACCGCCGCCACCTGCACGACCCACCCCTCGCGCGTCTCATCAGCCACCGGCAATCCGCTCGTACCCGCCGGTCCGGCGGACGCGAGAAGCGGTGTCCCGACCTGGGCCGCGGCGTTCTGGCGAGGCTGGTCACGGGAAACCACCGACGTCGTGTCGACCGTTGCGCGAGGCGCCGGCTTCGCAGTGGCCGCAGCCGCCCGATCGGCGGCTCTGGCTGCCGCAGCGACCGCTGTGGCGCCGGCGGTTGCAGCAACCACTCCGGCGGACTCCTGTGCGCTCCCGCCTCCCTCGGCAGGTGCTGGAGGCGGTGCTTTGGTCGGATCCTCGTTCTGCTGAACGGTCGGGGGCTTCCCGGGATCGATGGAGTTGCGGAGCTGATCGACCGCTGACGGTTCGCTGGCCTGCGCCGCTTGCATCCGCTCGGCCCGTACACCACGACCGACGAGGACACCGCAGAGGAAGATGACCACGGACACCACGGTGACGGCCATGAACATGAAGACCAGCTGCTTGCCGTTCAGCTGTATCTCGTGAAAGCCGTCGTCGCGAGCGTGTGGGGCCAAGCGCGCCGATTGTACCATGCCGATCAACGGTCCGCGCGACCCAGGCCGTCGAGAACGGCCTTGGCCTCCGCGGAGCTGGGGTCCATCTCCATGGCGCGCGCGACCTCGGTGCGAGCTGACTCGTGATCCTTCGCGTCAAGGTAGGCGGACGCCAGGGCCGCGTGTGCCGCCGCGCTCTCGGCGCTCCAGAGCGAGATCTTGTAGCTGCCGATCGCCTCGGCCATGCGGCCCGATCGTTGGTGGACGCGACCCAAGAGCAGATTCGCTTCTGGGTGGTACGGCGAGAGGAACAATGCGCGGTTCAACTCGGCGGTCGCGTCGCGGTCCATCTCCTGCTCGTACATCCTCCGGCCGCGCGCCACGTGAAACGCCGCGAGCTCCTCCTGATCGCGCCCAACGGCCTGCACAATGTCCGCGTAGCGAGCCGCGGGAAGGGTCGAGTCGTCTTTTACGCGCTCGAGCCCAGGGGGAACGCTCTCCGCCGGCGGACGCTTATCCCACTCGGCGAAGACCGACGACAGGCGGCGCGCCAGCTCCTTCTCGCGGTGCGCCTCTAGCGTGTTCTCCGCATTCGTGAGCGCGGCGCCGAGCACGTAGTGCGCCTCGCCGTCCGCAGGGTTCCGGCGAACCGCCTCTCGAAGCCAGTGGACCGCGGACGCCGAGTCGCGGATGGCCCAGTACGCGTAGCCCAGATTGAAGAAGAAGTCAGAGTCGGCAGCGTTGAGGTCAGAGGCGCGCTTGAAGTACGCCGAAGGCGTGTCGAAGGGTCCGGCTGACGACGTCGCGCGGCGGAGCTGGATGACCCCCAGATTGTTGAAGGCCGCGGCCGTGGGAGCACGCTCGACCAGCGACTGATAGACCAGGTACGCGTCATCGAACTGCTTCGCCTCGATGAGGGACAGCCCCAGAAGGAATCTGGCGCGCGCGAACTCCGGCGAAGTCGGCGCGACGACCTCGAGCGCCCTGATCGCGCTCTTGTGATCCCCCCGCTTCGTCATCGCGTCCCACAGCGCCAGCCGTGCGCGGTCGTACGTCGGATGCGCCTCCAGCGCCGACAGGAAGTGCGTGGCCGCCGTCGCTGGATTCTCAGCCAGCAGGCCTCTGACGTAGCTCTCGAATGCGGCGATGGTTGGCGACGCTGCCGCAGGCAATGAAGAGGATCGCGCCGAGCCGGATGCCAGCGGGGCGATCTGACGGGCGACGGACGCGAGCGTCGCGAGCAGATCCGCCAAGGGCCCCTTGGCGGTCGCGCGGTGCCGCACGCGCGCCGAGTCGACCACGATCACGCGAGCGTCGACGACGAGCATGTCGCCGTCGAGTCGCACCGTGCCGCGCACGATCGATGTGGCGCCAACGAGCTGTCCGAGACGCAGGACCGTGGCATCGGTCAGCGCGGCGGCAGGAGGCACCTGTAAGCGCTCGAACGCCTCCTGCCGCTCATCGCGCGAAATGACCGCGTGGCCCGAGCCGTGCAACGCGTCGGTCAGCCCAATCGCCACCGCTTCGGCCAGCCAGGCAATCCGGCCGTCGTGGGTCACGTTCTCGAAGGGCATGACCAGCACCCGCTCGGAGACCGTCGACGAGGTGCCGGCCGACGCTTGGGCGTACACGGCTTCCGCCGTGAGAACGGCCATGGCGGCCCAGAGACCGCAGGACCTGGCGAGCACACGCGACAGGCAGGTCCTCGTTCGCAGCATCGCTACCCAGCCTGCCCCGAGCCACCGACGGCCACATCAGACGAAGACACCGCGCCCAGGGGGGGCGTCGTCAGCAGACAGGCCGGCTGGCCAGCGCCTCGGCACGAGATGACGCGGGCCTGCGCCTGGAGATCGAACAGAGCCAAGAGCCGTGTGCAAGCGGCGGCGTAGAACCCACACAGGTCATGTCCGACCGGCTCGCGAACCGCACAAAACAGGGAGGAGCGCAAATCAATCTGCGCGATGCCGCCGCGGACCGTGCCCACTGCGCGGCTGCCTGAGTAGCTGCTCCGGACGAGGCCGTCGAGCACGCGTAGAAGCATGCGTCCCCGCAGCCACACGGGCATCGAGCGAATAGCCGATCGGCGGAAACTGGGCATCGACTGGACCGTCCACTCGGCTGCATACATCCCGGCCTTGGTGGTGATCACGTGGTACGACTCGCCCTCCTGGCGCAAGAAGCTGAGCACCGCGTAGGTCGGCGCCAGGCCAATCGTTCCCTCGCGCAGACCGACCGCCGTCAGCCAGTTCTCATAGAACGGCAATCGGGACGGCAGGCTCTCCGCGATGCTTTGGTGCAGGCTCGCCACGAGAACGCGTCCGACTCCGTCTTCGCGCATAGTCAGGCTGCGAGTAAGATCACCGGACCGTGCTCAGTGCTGCGATCCTGATTGGCGGACGAGCAACCCGCTACGGCGGACACGACAAAGGTGCGCTCGTGATTGGAGGTCGGACGATCCGCGATCGACAGGTCGAAGTCCTGTCGCTGGTTTCCGACGACGTGTCGATTGTCGGCGGCGACACGCCCGTGGCGAATGACCTGCCGGCCCATGTCCGGTGGGTCCCCGACGAGCATCCCGGTCTCGGGCCGCTCGCGGGCATCGAGGCGGCTCTGCGGGCCGCGCGCCACGACCTGGTCGCGATCGTGGCCTGCGACATGCCGGGCCTCACGAGCGCGTTCCTCACCCAATTGGTGGCGCTCACCGGCCAGACGGACGTGGACGTCGTGGTCCCGAAGACCGAGCAGCGCTACCATCCGCTGTGCGCCGTGTACCGCGCGCCCACCTGTTTGCCGGTGGTCGCCGAGCGACTCGCCGAAGGCCAACTCGCGGTCAAGGCGCTCTTCGCCCGGCTCCGCCTGCGTGAGGTCACTGGCGCAGAGCTGGCGGCCATGGGCGATCCACAACGGTTGCTGGCCAACATCAACACCCCAGCCGACCATGAGATGCTCACGAGTCATCTGGCTCACGACACGTAATCGTAACCCATCACACGCATGATTCTGATCGTTCAACGAGCTGTCCACGCCGCCGTCACCGATGCGGTCAGGCGCACGTTTCCCCAGGTCGAGGTGCCCGCGTTCAATGTGGAGGTGCCCCCGAGCCGGGCGCTCGGCGATCTAGCGGTGACCGTCGCCTTCCAACTGGCACGCCCGCTGCGGAAGGCGCCCAAGTCGATCTCGCAGGAGATCGCCGCCGCCATCGGACCGATTCCCGGCATCGCTCGCATCGATGTTGCGCCGAACGGCTATCTCAACCTGTTCGTGGATCGACCTGCGTACGTGCGGCCGCGGGTGCGCGGCGACGTCGCGGCGTCGCCTGTCGCGCACGAAAAGGTTGTCGTCGAGCACACCGCGATCAATCCCAACAAGGCGGCGCACATCGGCCATCTGCGCAACGCCGCGCTGGGCGACACGTTGGCGCGGGTGCTGCGCCACCAGGGAACGGCCGTCGAAGTGCAGAACTACATCGACGACACCGGTGTCCAGGTCGCGGACGTCATCGTGGGCTTTCGAGAGCTCGAGCATCGCGAGTTGGACGATGTTCGGCGCATTGCCGACACCACCCGGTTCGATTACTACTGCTGGGATCTGTACTCTCGCGTGACGGAGTGGTACGACGAGGACAACGCGCACCTCGCCGTTCGCGCGGCGACGCTTCACGACCTCGAACAGGGCGCGGGGGCCGTCGCCGAGATGGGTGCGCTCATCGTCGATCGGATCGTGCGCGCGCATCTGAAGACGATGGCGCGCCTGAATGTGACCTATGACCTGTTGACGTACGAAGGGGACATCCTTCGGCTGAAGTTCTGGGCCCACGCGTTCGACATCCTGAGGGCACAAGGGGCGGTGTTCCTGCAGACCGAGGGGAAGCTCGCCGGGTGTTGGGTGATGCGCATCGAGGAGGAGGCCGGTGATGCGGGCGACGCCGAGAGCGCGGGAGACGATAGCGGAGCTGACACCCGCGAGAAAGTCATCGTCCGCTCGAACGGCGTGGTCACGTATGTGGGGAAGGACATCGCGAACCAGTTCTGGAAGTTTGGCCTGCTCGGGCGCGACTTCCGGTATAAGCGGCTTCTGACGCAGCACACAGGACAGGTGCTCTGGGCGACGACTTCAGGCGACACTGATCCCACCGCGCCGACATTTGGCAACGCCTCACGAATCCTCAACGTCATCGACTCCCGCCAAATGTACCTGCAGGCGCTGCTGAGTCAGGCGTTACGAACGCTCGGCCACCCTCGCGAAGCGGAGAACTCGATTCATTTCTCGTACGAAATGGTGGCGCTCTCGCACGAGACCGCGCGTGAGCTGGGGTACTCGTCCGACGACGGCGACGCGCAGAAGAAGCCGTTCGTGGAAGTGTCGGGCCGTAAGGGGCTGGGCGTGAAGGTCGACGACATGCTCGATCTGCTCACCGACAAGGCCGCACAGGAGGTGGCCGCGCGCAACCCGGAGTTCGCACCGGACGAGTGTCGGCGCGTGGCCAGCCAGATCGCCGTCGCGGCCATCCGCTACTTCATGTTGAAGTTCTCGCGAGGCAAGCTCATCGTGTTCGACATCTCAGAGGCGCTCAGCTTCGAGGGCGAGACGGGTCCCTACCTGCAGTATGCGGCGGTACGTGCCCAGAACATCCTCAAGACGCTGAAGGAGCGGAAGGGTATCTCGGAGGCCGATATCCTGACGAGTTTGGACGCGCTCAGACCTGATGAGCTTAGTGGACCAGACGACCCGCACGACCTGTGGGCACTGGTCACCGAGGCGTCACGCCTGGATGAGATTGTCGAGCAGGTCGTCCGCGCCCTTGAGTTCTCGGGACTGGCGAAGTACGCCTTTGGCCTCGCACAACTCTTCAGTGCCTTTTATCACAAGTATCCGATTGTGGCCGAAGAGGACCCCGATCGGCAGCGATGGCGGGCGGCCGGCGTGGCGTACCTCCGGGTCCAACTGACCAAGGCCCTGGATTTGATGGGGATTGAAGTTCCGGCCCGGATGTAGCAGCATGGCCCCACAGGCATTCGAACGCCTGCGGCTCACGGCTCCGCGAGTGAACGGCGCGCGCGACAGTCGAGGTAGTGAGGGTCCATCCTGTCGACCGGTGGCCCCCTTTTGCAAGCCAACGGTGAGGCATGGCGGTCATCGGTATCACGGCGTGTCGTAAGCTCGAGGATTATCGTCAGGCTCTCCTCCACGTCGGTGGGGAAGTCCGCATCCTCGATCCATCAATGGCCCTCGACGACGCCCTCGAGGGCACCGACGGCGTGATGCTCACGGGGGGCGGGGATATTGCGCCGGAGCACTACGGCGGCGCCCCGCACGAGTCGCTGACCGACGTGGAGCCCGAACGCGACGCATTCGAGCTTGCCCTGGTGAAGGAGGCGCGCAAACGGCATCTGCCGATTCTCGCCATCTGTCGGGGCATCCAAGTGCTGAACGTTGCCTGCGGCGGAAATCTGATCCAGGACATCGCCTCGGAGCAGACCGGCTCACTCGAGCACAACCTCAAGGTTCCACCGAACCAACCGTTCTCACGCGCACACGAAGTGTGGGTCGAGAAAGACTCGCTGCTGGCCTCGCTGTTGCGCGAGCGACTGGAGAGCGACTCCATCGACGTGAACAGCCGTCATCACCAGGCGGTGAAGGATGTCGCCCCAGGGTTCAAGGTCACGGCTACGGCACCCGACGGCATGGTCGAAGCAATCGAGGATCCCGCGGTGCCCTTCTGCCTGGGCGTTCAGTGGCACCCAGAGAACTTCTGGCGCACGGGTGAGTTCAGGCCGCTCTTCGAGGGCTTCCTCAACGCGGCGCAGACGTCAGACGCACGGGCACGCTGAGTGCGGCTCGCGATCACGGCGCCAGCGGGCTCACCGACGGCCGAGCAGGATCACCGTTTCCACGTGTGGCGTATTCGGGAAGAGATCGAAGGCCTCGATCCGTTCCGGTCGATAGCCTCCCGCTTCGACCAGTTGCCGCACGTCGCGGGCCAGCGTCGCCACGTCACACGAGACGTAGACCAGCCGTGGGGCACGCAGCGCCATGAGCCCGCGCAGGGCGTCCGGCGACAGCCCAGTACGCGGCGGGTCCAGCACCACGAGATCGACCGCGGGCGGTGAGTTCTTGAGATAGTGCTCCACAGAGCGGTGCGCCACGGTGACTTGACCAGGAGGACTCGCGCCGTTCGCAGCATTGATTACCAAGTCTCGCGCGGCAAACGGATCGCCCTCCACCGCAATGACCCGGGAACCGCGCGCCGTCGCGATGGACACGGCGAAGAGGCCCACACCGGCGTACAGGTCAAGGACGCGAGGTGCTTCCGCGGTCAGCGCCGTGACATGCGCCACGAGATCGCCTAAGAGGTGGCGGTTGCCTTGAAAGAACGCGCGAACGTGGCGCCGAAATCGCACCGTCCTCCCCTCGACCTCCAAGCGGTCGACGACGTACGCGTCACCAGAGACCAGTCGCGTTTCGGGTGCCATCCCGTGCCGCGCGGGCCCGGTGACGAGCACGCCGGTGACGCCTGACACGTGGCCGACGGGGGCCAGCTCGGACGACGGTAGGGGGTCGCGCGACTCGAGGTGAATAGCGCGAAGCGACGCATCGAGGTTCTCGGCCATCTCGACCTGCCGCACCCCGGCGGCGCCGACGGCATTCAGTCGCGCCGCAATTGCGTCGAGCACATCGCACGACGTCTCCAAGAGCTGCCGCGTGGGGCGGGCGTCACAGACCTCGTGGGTACCCTCCCGAAAGAATCCGAGCCGAGAGCCATATCGGTGCAGACGCGCCCGCATCCGATACCCGTCCTCGCGGGACGGCGCCACCCGCACGGGCTCGGCAGAACGGAGACGTCCGATGCGCGTGAGCACGTCGACGATGACCTCGCCCTTGATCGTGAGCTGCCGCGCGTAGTCGATGTGCGTGTACGCGGAGCCCCCGCACGCAGGATCGACGAAGGGTTGACGGCGATCCGGTGACGCGGTCTGTACGCGTCGCGTGTCCGCGAACGCCAGGCCCTTGGTGACGCGCGTGACCTGCGCCACCACGCGCTCGCCCGGAATCGCGTCGGCGACGAGCACGACCTGCCCGTCCGCCCGCGCGATCATCCGACCGCCTGCCGCAGGCTTCTCGATCTCGATCGTGATCTCTTGTCCGACCTCGAGCACGACACGACCACTCGACGCGTGCCACGGTGCGCGCCATCACCACTGCGGATGCGTTCGAGGCCGACTCCTAGACTCCGCGAACCGCTTCGTTCCCGCGCATTGTACTGAGAGAGGTTCTTCGTCCAACAAGTCACTATCGCCTGGTCTGCGTCCCACGCCACTGTCTGGCTAAGGGCAAGGAACACGATGTTGATGACGACTCCGCCCGAGGCGAGTGGGTCGAGAGGCGCTCGGTCGGCTCAACGCGCGGCGCCGCTAATCCTGAAACTGACGTGGCTGAGGTTGCATCTAACCTAACACTGAGTGTATCTCCATACTGCGGGACCCACCCCCAGCACCTGAGCCTTGTCTCATGCACCTAAGCTCAGAAGTGACCGGCGAGCCCGGTTCGAACAGCGCAAGCGGATTGCCGTCAGAGGCGGTTTCGTCGGCGTCGACCTCTCCTGATGGCTTCCGCCTGACAGCCATCGAGAGGTATCGAAGGAACCGTGCCCGGACAGCCCAGCTCTTCGCGCTTCTCTCGCCGGAGGCGTACTACGAGAAGCCGATCGCGCTGCGCCATCCGATCGTGTTTTACGAAGGGCATATTCCGGCGTTCAGCATGAATACGCTCGTAAAGAAGGCACTCGGCCGTCCTGGCGTCGACCCGGCGCTCGATCGACTGTTCGCGCGTGGGATCGACCCCGACGAATCCTCGCCCGAGCGAGGCCGCGTCACTGCATGGCCGGAACGCTCGGCGGTGCGCGAGTTCGTTGACGCCGCAGACCGCATGGTGATCGCCACCCTCGAGGACGCGACCCTCGAGGTGCCAGGGCATCCGCTGCTGCACCGTTCACAAGCGGTTCACACGGTGCTCGAGCACGAAGCGATGCACCAGGAGACGATGCTCTACATGTGGCACCGCTTGCCGTACGAACTGAAGCGTGCACCGGCGGGGTATCGGCCCCAAGTGGTGGGCGCGGCACAATCGAACGAGGAGTGCTGCGTCCCGGCGGGTCGCGTACGTTTGGGGGCCGCGCCCGACACCATTGCGTTTGGGTGGGACAACGAGTTCGGTTCGCTGGACGTCGACGTCCCGGCGTTCTCTATGGACCGGCGAAACGTGACGAACGCCGAGTTCGCCGAGTTCGTCGAGGCCGGCGGGTACTCGCGCGAGCAGTACTGGGCGGCCGACGACTGGGTGTGGGTGTGCGCCGAGAACATGACGCGTCCCACTTTCTGGGAGCGCGAAGGCGGTCGGTGGTGGTGGCGTGGCCTTTTCGAGCGAATGGCGCTCCCGGAGTCGTGGCCGGTGTTCGTCAGCCATGCCGAGGCGAGCGCGTTCGCACGCTGGCGTGGTCGGCGCCTCGCGACGAAAGCCGAGTATCAGCATGCCGCCTACGGCTCGCCTACCGGGCGTTCGCGCATGTATCCGTGGGGGAACGAGACCCCAGCATCGCGTCACGGAGCCTTTGACTTCACGACGTGGGATCCGACGCCCGTGGACTCGCACCCCGCGGGCCGCTCGGCGTGGGGCCTCGACGACTTGGCCAGCAATGGATGGGAGTGGACCTCGTCGCTGTTCGGTCCCCTTCCGGGATTCACAGCGAGCCCGAGCTACCCCGAGTACTCTGCGGATTTCTTCGACGACTCCCACTTCGTGATGAAGGGCGCGTCGACCGCGACAGCGCGAGAGCTCCTGCGGCCCACGTTCCGCAACTGGTTCCGACCACGCTACCCCTACGTGTATGCCACCTTCCGCTGCGTGAGGAGCGCGTCGTGATCGGCGGGCTGCAAGCGTGCACCACCGTCGCGCCGTCCTGGTTAGTCGAGGACGTCCGGCACTACCTCACGCAGACACCACGTCAGCTCCCTGCGCGGGCGTTGTACGACGATCTCAGTTCGGCGCTCTTCGACGCCATCTGCTGGCTGCCGTGGTATCCAGTGACGCGAGCCGAATGTCGACTCCTCGACACGCACGGCGGCGCAATCCTCGATGCGGCCGGTGGACCCAATCGGCTCGTCGAGCTCGGGTGCGGCAATGGCGACAAGCTGCGTCGGCTCCTGAACGCCGGTCGAGCCACGCCTTGCGCGCCTGGTCGGTGGGTCGCGCAGATCGATCTCATCGATGTCTCGGCGTCGGCATTGGCGGCCGGCCAAGCGACGTTGACGACGCTCTCCGGTCTCCGCGTCGACACGCACCGGCACCCGTACGAGGAGGGACTGCTGGAGGTATCAGAGGCACGCTCCGACGTTGACCGTCTATGTGTGGCCTTTCTCGGATCCAGCATCGGGAATTTCGATCCGCCCGGCATGCGGGCCCTGCTCGACACGATTCGCCGGGCCGTCAGGCCGCTCGACGGTCTGCTTCTCGGCGTCGACCTCGTCAAACCACTCCCCGAGCTGATGGCCGCGTATGACGACCCGCCGGGCCTCACGGCGGCGTTCAACAAGAACCTGCTGGTTCGGTTGAACCGCGAGCTCGGTGCCACCTTCGACATCGGCGGATTCGCCCATCGAGCCGTCTGGAACGTCGTCGAGTCGAGGATGGAGATACACCTGGTCTCCTTTCGGCGGCAACGTGTCGAGGTACCGGGAGCCGATCTCTCGATCGAGTTCCGTGCCGGCGAGTACATCTGGACCGAGAGCTCGTACAAGTTCAGGGTCGATGACGTCGAACGGCGGCTCCAGGAATCCGGTTTCGAACCGGTTCGTCGGTGGATAAACGACGAAGGACAGTTCCTGCTCGTCGTCGCACTCGCGCAGTAGCGAGTTCAGTCCATCGCCGCCAATTCCTGCAACAGCGTGGGAATGAGTTCTGTAACGGTGGGGTAGATGTGCACGTCGCGTGAGATGACGGTGTACGGTGCGTCGGCGTACATCACGTCCGGAAGCGAGTGCACAATCTCGTCTCCGTTGATGCCGACGATCACCGCGCCGAGCACGCGCTTGGTGTCAGCGTCGACGATGGCGCGCATGAAGCCGTGCGTCTCGCTCATCTCTCGCGCCCGAGCGACTCGCGTCATTGGTTTGGTCGCGACCAACAACCGTCGACCGGATTCGCGCGCTTCTCGGAGGCTCATCCCTGCGCGTCCGACCGGCGGATCCGTATAGAGCGCATAGCACGGGATGCGATCGGTCACCCTGCGCGCGTCGCCGTCCAGCAGATTGGCGGCGACGATCTCGTAATCGTTGTATGAGGTGTGCGTGAACGCTCCTCGGCCGTTGCACTCTCCAAGGGCCCAGACGCCAGGAACGTTGGTGCCGCACCGGTCGTCGACCGTGATGAAGCCGCGCACATCCGTCTCGACGCCCGCGGCCTCCAAGCCGAGATCAGCGGCGTTCGGACGCCGACCGACCGCGAACAACACGTGGCTGCCGACCATGCGCGGCTCGCCGTGCGCGCAATCGACGCCGACCGCGACCCTACCATCCGCGCCCGCGACGGTGATGCAGTTCGCCTTCAGGCGGAACGCGATCCCCTCACCCTCCAGGACTTGCTGCAGCGTCGATGAGACGTCCTCGTCTTCCCGGGCGATGATGCGATCGCCTCGCTCGATCACGGTGACGCGGCTCCCGAAACGCCGAAAGATCTGCGCGAACTCGAGACCGATGTAGCTGCCGCCGACGATGATGAGATGATCCGGGAGGCGGTCGAGGTCGAGGATCGTCGAGTTGGTCAGATACGGCGATGTGGCAGCCCCTAGAACATCAGGAACCACGGCGCGCGCGCCAACGTTGATGAAGATCTCCGTCGCCTCGATCTGCTCGCCGTTCACAGAGACCGTCCCCGGTCCTGCGAACCGCGCCTGGCCCTGGATGACCGTCACGTTCGGTGTCGATCTGAGCCAGCCCTCGACACCTTCGTTGGACTGACGAACAACTCCGTCTTTGCGCGCCTTGATTCGCGGCATGTCCGCGCGGACATCTCCCCCGGCGGAGAAGCCGAACTCGTCGCCGCGCCGCGCCATGTGGACCGCGCGCGCGCGCGACGAGCGTTTTCGTCGGAATGCAGCCCACGTTGACACAGGTGCCCCCGAAGCGTTTCCGCTCGATGATGGCAGTCTTGCGGCCGGCCTTGGCCAGACGCACGGCGCGTGACGGGCCGGCCTGGCCAGTACCGATGACGATGGCATCGAAGTGGGTGGGCATCGGACAGATGGTATCGTCAGATTAGATGCCGTTCGCGCGCGGATGTGTCGCAGGATTCCGCGCTCGGAGTCGGATCGACGAAACCGTCCCAGCCGTCTAAGCGAGGAGCGGTCCGGGCGAGTCGCTGCCGCGAACCATGAAGCACGTTGGCGTTGGGCTGACCGTCAAGTCCGGCTGGGCTGCGATGGTCCTCGTGTGCCGTGCGGACCGGCTCGAACTCCTTGAAAGCAGGCTCGTCGAGCTCAGCGACCCTGCCGTCCCTGAGTCTCGTCAGCCTTTCCACGACGGTTTTGCCAAGGCCCTGGCGCCCGGGAGAGAGCTGACGCGACTCCTGGCGTCAATCCGCACCCATGGCTCACGTGCGCTCGCTGATGCATTGGATCAACAGCTCTTTGGGAGCGGAAAGGGCATCAGCTGCGCGGGGGTGGTGGTCGGGAGCTTGGTGGATCCCGAGAGCCTGGGCAACACGCACATGCGCATTCATGCGAGAGAAGGCCAACTCTTCCGCGAACTTGTGGTCGGCGCGTTGACAGCTCGGGGCATTCGCACCCAGGTCTTCCGAAGTCGTGATCTCGACGGTGTGGCGACAGGCGTCCTCGGCCGGTCGGAGTCCGCGATTCGAACGACTGTCGCGCAGCTCGGAAAAAGCTCGTCCGGACCCTGGCGTGCCGAACAGAAGGCTGCCGCGTTGGCGGCGTGGCTCACACTCTCGATCAAGGGATGACACCGGCCCGTCTACCCTCACAGAATGCGACCTCTTCGCGACTCCATCACGTCACACTGGTCGGCTGCTGCGATCATCGCGTCATGCTCGAGGACGAACCGCCAGGAGCCAAATGCTGATCGCGGGGCGCAGACTGTGACAACGGCTCCAGTCTGCATCGGCAGACTATCTCGCGACGGTAATCTCTCCCTGCTGCCAAGGGTGATTGTCGCAGGTGAAGACGTACGTGCCAGGCACATCGAACTGGATCGAGCCTGTGCCATCGGGCTTGATGGCACCGGTCGTCCATCTCTGCCCTCGAACGCTGATCGTGTGCGGCTCGTGCCCTGTGTTCTTCCACGTGACCCGGGTGCCCGCGGGCACCTCGACCCGGCGCGGTTCGAAGGTCTCGTACTTATCGATGCGAAATCCAGGCGGTCTGACGGTGTCCTTGTCCCGCTCCGTGAAGTCGATGACGATCTGATTCGTCTTGGCAATGACGCCGCGACCCTCGAACCCCTGGACGACCGGCGGGAGGGGCGGCGCCGGTACCTGTGACAGTCGTCCTCCGAGCTTGAACGCCCACACGGCGTCTCCGGGAGACTGCGCACTGCCCAATCCGCCCTGCGGCGATGCGCCGCCGCTTGGGGCAAGCGCCACGTACTGTTCGCCGTCCAGCTCGTAGGTGATAAACGGTGCCGAGGCTGCGCCAACGCCAATCTGGAAGTGCCACCGGGGCTCTCCCGTCTTGGCATCGAGCGCCCGCACGTGGCCGTCCGCGTCGCCATGAAACACGACGCCCCCCGCGGTCGCCAACATGCCTCCGCCGTGCCCGAGCGGATAGGGTGATCGCTGCTGCCAGACGATCTTGTTGGTGCGAGAGTCGAGGGCAGACACCAGCCCGTACGATCGCTGGCCAGGTTCCCCGAAGCCGATGCCAAACCTCGTCGCCCAAAACGGGTTCACCGAGGCGGCAATGTAGAAGTATCCCGTCTCTGGGCTGTACGCCATCGGCGCTTGGCGCGTGCCGATATACGGCACCATCAGGTTCGGCTGATTGAGCGGTGTGAAATAGCAGCCGCTCTTGAAACCCGGCGGCATGAGCCACGGCTCGACGCAGTTCGGCACCACCTGATCGCCGCCAACAGGAAACGGCTGCGTGGGGGACGTCAGCTGAAACGGATCCTGAGGCACCGGGCGCTCTTCGATCGGCAAGAGCGGCGACCCATCGACGCGGTCCAGGAGAAAGAGGTACCCGTCGGTTCGCAACACGGCAATCCCCTTCCGTGGACGTCCATTCACGGTCGCGTCATAGAGAACGACCGGAGTGACCACATCCATATCGAAGATGTCGTGGTACGTCAGCTGGAAATGCCAGCGATACGCGCCCGTCTTGAGGTCGAGCGCCACGAGTGACGCCGTAAACAACGCCGTGCCCGGGCGTAGATCCCCTGCGTGCGACGGGTGCGGACCCGGATGCTTCGTGGGATGCTGCCCCAAGAGGCCCTCCGGATTGCCGTTCGGGTTTCCGGTGCCAAAGTAGACGAGCCCAAGCTCTGTGTCGACGGCGGGAGGGCTCCAGACGGCTCCGCCCCCGGCGCGCCACATCTCATTGTTCGGCCACGTCTCGGACCCGCGTTCGCCGGGTTGGGGCACGACATAGAAGCGCCACATCTCCTTGCCCGCGAGTGCGTCGATCGCGCTGACCCCGCCGCGGCGCCCGCTGTCGCCGCCGGAGATCGCCACGAGCAGCACGCCCCTGGCATAGGTCGGCGCCGATGTGATGTTCGCTGGACGGCCGTGGGCGGGATCTGGCGTCAGCCTGTGCGTCCATCGGCGTTCCCCTGTCTCCGCGTTGATGGCGATGATGGAGCCCGTGCTGCCGACCGCGAACACGAGACCGACATCGTTGCCGACCGCGACACCGCGTCGCGCCGGCCGCTCCGGCAGCGCAAACTCCCACACGATTTCGCCGGTCTTGGCGTTCAGCGCGATCACCTTGCAGTTCGCGGTTGGCACCAGAATCATCCCGTTCGACATCGTGAGCCCGGTCTGGTTTGTTCGGCCCGGAAGCTGCGTGGCCCAGGCGCCCCTGAGGGAGTTGACATTGCTCGAGGTGATCGCCCCCAGTGTTGAGTAGCGCTGGTTCGACGCCGACCCGCCGTACAACGGCCACTCACTGGCCGATATCCCCGATCGCCCCCGTCGCGCGCTATTCGGCGCGGTCCGCGAGGGGTCACCCTCGGGGCACGGTGGCGGTCCACTTGGTGTGTCAGCCCGGGAATTCGCGGCCGACGCCGCTGGTCGGCTGGCCTTGAGCGACGCGAGCGCATCGGCCGCCGTCGGCATCAGGCGCGCGGGCCCAGGGGCCATGCCATTGACCTGCAAAATGTACGCGGCCAGGTTGAGACGTGCGTCGTCATCGAACAGCCGCGGATTGGTGGGCGGCATGGTTCGAATCGACTCGAACAGATCGCGAACCGAACGCGTGCTCCAGGCATCGGCGAAACCGCGACCGGCCAACGGTGGCGCATAGGGGCTACCCAACAAATCGGCACCATGACACGTGGCGCAGTTCGCCTGAAATGCTGGTTGCCCGGCCCGGGCCTGCTCGGCCGTGTACGACGGGTTCGCGCTCGACTGCTGACCGGCCGCTGACAGCATGACGGCCGATGCAGCCGCACTGATCGCAGCGGCGGCACAGAACGCAGCAGCGATGCGGAGACTCTTGACTGTCATACAACCTCCCGGCACGACGCAAATCATACTGCTGCGGAGTCCCGTCCAGCGACTTCTCGGCGAAGACAGCACGTGGGCGGAAGCCAGCCCGAGCCGGCCGTGTCCAGCGCATTGGTCCTTGGCTCGTGGCGCCGATTTCGAAGGCGATGCCGGGAGCCGCTCCCCGCTCGCGTGCCTGGACGCGACCATCGACCGACGGCGGCCCGCCGCCCTCGCACGGCCCACTCTCACGCCAGTTACTGCGAGCAGCGTGCCTCACGTGCGGTGACGACCTGCGTCGTGTTGACCCAGACGGGCTCCCGGCCGGATGGTGAGCCGGCGTCGACCTCGGCTCGGACCCACCCGCCCCCGACGAGGTTCAGGACCTTCCACGTCGGCGCGCCAGCAATAGGGAAGGTGAGGCGATAGCACTGGCCTACGCGCAGAAACGACGGTGAGGCCGCGTCATTTGTCGGTTGTGTGGATGCACGCGTCAGACCGGCTGCGAATACAACTCCGATCAGCACAGCCGTCCACATGAGGCTTTGCCAGCTTGGGGAATTTATCGCTCCTCCCATCAGGGCATCGAACGACTTCAGACGGACGGGCGCGAGCGTGTCGCCAGCGCTCCAGCCGCGGGAGCATAGTCGGGCCGTTACATGGCCTGGCGGGCTGCGTCGACGATAAGTGAAGCTCGCCAGGCTTTCATCGTACGCGACTTTCGATACCGCGATCGCGACGGCCTCGGCGACGTCTTGCACGGGACGTCGCGGCCGGAAACACGCGGCCGTGCCGCGGGTCCTCGTCGCGGATCCAGGAGACCTAGCCCGACCGGGGAAAGATGTCCGAGTTGTTGACCTGACGGGGCACGAGGGTGCGGTCCCGCAGCCCCTTGAGACCCGACAAGCTCTACGGGTCTCGCCCGAACCTGTCGGATCGTGAGGCAACACAGGAACCTACGGCGAGATCCGCTCCGCGCCTCCCGTTGACGATCACCATCGAGAGGCGTAGCCTGGACGTACGACTAAGACGCCGCACACGGCGTCGCGGAAGGACCCACGATGTTGGGGCGAGTCGGGTCGAATCGCAGCCGATCGGCTGTGGCGAGACCCGCAGGGGACTTCCAACCCCGAGCCTACAGCACGCTCGTCCCGAGCGCGGGGCCGAGGCCGCTCTGGATGCCATCGTGCAGGTCGCCCATCGAACTTCCTGCGCGAGCCTCTGCGTACGTTCGCGCGCGATGAGGTGCAGCGCGGCAACGGCCTAGAGGCCGCCCGTTCGTGATCGCGAGCGTGGTGGTCGGCAACGTCCAGGTTTCCCGCGGAGATCGCCGATGCGGTCGCGCACACGCTCGCCGCGACGCAGGATCTGCCGCGAAGGGACACCGAGATCGAATCGAGCGAAAGGAGCGCACGAAGCGCGAAGTCCAGGCCCACGGAATCACCGGCACGTTCCCGACGGTGTCCGCCGAATCGCGAACCGCCGCTGTGCGTTGACAGCGCGTGGGGCACATGGCGCTCGGTCAGAGGCGTTGGGCCTCGGCCGAGCGACAGATCGCGCGGCGGCGCTGCGTCGCTCGTCTCATTGATCGCTGTTAGACTGCCTGCGGCTTCAAGCTGTTCTATGTTGTGCGCTATCTCTCGTCGGGTCAGGCAGCTGACAGTCGCGTTCGTGCTGATCGGCGGGCCTGCGTTCGCCCAGAACGGCGAACAAACCGTCACGCAGCCGTCAGGCACGCTTGGCCTTCCCGCCATCGTCGGCCCTCCTGCGCCGACCGCCCCGGCCGTCGCCACGCGCGACGACCAGGGACGCGTCACGCTGCGGGCCGTCCGACTGCCGACACCGCTACGCGTGGACGGACGGCTCGACGAGGAGATCTACGGCCTCACCCAGGCGATCAGTGACTTCATCCAAAACGATCCGAAGGCCGGAGCGCCCGCAACGGAGAAGACCGAGCTGTGGCTGTTCTTCGATCGCAATAACTTCTACGTCTCGGCGAGGTGCTGGGAGAGCCAACCCGACCAGCTCATCGCCAACGAGATGCGTCGCGACAGCGTAAACATCGTGCAGAACGATGGACTGGCATTTGGCCTCGATACGTTCTACGACCACCGCAACTCGGTGATGTTCGAGATCAGCGCCGTTGGCGGGCGCATCGACGGGCAGGTGACAAACGAACGCCAGATGAACCTCGACTGGAACCCCGTGTGGAACTTCAAGGTCGGACGGTTCGAGGGTGGCTGGACGCTGGAGGTCGCGATTCCGTTCAAGTCGCTTCGCTATCAGCCCGGCCGCGGCCAGGTGTGGGGCTTCAACGCACGACGCATCAATCAGTCGATCAACGAGGTCTCCTACATCACGCGTATCCCGACGGCCATGCAGCGCCGCGGTCACTTTCTGGCGTCGCTGATGGCGACGCTCGTCGGCATCGAGGCGCCGCCGGCGGCGCGGAACATCGAAATCAAACCGTACGCGATCGCGGACACGACCACTGACCTGACCGGCACGACGCCCGTGCGGAACAGATTCGGCCGCGACGTCGGCGCCGACGCGAGAATCGGCCTCAGCCAGAGCGCGAGCGCGGACCTCACGTTGAATACCGACTTCGCTCAGGTGGAAGCCGACGAGCAGCAGGTGAACCTCACGCGCTTCAGCCTGTTCTTTCCCGAGAAGCGTGAGTTCTTCCTCGAGAACCAGGGCACGTTCGGGTTCGGCGGCGCGGGCACGGCGTTCGGGGGTGGCACGAGCGACACGCCGATTCTGTTCTACAGCCGGAGGGTCGGATTGAGCACCGGGACCATCGCGCGCGAAGTGCCGATCGATGCCGGCGCACGGGTCACCGGTCGAGTGGGTCGCTACACACTCGGCCTGCTGAACATTCAAGCTGGCGACGATGAACTCACGCGGACGCAGGCAACGAATTTCTCCGTCCTGCGGGTCCGACGAGACCTCTTGCGGAAGAGCAACCTCGGTGCGATGTACACCGGCAGGTCCATCGCGCAGGGCGGCGAGGGCCGCAACGACACGTTCGGCCTGGACGCGACATTCGGCTTCTACGACAACCTGATGATCAACACCTACTGGGCTCAAACAAGGACGGAGGGTCGTCCGGGAGATGACGGCAGCTATCGGGCGCAGCTCGACTACACGGGTGATCGATACGGAGTCCAAGTCGAACGCCTCGTGGTCGGCCGGAACTTCAACCCAGAGGTCGGCTTCGTCCGACGTCGAAACATGGAACGGAGCTTCGGCCAGTTGCGGTTCAGCCCGCGCGTGAGGCGCTTTCCGAGCGTCCGGCGGCTCTTCGCCTCTGGTCAGTTCACGTACGTCGAGAACCAGCAGGGTCGGCTGGAGAGCCGGAACAGCGACGGCGAGCTCGCGATTGAGTATCAGAACGGCGACCGGCCATTCGTCGGATACGGCCAATCGTACGAGTTCCTGCCCGCGCCGTTCCCCATTGCGACGAACGTGACACTCCCGTCTCAGGGGTACAGCTTCGACAGCGTGCGAGCGGGCTACACGTTCGGACAACGCCGCCGCGTGTCTGGAACGTTCATCATCGATCACGGGACGTTCTACGGCGGGCGCAAGACCTCGTACAGTCTCACGCGAGGCCGTATCTTTCTCACGGCGCAGCTCGCGTTCGAGCCGCGTGTGTCGGTCGATCGCGTCGATCTACCCGAGGGGCGGTTCACCAACACGCTGCTTGGCAGCCGCGTGACCTACACGATCACCCCGCTCATGTTCGTGAGCGCACTTCTCCAGTACAACTCGTCTTTGCGAAACGTGTCGTTCAATGCGCGTCTGCGGTGGGAGTATCGGCCGGGCAGCGAGCTCTTCGTGGTCTGGAACGAGCAACGCGACACGATCGGCGATCGCATGGGGATGCTCGCCAACCGCGCGCTCATCGTGAAGATCAACCGGCTCGTGCGGTTCTAGCCCGCGTTTCGTCATCCGTTACGCCGCCGCGAACCGCGGTCGGGCGGCAACGTTTCCGCACCTCGACCGCCGACGGGGTTTGCCGTTGCCCTGTCGGTGGTGTGACGTCCCCCCCATTCTGAGTAGCGTTTCGGTTTAGAGTCCGGCCTAGCGAAAGGGTCGGGCAATGAAGAAGCGGTTCACCGAAGCGAAGATTGTCGGGTTTCTACGGGAGGCCGATGCGGGCATCCCGGTCACGGAGCTCTGTGGCAAG